>NZ_JBQDCO010000010.1:0-87021 GCF_052091845.1 Marinobacter sp. | reverse complement strand
TTACCGGCTGGTCGTTCATGGCGGCGTGGATGGTGGTGGTACTGCCCTGCTCCACACCGAAAGCCTTATCGAGCACGGTAATGACAGGCACCAGGCAATTGGTGGTACAGGAACCTGCGGCCACTATTTTGTCTGTACTTGCAATTTCCGCATCGTTAATGCCGAACACCACAGTGCGGTCGACATCCGATTCTGCGGGCTGGGAGAACAACAGTCGCTTCGCGCCCGCGTGGAGGTGCTGTTCCGCCGTTGCCCGGTCTGTGTAGGCACCGGAGCATTCCAGCACCAGATCGATATCCAGTTCATGCCACGGCAGTTCTGCAGGATTTGAGTGGCGAAGCACTCGAATAGCATCACCATTAATGACAAGGTCCTGACCTTGCACCGCGATGCTTCCCGTAAACCGGCCATGGGTGGAATCGTAGCGGGTTAGATGCGCAATGGTGTCAATATCAGAAAGCTCGTTAATCGCGACCACCTGCAGGCGATCGCGAAAACCGTTTTCGTACAAGGCACGCAACACGCACTGGCCAATACGGCCGTACCCGTTGATCGCAACACGAAAAGGCGCGGAATCTGTCATCAGGCGTCCAGCAGTTCTGCAGCCACTTCCAGTACGTTGTCCACTGAGAAGCCAAATTCCTTGAACAGTTCACCGGCTGGTGCAGACTCGCCAAAGGTGGTCATGCCCACCACACGGCCATCCAGGCCCACGTACTTATACCAGTAGTCGGCAATGGCCGCTTCGATGGCAATGCGGTTAGTGACCTCAATCGGTAAAACCTGCTGCTTATAGTCCGCGCTCTGAGCATCGAACACATCGGTAGATGGCATGGAGACCACACGTACCTTGTGGCCCTGCTCTCGCAACTGGGCGGCGCTGTCTTGTGCCAAACCAACTTCGGAACCGGTCGCAATCAGGATGAGATCCGGCTCGCCGTCGCTGTCAGATAGCACGTAGGCACCCTTGGCAACGTTGGCCAACTGTTGTGCATCACGCGCTTGGCCGGGCAGACCTTGGCGGGAGAAAACCATGGCCGTTGGGCCATCTGTGCGCTCCAAAGCAGACTTCCAGGCGACAGCAGATTCTACTGCGTCGGCTGGGCGCCAGGTGCTCATGTTTGGCGTGGTGCGCAGGCTGGCAAGTTGCTCAACCGGCTGGTGAGTGGGGCCGTCTTCGCCCAGGCCAATAGAGTCGTGGGTAAAGACAAAAATAGAACGCTGCTTCATCAGTGCAGCCATGCGCACGGCGTTACGGCAGTATTCCATGAAGATCAGGAAGGTTGCGCCGTAAGGTACAAAGCCACCGTGCAGGGCAATGCCGTTCATGATGGCGGCCATGCCGAATTCGCGCACGCCGTAATAAATGTAGTTGCCGCTGGCGTCTTCTTTGGTTACGCCTTGGGTGCCGCCCCAGATGGTGAGGTTGGAACCCGCCAGGTCGGCGGAGCCGCCCAGCAGTTCTGGCAACATAGGGCCGTATGCATTCAGGGTGTTCAGGGAGGCCTTGCGGCTGGGAATGGTCTCGCTCTTGTCCTGACATTCCTGAATGTATGCCTGAGCTTTTTCAGAGAAATCGGCGGGCAGATCTCCGGCCATGCGGCGCTTTAGCTCTGCAGCCAGCTCGGGCTCGGCCTTTTCGTAAGCCGCAAAGGCGTCGTTCCAGGCGCTTTCTGCACTGGCGCCTTTGTCTTTGGCATTCCAGGCGCTGTATATGTCAGCCGGAACGTCAAACGAGCCGTGCTCCCAGCCCAGCTCCTTGCGGGTCAGTGTAATTTCGTCATCACCCAGCGGTGCGCCATGGCTGCTTTCAGAACCTTGCTTGTTCGGCGAACCAAAACCAATAACGGTTTTGCAGCAGATCAATGAAGGCTGGTCGGTATTACTGCGGGCCTGCTCAATCGCCGTACGCACTGCCTCACCATTGTGACCGTCAACCGCCGGAATAACCTGCCAGCCATAGGCCTCAAATCGCTTTGGCGTATCGTCAGTAAACCAGCCATCAACCTTGCCATCAATGGAAATGCCGTTGTCGTCGTAAAACATGATCAGCTTGCCCAGGCCCAAAGTGCCTGCCAGAGAGGATACCTCGTGGGAGATACCTTCCATCAGGCAGCCGTCACCCAGAAACCCGTAGGTGTAGTGATCAACAACATCGTGGCCCGGGCGGTTAAACTGCGCCGCCAGGGTTTTCTCTGCCAATGCGAAGCCTACTGCGTTTGCAAGCCCCTGCCCCAAAGGACCTGTGGTGGTTTCTACGCCCGGGGTATAACCGTATTCCGGGTGGCCTGGTGTTTTCGAATGCAGTTGGCGGAAGTTTTTGATGTCATCAATAGAAACGTCGTACCCGCTCAGGTGCAGCAAAGAATACTGCAGCATAGAGCCGTGGCCGTTGGATAAAATGAAACGGTCGCGGTTAGCCCACTGTGGATTAGCCGGGTTATGGCTCAGGTAATCGTTCCACAGCACCTCGGCGATGTCCGCCATGCCCATGGGCGCACCCGGGTGGCCGGATTTGGCTTTCTGAACCGCATCCATGCTCAGCGCGCGAATGGCGTTGGCGAGATCTTTACGAGATGGCATTAACGTTTCTCCAATGTTTTTCAGGGATAGTAAGGAAATCCTGAGCTTTTCGTGGGGCAATAAAAAGCTGTTCAAAAATCTGGCGCGTATTTTCGCCGATTACGGTGTGCCGGGGCAAATCGACGTGCCGTTTCTGTGTGAATATCCCTACTCGGATTACCGAAAGAGATTGATTTCAAAGAATGATAAATCTATATCAAAAAATTTTGATATGGCTATTGATTGAGCACTCCAACCCACTTACACTTCGCAACCATGACAAGTTTAAGTACACACGCTAACCAAATTTCCTCCGTAGACGTGCTCGCCCCTATTTTTAAGGCGAGTGGCGACCCGTTACGCCTGGAGGTTTTGCGGGTGCTGCGCCGCGATACATTTGGCGTACTGGAGCTGAGCCAGCTCTTTGATATGCGCCAATCCGGCATGAGCCATCACTTGAAGGTGATGCACAAGGCGGGGCTTTTGGAGCCGCAACGTGAAGGCAACGCGATTTTTTATCGCCGCCCGCTGCATCTGGATAACGAAAAGGCCACAGACCAAACCATTCGCCAGATTTTTGAGGCGGTAGATCGTGCACCTTTACCTGCGCACCTGCAGGAAAAGATTGAATCCATTCGCAACCAGCGTGCGGACCAGTCGCAGGCATTTTTCTCCCGGCACTCAGAGCAGTTCCGGGAGCAGCAAGAACTGATTGCCGCGTTTGATCTGTACGCGGCGCCAGTAGAAGACATGATCCGCCAGCGCACGCGAAAAACAAGATGGCAAACCGCTTTGGAAATCGGCCCGGGCGAAGGCGGGTTTCTACCCGTGCTTTCCGAACTTTGCGAACACGTTGTAGCCCTGGATAACAGCCGGGATATGCTCGCCAAAGCAACGCGCACCTGCACCGATGAAAGCCTGCACAACATTGATCTGATTGAAGGTGTAACCGACACACTACTGGCCCGCGGCGATGCGTTTGACCTTGTAGTGGCCAATATGGTGCTGCACCACGTACCCAGCCCGGCCGATATTTTTCTGGATGCTGCGGCACTGATGAACAACGGCGGTTGCCTGGTGGTTAGCGACCTGTGCAGCCACGACCAGGATTGGGCAAAAGAAAACTGCGGCGACCTCTGGCTCGGCTTCGAACCGGAAGAACTGACTGCCTGGGCTGCAGAAGCCGGCCTGAAAGCCGGCGAGCAATTATTTATCGGCTTGCGTAACGGGTTTCAGATTCAGGTAAGGGAGTTCTGGAAAACCCACAGACCGCTGCGGTGATTGAGCATCGCAAACGCCCCGAGAGGAATATCAAAAAATTTTGATATTGGCGTAAGTAGTAGTACTTACGCGCTGAAAACAACTTTTGCGGCCGGAACCTGTAACACCTTACAGGCGCCGGCAAGATTTCAAAACGCTCACAAGAGGAGCAAACCTATGTCTGACTACAGCGTGTTCACCTCCGAATCGGTCTCCGAAGGCCACCCGGACAAACTGGCCGACCAGGTCTCCGATGCCGTTCTGGATGCCATCCTGACGGAAGATCCACACGCCCGTGTGGCTTGCGAAACCATGGTAAAAACCGGCGTCGCCATTGTCGGCGGTGAAATCACCACCAGCGCCTGGGTTGATCTGGAAGACCTGGTTCGCGACGTGATCAAAGACGTGGGCTACACCTCCTCAGACGTAGGCTTCGACGCCGACACCTGCGGCATCATCAACATCATCGGCAAGCAATCCCCGGAAATTGCCCAGGGTGTAGACCGGCAAAAACCGGAAGACCAGGGTGCCGGCGATCAGGGTTTGATGTTCGGCTACGCCAGCAACGAAACCGAAGTACTGATGCCCGCCCCCATCACCTTTGCCCATCGCCTGATGGAACGCCAGGCTGAAGCCCGCAAAAACGGCGTACTGCCGTGGTTGCGCCCGGACGCCAAAAGCCAGGTAACCTGCCGCTATGAGAACGGCAAAGTGGCCGGCATAGACGCCATCGTACTCTCAACCCAGCACGACCCGGACGTCAGCCAGGCCGACCTGAAAGAAGCGGTGATGGAACTGATCGTAAAACACACACTGCCGGCGGAACTGCTGCACAAAGACACCCAGTTTCACATCAACCCCACCGGCAAATTCGTCATCGGCGGCCCCGTGGGCGACTGCGGGCTTACCGGCCGGAAAATCATTGTAGACACCTACGGTGGCATGGCCCGCCACGGCGGCGGCGCTTTCTCCGGCAAAGACCCCTCAAAGGTTGACCGCTCCGCTGCCTACGCCGGCCGCTACGTAGCCAAAAATATCGTCGCCGCCGGCCTTGCCGAAAAATGCGAGATCCAGGTGTCCTACGCCATCGGCGTGGCCCAGCCTACTTCTATCTCCGTAAACACCTTCGGCTCCGGCAAAATCGGCGACGACAAAATCATCGAACTGGTACGCCAGCACTTCGACCTGCGCCCATACGCAATCACCAACATGCTCGATCTGCTGCACCCCATGTACAGGGCCACAGCAGCCTACGGCCACTTTGGTCGCGAGCCGCAGGAAGTGACCGTTGGCGGCAAAACCTTTACCACGTTCCCGTGGGAAAAGACTGACCGCGCGGCAGCTCTTCAGGATGCTGCTGGTATTTAACGAGTTTTTTGGCGTATTCCAGATGGCTTTCGCCGAAATTTAAACAAGGTGGTGGGGGTATCCCCACCGCCGGCAGGCAAAATTCAGAGGCCCGAGAAGTACACCTCCCGAGCCAAACAGAACAAACTGGAGAACAGAATGAGCAACTTCGAAGATTTCAAAGTCCGCGATATTTCCCTGGCAGACTGGGGCCGCAAAGAGACCACCATCGCCGAAGGCGAAATGCCCGCCTTGATGGCACTGCGCGAAAGGTACAAAGCAGAGCAGCCGCTGAAAGGCGCCAACATCATGGGCTGCATCCACATGACCATCCAGACCGCCGTACTGATTGAAACACTGGTGGAACTGGGCGCAAACGTACGCTGGTCATCCTGCAACATCTTCTCCACCCAGGATCAGGCAGCAGCCTCAATTGCTGCCAAAAACATCCCCGTATTTGCCTGGAAAGGCGAAACCGATGAAGAGTACGACTGGTGCCTGGAACGCACGATTGGCGCCGACGTGGAAGGCTGGGCACCCAACATGATTCTGGACGACGGCGGCGACCTCACCGCCCTGCTCCACGAAAAATACCCGGACGTTCTCGCCAACTGCCACGGCGTAACCGAAGAAACCACCACCGGCGTACACCGCCTGCAGGAAATGCTGCGCGACGGCACCTTGAAAGTGCCCGCCATTAACGTGAACGATGCCGTTACCAAATCCAAGAACGACAACAAATACGGCTGCCGCCACAGCCTGAACGACGCCATCAAGCGCGGTACCGACCACCTGATGGCCGGCAAAAAGGCGCTGGTAATTGGCTACGGCGACGTAGGCAAAGGCTCTGCCGCTTCCTTACGCCAGGAAGGTATGATCGTAAAAGTGACCGAAGCCGACCCAATCTGCGCCATGCAAGCCTGTATGGACGGCTATGAAGTAGTGTCTCCGTACATCAACGGCGTAAACACTGGCACTGAAGCCGGCGTAGACAAAGCCCTGCTGCAGGCCACCGATCTGCTTGTAACCACCACCGGCAACATGAACGTGTGCGATGCCCACATGCTCAAGGCCCTCAAATCCGGCGCGGTTGTGTGCAACATTGGCCACTTCGATAATGAAATCGACACCGCCTTTATGCGCAAGAACTGGGAATGGGACGAAGTGAAGCCTCAGGTTCACGTGATTTACCGTGACAAGGCCGTTAATGACCACCTGATCCTGCTTTCCGAAGGCCGCTTGGTAAACCTGGGCAACGCTACAGGCCACCCGTCACGCATCATGGATGGCTCCTTCGCCAACCAGGTTCTGGCGCAGATGTACCTGTTCGAACGCAAGTTCGCAGACCTGCCGGAAGATGCCCGCGCCAAAGGCGTTTACGTGCAGGTTCTGCCCAAGCAACTGGACGAAGAAGTCGCCCGCGCCATGGTTGAAGGCTTCAGTGGTGTCATCACCAAGATGACCCCGGAACAAGCGCAATACATCGGTGTACCGGTCGAAGGCCCGTACAAGCCGGAAAGCTACAAGTACTGATCGGATAATAAGATGCAATCCCAGAAACAGTTTAAACGTCGCTTCAGCTTTGAGTTTTTCCCGCCCAAGACAGACGCGGGTAAAGAAAAACTGCAAACGGTGCGAAATCAGCTTGCCGGAGTGAACCCGGATTTTTTCTCGGTCACCTTCGGCGCGGGTGGCTCCACCCGGGAACGCACCATTGAAACCGTTGTCGGCCTGCACAAGCAGGGCATTTCTACAGCGCCACACCTCTCCTGCGTCGGTGGCACGCGGGCAGAGATAGCAGAACTGCTGGATGTGTATAAAGACAACGGCATCAACCGAATCGTCGCCCTTCGGGGTGACATGCCTTCGGGCATGGGGGCATCCGGCGAAATGCGTTACGCCAATGAGTTGGTCGAGTTTATTCGCGAGCACAGCGGCGATCACTTTAATCTGGAAGTAGCGGCCTACCCGGAGTTCCATCCCCAGGCTCGCAATGCTGAAGAAGACCTGAAAAACTTCGCCCGCAAGGTAGAAGCCGGCGCCAACAGCGCCATTACCCAGTACTTCTTTAACGCAGACAGCTACTTCTATTTTATCGACCGTCTGGAAAAGCTCGGGGTAACCCTGCCCGTGGTGCCCGGCATTATGCCGATCGTGAACTTTTCCAGCCTGGTGCGGTTCTCTGATATGTGTGGTGCCGAAATACCACGCTGGATTCGCAAGCAGCTGGAAGCTTATGGCGATGACAAAGAGAGCATTCGCAAGTTCGGTGAGGAAGTAGTCACCAATATGTGTGAGAAGCTTCTGCAGGCTGGCGCGCCAGGGCTGCACTTTTATACCCTGAATCAGGCTGAGCCGAGCATTAGTATCTGGAAGAATCTGGGGATTAGTGAGCGGGAGAAGATTGCCTTTTGAGGTGACCGCTCCTCCCCTCTCCCCAACCCCTCTCCCGCAAGGGGCGAGGGGCTTAACGCGTTACTCCCCCTTAGCTCTTGGCAGAAGCCGCCAGCCCACGAGTGGGTTACTCCTTGCCCATACGATAACTTGTGTAACCCATGTTGCCGGTTTGTTCTGTTACCTATGTTGCCGGTTTGCACAGGGTTACTCCCTCTCCCCTCGCGGGAGAGGGCCGGGGAGAGGGGGGGAGCAATCCATGCCCCGCCCTACACGCCAACCCTTTGATTCCATGCGCCTAGCAAAATAATAGTCTAAGATGCAGTTGATGCAGTTCCACTAATGCTCCCCGGGAGCCACAGTCATTAACAGTGATCCTTCTGGCCTGCCTTATAAGGCAAACGGAGCCACATAAGAAAGAAAAGGAGAAAGCATGAGCACGAAATGGCTGAAAACACTGGGCACTGGCCTGGCACTGACCGTAGCGGCAAGTTCCGTTAGCGCTGAAACCCTGCGGGTGGTTACCGACCCCAGCTTTGTTCCCTTCGAGATGATGGACCAGGAATCCGGTGAAATGATCGGGTTTGATATGGAAATCATCTCCGAAGTGGCTGATCGGGCCGGGTTCGATTACAACCTGAACACGATGGATTTCAACGGCATTATTCCCGCACTGCAAACGGGCAACGTCGATATCGCCATTGCCGGCATTACCATTACAGAAAAACGCGGCAAGATCGTAGACTTCTCAGACCCATACTACGATTCGGGTTTGCGGATTCTGGTGCGTAGCAACAACGACGATGTAACCGAGTTGTCTGACCTTGAGGGCCTGAAAATCGGCTCTAAAATCGGCAGTACCAGCTACGATTTTCTTAAGAAAAACCTGGACGATAACGATGGTGTAACGCCATACCCAGGTAGCTCAGACATGTACATGGCACTCATGTCCCGCTCGGTAGACGCCGTGTTCTACGACGCTCCCAACGTGGGCTATTTTGCCCGCACCAAAGGTGAAGGCAAAGTAAAAACCGTTGGCAAGCTGTACGAAGGTCAGCAGTATGGTATTGCACTGAAAAAAGGCAGCGAGTGGGTTGACGAAGTAAACGACGCCATCGCCTCAATGAAAGAAGACGGAACCTACAAAGATATCTACGAAAAGTGGTTTGGCCCAATGCCAGAAGACAAGTAAAGGCAGAAGGGCCACCAGGCCCGTTCCTTTTGTAGCGTCGGGGCACTCAGCCCCGGCGACTTCTGTTTCAACCCCCTGCGGAGACGCACACTGTGGAATCCCAGTTCCAATTTGACTGGCAAGCAGCCATCAACTCTATCCCTTATCTCGTCAAGGGCATTCCTTACACTCTGATGATTTCGTTTGGCGGCCTGCTGATCGGTTTTGCCTTGGGCATCGTTTTCGGTTTGCTCAGCATCAACAAAAACTGGTTTCTTAAATGGCCTGCCACGGCCTATATCGAAATCTTTCGTGGTACCCCCATTCTCGTTCAGGTTCTGTTTATTTTCTACGGCCTGCCTGATCTGATTGGCGGCCCTATCGACCCTCTCACCGCCGGTATTGCCGCAATTGCACTAAACTCGGGCGCTTACATTTCTGAGGTAGTGCGTGGTGGCGTACAGTCGATCGACAAAGGTCAGAGCGAGGCCGGGCTGTCTCTGGGCCTGTCGCGCACTCAGACATTCTGGTCGATCATCTGGCCACAAGCCTTCCGGCGCATGATACCGCCGCTCGGCAACCAGGCTATTGTCAGTATCAAGGACACCTCCCTGTTCTCGGTTATTGGCGTAGGCGAGCTTGTTCGCCAGGGCCAGGTTTACATTGCCAGCACCTTCACCGCGTTTGAGGTGTATTTTGTGGTCGCGATTATGTATCTGGCCATTACCCTCTCACTGTCCCTGATTCTTCGCCTGATTGAACGGCGCGGACTGGCCTCTGTCTGAAGGAACCTGACCCATGACTCAGATTGTGCAAATGAAGGGCATGAACAAGTACTTCGGCAAACTGCATGTCCTTAAAGATATTGATTTAACCGTAGAGCAAGGCGAAGTGGTGGTGGTTATCGGCGCCAGTGGCTCTGGCAAATCCACGCTGATCCGTTGCGTGAATGGCCTGGAGGAGTTTGAATCTGGACAACTGTCGGTAGAAGGCCAGGCACTCGCCCCAAAAGGCGGCAACCAGCAGGCCCTTTCGGAAATCCGCAAGGAAGTCGGCATGGTGTTCCAGCAGTTCAATCTGTTCCCTCACCTTACGGTGAAAAAGAACATCATGCTGGCGCCCCAGAAAGTTAAGGACACACCGAAAACCGTCGCCAACGCGACTGCAGAGCGCCTGCTGGAACGCGTAGGCATCGGCAGCCAGGCCGACAAATACCCCACCCACCTTTCGGGAGGCCAGCAACAGCGCGTAGCCATCGCCAGAGCGCTGGCCATGGAACCGCGCCTGATGCTGTTCGACGAGCCCACCTCGGCGCTGGACCCGGAAATGATCGGCGAAGTGCTGGATGTCATGCGCGAACTGGCAAAGGAAGGCATGACCATGATAGTGGTCACCCACGAAATGGGCTTCGCCCGGGAAGTGGCAGATCGAGTGATCTACATTCACGAGGGGCAGATTGTAGAGCAAGGAAAGCCCGGCGACGTGTTTGATAACCCCCAAAACGAACGCACTCAGGCGTTCCTCTCCAGGGTGCTGGCGCACTGACCGCTGTGATCAAAGCCCCCGAGTCGGGGGCTTTGTCATTGTGCGGGCATTAACCGTCAGGCGATTTCCTGCAACTGTGTCTGCAGTTTAAGATCCACTCGCCCCGCTTCACGCGCAATATTTACTCCCATACTAACCCGCGCCACGTCTAAAAGGTCGGGCGAAATGAAACGGTTCTGCTTATCCGAAAACCACACCAACACATCCGCCAGGTGCCAAATTGCAGACGTACCTTCATGCAATGGAAGAGGAAAACTGGCTAGATGGGTCTGAATAAGCTTGCGCATATTCTGGCGAGAAAAGTCCAGGAGCCTCGCCATATCAGAGATGCCAACGAGATCAGGCGCAGCCTCAATCAGCCGAGTCTGCGGAAGAGCCTGTTTCACGTCTCGCAGGGCGGACAATATTGCTGTTTCGGCCGATACCGTCTCGCGAGTGAAATTCAGGGCCAGCCTTCCCTTCTGACCAAGGCCTATAATGGCGTCATCGCAGCCGGCCTCGAATAGCCGTTCTTCGATCTTATCGAGAGCAATCTCTGGAATCGCAAAGGTCAGTGAGAAATCAAAATCACGATGCATGACCATTTCCTCCTGCTTCGTCCTGGCTCCCGGAGCACTTATCCACAATGCGACGAATCTGCCGGGCATGGTTACCCGCGCTCTTCGGTGTGCTCCAGATACTGGCCACACAAAACTCGCCACATCGGCACTGTGTATCGTTGAAAGGGCAATACATTCGCCCCCAGGCATGGCCGCTTCGCATTTCAATCCGCCAGCCTTTATATTCTGCGTGGGCAATAGCGGCCTCGATATCCTTATCAGTGTGACGTTTCCTTTTCATAGCATCCTGCTACGCTGATCAAATAGTACTCAAAAGGTTGTCGGGCGACAACCTTTCCGAAAAACGTTTTTCAATTTCTTTTCTATCCCCACTCACTAGCCGCAGAGGCAGATTCAAACCGGCTGCACAGAGTTCAAGCCCCGGCGACTGACAAAATGCGCTATTGATCATTCGACAATGGTCAGATAAACATCAATCCCCAATAATCACCGAACCAGACCCAATGGCCACACCACCACAAGTAACCGCACTGCCGGTTATCGCCGCAGGCTGCCCGTTAATCATTACGGTGCTGGAACCGCCAGCAATGGCGCGGGGGTGTGGCGGGTGTTTCGGCTTGGAGTGCGGCGCCAGCGGGTCGCCCAGGCGGGCGACGGGTTTGCCATCAACCAGAACATCGGGGGAGCCTGCCAATACCGGCGTAGGCGGGAAACCTTCGTGATCGGAGCCCAGGTCTCCGAGAAGCACAACTGCTTTGCTCATGTCGCATCCTTTGCGTCAATTTCATCCTTGATTAATTATCATAACATCTGCTGTATGATTTCGTACTCTCGATCAATTTTAACGCTGCAATCATTTGCCAAAAATGCTGCAATCTTTTTGCCTAACAATGGCACATCGCACCGCACGTTCAGTGTCAGATAATTGGTGCATGCTTCTTTTGTCCCTTCCAGCTTCATCATGCCTTTGATCTTCGCTGGCACGCCTTCAATATGTACGCGAAATTCACAGTGCCACTCGCCGTCGCTCTTGCGAAACCAGTGCTCTTCCTGCTTTACCTGATTCCATTCCCGGTGGAAGCTGGCGAGCATACCAGGCACCTCTGTTGAAGACGTCATTTGCCGCTCTACAACCAGCTTTGCAGAAGCATCGCTCTTCTCCAGTTCGGCCACGCGCGCATTCCGCGCGCCCAGGAGGGTATTTTTCTCAAGGATGTGATCCTTATCGAAGAAAGCTTCAAGCACCCGCCCGATGCCTGCCTGATAAGGGTGTGTCAGTTGAAACTCCATATAAAACAGCCTTTGTTAATGATGGCGGGATTTTGGGATGAGAAAAAGCTACGCGCATTGGCCAGCCAGTCAGCCCTCCGCGGCACAGTAGTCAGCAACCGCTGTTAACTGTATTATTCGAAAAGGTTAACAGCCGCCAATTTATGATTCCCTGACCATCACCCTATCGGAGAGCCAGTATGCGCAATGCCGACCTTGTAGCCCGCGATCTCAAGTCTGTGTGGCACCCTTGCACTCAAATGAAAGACCACGAATCCCTTCCTCTCATCCCGATAAAAAGCGGCAAAGGTGTTTGGCTCAAGGATTTTGAAGAAAATCAATACATTGATGCTGTCAGCTCCTGGTGGGTGAATCTTTTTGGTCATGCTAACCCAAGAATCAACGCGGCCATTCAGGAGCAGGTTGGTACCCTGGAGCACGCTATGCTGGCGGGGTTCACCCACGAACCTGTGATCAATCTGTCGGAGCGATTAATCGAGGTCACCCCGCCGGGGCTGAATAAATGCTTTTACGCCGATAATGGCTCGTCGGCCATCGAAGCCGCCCTGAAAATGAGCTACCACTACTGGAAAAACCTGGGTAAACCCAACAAGAAAAACTTCGTGAATCTGGGCAACAGTTATCACGGTGAAACTCTGGGCGCTTTAGCTCTGGGCGACGTCCCGCTTTATAAAGACACCTACCAACCACTGTTGATGGAGGTGCTTACTGCGCCTTCGCCGGATGCTTTTAATAAAGAGGCTGGCGAAACCGACGAGGATTACGCCCGCCGCCAGTTTTTAGCTATGGACGCTCTGCTGGCCGAAAAACACGAAGAAATCTGCGCTGTGGTGGTAGAGCCCATGATTCAGTGCGCCGGTGGCATGCGCATGCACCATCCTGTTTACCACACCCTTTTACGCGATGCCTGCGACCGTTATGGCGTACACTTGATTGCCGACGAAATTGCCGTGGGCTTTGGTCGTACCGGCACCCTGTTTGCCTGTGAACAATCCGGAATCACGCCGGATTTCATGTGCCTTTCCAAGGGCCTGACCGCCGGTTACCTTCCGCTCTCGGTGGTGCTGACCACAGATACGGTCTACAACGCCTTTTACGATGACTACAACACCCTGAAGGCTTTCTTGCACAGCCACAGCTATACTGGCAATCCCATTGGCTGTGCCGTTGCATTGGCAACCCTGGATATCTTTCGGGACGACAATGTTATTGAGAACAACCGAAGGCTCTCTGCATGCATGGCAGATTCGGTTGCACACCTGGCCGACCACCCGAACGTGGGAGATGTTCGCCAACACGGAATGACCCTGGCGATAGAAATGGTGAAGGACAAAGCTTCCAAAACGCCCTTTCCCTGGCAGGAGCGTCGTGGTTTGCGTGTTTATCAGCACTCTCTCACCCGCCAGGCCTTGCTTCGCCCCCTGGGTAATGTGGTTTACTTCATGCCGCCTTACGTCATCAACGAAGATCAGATTCGCCATCTGGCCCAAGTCGCGACCGAAGGCATCGACATCGCCGTTCGAGACTGATCAAGGTAAAACACCCATGCGCAGAATTTATACCGGCTCGCCATTGAGCGAAGGGCACCACGTGGAACTGGATGAAAATGCCGCCCAGCATGTCGGCCGCGTATTGCGCATGCAGCCAGGCCAGGAGCTGAAATTGTTCAATGGCGATGGCCGGGATTACCCAGCTACCATTACCGAAGCCGGCAAGAAGCGGGTGGAGGTACTTATCGGCAAACCCGAGGCCAATCTCACGGAATCGCCCCTGCAAATCACCCTTGGCCAGACACTGTCCAAGGGTGATCGCATGGATTATGCCGTTCAAAAAGCAGTAGAAATGGGTGTCACCCGCATAGTGCCGCTAACCACAGAACACTGCGATGTAAAACTGAAAGGCGACCGGGAAGAAAAACGCTTACGTCATTGGCAGTCGATTGCGGTCAGCGCCGCAGAACAATGCGGCCGTGCCCGCGTACCTGACATATCGCCAGTGATGACGGTAGCACAATGGTTGGAACACAGTCGTGAGTGCGACCTGCGCCTGGTGTTACACCACCGAACTGGCCAGTCACTGGAATCCATTGCGAAGCCTGGCCACATAGCTTTGATGATAGGCCCTGAAGGCGGCTTAACAGCAGACGAAATAGCACTGGCACAGAAAGAAGGCTTCCTGCCCGTTGCCCTGGGCCCAAGGGTTTTGAGAACAGAAACCGCCCCGGTCGCGGCCATGTCTCTTTGCCAGTGGTTATGGGGGGACATAGGCGACTGATCCATATTGTCACCTTTCGAGGTCTCGCGGGTCATTGACAGGCACTGGTCACCCAAACATTATCCAACCCGCAAATATAAACAAAAAGTGAGTGCGAGCCCCGGATGACAAGTTTGCTTACCACCCCAGAGTTCTGGCAATACCTCAGTATTCCCGTTATTGCAGCACTCATTGGCTGGATCACCAATGGGCTGGCCATCAAAATGACCTTCTTCCCACTGGAATTTATCGGCAAGCCACCTCTTCTGGGCTGGCAGGGCATCATTCCCTCAAAAGCCCGAAAAATGGCAGCCATCAGCGTAGACGCCACTATCTCCAAAATCGGTACTGTGCCGGAAATTTTTCAGCAGATTGATCCGAAAGTCCTCGCAGCTCACATTGTCCATTCGGTAGAGCCACGTACCGAAGAGTATGTGGATGAGATGATGCTTAGAGAGTACCCGACATTTTGGGAGAACCTTCCCACCTCTGCCAGGAAGATGGTTTACGACAGGGTTCGAAAATCCACACCACAACTGGTTGATAATCTGATAGGCGACATCTCTGACAACATAGAAGATCTGTTAGATATCAAGGGCATGGTGGTTGAAAGACTGGCTACTGACAAGCAATTGCTGAACCGTATCTTTTTGGAGTGCGGCGAGGCCGAGTTCAAGTTTATTATTAACTCCGGTTTCTATTTCGGCTTTCTGTTTGGCCTTGTTCAGATGGCGGTTTGGTATCACGTGCAAAGCTGGTGGGTACTGCCTTTTTTCGGGCTATTAGTGGGTTGGGCAACCAACTGGATTGCACTGAACGTTATATTTCGCCCTTTGCATGCCAAAAAGGTCGGCCCTCTCTCGATTCAGGGCTTGTTCCTGAAACGGCAACCTGAGGTTGCAGCCTCTTTCTGCCGCATAGTGACCCACGAAATACTGACGGTCGGCAACATCATCAACGCTATAATGGAAGGGCCCAAAGGCGATCGCGCCCGTAACATGGTGAAGAAGCATATCAAGCCGGTTGTGGATGAAACCGCGGGCATGGGCAAAGCGCTGACTCAGGTGGCTTTCGGCCCAACGGGATTCGCCACCCTGAAAAACCAGGTGGGTGAAAAGGCCATCGAACTTTCAAAAACGTCCTTTACCAATCCGGTATTTGAGGCCGATAGGGCCCGCGCGGTTGAATCCATTATGGTAGAGAGAATGTCCGCCCTCTCTTCCGAAGAGTTTCAGGAGCTGCTTCGCCCATGTTTTCAGGAAGATGAAATTAAACTGATCCTGGTCGGTGCAACCCTGGGCCTGGTAGCCGGTATCTGCCAGCTGGTCTTTGTATTCGGCGGGGCTTTGGCATAAATGTTTGCTGCATGAAGCGGGTTTAGTCTGTGCAAGCTTGTAGGGGATCTTTATACTGCGGAAGCGAAGGTACGTATTCTTTAACGACTGTTTTGCCAGGAGGCAACGAATGCCAGGCTTCTTTTCCTGGATTGCAGGCTTTTTTACCACAGACAAACCATCAGCTCCCCCGACTTCTGAGGCACGGCTGTTTAATTCTGCAAAAACCAACACGGCGAAAGACGCCGAAAACCTGACACTGCAGCTTGAAGAAAACCTTTTTTGCTGGCTTCTGGACACTGGCCCCGCCAACCTGCGAGCTAAACAGTCCTCTACCAACAAAGCGCTTCAAGAGCTCGATTACCGACTCACAAACAATAAAATGGAAGAGCTACCCCGGCGGCCAATGACGCTTCCCATGCTGATGAAAGCGCTCTCGGATGAGTCTGGCGATCGCCAAAAACTGAGCCAGATTATTCTGGGCGACCCCGCATTAACCGATCAGATCCTGCAGGTTGCCAACAGCCCTTATTTTCGTACCGGAGACCACATCATAGAGTCGGTCGACCAGGCGGTATTCGTTCTGGGGATGGATGGTATACGAAATGTGATTGCAGCGGCCGTCGTTCGCCCAATGGTAGCAGCGCGAAACAGCCGCGAGGCAATATTTGCCCAAAGAACATGGCGCTGGGGGCTTACATGCGCCCGAGCGGCAGAATGTATTGCCAAGCTGCAAAAAGAGGACACCAGCGCTCACTTCACCGTTGGTTTGTTACCGGCCCTTGCTTACATCACTATTCACCGCGAGCTTCAGCAAATATGCAGAGCACTGCACGGAGGCACAGAGCCTGATGCTGTGCTCATCCGCATGGCCCTGGCGCACTACCAATGGATAGCCTGCAAGCTCATTGCCAGGGAGTGGAGTCTGCCGGAAAAGTACCATACATACCTTATAGCCGCTGAACGGCCGGCACCAAACCAGGAGCACACAGCACTAAGCGACGGCATGGTAATAGGCAGCCGCGAGATTTTACGACATGCCCATCAGCGAAATCTGCCAGAAGAAGGGCTGGAGGCAGTCGTACGCCTCACCAAGGAACAAACAGGCCGTGTACGAACAGTACTGAAAGCGGTGCTTGGCGAAGGGGCTAAGGCCTGATCCCGGAGCCGGCTTCACCTTTCAGCAGCGTCGCAAATGTTGTCGATTCGTTCTCGCGTTCGCCATTCAACAGCTCGCCAGGAAAGACAGGCGGCAGGCGGTCTACTACGCGATCCTCATCATGGCGCACAATGTTCAGCACATCGCCCACGGTAATCAAGTCCAGCGCCCTCCCCGGCACCAACTGATCGCCCTGCTGGCCAGCCAGTGACAGCACACCGGCACGAATCAACTTGTCACTGACCCCGCGCGTCACCTCCCCAGGCACCCGCAATTGTTGTTCCAGAGCTTCTTGCTGTGGCGCCTCATTGCCCTTGCTGAACGGGCGAGCCACCAGCCACATCAGGGCCAGCGCGATTGTTTCTTGCAGTTCCGGTGAAAGCTGGACATGAGTGCGCTTGGCTACAGAGCCCGGGTTTTGTAGGTAAAACGCCAGGCTCGACCCGAGTAGCAGAATCATCCAGTTCAGATAAATCCATATCAGCATGATAATGCCAATCGCAAAACTGGAATAAATAGCGGCGTATTTGGCTGATCCCGCCACAAAAGAAGCAAACAGTATTCCTGCAGCCTGCCAGGTAATCCCTGCAACCAGGCCGGCAATAAAGCCGTAACGCAGCTTTACCCGGGTATTGGGCATAAACACGTACACAAACGTGAAAGCGCCAACCACAAGGAAGAACGGCATCAGGCGACTAACCATCACGATCAATGAACCAAACGGTTCGATTTCAATCAGCGTTTGCACGACCGACGAGGAAAAAATCGCTGCGCTAACGCCTACGGCTGACACCATCAACAGCGGCCCGACCATGATAACGCTCAAATAGTTACTGAACCTTTGCGCTACCGAACGCATCTCTGGCACCCGCCAGATCATGTTGAAAGAGCGCTCAACTTTCTGCACCAGAGACACCACGGTATAAACCAGCAACGCCAGGCCAACAGACCCGAGCACTCCTACCTTCATGTTGTCGACGAAGCCCAGTATGCGCTCCGCCATTTCAACGCCCTGGGGGCCCATGGGCTGGAAAAACTGGAACAGAAAGGGCTCCATGCGCTCATGCACACCCAAGGCTTTGAGCACAGAAAAACTCAAGGCCAGTAACGGCACAATACTCAGCAGCGTGGTGTATACCAGGCTCATGGCATGCAGTGTTAGCTGCCCGCTGATGACATCCCGTATCAACGCATACAGCGAACGCCCTACTTTATACAACCAGGTCCATGGCCAGCTTTGGGGAGGATTAGGATTTGCCAATATCCAGGTTTCTGCAGCCTGAAGCCGCTCTTTAACTTGAAAAGAAGCCACTTAACATCCTGTTTTACGGGAGCTATGGAATTTCCCACAACTTGGGGTTTATGGGTTCCAGTATGGCTTAAATTTCGGAAAGGTGGAAAGCAGGCGGGAAATTTCTCCAGCCTGCCTTCAGTCAGAGACTGCAGGTTAACCCACCGACACCACTCATTTGGGCTAGCAGGGATCGATAGGCAGGCAAGTGCGTGTTCTGGTACCGCGAATGGCCTCTGCAGGACTTTTCTTTGCGGATGCCTGAGCATTGCGCCGCAAAACATGCCCAACCCCCTCTACGCTTCCATCAATCACCTCAGCGTATGCAATTTTGGGGCTGCTACGAGTGATTTCTACAGTAGCAATGCGTGTCTCTGTGCGGCCAAGCCCACCACCGGTGTGACTGTTGCGAACCGCGTCGCCGAGAGCAAACACTTCCCAGGTATCGCCCGGTGCCAGCAGATCGCCACCCATATTGATGACCAACTCCTCGCCCTGCTGCTTTTCCACCAACGGCGGCCAAACTGCATCAATAACTCTTAAAGCCACTTCTCGGCCTATCCGGTCAAAAACCTTCTGAACCGAATGGCTTGTGCCATCGAGCGCTAGCCCCAGCTCTGAAGACGTGGTGTTCAGAGTCTGGCTCCAGACAATGCCGCCCGTTGCCGGCACAACAACACGAACCTCCAGAACAGCAGCGCCGGTTGCGATCGTGCTTTTCTCACCTGTAAGGCTGCTGATTAGTTGTTCCGAGCCCAACGACAGATCTGACACACGGGTCACTACCAGGTACTCAGCACCCAGCGTGTTGCCCAGCATGGCTTTTTCCGAGACGGGTACGTCCTCGCCGGCCATGCGGTGGCGCTCATCGAAGATCGCGCTCTCACTGTCTCTGGCCAATAAGGCGAACCGCCGCGACTGGGCCAGCGCATCAGAGATCGAGTGAGTAAAACGCCCGGAAACCTCTTCCGCCGACAAAGAGTGACGGTCAACCGTGTAGCGGCTACGAGCGGTTTCTACCGGGTAAACGGCCATTCTCCAGCGGTTATCTTGGGCAGACGAGCCAGGGGCCTTATACACAGGCACGTCCACCTCAAGCCTGGCAAGCTTGCCGCCGCCATCGCCGGAATCGGTAACTGAGAGGATGCGGTAGCCAGATATTAGGCCGTTGGAGGCCACCCGTGTCTCGCTCTTCTGGCCGGAGGATATTGTGGTACTGGACTCCCGGCCATCGCCCGTGCGCTGGGATACCCGAGTCAGTGCACTTCGCACCTGACGGCTGGCACTGATTTGCGCTCCGCGCACCTGGCGAACAGCTTCGCCCAACGCGTTATAGACAGCCTGTTCACGGTCTATTCCGGTTGCTTCGGCCGACACAGTTCGAATTTCTGTAGCGGCAAACGCCGCTACAGAAAACAGGCTTAAGAAAACCAATAAAAGGCCTCTCATTACCACTCTCCGAAGGAACCAGTGCTTCGAGTCGTCCGCTTGGTTTCACTTTGCTTGCTGGCAGACCCGGACGCCGCTGGCTTGGCTGCAGGCTTCTTTTTCAGCCCCTGAGCTTTGGCGGACGTTTGTGGCGACCAGTACTTCACAAAACCGAGGTACGGGTGACCGGTTGCGGGGTCCACTGCGTTCCATTCAGCAATTGTCTGAACACCCTTCAAGCGGGCATTAGCCTCAGATTCCAGAACATTGTTGACCATTTTGCCAATGCCCTGGCTGGTCTTAATTTCAGTGCGGCCGTTGCCACGGGTTTCTTTTACTTTCTGGTTCAGCTTTCGCTTGGTAGATTCTTTCTGACCCTGAACCGTCATGGATGCAAACTGCGCCAGCCACCCATCTGCCATCAGTTTTGCGATTTCCTTTGAAGCCTCAAGCTCTGCGGTAATTTCAAACTCATCCAGGGTGCCCCGGGTGAGTTGCGGCCCGGCCATGCCGAACGACAACAAACCATAACGGCCTTCAGCATCCACAACAGGCTGAGCACCAAAGTAACCGAGCATTGGCACGCCTTCTTTCAACTGCGGCTTTAGCCTGGCCCGAATATCATCTACCGGAATCGCCTGACCCGGGGCGACATCGCCTGTGCGCAGTTGACGGCCAAACTCGCTAAAGCGGTTGGCTTTGACCACAACAATGCTCATGCGGCCATTGTTCACCGGGCCGTCGCCGCCGACTTCTTCAATCACGCCAAACACGCCAACGCCAGACAGCTGCCCCATTGCCTGCCAGGTTGTTTCGGTAACAAACTCGTCGTAAATCATGTTTTTGCGTTCGGCTACGTTCATCTCAGGCAAGCCTGAAGCATCCGCTCCCAGTTCTTCCAGAAGCGCATTCATCCCCTGTATCGTTAGCTCAGCAGCCCGGCCGGCAACCGCTTTACCGAGAGCATCAAGGCTGGTGGTATCCCGAACATCCTCTGGCAAGTCGTCCTTCAGGAAACGGTCTGCCATGGATACACCAACCGTTACTGCGTCTTGAGAGACTAACTCACCCATTGCCTGCAGGAAGGCTTCCTCGGTAGCAAGAATTCGTGCCTCACTGAAGGATATGCTGGTGGGGTCTGCGCTGATTGCCTGGCTCGCCACCACTAAGGTGCCGCCACCGGGGTTTTGCGCCGACTCGCCACGCACCCAGCCCCGTGCCTCAAGGAATTCTTCAACTTTTTCGTTTCCGGAATCTACCTCGGCCACTGCCATGAATGGCGAAGGGGGCGTTTTGCGCGCATCTTTCTCAGCTGCCTGAGCCTGCTCTGAAACATCTTCATTGGCGAAAGCGGATGTTGAAAACGCAGGTGCAAGAGAGACGGTTCCGGCAATCAGGAGCGATAACAGGGTTTTACGGAATGCCATAATAATCGTGCCTTCTTTGTTTACCAGGAAACGGACTTATCCGAGCCGCGTTTGATAATGGGGGTTTCGCCTTCCCAGAAGGCCAGACCCGATGCCAGATCTGTTAGTGACAGCTGGATGTAGTACTCAACCTGCTGCTCTTTACCTACCTTGTGATTACGCTGAAGAATCTTTCCCGAAAGGCTCAAGTCAGGCGCCTGGAGCGTACCTTTGCGCTGCACGCCAGACTGATCAAACTCTTCGGAGTTACGCAGCTCACGGGCCTTCATCGACATTTCGTCTTCCGCGCCATTGATACCCACTGCGGTGGTGGTTACCACTTTTCCTGAGCGTAGCAATGCCACACGTATTTTTTTGGTGAGCTGGTCTGTATCGATGCGCTGCATGGTGTCATTGGTAATGCGGCTAACAACCATAATGTAACGGCCGCCATTGGGATTGTTTACGGCACCACTTGCAAGCATGTCTTCCACCGCGTCGGTGGCAGCTTTTTCAAAATCCCTGTAATCCATAGTCATGGCCACCGGGCCATCATCTGCAGCCGGATCAATGTAGCGGGTAGGCGCAGCACAACCTGCAAGAACAGCAATACCGACAGAAATTGCAATGGCACGAATCAACATATAACTTTCCTTTTATTTAGGTTCACGAAGATGTAGTTGGTAACTGGTAACACGGGGGCTGGGAGCCGTGGCCTTAAAAAACCGTGACTGCCCGGCCAGCAGAGTTGCCCTGCGGTAGCCTTCCCCGACACCTTTTACTTTCATGCCGCTGTCATCAAACCAGGTCACTTTCCAGGCAAGCTCGGCATCCGACCTTGCGTCAACTGCAAATTGCACCTGCAGGAGGCTTCCGCCACCAGGCTGTGACAGCCGTTCCTGAAAAAGCTCGGTCACCTCCATGGTATAGATGACCTCCGGGTCTACCTTAAGCTCCTGCCTTTCAATCAGTGAGTGACTGGTTTCAGGTGGTGTAGCACAGCCCACCATGCCCAGCATCAGCATGCTGGCAAACACAATCCTTTTCATAACGTACATCCTGTGGTTTTGGTGTGTAGTATCAATTACTGAATACTCGAGACTTGGGCGGGCTCTGCAGTTTGCTCTGGCAGTCGCGCAAAAGTGGCGGCGGCGCCCCCTTGAAGGTCCATGGTGATAACCGTTGCAGGGGCCAGAATTGACGGCCGCTTGATGTAGACCAGGGTGTAAGGTTGCTGGGGAATGTCGATATTCCCCAGGGTATCCCCCAGATTGTCCAGCAGTGTCAGTTTGCCACTCTCGGGCCGGTCAATCCGCGCCGCCTGCCAATGGTTAGGCATTGCCTGCCAGCCGCGCAGATCCGCCTGAGTTGTGGCGGCGGTTAATGCCGCGGCGCCCAACTGGCCTAAAGGGCCGAACCGCCCGGCCGCCTCATTCTGAATCACTGCCTTGATAACCGCTGAGGTCACAGCGCGGGTCAGTATGCCTGCAAAACGCTCTTTCATCTCAGTACGAATAACCGTGCCCATGTCGGAGATACGCTCTGTATGAACAATCTCGCCGGTATCCCCCATCATGCCTATATGCCCGGGCACCGCCGCCCGCTCTGCGTACCTGGGGAGTGCGATACCAAAATAACCAAGGGATTGCTGATCCTCCCGGAAGAGCAACAGGGGCACGTCAAAGCGGGTTTCTTCCAGCACCGGGCCCAAGCCATTCTCATAAACAACCCAAACCTGGGGCGGCAAACCCGACCTGCCCTGCTTGCCGGAAGCAAGGTCGGTAGCCAGCCGGGCATCAGCCTGCAGTACGGCGCTGTCGGGGCTCATCCTGGCTACCCTTTTGAGCGACGTGGCCGCTCGCTCATAATCTGCACCGCCTGTGGCGTTTGCAAGAAAGTACATGCCATGGAGGTAGGTGCTTGACGGAACGATAAACTCGGAAAAAACAGACCAGCTTGAGGCGGCGCCGTAGTGATCTGAAATTGCCGTCTGGAACTCTTCATTCTTCAGGCTATTGCGCACCATGGAGGCGTTGCTTTCTTCATCCTGTGCCTCTTTTTTCAGTTCTGCCTGTTGTTCTGCAATTTCTTCCTGGAAATAATCCACTGCACGCCGGGTGCGATCGTTGGCCCGGTTAAATTCAATTCGAGCGTATTCCGTGTTACCCGCTGCGAGAAACGCCAGCCCTTTATAGGTGTTGACCAACACCGCCTCGGACATCAGGGCTTCATAATCGCGCTCGGCATCGTTGACCATCACCGCCATAAAGCCTTCAGCTGCATTCTCCAGCAACCCGGATTGATCCAGATATTTCATGCCTTCTTCTGCCAGGTCGTAGGCCTTCGCAGCCTCTTCATACCGCCCTGTCAAACGGTACATTTCGCCTTGATGCAACAGCTCAAGCAAATGACTCTCGGAATCGACTTCATCCCCTTCGCCTACATCAAAAATCACTGACTCCAGCGCAGAGCCATAATCACCGGACGAATAGGCTGAGTTGAATGAGGCCATCTGGTTGCGATGCTGAAATGAGGAACACCCGGACACGAAGGCGACAACACCTAGCGTTAGCACCACATGTTTAATTGCTTTCACACAGTTACTCCCTAAAGCTGCTAGCCGGGTCCGCCGCACCTTGCCTTGGCAGTCAGCACCCTTTTTATATTACCGAATAGTTACAGCTGGGTAACGTAGTTTGTCTGCACACAGTTTGGTAGATAGAGCCCCATGATTCTTGCAACCTTTTACATTGTCCTACACAAATCACTACAGGAATGGCAATAACAACCCATTGACTGGGCAAATAGTGACCAGCCTGACTGTACAGACGCCCACTCACGAATCTGAAGCAAGATTTACCGTGTCTGCAAAGCATGCACGCCCTGCATCAATGGGCAACGGGTTTAATGTAGACTGAATTAAACGTCCAAATATGGGAGCAAAGATCATGGAACACGAATTCTGGCATGAACGTTGGAGCAAAAAAGAAATAGGCTTCCATGAAGGCTCCGTTAACAAATTCCTTTATGACCACTGGCCAGAGCTGTCTGGCGACAGCACAGCCGACGTTTTTGTGCCGCTATGCGGCAAAGCCCATGACATGTGGTGGTTGCACGATAGGGGACACGCCATTATTGGCGTAGAGCTAAGTGAAATCGCCTGTAAGGATTTCTTCGCAGAGGCAGGCGAAAAAGCACTGGTACACCCGGGCGAGCCGTTCACACGGTTCCGACATGAAAATCTTCAGCTTTGGTGTGGCGATTTTTTCCAGCTGGCACCTGCTGACCTGGAACACATACGCTTAGTATACGACCGCGCCGCCCTTATTGCCCTTCCGCCGTCCATGCGCCAAAAATACGTGAACCATCTAACAGCAATTATTCCAGAAGGCACCCGAATCCTGCTGATTACGCTGGACTACAGCACCAACATTAAGGCACCGCCGTTTAACGTAAGCGATGACGAGGTGCGAAACCTTTATTCTGCCGATTACGACATTGAGCACATTCTGACCAACACCTTGCCCGGCGACCACCCTTTCACCAAGCGTAAAGGCCTGAGAAGCGCCACCGAGAGCGTGTTTCAACTTACTAAACGATAGCTTCCTCCGGGCGAAAAAGCATAATTTAATGAACCATAATCGCTAATGACCTGTCGAACTTCGCGACCGTGAACTAAGCTGCAACTAAACAGGCCGGTACCCGACACAGATCGCGACCGGCCGGTATAGTTACTCACTTCCACCTATAACCAAAACGAATCGCCGGCATGGCGACCGTAACCGAAACGGGGATATTGCGTGCATTAAAAGCTGAAGAACAGCGAGCGAGGGGTTATCCATGAACATACTGCAGCAATTCAAAAACCGGTATGAGAGCACCCAGGAAGAAGAGTTCAGCCTTGAGGAATATCTCGAGATCTGCAAGAAAAACCCTACGGCCTATGCCACGGCGGCAGAGCGCCTGTTAATTGCCATCGGCGAACCCGAGTTTGTCGATACCTCCCGTGACATTCGTCTGTCACGCATTTTTTCCAATAAAATGATTAAGCGATATCCGGAGTTTGCCGAGTTTTATGGCATGGAAGACGCTGTGGAAAATATCGTGTCGTTCTTTCGCCACGCGGCTCAGGGCCTGGAGGAAAAGAAGCAGATTCTTTATCTGCTGGGGCCGGTTGGCGGTGGTAAGTCGTCGCTGGCAGAAAAGCTTAAAAGCCTCATGCAGAAAGTGCCTTTTTATGCGATCAAGGACTCGCCAGTTAACGAATCGCCCCTCGGCCTTTTTGACCCAGCTGAAGACGCCACCATTCTGGAAGAGGAATTTGGTATTCCCCCTCGCTATCTCAAGTCCATTATGTCGCCCTGGGCTGTAAAGCGCTTACACGAATATGGCGGCGACATCAGCAAATTCCGCGTTGTGAAAAAATATCCGTCCGTTCTGGATCAGATAGCGGTATCCAAAACCGAGCCGGGAGACGACAACAACCAGGATATTTCCGCGTTGGTAGGCAAGGTGAATATCCGCATGCTGGAGGATTATTCCCAAGATGATCCGGATGCTTACAGCTTTAGTGGTGGTCTGTGTAAAGCAAACCAGGGGCTTATGGAATTTGTCGAGATGTTCAAGGCACCCATCAAGGTGCTGCACCCCTTGCTGACCGCCACCCAGGAAGGCAACTACAACACAACCGAGGGCATGGGATCAGTGCCTTTTGATGGCGTGGTACTTGCCCACTCCAACGAATCGGAATGGCAAACCTTCCGCAACAACAAGCACAACGAAGCCTTCCTCGACCGGGTATATATCGTAAAGGTGCCCTACTGCTTGCGTGTAACGGAAGAAATCGAGATATACCGCAAGCTTCTGAAAAACAGCTCTCTGGCCGGCTCGCCCTGCGCGCCGGACACCCTGGACATGCTGGCCCAGTTCTCGGTGCTTTCACGGATTAAAGAGCCGGAAAACTCCAGCATTTTCTCCAAAATGCGCGTTTACGACGGCCAAAACATCAAGAACACAGACCCCAAAGCCAAATCCATTCAGGAATACCGGGATGCGGCCGGGGTGAATGAAGGCATGGACGGGCTCTCTACCCGGTTTGCGTTCAAAATCCTCTCCAAGGTCTTTAACTTTGACACCACCGAAGTAGCTGCCAACCCGGTACATCTGCTGTATATCATTGAAAAGCAGATTGAACAGGAACAATTCGCACCTGAAATCCAGGAGCGCTACCTGCGCTCGATCAAGGAATTTCTGGCTCCGCACTATGTGCAGTTTATTGGTAAAGAGATTCAAACCGCTTACCTCGAAAGCTACAGCGAATACGGCCAGAACCTGTTTGATCGTTATGTAACCTATGCTGACCTGTGGATTCAGGATCAGGAATTCCGCGACCCGGAAACCGGCGAAATTCTCGATCGCTCTTCTATTAACGAAGAACTGGAGAAAATAGAGAAGCCTGCGGGCATCAGCAATCCGAAGGATTTCCGCAACGAGGTGGTCAACTTTGTGCTCCGGGCCAAGGCGAACAACCAGGGTGAAAATCCATCGTGGCTTAGCTACGAAAAACTCCGCAGCGTAATCGAGAAGAAAATGTTCTCCAATACCGAAGATCTGCTACCGGTTATTTCATTCAACCCGAAAGCCAGCCAGGAAGATCAGAGCAAGCACAAGCAGTTCGTCGAACGCATGGTCGACCGGGGTTACACAGAGAAACAGGTGCGCCTGCTGGCAGAGTGGTACCTGCGAGTTCGCAAGTCGCACTAGCAGATCCCGGATCCGCAGGAGTATGAACTATGGGTATGACCCACATTGTAGATCGACGGCTGAACGGTAAAAACAAGAGCGCGGTGAACCGGGAGCGGTTTTTACGTCGCTACCGGCATCACATCAAAAAGGCTGTGTCAGATGCTGTGCACCGGCGTTCAATTACCGACATAGAGCGCGGGGAGAATGTCAGCATTCCCTCGCGGGATATTGATGAGCCGGTGTTCCATCATGGCCAGGGCGGCCACCGGGAAATGGTGCACCCGGGCAACCGGGAGTTTGTAACCGGCGACAGGCTACCCAAACCCGAGGGTGGAGACGGACAGGGCCAGGGGCAAGGCCAGGCCAGCCCCGATGGTGAAGGCATGGATGACTTCGCGTTTCAGATTACTCAGGAAGAGTTTCTGAACTTTCTGTTTGATGATCTTGAACTCCCGAACCTGGTTAGAAAAAAACTGAAAGACACTGAAGCCTTCAACTACGTACGCTCCGGGTTCAGCACTCAGGGTGTGCCCGCCAAACTGGATGTTGTGCGCTCACTGCGTGGCGCACACGCTCGTCGCCTGGGCCTGGGTGGCGCCCGCAAAAAGAAAATCCGGGAGCTGGAAGCACAGCTCGCTGAACTGAAATCCGCCCCTGGCGACCTCGATGCTGCATTCAGCCATAAGGACCTGATTAAAGCACTTGAGGAGGAGATTGCCCGGCTGAAAGCCAATGTGAAGCGAATTCCATTCATTGATGAAATTGATTTGCGCTACCGCCAACACCAAAAGCAGCATAAGCCGGCCACCAGCGCCGTTATGTTTTGCCTGATGGATGTGTCAGGGTCTATGACACAGGTGCACAAGGACACCGCTAAACGCTTTTTCCTGCTGCTTTATCTGTTCCTGAAAAAGAGCTACAAAAAAATCGATGTGGTGTTTATACGCCACCACACCAGCGCCAAGGAAGTGGACGAAGAGGAGTTTTTCTACTCGAGGGAAACCGGCGGCACCATCGTATCCAGCGCACTAAAGCTTATGCATAAAATTATTAACTCCCGCTACTCTCCGGCCGAGTGGAACATTTACGCCGCCCAGGCGTCCGATGGCGACAACTGGAACGATGACTCACCAAAA
This sequence comes from Marinobacter sp., assembly GCF_052091845.1. Classification (GTDB taxonomy): domain Bacteria; phylum Pseudomonadota; class Gammaproteobacteria; order Pseudomonadales; family Oleiphilaceae; genus Marinobacter. The sequence continues at coordinate 59,140 of NZ_JBQDCO010000010.1, read as the reverse complement.
TGCGGCAAGCTGCTGACCGAGAGCATTCTGCCGATGGTGCAATACTTCGCTTATGTGGAAATTACACCCCTGGATCACCAGATGCTGTGGTACGAATACGAGCGGGTGCATGAGCGCTTCCCAGAAAGTTTTGCGCAACAGCAGATTGCCGATCCTGGCGAGATATACCCGGTGTTCCGCCAGCTTTTTGAGAGGAGAGCCGCATGAGTGACACCCCAGATCGCACCGGCGCACCGGGACAGGAGAGACCGGAAACTTATAACCCCGTGTCCACCGGTTCGGAATGGACGTTCGCGCTGATCGAACAGTACGATGAACACATCGCAAAATGCGCGGCAGAATTCGGGCTGGACACCTACCCCAACCAGATTGAGGTAATCAGCGCCGAACAAATGATGGATGCCTACAGCTCCGTTGGTATGCCGGTTGGTTACAACCACTGGTCGTTCGGCAAACAATTTCTCAGCACATCCAAAAGCTACCAGCGCGGGCAGATGGGGCTGGCCTATGAAATAGTTATCAACTCCAACCCCTGCATTGCCTACCTGATGGAAGAAAACACCCTGCCCATGCAGGCATTGGTTATCGCTCACGCGTGTTATGGCCATAACTCCTTCTTCAAAGGCAACTATCTGTTTCGTACCTGGACAGATGCCAGTGCCATTGTTGATTACCTGGTCTTCGCCCGGAACTATGTGTCTGAGTGCGAAGAACGTTACGGCGTTGGCGCGGTTGAGGAAATACTGGATTCCTGCCACGCGCTGATGAATTACGGCGTTGACCGCTACAAGCGGCCGGCGCCAATTTCTGCAGAAAAGGAAGCCAGGCTCCAGGAGGAGCGTGAAGATTACCTGCAGCGCCGGGTGAATGATTTATGGCGCACTATCCCCAAAATGGAAGAAGACGAAGACCCGGTAAAGCGCGATCAGCGTTACCCGCAAGAACCCCAGGAAAATATCCTCTACTTTATTGAGAAAAACGCCCCTCTGCTGGAAACCTGGCAGCGGGAAATTATTCGGGTTGTACGCAAGCTGGCACAATACTTTTATCCCCAACGCCAAACCCAGGTGATGAATGAGGGTTGGGCCTCCTTCTGGCATTACACATTACTGCACAGAATGTACGAGAAAGGCCTGGTTACAGACGGCTTCATGCTTGAGTTCCTGCAAAGCCATACCGCGGTGGTGTACCAACCGCCATTCAACAGCCCCTGGTATTCCGGCATCAATCCCTACACTCTGGGGTTCTCCATATTCACCGATCTGCGGCGGATTTGTGAGGCGCCCACCGAAGAGGATTACGAGTGGTTCCCGGACTTTGCCGGCACAGACTGGGTGCAATCCCTGCACTTTGCCATGGCCAACTTCAAGGATGAGAGCTTTATCCAGCAGTTCCTCTCGCCGAAGGTGATGCGAGACTTAAAACTGTTTGCCATTGAAGATGATGATCAGGAAGACAGCTATAGGGTAACCGCCATACATGACGAGCCAGGCTACCGTGAATTACGGGAAAAACTGGCCCGACAGTATAATCTAAGCTACCGGGAGCCGAACATTCAGGTATGGAGCGTCGACGTACGCGGTGACCGCTCATTGACGCTGAGGCATGTTCCTGTAGACCGGGTGCCCCTGGGCGAGGATACGGACGAAGTTCTCCGCCACGCACACAGGCTTTGGGGGTTTGATGTGCACCTGGAGAGCGTAGACGAGGACACTATTGTAGAAGAATTCCACTGTCCTGCGAAACACCCCTGAAGCCCGGATACGTCAGAGCGAGCATCACAACGCACAGGGATTGCCAGCCGACCGGCTTTTTTAGCAACGGTCATCGTCTATAAACCCGTGAATCAGTATACTCCCGGTTAACAATTAAAAGATTAACTTGCGACCCCGAAGCGGGAAAAGGTGCACAAGGAATGAAACGCCTGGGAACACTGGATGCGTCATGGCTAGCTGTAGAATCTGAAGATACACCCATGCATGTTGGCACCATGCAGATTTTTTCATTGCCCAAGGGCGCTCCCGAAACCTTCCTGCGCGATATGGTTAACAGCATGAAGGAAGACGGCGACGTGGCCCTGCCCTGGTGCTCCAAACTGGTGTGGTCAGGCCTGTTCGGCAGGCTGCTGGCGCCATACTGGAAAGTAGACAAGGATATCGACCTTGACTATCACGTGCGCCATTCCGCCCTGCCCAACCCGGGCGGCGAGCGCGAACTTGGTGTGCTGGTGTCGCGTCTGCATTCCAACCCCCTGGATTTTTCCCGGCCGCTGTGGGAATGCCACGTTATCGAGGGGCTTGAAAATAATCGCTTTGCCCTCTACACCAAGATGCACCACTCGATGATCGACGGCATTAGCGGTGTCCGTTTGATGCAGCGGGTTCTAAGCACAGACCCGAATGAACGAGGCATGTTACCACCCTGGTCTGTTCGGCCAGCGAGCCGGCGAGGAGCCAAAGGCGATTCGGAAGCAAGCGTTCCTGCGGCATTCTCCCAAGCCATGGACGCGCTTAAACTGCAGGCTGACATGGCGCCGACGCTTTGGCGAGCGGGCAACCGACTTGTACAATCGGTACGTCATCCTGAAGATGGCTTGACTGCGCCGTTTACCGGGCCTGTCTCCAAAATTAATCACCGGGTAACCGGGCAGCGGCGCTTTGCTACTCAGCACTATCAGCTTAAACGTTTAAAAGCGCTGACACGCGCATCCGGCGCATCGTTAAACGATATTGTACTTTATCTCTGTGGTACGGCACTGCGCCGGTTTTTGCTGGAGCAGGATGACCTACCCGATACCCCGCTAACGGCAGGTATTCCGGTAAACATCCGCCCGGCAAATGACCAGGGTACAGGTACTCAGATCAGTTTTATGATCGCCTCTTTGGCCACAAACGAAGCCGACCCTCTCGCCCGTTTACAAAGCATAAAATCTTCTACCCGCCGAGCTAAAGAACATTTGCAGAAGCTGCCCAAAAGCGCACTTAATCAGTACACCATGTTGCTGATGTCGCCCTACATATTGCAGCTGATGTCTGGCCTTGGTGGACGCATGCGCCCCGTATTTAACGTGACTATTTCCAACGTCCCCGGCCCCCAGAAAACCCTTTATTACGAGGGCGCAAAGCTTGAAGCCATGTATCCGGTGTCACTAATCGCCCACGGTGGCGCTCTGAACATTACCTGCCTGAGTTATGCGGGGGCACTGAACTTCGGCTTTACCGGCTGTAGGAGCACTCTTCCAAGCATGCAGAGGCTAGCGGTTTATACCGGAGAAGCGCTGGATGACCTGGAAAAACTGATACTGCCGCCGAAAGCCAAACCAACGCCCCAAAAAGCACAGGCAAGCAAAAGCGGACAGGTCTGAAGCAAGCAAGCGCGCCTGCTTTCAGGGGCGCTTGTTCTTCCAGTTTGCAGCACCCACAAAGATAAGCTGCAGGAACCGGGTTGTCCGCTTCCGGATCTGCTCTACCTGATACTCATCTTCAGACGACACTCCCAGCAGATCGGTAAGGCTGAACGCCACGCTGCGAATTACCAGATCACAGGTCATTTCCAGATCGTCATCACAAAGATGGTCAACCAGCTTTAGCCGTCGCAAATCGTTTGCCAGCTCACTGGAAAAATACCGCATTTCACTGCGGATACCCTCTTGAATGGCTCGGCTTTCGCCCGCCAGGCCCTGTGCCATAAACAGAAAAAAGCTGCGGTTAGCCTGGGCGTGACTGATAAAAATGCCTACCGACTCCTCCATCAGCTTGTCCGCTTGTAACACGTTTGCCCGCGCCTCTCGCATCATTTTTCGCAACACCAGACCCAGTTCATCGACGAGTTGCAGGCCAAGATCGTCCATATTGCGGAAGTGTCGATAAAAAGAGGTAGGCACCACACCAGCCTGACGGGTCACTTCACGAATACCAAGGCTGGCAAAATGCCTCCCCTTCCCAATCAGTGTAAGGGCTGCATTCATCAGCTTTTCACGGGTTTCACCAGGTTTCCGCTTTTTTCGTTCTGACATCGCCGACCCATACCGCAGTTATCCTTTAATTAAGGCAACAAGTGTACACACCCAAGAGATATAAATACCGGGTACTTGTCATTTAAAGCCAACAAAACGCTTGGCATTGTGCCACCCAATACCAATGTGTACAGTCGTACACAACTTGTGAACAACTGTACACATTCAGTGGCCGCGTAAGGAGAGAGGCACCATGCTGGCAAAAACCACGCAAACAAAAGCTCTGCACTGGCTTGGCAAGCAGCTTTTTAACCGGAATGACCCAGCTGCATTTTTCGACCCGTTACTGGAGAAGCTTGACCCCATGCTGGTGCAAGGCCATACCCCCGCACGGGTCGAGCAAACAGTTCAGGAAACCAGTGATACGCGCACCTTCGTACTGAAACCCGCCGCCCGGTGGCCGGGGTTCCTGGCAGGCCAACATGTGAATATCTGCGTTGAAACCGACGGTATCCAGCGTACCCGTACCTTCAGCCTTTCAAGCTCGCCTGAGCTGTGGGCCCAGCAGGGCTTGATTACTCTCACCATCAAACGATTACCGGGTGGCTTGGTAACAAACTGGATGCACGATAACCTGTGTTGCGGTGCGGTCATTAGCCTGGGCGAAGCCTTCGGTGATTTTCTACTTCCAGAACCACACCGGCCTGCCCTTTTTATCGCAGGTGGCAGTGGCATAACGCCTGTTCTAAGCCACCTGGAGACCATGGCAACCCGGGGTTTTCACGCGCCGGTGAGCCTGCTCTATTTCGTGCGATCACAGCAAGACGCTATCGCTGCAGAGCGATTAAAAGCTCTTGAAAGCCGCTACGGCCCTCTGACCGTGAGCGTCATTGCCACTCACGAAAAAAACGAACCCCGTTATTTGAACAGCCAGGATCTGAATAGCGTGCCCGGCCTGAAAGCGAGACAGGTTTTTCTATGCGGACCAAAGAGGCTGATGGATCTGGCAAGCCAGTTGTTGCATCAGCACGGCGTTAAGGACGCAGACATTCAAAGCACCTTTTTTTCCATTGCAGCGCCAGCGCTGAATCCGGATTTGGCGAACCATCCCCTGGGCGGAAAGGTAAGGTTTGCTAAAAGCAGCCTGGAAACCAGCTCTGAGGGTGGGGTCAGCTTATTGGAAATTGCCGAAGCCTCCGGCCTTACGCCCCGCCACGGCTGCCGCATGGGCATTTGCCATCAATGCAGTTGTCGTAAAACCAGTGGAACCGTGATTAACCGGCTCACCGGTAAAGCCTCCGGCCCTGGAAGGGAAAGCATTCAACTTTGTATATCCATTCCCCATGGCCCGGTAGCTATCGACGTTTAAGGAGCACAACCATGAAGCAATTGACGGAACGCCAGCTCCAGGGGCTGGAGCAAGATCTGAACACCATTCGCGACGAGGTACTTGCAGACCTGGGTCAACGGGATGCCCGGTATATCCGCCGTGTTGTTCGGCTTCACCGCGCACTTGAAGTAGGGGGCCGGGCAATGATGCCTTTCGGGTTTATTCCACCACTTTTCGCGGCAGCAACCCTGTCATTGGGTTTGTCAAAGATCATCGAGAATATGGAAATTGGCCACAATGTGATGCACGGTCAATACGATTGGATGAACGACCCTTCCCTGCATTCGCAAACCTATGAATGGGATACGGCCTGCGCCTCGGATTCCTGGCGGCGCACGCATAATTACGAGCACCACACGTACACCAATATTATCGGTAAGGATCGTGATTACGGCTATGCCCTGCTACGCCTGAGTAACGATGAGAAGTGGCGGCCGGCACATAGCCTGCAATTCTTGAACTACATTGTGCTCAGCGTCTTCTTTCAATGGGGAGTCGGCTTGCATGAATTAGAGTTCGAGCGGGTGCGCAGTGGTGAGGTTCGCCCTCGGGATAAGCTTCCATTCCTGCGAGATTTTGCCCGTAAAGGTGGCCGTCAGGCGTTCAAGGATTATGTTTTCTTCCCGCTCATCACCTTCCCTGTTGCGCCTGTCGTGCTGGCGGGGAACATAGGCGCCAATCTGATACGCAATCTGTGGTCATCTACGGTTATTTTTTGCGGTCACTTCACGGAAGATGCGGAAACGTTCGAAGAAAAAGAGTGTGAAAATGAAAGCAAGGGCCACTGGTACCTGCGCCAGCTTACCGGCTCATCCAATTTCACCGGCAACAGGTGGATGCACCTGCTGAGCGGGCACCTGAGCTATCAGGTTGAGCACCATGTTTTCCCTGATTTACCTGCTCACCGGTATCCAGAGATTTCCGGCATGGTTCAGGCCGTCTGCGAGAAACACGGCATACGATATAACACCGGCACCTTCAGCCATCAGTATGGCACCGTACTAAAGAGGATTCTGGCTTACTCATTGCCGGATAGGGTGCGTGTTAAACTGACCGGCCAACCGGCTTGATGCCGGGCTATGTATGCAGGCAGACAGCTAGGCTATTTGCAGCAGTCTCAATAATTGCGGCTGGTGTTGCTCCTTCATAACATCCTTCAGGGTGTAGCGATCGAGCACAGCAAGAAAAGCTTGCAGTGCTTCCTTGAAAACCGGCTGAAGGCCGCATACAGGGCTAATTTTGCAGGTATTGTTAGAAGAATGGCACTCTACAATACTGAGATCGTGTTCGGTTTCGCGCACGAGAATACCAACATTGATCTCTTCCGGCGTCATGTGCAGCCTCATACCGCCTTTTTTTCCACGAACGGTTTCAATATAGCCTTTTTTGTTAAGCTGGTGCACCACCTTCATCAGATGGTTTTTGGAGATTTCGTAACTGTCGGCAATCTCCTGAATCGTCGCCAGGCGATCACCCTGCACGGCCAGATACATCAGCACGCGAAGCGAGTAGTCAGTGTAGCGAGTAATGTGCATTCAACACTCCGGTTGTTCAGTCAAAGCGGTCAAAACGAAGGACGAGTGAGCAAGTAGCTTGCCACGCCCGCCAGAAACACACCGGAGATGGCTAGCACTATCCCCGAGGCACCCATGAAAAACATAAGGCCCCAACTCAGCAGCATCATGCTGCAGGCCAGTATCTTTGCCGTCACAGGAATCACCCTCTTCTGGCGCCAGTTTCTGATAGCAGGCCCGAACGAGGGGTGCCCTTCGAGCCAACTGGCAAAAGCCGGAGAGCCCTTACTGGCAAAAAAAGCCGCCAGCAAAACAAATGGCGTGGTTGGTAATAAAGGGAGCACCACGCCGATTGCAGCGAGAGCTATGGAAAGGTACGCAAGAATCCTGAATCCGGTTTTGCCGGGTTGCGCAGCCATAGCGGGCACCTCTGTACTGTTCATACTTTCATCTATTATACCGCTTATTAGTGAACAGGTCTCCCGAGGCGACTTAAAAAGACCAGCCGCGCGACATAGGAAATCTTGATACCCACCGCAAACAACAGGGTGCCAACATGGGCAAGAACCTGAATCATCATGGGAAAACGACCAGCCAGGGGATATGCCATTAAAATCGTCGCAATCAAACCAAACACAGACCAAACAATGGCGCTATTGGCGCGAAACAAATACTTTTCCATCTTTTTCTCCAGCAAAATATTTTCGAGCTTTGACACTTATCTGTAACATGTATTTTATAATCATGTTTTAATCGAAAATCAATCATTACCTGATAATTCCTGTTGCAGTTCGGTAAAGTAGATGCAACCAAAGGAGGCGCATAGACTTACCCCGCGAGGGGTATCGGATTCGCAGCCTGATTCTGCGATACTTGGTGTACCATAAACCGGTAAACGTGCATTTAGCCGTTACAGGAAAGAACACGATGTCCCAGAGCAAGCTGACAGACCGATTTGGCAGAACCGTCAACTATGTGCGCCTGTCCGTGACCGACCGGTGCGATTTCCGCTGCGTATATTGCATGGCAGAGGAAATGACCTTCCTGCCACGCCAACAAGTATTAACGCTTGAAGAAATCGCCCGCGTCGCACGAACCTTTGTCGACCTGGGCACAGAGAAAATCCGCCTCACAGGAGGCGAGCCTTTGGTTCGCAAGGACATTCTTGAGCTGGTAAAAGAAATAGGTACCTACGGCCTGCGTGATTTCGCCATGACTACCAATGGCAGCCAGCTACCTACAATGGCAGAGCCTCTGCGCAAAGCTGGCCTGAAGCGCTTGAACATCAGCCTGGATTCTTTGAACCCGGAAAAGTTTGCGAGCATAACCCGAACCGGCAAACTGTCGCGGGTGCTCGACGGTATAGACGCCGCCCGCGAGGCCGGGTTTCAGGGCATAAAACTGAATACCGTGGTAATGAAAGGCGGCAACGACCACGAAGTTCCTGATTTAATCGAGTTTGCCCGCAAGAAAAACGTCGACATTACCTTTATTGAAGAAATGCCCCTGGGGGAAATCTCTGAGCACGATCGCGGTGAGGCTCTGTGCACCAGTGACGAAGTACGCGATATTGTTCGCCAGTACCATGATCTGGTTCCTACCCCGGAAGATTCCGGCGGCCCGGCGCGCTACTACCGGATGCCCGACAGCAACATTAAAGTGGGTTTCATTTCGCCCCATTCCCACAACTTCTGTTCCACATGCAATCGGGTTCGGGTTACCGTCGAGGGCAGACTGCTACTGTGCCTAGGCAACGAGCACTCGGTAGATTTGCGCCGGGTTTTGCGCGGCCACCCGGTAACCAATGACAAGCTCCGGCAAACCATTATTGACTCCATGGATCTAAAACCAGAGCGCCACCATTTCTCTACCGAGGGCGACGTGCAAATCCTGCGTTTTATGAACATGACGGGGGGCTAGATCACACTCCGGTAAATCTCAACCTGTACCCCCGTCATGACACTGGTTTGATTAATCGTTAAGCATTAAGCTCTTGGATCAATTAACAATAAAAATGAGCCTGTAACGAGCGATGCATACCCATAAGACTGAAGTCGTTGTGATTGGGGCGGGGCTTGCCGGAATTGCCACGGCGCTGGAACTGCTAGACCTGAATGTACCAGTAGTGCTGCTGGACGGTTCACCAGAGGGCAAACCCGGGGGCCAGGCCAATGAAGCCTTCGGTGGCATGCTACTGAGCGACACCCGCGAACAAACCCGCAACAAGATTAAAGACTCCCCCGAACTCCTGCTTGCTGACTGGCACAACGCGGCCTGTTTCAGTGATGAAGATTATTGGCCAAAGCGCTGGGCCGAACTATACGCAGAACAGAACCGGCCCATGATTTACGACTGGCTAACGCAACGGGGCATCCGGTTTTTCCCTTCGGTACAGTGGGTTGAGCGCGGGCTTTACGGTAACGGCAATAGCGTTCCCCGCTATCACATTGCCTGGGGTTGCGGCCGGGGCGTGGTGCAAACATTGTTACAACGGCTGGAGGCGCACCCAAACCGCAGCCGACTTACCCTTCTCAACGGCCATCGGGTTAACACCTTGAACCTGAGTGATGGAAAGATCACCGGTTGCCAGGGCTCTATCAGCAACAAATTGCACAAAAACCAGAACCATGGCAGTGCCAGCCGAGGGGCTGAGGGCATAGCTTTTAGCGTGTCTGCTGCCCACACTGTTGTTTGTACGGGCGGCATTAACGGCAACCTGGAGAAAGTTCGCCAGCACTGGGATCCCTGCTATGGCCCTGCGCCGGAAAACCTGCTTAGTGGCTCCAGCCCCGATGCAGACGGTGCCATGCACGACGAGATTGTCAATGCCGGTGGCAGGGTGATCAACCTCAACCAAATGTGGAATTACGCCGCCGGAATACGCCACCCGGAACCTGCTTTTGCAGATCATGGTCTCAGCCTGATACCGCCGCGCTCGGCGCTCTGGATGGATCGTCATGGCCGCAGAATTGGCCCCATGCCGTTGATCACCGGTTTTGATACCCACGATCTTTGCAAGCAGATAGGCAACCTGCCCGGGCAGATCTCCTGGCAGGTAATGAATTACCGGATTGCCGTGCGCGAGTTGGCCGTGTCTGGCACAGATACCAACCCGGATTTTCGCGATGGCAAGCTGCTTCGCGTGGTTTGGAATACGTTGCGCGGGGGCGATCCGGCACTTATGGACTGGCTTATAGAACAATGTCCAGATGTGGTCAGCGCCAACACACCGGAAGAATTAGCGGCAAAGATGAATCAGGCGGCGGGTAACAGTGATGTCCATGCCGAAGACATGATTCGCGACATCTGCGCTTATGACAACAACATAGCCCGTGGCAAAAAACTGCATAACGATGACCAGATACGCCGGCTGCTTCAGCTACGGAACTGGCTGCCAGATCGTTTCCGCACCTGCAATCTACAGCCGATAATCGACTCAAGTGCCGGCCCATTAATCGCCATTCGCGAGCAACTGATAAGCCGAAAAAGCATGGGAGGCATGCAAACAGACACCCGGTCACGGGTTCTCAATCAGGCCGGCGAAGCCATTCCCGGGCTATACGCCGCGGGTGAAGCCACCGGGTTTGGTGGCGGCGGGATCTCGGGCATACGATCCCTTGAGGGCACATTTTTATCGAACTGTATTCTCAATGGCCGGCGGGCCGCGCAAGGTATCGCTGGTCAGCTATAAGGTTTCAGCACAGTGAATAGCCCCATGGCTCTGATCACTGTTTAGTCACACTATCTTTTTAAAATAATTACGGTCAGGGCAACTCCATGAAAAAAACCGGCGCCACTCTCGTTCGCCACGCACTGGAACAACTCGGCATACGCCGCACCTTTGGTATTCCTGGTGTGCATACAACAGAAATATACGACGAGCTGAACCGCTCTGTAAGCATCGAGCCGACCCTTGTTACGCATGAAGGCGGCGGAGCCTTCATGGCCGATGCTGTAAGTCGCAGTGGGGCCGAGCTGGGCACACTGTTGATCGTACCAGCTGCGGGCGTTACCCATGCGGCAAGCGGCATTGGTGAAGCCGGTATTGATGGCATTCCCATGCTGATTATTTCTGGCGGAATCCATTCAGAATCCGGACATCGCTATCAACTCCACGAGATGGATCAACACGCTCTGCTAAAGCCGATCACCAAGAAAACCTGGCGTATTACCCATCACCGGCAAATTATCCCCACTCTTTACGAGGCCTATGACCTTGCATTGCATGGCGAACCGGGGCCCGTTTTTATCGAAATCCCGGTCAACATCAGTAATTTTCTGGGCGATGTTGACGACATGCCCCGTTACCAGGCGCCACCCAAGCCAAAGCAGCCTGATCAGGCGCTGATTGAAGCTGCAGCCAAAGCCCTGGTGCAAGCCGCTCAGCCAGGCATTTTTGCCGGCTGGGGTGCGGTTGATGCGCAAGCGGAGCTGATTGAACTGGCAGAGCTGCTGGATGCGCCGGTTTCAACCACACTTCAGGGGCTCAGTGCCTTTCCGGGCAACCACCCCCTGCACACAGGTATGGGCATGGGCAGTTACGCCGTGCCGGCGGCTACAAATGCGTTTGCCAAAGTGGATTGCCTGTTGGCAATCGGCACACGGTTTTCGGAAATTCCCACCGGCAGCTATGGCATCAACCCACCAGAGAGCTTGATCCACCTGGACATCAACCCAGAGGTTTTCAGCGCCAATTACCCAGCCAGTCACGCTATCGAAGGCGATGCCAGAATAACCGTGCCGGCGCTTCTGAAAGCTGTAAAGACACTCAAATCAACGCCAGCCAATACCGGCATCCAGGAGCAGATTGCCCAAGACAAAGCTGCCTACAAGCAAGAGTGGCGTGACCACGATAGCGGCGACCGGGTAAACCCGGAACTGTTTTTCAGCCACCTGCGAGAGCGTCTGGCCAACGACGCCATTGTGGTCGCCGACGACGGTAACCATACATTTTTACTCGCAGAGCTGATGCCCATACACGGGGCCCGCAATTACATGTCACCCAGCGATTTTAACGCCATGGGTTACTGTGTGCCCGGTGCCATTGGCGCCAAGTTGTCCAACCCCAAACGGCAGGTTGTAGGCATTGTGGGCGACGGCGCACTGCTCATGACGGGCATGGAATTGGTAACGGCCGCACGCCTGCAGGCCGGGGTAATCATTTTTGTTTTCAACGATGGCGAACTGTCGCAGATTGCCCAGGCTCAGGAGATTCCCTATAACCGGAAAACCTGCACAGTGCTTGGCACACTGGACTATGAGGCACTTGCCAAGGCTTGTGGCGTAGAGTTTGTTTCGCTGGCAGGTAATCAGGATATTTCTGAAAGCATGGAAATTGCTCTGAGAAAATCGGCCGCCGGGCGACCGGTTCTGGTGGATGTTCGCATTGATTATTCCAAATCGACACGCTTTACCAAAGGCGTTGTAAAAACAAATCTTGGCCGTATGGCGACCAGGGACAAGGTTCGGGTTGTGGGCCGCGCACTTTGGCGAAAAGTCAGACCTTAGCTGCTCATATCCCCATGCATATCACCCGCGGGCATCTCTGTATTCAGGTGCTCCAGGGTGATGGCTTCATACCGCAAAACCTCACCACCATGCTCCACCATAAAGTCATGGGCCGCGGATTCTTCGGAGAACGATGCCAGTGTTTGTCCCATAGCGCCCTCGCGCTCAGAACCCACGACGAAAAAGGCATCGCGGGCATCGATCAAGGCAGCATCGTCCGGGCTGGCCCATTCAGTCTGGCTCATGTCGTGCACATACAGAGTGTGCTTGCGCCTTATGTTCTCCGGCTGCAACGCCCAGGCAAACATGTCCCGGGTGGAACAAAACTTGTGAACGGTTTGCTCTTTCTCCGTAATCACTTCGCCTTTCGGCCCGGGGAAGCGGGTGACAGACATACCGCATACGTGGCACTCATCGCCGGATTCAAAATGCACCGGAGCCGGTTTTTCGGCCACTTTTTCAGCTTCGCCGGAGCACCCCGAAAGGAGTACCGCAAGCATCAGTAAAGCAGGCAGGGATTTGAAACTAAACGGCTTCATCAGTATCTCCAAATTAAATGCGACGGCGCCGGAAAAGTGCCCAGGCGCCTGTTAGAGGAATAACAAACCAGAGTATCAACGCCACCCAAAGTCCGGACGGGCCGATGGGCAGATCAGCGCCCAGGCTGAGAACCCCACTGAGCTGTGCTCCATCGCTGAATGTAACGATATTCAGCAAACGGTATATGTCGGTTGGATTCAGCAGCAGAAGCCAGGGCAGCAAATCCGGATTAAACTCCCCCTGGCTGGCTACCAATGTGCCCAGCAGCATCAAGTCAAAAATCAGCACAAAAAAGAACCAGATCGCCAAGGCCAGGCCTGCAGCGACCGGCTTCTCACTGACCCGCACACTGACCACATAGGCCAGCGCAATAAAGCCCCAGCCAAGCAGTGTGGTAGACACAATAAAGCGCAGCATAGCCGCAGCAAGTGCCGCCACCGCCACATCCTCCACCAGCAAGGCAATGGCAACACCGGCAACGCCAAAGCCAATCAGGGTGGCCAGTGCCAGCGTAAGCCCGTGACCGAGGAACTTGCCAAACAGCAGTTGCCCGCGACTCAGGGGGTATGTCATTAGCAGTAACAGCGTGCCGCCCTCTTCCTCACCGACAATGGCATCATAAGCCAACAGCAACGCAATCAACGGAATCAGGAAAATACCCAGGCTGGCAAGACTGGCTATCGTCGCCGGGGTGGAGGCATAACCCACCTGGCCAGACGCAGCGGCACCAAACCAGGCAATGCCCAGCGCAAGTGTGGCGAACACCAGGGCAATGGCGACCAGCCAGCGGTTCCGGAAACTGTCGCTGAGTTCCTTACGGGCGATAGTCCAAATGCTGTTCACTGGGCACCTCCACGATGAGAAAGGCCGCCGGAGCCAATAAAATGCACGTACACGTCCTCCAGCGTTGGCTGGTAGATACCCAGGTCACGCACCTCTCCCGAGGCCATCAAAGCCTTAACCAGCGCCATTTTTTCTGCTGGTCGGACATCCACGTGCAGCCGGCCGTTGTCGTGCCGCATCATCAGGCCAGCCGAGGCCTTGTCATTATTAACGGCGGCTTCAAGTGCCGCCACGGTGCTTTCAGGCTCAAGAGAAAGCGTGACCGGCATGTTTGCCTGTCGGCGCAGTGCCGCAAGGTCCCCCACCGCTTTCACACTGCCGTCGGTTAGTATCGCTGCCCGATCAATGTAAGGCTCAACACCGGGAAGTACATGGGAACAAAGCACAATACCCGTGCCTTCATCACGCAGCTTGCGCAACAATCGGTAAAGATCGGCCGTGGCGACCGGGTCCAGCCCCACGGTGGGCTCGTCCAGCATCAACAACCGGGGATTTCCGAGTAAAGCCTGAGCCAGCCCCAGGCGTTGGCGCATACCCTTGGAGTAGGTTTTCACCCGGGTATCCATAGCATCTTCCAGCCCAACCTGGCCTAGCAACTCCGGCACCTGCCGCAGATTAGCGCCCTTTAGCCGAGCAAAGTGCGCAAGAATCTCGCGGCCGGTAAGCTGAGGATAAAACATTACATTCTCAGGCAAATAACCAATGTGCTGACTGATGCGAGGGTCCCCCGCTTCGCCATCCAGCACAGATACTTTGCCCTTGGACGGCGTCATCAACCCCAGAATCAGTTTGATACTGGTGGTCTTACCGGCGCCGTTATGCCCAAACAGCCCCAGAATTTCTCCGGGCTCCAGACGCAAATCAACGCCGTTCAGTACCAGCGCCTTTTCGTACCGATAGCTCACATTCTCAAGACGAAAACAGCTCATCAGGACTCCGGTTGTACTATTTTTTGTGGGCTCATCAACGGATGTGAATCACTGACACCCGCAGATTTGACCACGGGGAAAGCTTCCTGAACCCAGCGCAGGGTGTCCACCGCCGGGCTGAACATCAGAATTTTGGCTTCAGGGTAGGTCCATAACAGTCGGTCAACATTGTCGTTTGGCTCATAAGACACATCGCCAATACCATCCTGATTGCGATCCCAGCCCAGATAATCACTCCAGAAGTTGCCCTCACCATCCTTCGACCATTCCTGCGTACGCAGCGCCACATACTTCACCTGGCGCTGATTGTTTATAAACGCATTACTGAAAACCTCATTGTCTTCCGAGCCTGCAGTCAGATGAATGCCCACGCCACTGTCCCGGAACACATTACCTTCAAAGGTGTTATACAAAGAGTTGTAGATAAATACGGCCTTGCCTTCCGCACCTGAAACAGACACGCCGCCAGTCTGGCCCTGGGATACCCCCGAAACCACGTTGTCCCGCAGCACCGACTGGGTAATGAAGTTCATCAAAATGCCATAGTTCTGGTCATTCTCAGATCGGTTGTTAATCACCGTAAGCCGCTTGCTCTGCATCAGGGCATAACCGGTACGGGTGCCACGGGTCACGTTGCCTTCCAGAAGATTATCCATGGAATACATATAATGAATGCCATAGCGCAGATCCGACATAGTGTTATCGCGAATCTCATTGCCGTTGGACGTCTCAATATAAATCGCATCCCGCGTCTCGCGGATATCATTGCCTTCAATCAACGCGCCAGTTGTATTGAACAGATGAATACCATTACCCCGATCGTTCGGGCGCACGGTCGCATCGCCGCGAATAGTGTTGCCCCTGACCGTCACATCCGGCGTGGCATCCAGCCAGATACCAAACGCCGACCCTTGCAGGTCGCTATTCTCAATCGTTGACCCGCGAGCCTCCCGGGCAATAAACACCCCGGCATTCATCTCATTCAAATCCGTACCCCAGTTCCGGATACGGCAGCCACGAAGCGTTACACCCTCCGCCTGAATCTCAACGGCGTTACCTTCACCGCCGCCATCAATCAACGTTTCCGGAGAGCAGGCAACAGTGGCTCCCTGCACCCGGATAGCAAACGGCGAAACGGTTTCAGAAGGAAGCTCAAAGGTCGCGCCAGGCTCCAGTTCATCCAGCTGCTGCTGAATACCAGCCTGAGCGGTCAGCGATAGCAAAGCGACTGTCACGGCCGCCCCTAAACGCAAAATGTGGTGCATTAACGATCACTCAATAGGTTCAAGGCTTGCTGCAAATTCTGGCAAAGCAAGGGAAGAAGGCCTGTCAAAACTGTGCGGAGCCATGGATGGCGGAGCCCAGGCGCCACATGAATGTGCCGCAAGGAGCGTGTTTTGACAGGCCTTCTTCCCTTGATTTGCTTCTCCGAAGTATGACTAAAAAAACCGGAGCCCCATAAAGGACTCCGGTTATAACTGCTAAATCAGGCCTTCTCTACCAACATCCGGCCAGTCATCTCCATGTGCAGAGCGTGACAGAACCAGTTGCAGTAGTACCAGTGAACGCCTGGTTTATCGGCAACAAACGTCACCGAAGAGGTCTGCTGTGGGCTAATCTCCATCTGAACACCGTGATTAACCATGCAGAACCCATGAGTCACATCCTCAATGGTATCCTGGTTAGTGACATACACAGTCACCTCATCACCCTGCTTCACCTTGAATTCCGTCATGCCATACATAGGGGCAACAGACGTCATATACACCCGCACCTTGTTACCATCGCGGATCACCTTGTTGTCTGCCTCAAGCGTAATACCATCTTTTTCTGCTTGCGCTCGGGCACTGGCGAAATATGGATCGTCGCGGGTATAGACCTTCTTGGTCTTGATCTGATCACGACGTACAAGAATGCAATCGTGAGGCTCAGCAAAAGCCGGACCATCGTGAACCAGCTTCATTTCATCACCAGAAATATCGATCAGCTGATCGTTTTCCGGGTGCAATGGGCCAACCGGCAAGAAACGGTCCTTGGAAAATTTCGACAGCACCACCAACCATTTACCATCGGCGTCGCTGGTTTCTGTCAATGACGCATGGTTGTGCCCAGGCTGGTAGTGCACGTCCAGCTTCTGGCGCAGGTAGTTTACATCTTCGCCATTATAATGTTTAACGGCGTCAGCGATGTTCCACTTGGCTATCTGGCTATCGATAAACAAAGTGGTATAAGCATTGCCACGGCCATCGAATGTGGTGTGCAGAGGCCCAAGACCCAGTTCTGGCTCAGCAACAACAGCATCGCGAAGCTCAATTTTGTCATCAAACAAATCGTCCAGCTTATCAATCGCAATTACCGTAGCGGTTGGCGACAGCTTACCGGCAGCAATGAAATATTTGCCATCTGGAGACGTATTCAACCCATGCGGGTTTTTCGGCACCGGGATATAACGAGTCAGCCTGGATTTTCCGCGACCATCCACAACGGGTACCTTGGAGTCACCCAGAGTTTTGAAGTCGCCATTCTTAACAGCTTCTTCAATGCGCTCAACGTTAAACACCACCGCCCAGTCACGATCGTTGCGCATGGTGCCAGCCAGATCCGTTGCTTTCTCGGAGTTGTAGCAGGTAGAGGCCACATATTTACCGGTGTAATCCGCGTCGGTGTTATCCAGGTTGCCGTCTACAATCACCTGCCAGGCGACTTCCATGGTTTCCGCATCCAAAGCGTTAAACATGGTGTAGCTGTTCTCCATAGAGAAATCGCTACCGTCGTTCGGGTGTGGAATCACGTACTCGGCGTTACAGAAAACGTACTTGGTATGCGGTACTTTCTGCAGGCGCAAACCGTGAATGGCTTGCACGTTCGGAACATGGGTGATTTTATCGCACTTCATAATGTCCAAACGGACACGCGCCACTCGGGTGTTGGCTTTATCGTTTATGAACAAGTATTTGCCATCGTAACGACCGTCGGTCATTGAGATGTGCGGGTGGTGACAATCGCCACTCAAAAACTCTTTGTCATGCCCCAGAATGTCTTTACTTTCGTTGGTCATGCCCCAGCCGGTGGCACCATCCAGGTTAAAAATCGGAATCCGCATCAGTTCCCGCATGGATGGTATGCCCATGACACGAACCTCGCCAGACTGGCCACCGCTCCAGAAGCCGTAGTATTCATCCAGGTCGCCGGGGCCCACATGAATCTTGTTTTGCGCTTCTTTCGCAGCCGCTGCAAACGATTCGCGGGACATCACCGCGGACCCAAGGCCGGTTGCGCCAGCGACACCCGCAAGAGCGGCAGCGCCCATGAATCGGCGACGACTGAAACCACTTTGTTCCACTTCAGAGGTTTCAGCACTCAGTTCATCTTTCTTTTTCATAACATCCAACTCCGTTATTGGTAATGGCTATTCTGTTTTTAATTTCTTTTTAATTTCTTTTTGATTTCTTTTTGATTTTGCCCTGCTAAGTCACCTGAACCACCGGAATTTCCTCCGGACGGCCGGGTGCGTTATGACCACGGCGCCGCCCCCTGCGCTTTACAATCAGCGGTGGGCATTTGTTGTCATCGAAATAAGTCACCTGACAATCCAGGCAGTAATGGCATTCCTGGTAGTTGATGGTGCCGTCAGGGTGAATGGCCTGAACTTCACATTCCTTGGCGCACAGCTGGCAAGGGTTGCCGCACTCTTTGCGGCGTTTAAGCCAGTCAAATACACGCAACTTGGTGGGTATGGCCAGCGCTGCGCCCAGCGGGCACATGTAACGACAGAACACTTTGCGGGTGAAAATGTTCACCACAAGCAGCAGTACTGCGTAAGTTACAAACGGCCAGCTGCGATCAAAATGCAGGGTGATAGCGGTTTTGAAGGGCTCAACTTCTGCCATTTGCTCGGCGGTTGCCAAAGAGTCCAGAGACACTCCAAACAACACCAGCAGTATGATGTACTTCAGCGCCCACAAACGTTCATGAATAGGCCAGGGCACATTGTACTGGGGTACTTTGAGCGCGCGTGCAATCTCGTTAATCAGTTCCTGCAGCGCGCCAAACGGGCACAGCCAACCGCAGTAAACTGCCCTGCCCCATAGCAACACAATGCCCGCTACCACAGCCCAAAGCACAAAGATCACCGGGTCAATCAGGAAGGTTTCCCAGGTAAAGCCACTGACCAAGCTGTGCACAAACGCCAGAACGTTCACGATGGATAACTGGCCAAGCGCATACCAACCGATAAAGAACAGTGTGTAGGTCAAAAACCCGTGACGAATCCACCGTGTGAGGTTCGGCTTTTTCACTAACCAGTCCTGGAAGAACAGAATCAGCATGA
Source organism: Marinobacter sp. (assembly GCF_052091845.1). Lineage (GTDB taxonomy): Bacteria > Pseudomonadota > Gammaproteobacteria > Pseudomonadales > Oleiphilaceae > Marinobacter. The sequence continues at coordinate 40,131 of NZ_JBQDCO010000010.1, read as the reverse complement.
GTACGAAGATGCCAATACCCAGCACGATTACCTGAAACTGGCGCTGATACCACACCTGCACCCACAATGGCTGCTCTTCAAGCCACTCTTCTTGCGTCAGCACCGGCTCTGCACGGTTGTAATACTTCTCGGGCAATTGGTACTCCAACGGGAACACCTGGAATTCACTGTCCAGAGGGCCTGTCTGGCGCTTTACAGTCAGCTCCAGAGTCCAGGGCGCACCCGGATCAAACTTGTGCTGCTGCCGGATGATGAAGATGGCCATTTCTTTGAAATCAGGCATGCCTTCGGCATACACATCACTGAGTCGGTAAAAATCGAGATCGCGGAAGTTGAACGTATCCCCGTACTGGCGAATCTGAACCCGATCAAAAATACCGCCGCGCACGTAGCCCGACCCCTTAAAGGAATACTCACCGTTAGCCATAACAGCGATGGCCTGTTCCCCCTCTTTCAGCTCAGAGGTCAGCCATTCGTATTGGCTCTCACCAAGCAGGTTACGGCCAATAGTCGGAACATCAAGATAAGCTGTGTAAAGATCAATCAGCGGCTCGTCCCGCTCATCCGGGGCCGCTGTTCCGACGCCTTCTGCTTCAGTGCCCTTGAACGAATCGTCTACCTGCCCTTTGGTGAGCAGCATGCGACGAATGGAACCATCGCCGGTGAGCGCTTCCCAGCTTTTGGGCTCAAAGTCACCTTTGATTACTTCTGCTGTAGGCGGGCGTTTGGTGCCACTGCCCTCAACTATTCCCAACTCAACGCCCACACGGTGAGCGGTGCGCATGATCACTTCGTTAACCACCATCACGGTGACTGTGGCGCCGGATAGCCCATCAACAGCAACTTTACGTTCACTGGATGTTCCACCCACGGTTACTCGCTGATCTGCCTGCAGACCGGTGTATTGGTCGGTAAACGCGTGAAGTTTGGCTTCGGGTATGCCGATCAGAAGGATAGGCTCATCATGGTGGATAACTTTGGTATAGCGGATAGTGCCTTCGGTATCCAGAACCACCATGGCATTCAGTGGCTTGCCGGAATACGCAGGCGTTGTAGCAAAATCGATGGACTGATATGCGTAGCCTTTCAGCTCGTCACCGGCGTATAGCTCCTGAATGGCGCGATTGCTTTCTAAAGGCTCAAACCGAGTCACTTTTGGGAAGGCTTTCTCGATAACCTGGCGCCCGGCTATCGGCTCATACTTACTGATTGGCTCTGCCTGAGCCATGGGCACAGTCAACAACAGCAGGGTAAACAAACAAAGCACATTGCGGAAAATAGCGTTCAAAACAAGCCCCCAAAAACTGCGAATCACCTATACCTGAGCTACGTAGCCTAGGCGATCGGGAAATTAATCAAATACCTCTACATGGCTATATCTTCCCGTGAACAGCCAATGAGAAGCCCTACTTTAACCGAGGCTAACGGCGTCTCCACTCGCATCCAGCGGCAGGTAATTGCTAACATTCCCAAGTCGAATTGATTCCACCATCATGGTCATAGGTTGCTGGGCTTCATCTGAAGACGGAGGGGTGCCGCCCCGGCCAGACATGGCCGCAACAAATACAACATCCCACGCCTGACCAGTATTGCGGGATTCATTAACCAGCTCAGAAAACTCCATCACTTCTTGTGGTGTCTTGTCGACACAGATCACTGGCGTAAGCGCGCCGCCCTCTCCTCGCTCAAATGCGGCTTTCTCGTCTGCTGAGGCATCATCTGGCAGTTCGGCGCGGCAGAAGACAAACAGTAGGCGTTGCGGCTCTTGCTCGTCTTTAGTTGCTTTGATCAAATCGTTATAACTGCTAATCATGGAAGCCATATCCTTTCTATTTTCTACTGACTGATATCGATCAATCGCTTGGGGTCGGAAATAAACAGCTTGCTTCGATTTACTCGAACCAACCCATTGGCTTTGAGGTCTGCCAGAATTCGGGAGAAAGTTTCTGGCTGCATCGCGAGTCTGGACGCGACAAGACATTTTGGCAAAGGTAGTTCAACCTCTCCACCTTCTACTGCGCCATTAGGCAGCAGGTCAATCAGATAGCGGATCAAACGGTCACGGGCATTTTGTACTGTCATGATTTCAAGATCGTGAAACCGGGACACAGCGCGCATGGCGTAGTGCCGGAGCGCTGCATGTGCGTATTCCGGGTTACGATCCAGCAGTTCTTGGTAGGCTTTGACGGGTATCATCAAAACCTCACTGGATTTCAGAGCCTCCGCATAACAGGCATAGCGGGCCGGGTCGGCGTATATCATCACTTCTGCAAAGCAATCGCCAGGGGCAATGCTGTCAAGCGTGCGGTCAACGCCGGATGAGTCCAACCGGTACAGCCGCAGGCGGCCAGATATGACAAAGAAAAAATGGTGGGCGGGCATGTCCTGCCGGTATAGAAGCTGGTGATGCCCAAGGCGCAAGCGGCGAGATTGCAGAACCAGGTTCTGCAAATCTTCGTCATTGAGGGTATTAAAAAGAGCATGCCTGCGAAGTGGCTGAAGTCCGTTTTCATCATCGATCAGAGTGTTAATAGCCACCAGAACAGGTTTGGCGTAGCGGGTTTCACCAGATTGCATCGCCACCATTTTATTTCCTCTTCCATATCATGCATTCAAAATCATGTTTTAGATAATAGGAGGATGGCTGCAAAAAATCGCTCCCTCCATGGAGGTAGAATCAAGGTTACTTCTGAAAAATTGACTTAACACAAAAATTCACATTACTGCCCGCTAAGTTGTTGCAATTCAATCGCTAAAGTGGGTGTCGCTACTGCATTAACGGCGAATCGGGTATCTCAAGGTCCACGCCCTTAACATTGGCTTCAGCGGCCAGTACCTGAAGATACTGACGTAAGGCCCGGCGAGTAACGCTCTCGCTGAGATACTGGCGAATATTTGGTCTCACATGCTCATACGGCAGCTGTTCGCCATCAATACGCTGATCCACACGCACAATGTGCCAACCATAACGGCTTTCGATCAACTCAGGGTTAAGCCCTTCCCGGAGAGTCAGCACCGGTCGCTCGAACTCTTCAACTGTTTGTCCTTTGCTTATCTGTCCAAGGCTGCCGCCCTCGTGACGGGATTCACAGGCGGAGTACTGTTTGGCCATGGCAGCAAACTGGGCTCGTCCCTCCAGCAGGGAGTTCAACACCTGCTGCCCGACTTCTTCCTGGCGCATACGCTCGGCCACATCGTCCGGGGCGGCAGCCAACAGAATATGGCTGACAGCCATCAGGGTGGGGCTGCAAAAGCGCCCGGGGTTGGCGGCGTAGAAGCGCTCACAATCAGCCTCGCTCGGTTCGGGAACGTCCAGCTCCTTCTCCAGAACGGTGGCAATAGTGGCTTCTTCATCCAGCTCTTCGGGCAGCTGTAGCAGCCTGGCCTGCTGCAGCAGCAATTCGCGGATAACCAGGCTTTTGGCAGCCTCGTGCCAGGCTTCGGCGACTTCCTCCGCCGGGTGATGCTGAAGCTCCCGGGCGATGTCGTCCTCGGCGATCAGGGTGTCACCGACATACACGGGCGGAAACTGGTTTCTGGGTTGTTCGGCGTTGCCGGTGGGAATCAGTTGCATGGTGAGTCTCCGTATAGATGTTTTGGGGTGGTGCAACCCCCCTCTCCCCCAGCCCCTCTCCCACGAGGGGAGAGGGGAGCTACACATCCCAGGCTTTCGGGATGGCAACCAAGCCCGAGGACTGTGCAGTAAAAGCCCCTCTCCCACGAGGGGCGAGGGCCTGTACTGCGTTGTTCGGGAGCTTGGGAGTAATACTCCCCTCTCCCCTCGTGGGAGAGGGGCCGGGGGAGAGGGGGCCAAAGCGGCCATTAAGCCCGCTTGCGTACCACCTGGTACTTCCGGCCAAAATACTCCAACGGCACGCTCAGCATATGTACCAGCCGAGTGAACGGGAAGAGCACAAAGATGGTCAGGCCCAGGAAGATGTGCAATTTATAGATCCAGCCTACGCCCACCATGTATTCAGCTGCACCACCCTGGAAGGTAAAGATGCTTTGCGCCCATCCGGCCAGTTGCATCATGGTGGAGCCATCCAGGTGTCCCAGTGTTGGCAGAATGGTCAAAAGGCCCAACGCCACCTGCACCACCAGCACCACAATGATCATATTGTCCGCAAAGGTGCTGCTGGCCTTGACCCGTGGATCCGTCAGCCGGCGGTAAGCCAGCATGGCGCCGCCAATCAGGCAGGCTACGCCGGCAATGCCGCCCACTACGATTGCCAGCACCTGCTTGGTGCCAGGCGACATGAACGGTTCGTACACAAAGTGGGGGGTCAGCAGACCCACCAGGTGGCCAAAGAAGATCACCAGAATACCCACATGGAACAGAACACTGGCCAGCACCATATTCTTTTTGCGCAACATCTGGCTGGAATGCGCCTTCCAGGTGAACTGCCCCTGGTCGTATCTTGCCCAGGTACCAACAACCAGCACCACCAGGGCGATATACGGGTAAACCCCGAAAATCAGTGTATTCAGATAAGACATCATCTTGGTCTCCTCCTGCGCCGTCAGGCGTCTCTTTCAGCCGCACGCGCCTGAGCGGGCGTTACATCTGTCATCAGGTGATCACTGAGGTGAATAGTCTGGGTTTGCTCCAGTTCGCGACGACGCTGACCAACAACGCTACCGGTGCTGCAGGAGCTGCCCTGATCATCCACAAACTTCACCATTTCTTCTTCCCAGACCTTGTCCAGCGCTTCCGGTGTGTCATCACGCTCCTCAGAAGCCACCAGCTGGGCCAGTTCCTGTCGATCAGTGGTGCGGCCAGACAACTCCAGCAGGGAGTCCATGGCAACGTGATACACGCTTTCACGTTGATAAAGTCGTTCGCCCAACAGGCCAAGAATATGGTGAATATCCTCCAGCCAGTTGCGAATCTCTTCCCACGGACGGGTCGACAGATATTCCAGGAACAGCGGGAGATAATCCGGCAGTTCCCTGGCATCAATCTCCAGACCACTAGCCCGATACTGCTCCATCAGATCCACCATGGCCTGACCTCGGTCACGGGATTCTCCGTGCACATGCTCAAACAGCAGCAGCGAGGTCGACCGGCCTCTGTCAAAGATGCCGGTATACGCCTCTTCAAGATCCAGAAGGTCGCCGTCGCACAGGCGGTCGAGGCACTGGAGCAGTTGCTCCTTGTTTTTCCGTGGCAGCCGCTGGTCCTCAAGAACAACCGCAACCAAGCCATCTTTGGAGGCCTGAAGTTCTGCTGTTGGATACTCCAGAACTCTTGCCAGCACTTTTAATAGTTTCATCGTAGCCTCCTTATTCCTGCAGCTGCTTGGGATCGACTTGCTTCACGGTGGTCAGCTTCTGCACCATGGTGGTGGTCTGTTTGCGGCCACCAAACATGTTGAATTCGCTGTCACCGTTGCAACCATCACCAAAGCTGAAACCGCACCCGTTACGCTCTTCGTGCGCTGTCGCATTGGGGAAGGCCTCTTTCGCCAACTCCCGATGGGTAGTGGGAATCACGAAGCGATCCTCGTAGTTGGCAATCGCCAGGTAGCGGTACATTTCATCCGCCTGGGCCTTGGTCAAACCGGCCTCTTCCAGCGCTGTCAGGTCTTCCACGCCGTCCACAGTTTCCGCCCGCTTGTACAGGCGCATCGCCATGATGCGCTTGAGTGCGCGCACGATCGGCTTTTCGTCACCGGCGGTAAGCATGTTGGCGAGGTACTTCACCGGAATGCGCAGGCTTTCGATCTTCGGCAGTACACCGTCAAACTCCACATTGCCAGCTTCGGCCGCCGACTGGATCGGGCTCAGCGGCGGCACGTACCAGACCATGGGCAATGTGCGGTATTCGGGGTGCAGCGGCAGCGCCAGTTTCCAGTCCACCGCCATTTTGTAGACCGGGCTACGCTGGGCCGACTCGATCACGTTCATCGGCACACCGTCTTTGCGCGCCTGCTCGATGACCTTCGGGTCGTTGGGGTCAAGAAAGATCTCCAGCTGCTTTTCATACAGCTCGTGCTCGCCCGGAGTGCTGGCTACTTCTTCAATACGGTCAGCGTCGTACAGCAGCACGCCCAGGTAGCGAATACGGCCTACGCAAGTCTCGGAGCATACCGTTGGCATACCGGCTTCAATACGCGGGTAGCAGAAAATACACTTTTCAGACTTGCCGGTTTTCCAGTTGAAGTAGATTTTCTTGTACGGGCAACCCGACACACACATGCGCCAGCCGCGGCACTTGTCCTGGTCGATCAGCACTATGCCGTCTTCTTCCCGCTTGTAGATAGCACCACTGGGGCACGCAGCCACACATGTAGGGTTCAGGCAATGCTCGCACAAACGCGGCAGATACATCATGAAGGTGTTTTCGAACTGGCCGTAGATATCCGCCTGCACATTGTCGAAGTTTTTATCCTTGCGGCGCTTGGCAAACTCGGTACCCAGGATTTCTTCCCAGTTCGGGCCCCATTCGATCTTCTCCATGCGCTTGCCGGAAATCAGCGAACGCGGGCGAGCAACCGGCTGATGCTTGCTGTCACCGGCTGTATGCAGGTGCTGATAGTCAAAATCGAACGGCTCGTAGTAGTCGTCAATTTCCGGCAGGTCCGGGTTGGCGAAAATATTCGCCAGAACCCGGAACCGACCGCCAATACGGGGCTGTATTTTTCCAGACTTAGTCCGCATCCAGCCGCCTTTCCACTTGTCCTGGTTCTCCCACTCTTTCGGGTAGCCGATGCCAGGCTTGGTCTCGACGTTATTGAACCAGGCGTACTCCATGCCCTCACGGCTGGTCCATACGTTTTTACAGGTGACCGAACAGGTGTGGCAGCCAATGCACTTGTCCAGGTTCAGCACCATGCCTACTTGGGAACGAATCTTCATTTTACAGCCTCCTGAACAATGTCGTTGCCTTCGCCGTCAAGCCAGTCAACGTGCTTCATTTTGCGCACCACCACAAACTCGTCGCGGTTGGACCCTACGGTGCCGTAGTAGTTGAATCCGTAGGAGAACTGGGCGTAGCCGCCAATCATGTGCGTCGGTTTGGGGCATACACGGGTCACCGAGTTGTGAATGCCGCCACGGCTGCCGGTAATCTCGGAGCCGGGGATATTCACAATCCGCTCCTGGGCGTGATACATCATCATCATGCCTGGCATGACTCGCTGGCTCACCACTGCGCGGGCTGCCAGAGCACCGTTGGCGTTGAACACTTCTACCCAATCGTTATCCTCGACGCCAACATCCCGGGCATCGTCTTCACTCAGCCACACAATGGGGCCACCCCGTGACAGCGTGAGCATCATCAGGTTGTCACTGTAGGTACTGTGAATCCCCCACTTCTGGTGTGGTGTGAGGAAGTTCAGCGCTTTTTCGGGGTTGCCGTTGCTGCGCTGGTTGAGCATTTTGCTCACAGTCTTGGTGTTGATCGGTGGACGATACACCAGCAGGCTTTCACCAAAGGCACGCATCCACTCGTGGTCGAGGTAGAACTGCTGACGGCCAGTCAGGGTGCGCCAGGGAATCAGCTCATGCACGTTGGTGTAGCCGGCGTTGTAAGACACATGCTCATCTTCCAGGCCAGACCAGGTGGGACTGGAGATGATCTTGCGTGGCTGTGCCACTATGTCGCGGAAACGGATTTTCTCCTCTTCCTTGTTCTTCGCCAGGTGGGTGTGATCCAGGCCGGTAAACTCGCCCAGAGCGGCCCAGGCCTTTACTGCCACCTGACCATTGGTTTCCGGTGCCAGGGTCAGAATCACTTCTGCCGCATCAATGGCACTGTCAATTTTGGGACGGCCGGCGTTGGCGCCGTCTATATGTTTGTAGTTGAGATCACCGAGGAACTGGACTTCTTTTTCCGTGTTCCAGTTGATGCCCTTGCCGCCATTACCCAGCTTGTCCATCAAAGGCCCAAGGGAGGTAAAGCGTGCATAGGTGTTGGGGTAATCACGCTCTACGGTGACAAAATTCGGCGCGGTTTTGCCTGGAATCAGGTCGCATTCGCCCTTCTTCCAGTCTTTCACATCAAACGGCTGGCCCAGCTCCGCAGGCGCATCGTGCATCAGCGGCACGGTAACCACGTCTTTCTCCACACCCAGGTGGCCCTCCGATGCCTTGGAGAAGGCCTTGGCGATGCCCTTGTAGATCTCCCAGTCACTGCGGGATTCCCAGGCGGGGTCGGTGGCTGCGGTCAGCGGGTGGATGAACGGGTGCATGTCTGAGGTATTCAGATCGTTCTTCTCATACCAGGTTGCGGTCGGCAGAACTATGTCTGAATACAGGCAGGTGGTGGACATGCGGAAGTCCAGGGTGACCAGCAAGTCGAGCTTGCCTTCCTTCGCCTCATCGTGCCACTTCACCTCTTCCGGCTTGGCACCGCCTTCGTGGCCCAGGTCCTTGCCCTGCAGGCCACTGGTGGTGCCCAGCAGGTACTTGAGCATGTACTCATGCCCCTTACCGGAAGAGCCTAGCAGGTTGGAGCGCCAGATAAACATATTGCGTGGGTGGTTCTCCGGGGCTTCCGGATCTTCCGAGGCAAATGCCAGCGTGCCGTCCTTCATAGACTGGGTAACATACTCGGGCACTTCCATGCCGGCTTTTTCAGCTTCTGCAGCTATGCCCAGAGGGTTGCGGTTAAGCTGCGGCGCGGATGGCAACCACCCCATGCGCTCTGCGCGCACGTTATAGTCAATCAGGCTGCCACCGAATTTTGATTTATCTGCCAGTGGCGACAGAAGCTCGTCAACACCCAGCTTCTCATAGCGCCATTGCCCGGAGTTAGCGTAGAAGAACGAGGTTCCGTTCATCTGGCGCGGTGGGCGCTGCCAATCCAGACCAAACGCCAGCGGTTGCCAGCCTGTCTGCGGGCGCAGCTTTTCCTGGCCAACATAGTGAGACCAGCCCCCACCACTTTGGCCAATGCAACCACACATAACCAGCATGTTGATCAACGCGCGGTAGTTCATGTCCATGTGGTACCAGTGGTTCATACCGGCACCCACAATAATCATGGAGCGACCCTTGGTTTTATGGGCCGTTTCGGCAAACTCACGGGCAATACGGGTTACTTTATCAGCAGGCACACCGGTGATTTTTTCCTGCCAGGCGGGCGTGTACGGCTTAACTTGATCGTAGGCAGTGGCGCCATCGTCGTCACCCAGGCCACGGCTAATGCCGTAGTTTGCGATCATCAGGTCGTACACGGTGACCACAAGCGTTTCACCGCCGTCAGCCAGCTCTACTTTGCGGCTGCCCAGCTTGTGAGTCAGAGTGTCGCTGATTTCAACCGACTTGAAGTGATCGTGCTTAACGCCACCAAAGTAAGGGAAAGCAACGTCAACCACTTCGTCGTGTTTTTCAACCATCGACAACTGCAGGTTCACCTCTTCAGCTTTCGCAGTCTGCTTCAGGTTCCACTTGCCCTTTTCACCCCAGCGGTAACCAATGGAGCCATTAGGCGCGGTCAGCTGGTTGGTGGTTTCATCAATAGCAATGGTTTTCCATTCCGGGTTGTTCTCTTCACCCAAACCGTCTACCAGATCACTGGCGCGCAGGAATCGGCCAGGTACGTATCGGCCGTCTTCCATTTTGTCCAGCTTTACCAGATACGGCATGTCGCTATAACGACGCACGTAATCGGTGAAATATTCGCTGGGATTGTTAACGTGGAACTCTTTCAAGATGACATGGCCCATAGCCATGCCCATAGCCGCATCTGTGCCCTGCTTGGGGTTTAACCATTCGTCTGACAGCTTGGAAACTTCGGCAAAATCTGGTGTAACGGCAACGGTCTTTGTGCCTTTGTAGCGCACTTCGGTAAAGAAGTGGGCGTCCGGAGTACGGGTTTGTGGAACGTTGGAGCCCCAGGCAATGATGTAGCTGGAGTTATACCAGTCTGCGGATTCGGGAACGTCGGTCTGCTCACCCCATACTTGCGGGGAGGCCGGTGGCAAGTCGCAGTACCAGTCGTAGAAGCTCAGACATACCCCACCGATCAGGGACAGGTAGCGGCTGCCGGAGGCGTAAGAAATCATCGACATGGCAGGGATTGGTGAGAAACCAATAATACGATCCGGGCCATGCTTTTTGGCGGTGTAAACGTTAGACGCGCCAATTAATTCGTTCACTTCATCCCAGCTTGACCGCACAAAGCCACCCATACCACGGCGGGGCTTGTACTCGGCAGTTTTCTTGGGATCCTCAACAATGGAGGCCCAGGCTTCAACCGGGTCATTGAACTGCATACGGGCTGCGCGCCAAAGCTTCATCAAATGCTTGCGCATCAACGGGTACTTCAGGCGGTTGGCGCTGTACATGTACCAGGAATAGCTGGCGCCCCGAGGACAGCCACGGGGTTCGTGGTTGGGTAGATCCGGGCGGGTGCGGGGGTAGTCGGTTTGCTGGGTTTCCCAGGTAACCAGTCCATTTTTAACGTAAATTTTCCAGCTACAAGAACCGGTGCAGTTTACGCCGTGAGTGGAGCGTACAATTTTGTCGTGTTGCCAGCGTTGGCGGTAGCTGTCTTCCCAGTCGCGATTCACATCGTGGGTTTCGCCGTGGCCGTTCGCGAAGGACTCGCGCTTTTTGCTGAAGTAGCTCAGCTTATCGATCAAATGACTCATGGTCTCTCTCTCCATCAACCCGTCTGTCGGATCGTTTTTCCCGAATTAGAATCATTGTGTGGCAGAACAACCCCAAAATCTGCATGGTTACTACCACATAACTGACCTCTACCACTGAAGGGGTAGAGCACTTATATCCCTGGCTGGAGAAGCGCCTGGCGTTCATACCGACGACTAAAACGGGCAAACATAACCTGGCAAATACCGAGCAGCAGAAATAAAATCATGAACACGGCACTGCGCACACCCAGCCAGTGATTCACTGCGCCAAAAATAACTGGCAACAAGAAAGCAACAGTGCAAGCGCTAACCAGCAACAGCCCGGCAACAAATGCTGCATTCTGGCGACTTTCAACAATCACTATTCTCTGCAAACTACCCATGGCACACCCAAGCGCCACACCCAACACCACTACGAAAACACCTTCAACGCTCAAAGGCAGGGCATACTCCACCCTGACGGTTGTTTCCACACCTTGAATAAATAGCGTCATGGGCGGGTAGGACAGCGCTACCAGCGCGACTAAACCAACAAACAGTGACCGCCCTACAACCTTCGGGCTGCCGTAGCGGTCCGATAAGCCGCCGCCCAATATCTGAGCCAAAGCACCAGGAATAACAAACCATTGCGCAAGTCTGGCTCCGGATTGAACTTGCAATTCAAACTGTGATGAAAGGTAGTCCGGAAGCCACAATGCCAGAGCAAAAAAGCTTCCTGCGACCAGGCCAAAATAAACACCTAGCTGCCAGGTACCCTGCTCTCTAAGGTGCTCGAAAAGTACTCTGATGGAGGTTTCGGCTTCTGGATCTGCGATCGCATCTTCCGAGTCTGTGAGCAGCAAAAGCAGTGCAAGTACAAGTAGAAGAACAATCAGATAAGCAAGCGGAACGCCATGCCAGGAGAAGGCCTCATGAAACAGAGGCACAAGGTAGTAGGTAAACCCAGCACCGGTAACGCCAGCACCAAACACACCTAGCACCAGGCCGAGACGGTCGTGATGGCAATTACTGGTCACAAATTGTAGCCCTGCGCTGTAGAACCCTCCGGCCAGCCCCAGCCCACCCGCAGCTAAAAGATACCCACGAAAGGTATTCGTAGTCAGCAAGATCACCATGCAAACCGCAAGTCCGGCAAGGCAAATGAGCATGATACGGCGCGCACCAAATTTTCGGGCGGCAAGCCCGGCAGGCACAGCTAGCAGGGCACTAACGGCCATAGGCACGGCAAGCAGAAGGCCAAATTGCAGGTTACTGAGGTTTAACTCGCCCCTAAGATGTATGCCCGCAACAGCGAATAGCGTCCAGCAGCCTGCTGCGATGACAAAGCCCACCACGGCAAGCGGCAGAATTACGGCAAGTGATGCCAGCCGTTCATCCTCCTGATCCGCCTCTGACTTCATTAAGCAATATCCTTAGAAACACCTTTATAAGCTATCTTCCAGTCTCAGCTTTTGCCCTGGCGCAGGTCAAAGACTATGATGGCATACCAACCATTGGGGTAATTGACTAACCTCAAGGAGGTATCGAAGCCAGGTGACAGCAAAGACGAGACTTCATGAAATCTAGAAGCCCCCTTGTTAACCGGATTGCCATTGTAGTGTGTGCCGTGGTGCTCACCTCTATAGTTAGCATGGCTACCACACTTGCGGTATCAAAAAGTATTGAGGGAAACGCGACAGCCATCAACCTGACTGGTGCGCTGCGCATGGGCGCGTTTCGGTTGCTGTCTCACGTGGCCAGTGGGCAAGAGAGCAGCGTCGGCGAAAACAACCTGCAGAATATGGCATCTCAATACGGGCTCAGCCTTCGCGACAACAACAACATTGCCCGAGCTATTCCCGACACTGAAGATCATCCACTAGCCAAACAGTACCAAGCTATTCAGGCATATTGGGAGCAAACCTTACGCCCAGGACTAGAAAACCACCCGCCGGGATCGTTTGCCAGTGCGGATATAATTGCTGCCACTCAGAGCTATGTAAACTCGGTAGACCAACTCGTCAGTATGTTAGAACGGCGAACCGAAGCCCGCATCGGCTTGCTGCACCTGATCCAGATGATCAGCCTGGCGTTTTCCATACTGATCATTATCGCGCTGTTTGTAGACCTGAGAAACCGCGTGCTAAAGCCGCTGCGCAAACTGGTTAGCATAGCGAATGCAGTGAGTGAACAAGACTTTTCCCACAAGGCTAACCTCAAAGGAAGTGACGAACTGGCACAATTGGGCAGCGCCTTTGATCAAATGAATAGCGAGCTCGCATTGACCTACTCCAACCTTGAGGAACGAGCCCGCAGCAAAACTGAAGAACTGGAAAAAAGCCACGCTGCACTGCAATTGCTGCATGCCTCCAGCCGTGACCTGTTTGCCAATCACGATTTGTGCAGTGGCGCGGTTCCTATGCTGCAGGAACTGGAGCAGCTTTTGGGCATAGGGCCAATTCGGCTTTATTTGCATGACAAGCAGTCAGCCGAGCCGGTTCAGGCGGTGACCACAGCCTCGGTAGAGCGCCCCTTCTACTGTCGCGACCATCACTGCAACGCCTGTCTGGTCACACCGGAGGTTTACGACGAGCTACCCATAGAAGAACACGATGGCCGCAGGCTGCTACTGCCGATCCGAACACCCGGTAAACTCCTTGGCACTTTAGAGGTGTGGTACCCTGTTGAAAAAGGACTCTCAGACACGGCACGCCGCCTTCTTGAGACGCTCAGCGATCAGTTGGCAACTGCCATTTTTCTTGAGCAGCAAATTACCGAGGAGCAGCAACTTACGCTGGTCGAAGAGCGCACAGTTATCGCTCGGGAACTACACGACTCCCTGGCTCAGTCACTGTCTTATTTGAAAATGCAGGTTGCGCGCCTGCGCCGGCTAGGTATTGAGGGGGAACAAAAAAATGCCCACAACGCCATACTTGACGAGCTTAGCACGGGGCTAAACAGCGCTTACCGGCAGCTAAGGGAGTTGCTAGCCACTTTCAGGTTAAAGCTAGACACGCCAGATTTGGCCACGGCCTTACGTAAAACCATTGAGGAATTTTCGGAACGGCTGGGCAAGCCCATAGAACTGATTTACAACCTGCCACCTCAGGCGCTATCGCCCAACGAAGAAATTCACACACTGCAGATTGTGCGTGAAGGTCTGGCCAATGCCGTTAAGCATGCCGATGCCACAGAAATTTCTGTAGAAGTAGTCTTTGAATCACCTCAGGTACAGGCAAGAATACGGGACAATGGCAAAGGTCTGCCCGAAGGTGGCCAGCCGGTTAACCATTACGGCCTGATTATCATGCAAGACAGAGCCCGCACACTTGGCGGCCAGGTTGCGGTACAGGATCGCAATGAAGGGGGCGTTGAAGTTACTCTAACGTTCGTTCCGAAAAGCCGGCACCTGATTCCGGCTGAAGTTTCTAACACCTGAACATCAAAAAAGCGGCGCCCCACTACGCCGTTACGAAATCAAGAGAGAGGAAACGAAGTACCATGTCTGATACACCATCTGACACACCCGCAAGCATATTGCTGATAGACGATCACCCGCTGCTGCGCCAAGGCATCAAGCAACTTATCGAGATGGAAAGTGACATGGTTGTAGCAGGCGAGGCCAGCAACGCTACCGACGGAATTCGCATAGCAACTGAACTTGAGCCTGACCTCATCCTGATGGATCTCAACATGCCGGAAGTCAGCGGCATCGACGCCCTGAAAAAACTGCGGGAACTGAACATAAGCTCACGCATTGTCATGTTTACCGTATCAGACCAGGAAGACGACGTGGTTGCTGCTCTGCGTGCCGGTGCCGACGGGTATCTTTTGAAGGATATGGAGCCGGAAGACATGGTTGCTCAGCTGCACCAAGCTGCGGTGGGTAAAATGGTGATCAGTGATCGGCTAACCACTCTTCTTGCCGAGGCTTTGCGATCCAACAAGCCCCAGCAGGCTTCGCGGCCAGATTTCGACAGCCTCACACCACGGGAAAAAGACATCCTGCGGCTGATCGCCGAAGGGCTTTCCAACAAGATGATCGGCCGCAAGCTGGACATCAGCGACGGCACGGTAAAAGTACACGTAAAACACCTACTGAAAAAACTTAGCCTGCGCTCACGGGTAGAAGTCGCCGTATGGGCAGTAGAAGAGGGCTTGCACAAGGGCTGAGCTATATCAAATCAAATGTTCGACATTTTGGTTACTCTGGGCAGACTGAATTCACTGCTCGGAGTTGACTATGGCTTTGCCCTTACCTGCCGCCCTGCCCTTTTCCATGGCTCTGCCTCTACCCACCAGATCCCTGGCCAGTGATACCGCTGCATTGCTTACTGAATACTTGCCTTCGCCATTTCCTTTACTCGGAGCGATCGACCGTTCTATTCCTATTCCGATAAAACAACTGGTTGCAGAAGCACCCCTGAACCGGGTCTTTGCCGAAGCCATTGCTGAAGGTGAGTTTGACGATTTTGAAGGTCGTCGCATTCGGCTGGAAGTAAACGGAGGCCACCCTGGCATCACGTTTGGTTTTTGGGCTGGCCGACTGCGGGTGCTGGACGGCCCCGGCGAAGCCACCATTCGAGGCTCTCTTTCTGCCTTCAAAACGCTTTCCGCGCGCCAGCAAGACCCAGACCAGCTGTTTTTCCAACGACTCCTGATGATCGAAGGGGATACCGAGCTAGGGCTTGCCTTGAAAAATCTTCTGGATAGCCTGGAATGGGATTTCAATATCCGTCAATTGCTTTTCTTCTGAGGCCTTATGCCACTATAGCCATATCAAATCTGCATGGCCCTGTGAGATGGTTCAGACATAAACAGTTAAACCCTCTAAACCGACACCCATGCGGACTTACTTAGTGGTCATGCAGACTGGAAGGATAAAACCCAATGACACTGGCTGAAAAACTCTGCCTGACGGCTACCTTTGTTTTTTTCATGACGGGGCTGTTAACCGGTATCTGGAAATACTGGAGCATGGCCCGCAGCCCGAAAGCTGCCGCGCCAAGGTACGTAGACATTGCCCACCGCAGCTCGCTCATGTACAGCTTTGCCGCCATGCTTCTGGGCTGGCTTGCCAGCCATAGCGCGTACCCGGACTGGTTGAACACGCTGGCTGCCCTCTGTGCCCTGGGCTTTTTTGCCCTGGCTATTGGTACCTATGTTATTCATGGCGTGCTGCGCGACACCAGCAACCAACTTCGTAAGCCTCACCGACTGGGCAGCATGACACTGCCACCGTGGATCGTTCACGGATTTATGATCTCATTGGTCGTAGCTGAAGTGGGAGGGTCGCTGATTCTTGGCGCCGGTGCCATGATGTCTGTCTGGTGATAGCCTCTTCATTTCAGGACACTCTGGGAGACTAACATGGCAAAAATAATTGAAATCAAGCAACTACGGACAGGCAGCCTGACCAGGCTTGCAGGCACCGAAACGCTAACGGGCATTCACAAACGGGACATTGAATCTGCCTACCTGGGCGAAAATGGCCTAAGCGATGACCAGCAAGGTGACAAACGTCACCATGGAGGCCCCGAAAAAGCGCTGCACCACTTTGCCTCCGACCACTATATCCGCCTGCAAACTTCGCTTCCCGCCCCAGCCTCAGCGCACTGCCTGCCAGGCGCCTTTGGCGAAAACCTGGTTACCGAAGGGTTTACGGAATCGGATGTATGTGCCGGAGATATATACGAATTTGGAGAAGCTATTATTCAGGTGTCTCAGCCACGCCAACCTTGCTGGCGGCTGAACTTGCGCTTTGGCATACCGGATATGTCCCGCCGACTACAACGTAGCCTCAGAACAGGATGGTACTACCGGGTGTTGCAGCCTGGCATGGTCTGCAAGGAAGACTCGCTGATACTCAAGGAACGGCCCCATGAAGACTGGCCCTTAAGCCGAATATTGTCTGTGCTTTACGAAAACACCATGGATAAGAGCGCCCTTACAAATATGGCAGAGATGAAAGAGCTCTCCCCCAATCTTCGTTACCTCGCAAAACAACGCCTTGAAACGCAACAAGTCGAAAACTGGGAGGGACGGCTATTTGGACCTACCCCACTGAAACAAGGCGGCGCAATCGGCCCATAACGTCCAGATTGTTAGCCTCCATTAACTCCAGGGCTTTCAAGGAATCGTCTGGGCGACCTTCGTGATGTGCGCGCACAGCATCCTTTGCATAAACATGCACCAGCCGGTGCGGCTCTTCAATTGCTTGAAAGTTCATTTGGCCCGCATACTGTTTGTTGCCGTCACCTTCGTAATACCATTGCCCGAGACGGCATTCGGTTTCGCTGGGCAAGCTGTCTGCCGTTCTGTCACAAAGCCCGGCCAGAATTTGATACACTGTAAGTTTAATTTCCAGCTCTTCAAGGTTGGCTAATTCGATCTCAGACAGTAAAGCTGCGTTGCCCAAGGCTTCTGAGGACGTGCTAGCCAGATCAATCAGCGTAAGCAGCCGGTCGCGTGCGCTCTCTGCCTCTGTGGCCAAGGTTTCCATTTCCTCGCTGTTGTAACGGCTGGCCCCGGCAACGGTTTGGGTTTGCGCCCGAATACGGGAGATGGCGCCTTCGATTTCCTTGGTGGCCTCCCCCGCCCGAAACGCGAGGCTTCTAACCTCTGTTGCCACGACACTGAACCCGCGCCCATGCTCACCGGCACGGGCTGCCTCAATGCTGGCGTTCAGTGCCAACAGTGATGTTTGCTCCGAAACACCCTCTATCACATCTACCAGCGATGTGATGCTACTGGTTTCTGTTTCCAGAGACTCCATTTCCTGAGCCGAGTTGGCCGCGCTTTTTCGTGCGCTACCCAGTCTTTCCACAAGAGACACCATCCCGTCTTTTACTTGGCCAGACTCATCCCGGGTTTTCAGAGCTTCATTACGGCGCGAGCCTAAAAGCTGCGATAGCTCACCAAATGAGCCTTTAAGTTCACTTAAAGAGCTACCAAACTGGCCAAGCCCCGACATTAATCGACGACCAAGCGCCTGCTGGGCCGTTACTTTTTGCAGCGCCTTGGTTTTCTCCTCGAGCTGGACCTCAAGAAAGTGCTTGTCTTCGCAGAGCTTTTTTTCGCTTTCCCTGGCCGTAGACAGTTGTTGCTCAAGCACTTCAATCTGTTTTTTGTACCGCCCAAAAAACATACTTCAACTCCACCAACTGATTAGGTTCATATTATATAAACCTTATAGAGTGAAAGGTGTACGGAAATGTAACAATAACCTACACAGAGGAGCGCATTTCACAAACATCAAAATTTGATTCTAACGCCTCTCTGATCCATCGCTTATGTTCCGCGCAAACCCGGCTATCACCAATAGCTGGATTAAGCATCTGCTCCCCGCGAGCGACCTGAATCGCAAATTTCGAAACCCCTTTCAAGGACAGTAATTCGCCAATAGATACCACTTGCTCCCACGAATGCAACGCCCGGTGCCAGGTCATCCTGCATTCGAAATCCACTCCGGCTTGCTGAAGCTCCGCAATAGCAGCCCAGCTTTCAGACCCAGAGCGACGGCGAGTGGTAACTGCCTCATAATCTGCTGGCATAGCTTTAATGTCTAACCCCACCCAATCTAGCCAAGGTAGCAGGGGTTTCAACAAACTCAGGTTAGGTGCGCCGGTATGCAACGCGTTTTTGAAGCCCATCTCTCGGGTTTGTTGAAGGGCAGGCAACAGTGCTTTCTGGGTAGTAGGCTCGCCTCCGCTGAACACCACTGCATCCAAGAGGCCCCGGCGCCCTTCAAGATGGCGACGCACCTTTTGCCAGGTGATACTTTGTTGGTCTGAATGCCGGGGTATCAAGTGAGGGTTATGGCAGTAATGGCAACGCCAAGGACAACCCTGCAGGAACAGGGTTGTCGCTAAGTGTTGCGGATAATCAACGGCGGAAAAGGTTACCATGCCACCTATCACCAGGTTATCCGCAGGCATATCAACGCTCCCTGAAGTGGGTACGTTCGCGGTGCTCGGATTGCTTACCTTTGTTGAAGGCAGAAACCGGGCGGTGATAGCCCATCACCCGTGTCCATACCTCACAACGTTGGCGCTGATGTTCATTCGGAAGCTTTTGGTTTTCCATAATGTTCTCCTTAACACTCTCTTCTCGGGAAAATCCGAAAGGCAATTTTGTTAGCCATCGCCTTTCGGCTATATCGGAGCCATGCTCCGGGGCTTAAGCAATGGCTGATACCGGCAGTGGCTGGTCAGCCATCAACAACTCATCACATTTAGGGCAGAATTCGTGCTCACCGTTCAGATAACCGTGCACGGGGCAGATGGAAAAGGTAGGCGTAACCGTGATATACGGCAGCCGGTAATTCTCCAACACCCGCCGAACAAACCGGGCACAGGTAGTGGCATCGCTGATACGCTCCCGCATATACAAATGCAGCACCGTGCCGCCGGTGTAGCGAGTTTGCAGTTCGTCCTGCAAATCCAGGGCTTCAAAGGGGTCGTCGGTAAAGCCAACGGGTAACTGACTGGAATTAGTGTAATAGGGTGCGTCGTGCGTACCCGCCTGCAGGATTCCCGGGTAGCGCTTTTGATCTTCTTTAGCAAAACGGTAGGTGGTGCCTTCCGCTGGGGTGGCTTCAAGGTTGTAGAGGTTACCTGTCTCTTCTTGGAACACTTTCATTCGTTCCCGAACGTGGTTTAGCAAATCCAGCGCAAACGCTTTTCCCCATTCAGAGGCTATGTCTTCCTGATCGTCGGAATAGTTCCGGATCATCTCATTCAGGCCATTCACCCCAATGGTCGAAAAATGGTTTCGCAGGATACCCAAATAGCGCTTGCTATAGGGCAGCAGGCCTTCAGCCATATGCCTATCAATCACCTGGCGCTTGGTTTCCAAACTATCCCGGGCCAACTCCATCAATTCATCTAGCCGTTCATACAAAGCTTGCTTACGCCCTTTGTAGAGATAGCCCAGCCGAGCACAGTTAATGGTTGCCACCCCAAGAGAGCCGGTTTGCTCTGCTGAACCAAACAAGCCGTTGCCACGCTTTAGCAGTTCCCTTAGGTCTAGTTGCAGGCGACAACACATAGAACGAACCATGCTGGGCTCAAGGTCTGAATTCAGGAAGTTTTGAAAGTACGGCAGGCCATACCGAGCCGTCATATCAAACAGACGCTGGGCATTTTCGGATTCCCAATCGAAATCTCGAGTGATGTTGTAGGTGGGAATCGGGAAGGTAAATACTCGGTTCTTACTGTCTCCAGCGGCCATAACCTCAATGTAAGCCCGGTTAATCATATCCATTTCTAATTGCAGATCGCCGTAGCTAAAAGGCATTTCCTCCCCGGCAATGATCGGTATCTGCTCCCGGAGATCTTCCGGGCACACCCAATCAAACGTGATGTTGGTAAACGGCGTTTGAGTGCCCCAGCGCGAGGGTACGTTAAGGTTGTAGACGAACTCCTGAATACACTGAAGTACCGTTTCATAACTCAGTTTATCCCGGCGAATAAACGGTGCCAGATAGGTATCAAAAGAACTGAAGGCTTGGGCGCCTGCCCATTCATTCTGCAGGGTGCCGAGAAAGTTCACCATCTGCCCGATGGCGCTCGATAAGTGCTTGGGCGGAGCAGATTCCACCTTGCCGGGCACACCGTTCAGGCCTTCATGCAACAGGGTGCGCAAAGACCAGCCGGCACAGTAGCCACTGAGCATGTCCAAATCGTGTATGTGAAGGTCTGCGTTGCGGTGTGCCTGGCCGATGCTCGGAGTGTAAACATCGTTAAGCCAGTAGTTAGCGATAACTTTACCGGCAGTATTCAGGATCAGGCCGCCCAGGGAATAGCCCTGATTGGCGTTGGCATTTACTCGCCAGTCGCTGCGCTGAAGGTACTCACTGATCGTTGCCGAGATATCTAGCAAAAAGGGTTCTGTTGGCTCGGGGGCTACGGGGATGGCTGGCATGATGTTCCTCCTGGAATCGCGTCAGTTCCGGACTCTCACCGGATCCCCGCCACTAAAAACACAACATATAGTGGCATATAAAGACAAAAACACTATATACGCGACTCTAAAGAGTTTCAATAAAAATCATTTATTTTACTGCTTATGCATTTCGCTCAGGAAGGAACCAAATCCATCCCCGGTTTTCCATACCAATACCCATTGCACGGCGGCGCTTCAACCAACTGCAGCGGGTCGGTCGCTGGCACTTCACCCCGACGAGCCTGATCAAAACGGCGAACCACTTCACCCATGCCCTGATGCTCTGGACTTAGGCGCACGGTAGATACCCCCATCTGTTCCATATCGGGCACTTCCCGCATCAAGTCGTAACGCGCACCAGACAATGTGGAAGTGCCATTCAAGCGAAACAACTCTTGGGATTCGCGGGAGCGCAACTCCATGCCATCCGGGTGCTGCAGACAGCGAAACTCGCAGTTGTCTTTGGGCAGGTTGTAATGCCGTGCAGTAAAGCAGCGAGACGACCACGCTAAAGGGAGAAAGCCCCAAGCGAACACCTCTGCGGCTAAATCCAGCCCGTCTTCTTTTAACTCAGCAATCAGTTGGCGCAGAGTGTCACGGCCCAGTTCTACCGGCAGGTTCCAGCCTTTCAGGCCCTGTTTTGCTAACAGTTTTAACGTTGCGCTGTTGTAGATATTCATGGACGGACCGGTTACAAACGGCAGGTTATTTTGAGTGGCCAGTTGCAGAGCACTTTGATCGTTAGCCTCTACCAGATACTCCTGCTGACTACAGATTTTGCGCAATGCCCGTAAATCTGCCTCGGATTCAATCAACGTTTGTGTTGAGAGCACCACCTGCTTGCCAGAATCCTTGAGCACACTGGCAATGTCCAGCCAATCCGCTAACTTTAGCTCACGGCGGCGGGAACACACAGTTTCGCCCAGGTACACAGTATCAACCGGCCATGCGGCAGCGTTGGCGTAAAAATCAAACACGGTTTGTTTGGACCAGAACCAGAGAATCGGGCCCAGGGAGAGCTTCATCATGGGTAGTTCAGCCTTATTTCCATTTGCGGTGATAGGCGCCGATGGTGGTTAAACCACCTTCAGACAGGCCCGCCAGCGTGCTGTTCCAGGCAGGATCTGCACAAAACCCTTCACCCTCCGTATCCAGTTTGTTCAAGGCTTGGCGCCAGGTGCAGGCAACATCGGCAATATAGGCAGGGCTGCGCTGACGGCCTTCAATTTTTACAGCACTAATGCCCAGTTCTTTCAGCTCCGGCAAAAGATCCAGCGTATTCAGGCTCACCGGTTCTTCGATGGCATGGTAAACGCTGCCCTCCACATCAAATCGCCCTTTGCACAGTGTCGGATAGCCGGCAGACTCGCCCTTGCCGTATCGGTCGATAAGCACATTATTCAGGCGAGATTCCAGGCCACTCGGGGTTTCCTGCCAGCGCACAGCCTTGGCTGGTGAGCAGGCCCCACGGGTGTTGGGGGATTCATCTGTCAGATAGGAAGAAAGATAACACCGCCCTTCCGCCATGATGCAAAGACTGCCAAAGGCAAAAACCTCCAGCTCTACCGGGCTGTGTTTCGCCACGCCGCGAACCTGATCTATAGATAACACACGGGGCAATACAGCGCGGCGAATATCAAAGTTGTCCTTGTAGAAACGCAGAGCTTCGTAGCTGGTGGCCGAGCCCTGAACGGAAAGGTGCCGGTGAACCTGAGGATGCCTTTTTGCCGCATACTCCAGCAGGCCCATATCGGCCAGAATAATGGCGTCTACCCCTAAGGCAGCAGCCCGGTCGACAGCCCCTTTCCAGGTTTCCCAGCCGTCTGGTTGCGGGTAGGTGTTGATGGCACAGAACACTCTGGCGCCTTTTTTATGCGCGTATTCAATGCCCTCACCTGCCCGTTTTTCGTTGAAATTAAGGCCAGCAAACTGGCGGGCATTGGTGCTGTCTTTAAACCCCAAATACACCGCATTGGCACCGTTATCTACCGCTGTTTTCAATGCCGGTAAACTGCCAGCCGGACAAACAAGTTCCATGGGCTCTCTCCAACTAAAGGTTCTACAAACCATACGTTGGGTGCGCTTCCACGGCATTGACCTTTGTCAGCAGAATCGAAGGTACTCGTTATGCACCCTATAAATACCCATTAAGCAATACTCCACGCACCATTACCTATAGCCACAATTTTCTGTTAAAAATTGAGGGATTAACATTTAATAACAAAGCGTTATGAATACAGCCCTACCACCACAGCTACCTCGTACTATGAATGGCACTGATCGCTACACTTGCCCACAATAGGCGTCACTCACAAACGCGAGGGTTTCCCGTGAAAAACATTATCAACAACTTCTCCATGCGAGGAAAACTAATCACGCTCGTGATGCCCGCCTTGCTGGTGATCGTCTACTTTGCTGTTGAAAGTATTGCGTTAAACTTGGGGCAATTAAGCGATATGCGCCAGTTGCGCTCGCTGGTCCAGCTGGCTGATATCGGCGACCCGCTGATCGAAACACTGCAGAAAGAACGTGGTCGCTCTGCCGTAGTGCTTTCAAGTGGTTCGGATCAAAATGCCGCACGGCTGGCCGAACAGGCCTTAACCAACCAGCGCCGCCAAACCAGTGGCCGCCTTTCAGGCTACCGCTCCCGCATTGCTAACCTTAAACAGGAAACAAGCTTTAGCTCTGAGGTTGCCAGTAGCATTCAGTCGGTGGAGCAAGATCTGGCCACCCTTAATCAACTTCGCAACAGCGTCGATAGCCGCTCCGCAAATAGCAATGAAGCCGGGTCAGGTTATACACAGCTGATTACCGGGTTGCTTGGCCGGATCCCCCTGATAATTTCACGCTCCACCGACCCGGGTCTAACTCGAGATATCAATGCCTATTACACTCTGGCAGAGGCGGCAGAATCGGCCGGCAAAGAGCGCGCGGCTGGAGCGGCGCTAATTAGCAGCGGAGACTTTGATCTGCCAGCCATCAGAAATATCGCCGCGTTTGGGGGCCATCAAGAGGCATTTATCCGCGAGGCTGCAGCCATGTTACCTTCGGATTCAAGTCTGCTTAGCCGGCTTAAAAAACTGCCTGCAACAACCGAAAGCCGTAATCTTCAGGAAAAGCGGAATACTTTATTCAGCAGCCCTTCTGGCATGTATGCCCTGGACTCGGTGGAGTGGTTTGACACCACTACCCAGCGTCTTGCCAATCTGAACAGCGTGCGTGATTCATTACTCCACAACACCTCAATGGCGGCCTCTCAAAGCGTAGCCAATGCCCGCCAGGACCTGCTTATAGCGTCAGCTATTGCAGTCACGGCTATTGTCGCTGTGTTTGCTCTTATGCTACTGATGGTCAGCGCCATCAATCGGCAAATCAATAGCCTGCTCGACGGCGTCAGGTTTGCCATGGACAACAAGGATCTCTCGCAACCGATCCACATATCCAGCAAAGATGAGATAGGCACCATCGGGCAAGCAATCAATGAACTATTCGGTCGGTTTGGCGCTGCTCTTCAACATATCGATGGGGCCAGTGTGCAGCTTGCTGCCGCCACAGAAGAGACCAGCGCAACAGCTGGCCAGAACACCACTCAGGCGAAGAGCCAGCAGGAGCAGATAGAGCAAGTTGCTGCAGCTACTGAGGAAATGTCTGCGACTTCAGAGCAGATCTCCCAGAACACCCAACAAGTGGCAGATGCCGCCGGTAACGTTATGGAGAGAAGTCGGGCTGGCGAAGAGGTTTTACAGGGCAGCGTGCGCGGCATACATTCTCTCGCCCAGTCTGTGAAAGACGTAAGCGAGGTCATTGCAGAGCTGGAAAACCGTAGCAGCAGCATTGTGGAGGTGGCAGATGTGATTCGTAAGGTAGCCGACCAAACCAATCTGCTAGCCCTGAACGCTGCCATTGAGGCCGCCAGAGCCGGAGAGCATGGCCGCGGGTTTGCCGTGGTTGCCGATGAGGTTCGTACGTTGGCCCGCCAGACACACGAATCTACTGCCCAGATTGAAGACATTATTAATGGTTTCAAGGTGATCACCAACAATGCCAGTCGCTCGATCAGCGCCAGCCAAAAGCTTGCCAATGAGACCAGCGAGCAATCCTCAGAGCTGGAGCAAACCTTCGTTGCCATCTTGGGGGATGTTAACAACATTTCGAACATGGCCACTCAAATAGCCGCAGCATCTGAACAGCAAGTTGCCGTAACCCGGGAGCTGGCGGGGAACATGGAAGCCGTAAGTGGCGTGGCAATATTAACGCTGACAGGGTCGCAGGAAATTTCCCAGGTTACCGCAGAGCAGGCAGAATTGGCCCGGCAGCTCCAGGATTTAGCTAATGAATTTAAGGTTTCAAATGCCTGAGTTCTGTAAGCTAAAAAAAAAGCGGGGGCCCGCAGGCCCCCGTTTCGTACATATACTTTCTAACTACTGGCGTCAGACCATACCACTATCTGACTTACGCGCCTGAACCGCGTCTTTAAGAACCGCGCTGCAAATAACCGCCAGAACACCCAGCGTCAGGGCAGGCCAAACCAGGATATAAGTACCGTATGCGAGTTCACTCATTAGTGTGCTCCTTCTGGAATCATCGTGGATTCATCTTCATTTTCAACGTCGTCGTAGTTACCGACACGCTGGTTAATCAAGTCAAAATCAAACCTTTCTTTGTTGAACAACGTCATAGCCGTGCACACAACAGCACTGGTGCCATAGGCTGTCAGCGAGGCTGTCAAAACCATGTAGTCACGCAGGAAGCCGGTGGCATACACAAGCATCAATACGCCGGCAACCGCGCCGACCAACAGGCCTACCACACGCCCAAAGAAGCCGAACGCCATCATTCCGAACACCACAGCACCGCCTACAGAGGCCAGTATTTCGAAAAACAACACAGTAATACCCGTCATTTCGAGCAGTTCAAACCGTGCGATGCAGAACAGGGCCATGGCAACAACCACCGACCAGGTAAACGCTGCGTTGGTTACCCTGTCCCAGTAGCAACTGACAATAACCGGGAACACAATGGCCCCCCAAAGCGCGCCGACAAACACCAGCATCACAAGAATGTCCAGGGAGAAGCTCGCGAAAATCAGGCCAGCAACGGTTGCCACAATCATGGTAATGCGCCCGATAAACAGCATTTTCTTGGGGTCAGGATTGTCCTTGGCAATGTTTTTGCCATAGATATCCGCCATCACAATGGTCGACAGCGCCGATAAATCAGAGTCAGCTGTTGACGACAAGGCACCGATAACCAATACAAAGAACAGAGCCACAAAGGCTGTCGGCAGATACGTAGAGACCATTTGCGGGATCAGGTTGTTCATGTTGCCGTTGATTGGCTCCATGCCCACGGTAAGAGCCATCAGGCCAATCATGCCCAAACCAATAACAATGGCGCCGTAACCCAGTGTTGCCGTCACAAATGTGCGTTTTATGTGCTTTTCGCGAACCGCAAACAGGCGCTGCGAAATAGTCTGATTACCAATGGCATAAGCAAGTACCGCCACGAAGAAGGGCGCCCCCTGGCTCATAATCGCATCAATAGAGAAGAAGTCTCCCTGCTGTTCGGTCAGGTTTTGCAGGCCGTCGACCATCACAGATGGACCACCCACAGAGAACAATACAGCCGGAATGATGACAACCGTGATGGCCATCAGCGCAACAAGCTGGGCAAAATCTGTGAAAACAGACGCGCGGAAGCCGGAGGTTAGCGTGTAGCTAAGTACACCAATCCCGGCAACGATCACACCCGTCTGGAACGATAGAGGCGACAGAATCGATACCAAGGCACCAGCCGCGGTAAAGTTCACCATCAGGCTGATAATGCTGCCAAGAATGTTGGAACCGGCCAGGATCAACTGGCTGGAAGACCCGTGGCGTGCGTGAATCAGCTCACCCAGGGTGTGGCCATTCGGGGCCAATCGGCGAAAACGTCTGCCAAATGGGTAGATGAACAGAATCATCAACGCGCCCCATAGGCCGTAGTGTATGGGTCCCGAGACACCGTAGGTGTAGCCTGATGTGGCCGCAGCGTAAAAAGATGCGGCCCAAATCCAGGTAGCCGTCATACTTGCGGCACCCATGCCAAACCCTACCTGATGGCCAGCAACCATAAAGCCTGAGGTGTCTTCTTCTTTTTTGCGGATCAGCAGGGTGAGCAAATAGGTGCCGCCATAAAATGCGACCAGCAATAACACAATCGTCAGTATCGAAAACTGAACAAAACCATTCTCGTTCAAATCGGGACCTCTTTATAACGGCCGTGCCCAGCAAAACAGGTGACGACCCGGGAGGTTCGATTACCTGAGGCACGAGCATTCAACAAAACCCGCGGTAGGCGGAAAATGACAATCGAAAGGAACACCGTAGTGGTGTCGGTAAAAAGCAGGGCGCTATTTTACCAAAGCGTGAGGGTCGCTATGGAAAGCGAAAACGCATATATAATCTTGAAATTTGTTTAGTAGTCATAATGTTTGCAGCCTATTCAGCCCTGAGTTCAGTTGCCGGAGGCTATTTTTCTGGCCGTAAGTTAAGCCGGAAAAGGGTTTTAAAAGCAAAAACCGTTAAATCAGGGCGATAAATCTGAAATTTCCGTAAGGAAGGGGGAGAACTTACTCCAAATCCAGGTGCGAGTCCAGTATTTAGAGCACAAAGAAATAACCGGGGCGCTGACGGCCCCGGATCAAAATGAATCAGATGATGCGGGAAAAACGCTGGCTCGCTCCCTCCTTGCGATAAAAATCAAAGATTTGGCAAATAGCGCGAATCAATAACCGGCCCGCAGGCTCAACCTGCAGCACTCGGCCGTTGTCACTAACCAGTTCATCAGCAATCATCGGCTTTAAACGGCTGAGCTCATCTGCAAAATAGTGATCGAAATCTTCCTGCCACTCAGCTGAAAACTGCCGACGATCCAGACGGAACTGACAAATTAGCTGTCCGATGACCCAGCGGCGAATGCGGTCGTCCCGGGTCAGGTTCACGCCTTTGGTAATCGCCAGATTACCCGAGTCGATCGCAGCTTCCCAGGTAGGTAAATCGTGGTTATTCTGAAAATACGCATCATTGGTCTGGCCAATGGCAGACACACCCAAAGACACCAAATCACAATCCGAGTGAGTGGTGTATCCCTGGAAGTTTCTATGCAAACGCCCGGCACGCTGAGCCACAGCCAGGCTGTCATCCGGCTTGGCAAAGTGATCCATACCGATGTATTCATACCCCGCCTCGAGCAAGCGGTTGATGGTGTTATGCAAAATAGTCAATTTTTGCTGTGGCGATGGCAGCGTGTCGTTTTTGATCCGGGTTTGGGGGTAAAAACGATCTGGCAGGTGCGCATAACTGAACACAGACAGTCTATCCGGCGACATCTCAAGCACCGCTTCCAGAGTCTGCGCAAAGCTCTCCGGAGTTTGATACGGCAGGCCGTATATCAGATCAAGGTTGATAGAGCGAAACCCTAGCTGACGGGCCTCACTCAGCACCGCTTCGGTCATTTCCCGGGGTTGGATACGGTTAACGGCTTTCTGAACCTCAGGGTTTACATCCTGTACACCCAGGCTGATGCGATTAAAGCCCAGTTTCCACAGGGTCGGCAGGGTATCCTGATCCACCTCACGCGGGTCTATCTCCACGCTATAATCGCGCTCTTCGCCGCTTTGCAGGTTAAATAACTCAGCGTAGCCTTCCATTAACTCCCGCATTACTTCATTGGGCAAGAAGGTTGGTGTACCGCCGCCCCAATGCAACTGTTTTACCGGACGATTCGCACCAAACAGTTCAGACTGCATGGCCGCTTCTTTCAGAACACGCTCTACATAGGGCATGGCCTTGTCATACTTTTTGGTGATCACCTTGTTGCAGGCGCAGTAATAACAAAGGTGTGCACAAAACGGCAGGTGGGTATACAAAGACAGCGGTCTGTTACTGGCTTTGCTGCGCGCCGCTGCCTCAAGCATCTGCTCCACCGGGTAGTTTTGCTCGAATTCCACGGCTGTGGGATAGGAGGTATAACGTGGCCCGCTGAGATCATAGCGTTTGATTAGAGCATCATCCCAGATGAACTCCGGAAGTGTGGATTCAGCAGTCTGTGAGTCGGGATTGGAAGCCATAATAGAAACTCTGTGCGTGTAATGGGAAAGGCCAGCCGAGGCGCGGGCGCATTGTATGCCGGGCCCGCGGCGCGCATCTTGATGCGAGTCATTTTGACGAATGTCTGTATTCTATCAGTTCCGGGTCTGAAGCACTCTTACGCTCAAGGCGTATTCTGACTACCTCCTTTGGGTAACAGTCTCAGCAACCCTAAAGGCAAAATTCGCCAGTCACTGGAGTGCACTCTTCATGGCCAATCTAATCCTGGTCCTTGGGGATCAGTTAACAACCGATATCAGCGCACTTGACGGGGCGAACCCTCAAACTGACAAAATCGTTATGGCCGAGGTGAACGAAGAAGCCAGTTATACCAATCACCGATAAAATTATTACCACAGAATGCGGTGAATGGCGCCTGCACGATAAGATCTCTCGCTGGCAGGAAAGCCTGAACGTTCCGGTAGAAATCCGTACAGATACCCGCTTTATTACCAGCAAACAGGAATTTGCTAACTGGGCAGAAGGTCGCAAGCAACTAAGGATGGAATACTTCTACCGGGAAATGCGCCACAAAACCGGCCTGTTAATGACCCCGCACCATTCCGGATAGAACCAGACACCATAACCCGTGAAGTAATTGATCTGGTTGAGCGGTACTTTCCCGATCACTTTGGCGTTACCGATGACTTTCACTTTGCGGTAACGCCAGAGGATGCTCAAAACGCCCTGAATTACTTCATCGAGTTTGCCCTGCCCTGCTTCGGCGGCTACCAGGATGCCATGTCGGACAGCGAAGACTGGCTGTTTCACGCCATCCTTTCATCCTATATCAACTGCGGCCTTCTTGATCCGCTCACCGTATGTGAAACCGCTGCAAGAGCCTGGTATTCAGGGCAGGCGTAACACCGGATGAAATCTGCGACTGGTACCCGGCGGTCTATGCGGATGCTTACGACTGGGTAGAACTACCCAATGTGCTGGGCATGGTGATGCACGCCGATGGCGGTTATCTCGGCTCAAAACCCTACGCCGCCAGCGGTAAGTACATTCAGCGCATGTCTGACCACTGCAGCAACTGCCACTACAAGGTCAATAAAAGTACCGAGCCAGATGCCTGCCCATTCAATTCTCTGTACTGGCATTTCATCGACCGCCACAGACACGAGTTTGAGCGTAACCCACGCATGGCTATGATGTATCGAAATTGGGACAAGCAAAAGCCGGATAAACGCAAAGCACTACTTAAAAGGGCTGATAACCTACTGGCTCAGATTGGCGATATTTGAAAACAGAGAGGAAAAAAATCTTTGCAACTGCTAGTGTCCTATATACTTTATCACTCGCAGACAAACGGAATAAACGGTCACTATGGAATACCGACCACTTGCATTTGGCATCTTGGCACTGCTTATCTTTCAGGTGTGTATGGCGCAGCCAGCTGAACTAGATCTTGTGACCTTTGAAGCGCCACCTTATCAGTCCGTTGAATCCACCGGCGATAAACAAAGGGCGATAACCGGCGAAACCGTCGAAACGGTTACCTGTGCTGCAAAGCAGGCCGGCTGGCCTGTACACATTACTCTGGCGCCTCAAAAGCGCGCGATTTATTCGCTGAAACGAAATGACGTAGATGGTTATTTTGCCGCAGACCCATCCGCAGAACTGGACTCTATTGCCCGCCGCAGCAACCCGATTGCCCTGGAAAAGTGGTATTTTTTCACTCCAAACTCAACGCCCAAGCCTGACAAGCGCCGTATCGGCGTGGTAGACGGCGGCAATGAGGAGGCTTGGTTAAAGGCAAACGGCTACACTGTGTACCTGGGTGTTGTCTCTGCCAGTCAATTGCCTGCACTGCTAAAGCGAGAGCGAATTGATGCCGCATTAATAGATGAGCGGGTAATGGAAGGGCTTAACATCGAAAACAACAGTTTCATAGACAGCTTGAACCCACAGTTTCTTCGCTACGCTCCGCTGCACCTTTATGTTGCAAAAGTCTTTGACGCGACACACCCGGAGTTTTTGCCAGCCTTCAATCAGGCACTTCCAGCCTGCATGGAAAAGACATTGACACTGTCTAGCCAGGAGTCAAAGCACATTGAAGAACTCGCAAAAACACTGATTGCCGAACTGACAGAATTTGTTGACGTACAGTCGGCCCTGAAGGCCGGCCCGAAGCAGGAATCCCTAGCCGAGATATTATCGATTGATAGCAAGTGGCAGGCTTTGGCACCAGAGACCGAGCTGCCATTGGCCTCGCACATTCTGTCTCTGCCCGCATCACAAAACCTGAAAGCCTGGCAAAGCTCCCATCAGGGCTTGGTCACAGAAATAATGGTGATCAATAACATGGGCGCCATCACAGCTATGAGCCAGCTCACCTCTGATTTCTGGCAGGGTGACGAGCCGGAATTTCTGGAAGTAGCCGGAGGAGAGCTTTCCGAAGAGTCGCTCGACCGAAAAGCATTTTTTATCTCTTCCATTCGCTACGACCACTCAACCACACGGTTCCAGATCTCAGTCAGCATGCCCGTTATTCCTGGAAGCAACCACACTCCAAACGGGGTAATTGTTCTAGGTCTGGATATTGAAAAGGCCATGGGCATTTAAGGCGGCCCCACTTCACAGGCAAGCACCAGCGCCCAAAACTCCGAGAAATCATTTACCACCACATCTGGCTTATCAGGGTGCTTGTGGGTACCTGGAAATATTCGGGTCAACCAGGGCAGATCCCATTGCGCGCCGTTAAAGAACACCGACGTCATGCCCGCGCGCTTGGCTGCAATCACGTCTGTGGTGCTGTCACCCACATACCAAACACTGGGGTCAGGTGGATAATCAAGCTTTTTTACTGCTAGTAAAAGCTGGTCTGGATACGGCTTGCGCAAGGGCGTATCGTCACCACACACATCCACATCAAACAACTCCACCCAACCGGTGTCTTCAACGGCTGCCAGCTCGTGCTCGAAAAACTCGCGATCGCGATTGGTGATCACTCCTACCTGAATATCTAGCCGCCGCAAACCTTCCAGCACCGCCCGCACTTTTGCTTCAAAGGCTTTTACTGTGCCGTAATGATTGCGGTAATGGTGATTGAACGCTTTATGAGCAATCTGTTTTGCGTCTTGATCATCCCCAAAGAGCACTTCAAAAATGTCCGTGCGAGAGATCTTCCGGTTGGCTTTTACCTTGGGATGGAGTTTGGCGAACTCCTGAACGTACGCTACCAGCCTGGCGTCTTCCGGGGTTTTGCTGTCTTCCGGCGCCAGCATTCGCTGCATTAACCCGAGCTTGTGAAAATCCGGGAACATGTCATCCACGGCGTGGTACATGGCATCCAGCGTATCCACCAGTGTGGCGTGCCAGTCGAACAGAACGATTTCCGGGCGAATCAGCCGCACCACTGCCGGGTGCCAGTCCGGTTCTATGCGGGGTTCAGGCCGGGGTGGGGGCGGAAACGGCTCAGGCCGAACCTCGGCGGGCGTAAAACGGAACCTGTCCGGCTCGCTGCGCTCCAGAAAAGCCAGCACGTTCATCAGCACCTCAAAGCTGTCGAGCACCGCAAGCGGTCTGTCGCGCCGGGAAAACCAGCCACGAATACGCTCAGACTCCCAGCAGGCACCATTGTAGAAAACCCCGGCAACACCGGCGCGACTGGCGGTTTGCATGTCCACATAGCTGTCGCCCACATACCAGACATCTGTGTCCGCCGGCAGTGCCAGTTTCTCCAGGGCGCGGCTGATAACCTGAGGGTCGGGTTTGTACTCGGTGACATCATCGGCACACACGGTCACCTCAAACAGATCCTGCCAGCGGCCTTCATCCACCGTTTGCAGCTCTTTTTCCAGGAACTCCCGGTTGCGATTGGTGACCACCGCCAGCCGTATTCCCATGGCGCGCAGGGCGCACAGGTATTCGTACGCACCCGGCTGAAACGGCACAACCTGCCCAAAATAACGCCGGTAAGCCTGATTATAGGCATGGTGTGCTACCCGCTTTGCCTCCGTGTTGTCACCAAACACCGCGTTGAATATATCCGTTCGCGACACCCGCCGTTCCGCCAGAATACGCGGGTGCAAACGCCGGAAGATACGAATGTAACGCACCAACCGAACGTCGTCCCCGGTGCGGCACTGCTCTTCCGGCAACAGCTGATCCACAAGACCCAACTCTTCCAGTTGTGGCAGCATCTCCTCCATGGCACTGAACATGGCATCGTGGGTGTCCACGAGCGTACCGTGCCAATCAAAAATAAGTACAGAAGGCACTTTCAGATCTTCGCTCACCTGATCCATAAACAATCCTCAAGCGCTTCCAAGGCGTATGCCCTGTTAGCGTCCACCCCCCCCGAACGAAACTCACGTAAAACCATAGTGGCCCAATGCACAAAAAACTGCACCTACGTGAAAAGAAATGCCCTGTGTGTGAGCGTCCGTTTACCTGGCGAAAGAAGTGGGCCAATGACTGGGATAGTGTCCGTTACTGCAGCGAGCGCTGCCGGCGTAACCGAAAGCAAAAACCCTGACCACGAAGGTGTCGTTCAAGCAGGGTTTAATGAGCAAGGCCTTGACCCTGTATCAACTACAGGGTTTTAAATAGGCCAAAATTCACGCAACAGGTTAAAAGCATCTCCATGCACACTCACACTCATGGCCACGGTCACAGCCACGCAGAACATTTCGACACCCACAATCGGGCCTTTGCCATAGCGGTTTTGCTTAATGTGGGATTTGTGATCATTGAAGCCGTTTACGGCGTGTTGTCCGGTTCCCTGGCCTTACTAGCAGATGCCGGTCATAACCTGAGTGATGTGCTGGGATTGGTAATGGCCTGGGTGGCCAGTTGGCTGGCAGGGCGCAAGGCCACCGACCGCAACACCTATGGCCTGAAAAAAACCACCATCCTGGCGGCGTTGTTCAATGCCCTGTTTCTGATTGCGGCGGTGGGCGGCATTGCCTGGGAGGCCCTCCGGCGCTTCAGCGAACCGGCGGACGTGGCCGGTTTAACGGTGATTGTAGTCGCCGGCATCGGCGTACTGGTAAACGGGGCCACCATGCTGCTGTTCCTCAAAGGTCAGGAAGGGGATCTGAACATTCGCGGCGCCTTCCTGCACATGGCGGCAGATACGCTGGTATCTGTGGGCGTGGTGGTTGCCGGTGTGGTAATCATGCTGACCGATGCCCGCTGGATTGACCCGGTGGTGAGCCTGGTGATTGCCGTGGTGATTTTTATCGGCACCTGGCGCTTGCTGAAGGACTCCGTAAACCTGGCCGTCGATGCCGTTCCCAAGGGCATCAACCCGGGCGATGTTATTGAAAAACTGCAGGCCCTGCCGGGAGTGGAATCCGCCCATCACCTGCACATCTGGGCACTTAGCACCACTGAAAACGCGCTCACTGTGCACCTGGTAAAACCGGACACGGGCAGTGATGATGAGGTTATCGAGAAGGCAAACCACATGCTGAACCATGAGTTCAACATTCAGCACGTAACCATCCAGTGGGAACGGGCAGTCGCTGGCTGCCCCAATACCGCCGGGTGCTAATGCCGCCACCTGAGCAACCAGTGCATTCAAACTTGTCGGGCTCACGCGCCGGAGCCTGGTTCTCTTTCTACACGGCGCTCCTCCAGATCTTGCGGTAAAATCAGTGTGGCGCAACAGGCGCTCATCACCACATACTCCTTGGTAGCCCGGCGCAGCGGCCACCGGCCGCCGCCTCCCTTGGACACCAGAATAATCAGATCGGCACCAATATTGGCCGCCAGCGCCACCAGCTTTTCTCCCGGGGAGCCAGCAATGATGTGCAGCTTGGCGCTGTACTGCATGGGCAGATATTTGCGCGCCAGCAGGCTTAGCTGCTCCCGTACCTCGGCTTCCCGCTCGGCAGGAGTTTCTGTGGATACGTGGGGGAAGAAGCCGGCACCGCCCGGTTCGTAAATTGTGGCCAGGTGCAGTTCCCCGCCCTCACTGAGCAGCCTTACGCCTTCGTCCAGAGCCCGCTTGCCCTCGCCATCGTCTTCGTAGTCTATGGCTAGCAATATCTTACGATACATTCTGACCCTCCTGTGTCTGTACACTGGCAGCTTCCACCTGCGGGAATGCGCGCCCCTGTACCAACTCGCTCACGGAATAGCCACGGTGGTCGGCCCTGAGCGCACGGAACAGCGACACCGCCATAAATATAAGAAGTACACAAAACGGCAACCCCAGCGAGGTAATCACGTTCTGCAGCGCATCCAGCCCACCTGCCAGAAGCAGCGTTGCCGCGATAATACCCTGGGATGTGGCCCAGAATATCCGCTGGCGCACCAGTGATGGCTGATCGTCTCGTCGGGTGAGCATATCAATCACCAGGGATGCAGAGTCCGACGAGGTGGTAAAGAAAATAACGATAATAATGATGCTCAGCAGCGACGCGATATCCGCCAGCGGAAAAGCCTCAAGGAAGGCAAAAATGGCCACCGAAGGATCCTGCTGCACCTGCTCTGCCAGCGCCACCTGGCCGCTCATCTCAACGTTAATGGCCGACAGACCAAACACTCCAAACCACACCAGGGTGAACACCGTGGGTGCGAACAGCACGCCCGCAATAAATTCCCTAATGGTGCGCCCCCGGGAAATTCGCGCAATGAAAATACCCACGTAGGGTGCCCAGGAGATGGTCCAGGCCCAGTAGAACAGTGTCCATTGACGCTGCCAGCCTGTCTCCGCAAATGTCTCTGTCCAGAACGCCAGCCAAGGCAGATCTTTAAAGTAATTGCCCACACTCTGAACCATGCCCTCGGCTATAAACACCGTCGGTCCCACCACCGCCACAAACAGAATCAATAGCAGCGCCAGCACAATATTCACCTGGGATAAACGGCGCACGCCCTTATCCAGCCCCAGTGCCACCGAGGCCGCGGCAATGCCGGTAATGACCGCAATCAACAACACCTGGATCCAGCCTTCGGTTGGCGTGCCAAACAGATACGACAGGCCGCTGTTGAGCTGCAAGGTGCCCAACCCCAATGATGTGGCCACGCCAAACAGAGTGCCAAGAACGGCAATCACATCCACTGCCCATCCCAACGGGCCGTAGATGCGTTTGCCCAGCATGGGATAAAAAAGACTGCTGATTCGCATGGGCAGGTTATGCCGGTAGGCAAAGTAACCAATGGCCAGGCCAGGCATGGCAAAGATCGTCCAGGTGTGCAGGCCAAAATGATAAAGGGCAATGGTCATGGCATCGCTGGCGGCACGCTGGCTGTTGGCTACAACCCCATCAAACGGCGGGCGGGCCAGATGCGATACAGGTTCGGCCACGCCCCAGAACATCAGTATGGTGCCTATGCCTGCGGCAAACAGCATGGTGAACCAGGTCAGATTGGAATAATCCGGCCGGGAATCGTCGGCCCCCAGGCGAATCTTGCCGTAGCGACTCAGGGCCAGCCCAAGCAGAAAAATCAGCAGGGAGGTTACCGAAAGGATGTAAAACCAGCCCAGATTTTGCGCAACCCAGCCTGTCAACACGCCGAAGGCATTGGCCACCGCCTGATCGTAAGGTATGGCCAGTAACACAAAAAGCGCGGCTATACCTGCCGATGTAAAAAAGACGCCCGGTATCGTCTGCAGTCCCAGTCGACGTTGCAGCTTTTCCAGCAAGTTGATTCTCCCTGTCTCAATTTACAAGTGATAAGCTTGTTAACTACCATATCCAAAGTAATCGAGTTGCGATACTCGCCAGATCAATTCCCGGCAGGACGTACAGAGACCATGAAGATCGGAGAAATAGCCAAGCATTCATCCGTTCCCGTAGAAACCATCCGGTACTACGAAAAAATTGGCCTGTTGCCAGCACCAGACCGGGATACCAGTGGTTACCGTGCCTATCGCAACGCCCACCTGGACCGCCTTCTGTTCATCAAGCGCTGTCGTAATCTGGATATGACTCAGGAGGAAATTCGGGAGCTGATCCGGCTTTCCGAGCATCCGGAAGCCGACTGCCATGAAGTGAATGCGCTTCTGGCTCACCACCTGAATCATGTAAGAGACCGCCTGAGGGAACTCCAAACCCTTGAGAAGACCCTGCAGCAATTGCAGCAAGCCTGCTCTGAAGCGGGCACGGTAGAGGAATGCGGCATTCTGGGCGGCCTGAGTGCTGAGCTGGAGGATTTGCCGGATACAACCTCTGGTCACGAAAGCCACGTGCCAGGCACTCACCGGCCGGGTAAAACCTGAGCGACCTCCCCTTTTAAAAAAACAGTGTGCTGACTGCTTACTCTCTGGTAGCTACAGGGCTTAATAGCCACTTGTAGCAGCAAAACAGACTCCGGCTAAAAGGCCAGTGAAATCATCACCGGAATAAACACCAGCGCAAACAGCGTGCTAAGCATGACGGTGCCTGCAGCCTGCCGGGGCGAGGTATCCAACAACGTTGCGATAACCACCGTGTTAGCGGCGATGGGGGTAATGGAAATCAGGAAAACAGCCTTGTGTACCGCTGGCTCATAAACGCCCAAAACCTGCGAATCAAGCCACCAGAATGCCGTTGCAAGCAGTGGCCAGGCCACAAACTTGCCAAAAAATGCAAAGGCCGTAAAACGCAGATTACCCACCAGCCCGCGAAAGCTGCTTATGCCCATACCGATAATCATCATCCCCAGAATGCTGTAAGCACCGCGCAGGTTGTCAAAGAGAGGCACAAACACATCAGGAATGCTAATACCTGAAAGATTAAGCGCCACAGCCACCAAAAAAGCATAAACAGAAGGCAGTTTTGCCACCCGCCAAAGAGACTCTTTCAGATTATGCCGGCCACGGGCGGCAAGGTAGAACCCCACCGAGCTTTCAAACAGGGTAACGCCCAACATGCACACAATATAAATGGCCAACCCTTCTTCGCCGAACAGCAACAAGGCCACCGGCACCCCGAAATAGCCTGTATTGCCAGATCCCACACACAGCGGAATGATACTGGCGGTGCCATCGGTCAACACCCGCCGCGCCCATTGGAAGTGGGTGATAGCCAGCACCGATGCAAACCCGAACACCAAAAAGGGTAGAAAAATAACTTCTGGCGAGAGTGGCGCCGCCATTACGCCAGAAAACACCACCGACGGCGTCACGATGTAGAGCATGATGCCGGCAATATGCTTGCCGCTCGCCTCAAGATAGCGGCCGGCCACCCAGCCAAGCGCAACGGTTACGTAGAGCGGAATCAACTTAATAAATAACGCCAGCGCTGCGGCCATGATGGCTCCGGACATGCAGATTCAGGAAAATCGGGCTGCGAATTCTACCATCTACCACTCCAGAGGTAACTCCCCGGCGCAATAGTGTGATTTCTTGACATGATTGATAATCGTCAACAGCATTGCGAATACATCTTTATATCCTAGTAGGGCAGTCAAGTATTCCACAATCACCAAGGAGAGAGTCTAATGGCCGAACGCTTTACCAAAAGCATGGCCCGAAACATATATTTGGGGGGAAGCACGTTCTTCATCCTGCTGTTTCTGGTTCTGACTTTTGATACTCAATCGCGGGCAATGCCCGAACGAGATAACAGAGAAAATCTTACCGAGGAGGTAGTCCGAGGCAAACACGTCTGGGAAAACAACAACTGTGTTGGTTGTCACTCCATCATGGGTGAAGGTGCTTACTTTGCACCAGAGCTCGCCAACGTGTTCGACCGCCGCGGCGCAGGCAATAGCGACGTATTCAAGGCTTACATGAACGCCTGGATGAACGCCATGCCCACCAACGTGCCTGGCCGCAGGCAAATGCCGCAATTCAACCTGACCGACCAGGAAATCAACGATCTGGCTTCATTCCTCGAATGGACATCGAAGATCGACGATAACGACTGGCCGCCCAACATTGAAGGCTAAGGAAGTAAACATGAAATACGAGTCTCAACGGGTCGCGATGCCCTACTTTGTCTTCGCCCTGGTTCTGTTTGCCGGTCAGATCGTGTTCGGCCTGATTCTGGGCTTGCAGTACGTGGTGGGTGATTTTCTGTTTCCGGAAATACCCTTCAACGTTGCACGTATGGTTCACACCAACCTGCTGATCGTGTGGCTATTGTTCGGCTTTATGGGTGCCACCTACTATCTGGTGCCAGAAGAAGCGCAAACCGAGCTCTACAGCCCGCTACTTGCGTGGATACTGTTCTGGGTCTTCGCCGCTGCCGGCACACTCACCATTCTTGGCTATCTGTTTGTGGATTACGCCACTCTGGCGGATATCACCATGAATAAACTGCTGCCCACCATGGGCCGGGAGTTTCTGGAACAACCCACTATTACCAAAATAGGCTTGGCCCTGGTGTTTGTCGGGTTCATATTCAACATCATGATGACTGCGCTCAGAGGCCGCAAAACTGTGGTCAATATCATATTGATTACCGGTTTGATCGGCTTGGCAGCGCTGTGGATGTTCTCCTTTTACAACCCCAGTAACCTGGCTACCGACAAATACTACTGGTGGTTCGTCATACACCTGTGGGTTGAAGGTGTATGGGAACTGATCATGGGCGCCATCCTGGCCTTCGTATTGATCAAAATCACCGGTGTAGATAGAGAAGTTATCGAGAAGTGGCTGTACGTCATTATTGCCATGGCGCTGATTACCGGCATCATCGGCACCGGGCACCACTACTTCTGGATTGGGCCATCGGAGTACTGGCTGTGGCTGGGCTCTGTGTTCGGGGCACTGGAACCCCTGCCGTTTTTCATGATGGTGCTGTTTGCCTTCACCATGATCAACCGGCGCAAGCGTAACCACCCCAACAAGGCTGCCACGCTCTGGGCTATGGGCACAGCGGTGATGGCCTTCCTGGGCGCAGGCGTGTGGGGCTTTCTGCATACGCTGGCACCGATAAACTACTATACCCATGGCAGCCAGATCACTGCGGCCCACGGCCATATGGCGTTCTTCGGAGCCTATGTGATGATCGTGCTTACTATCATTTCCTACGCCATGCCTATCATGCGTGGCCGACCCTACGGCAACAGCAATACGGCCCAGGTGGTGGAAATGTGGGGCTTCTGGCTGATGACCATTTCCATGGTGTTTATCACTCTGTTCCTGACTGGCGCGGGCATACTGCAAATCTGGCTGCAACGTATTCCGGAGAGCGGTGAAGCGCTGTCGTTCATGGCCACCCAGGACAACATCGCACTGTTTTACTGGGCTCGCATGATTGCTGGCTGCTTCTTCATGGCTGGTCTTGTGGTGTACCTGTGCAGCTTCTTTATCAAGGGACAAGCGTCCTTTGATGAGGAAGCTCACAGCGGCCCTGCGCTGAAAGACGCCTAACCCCACCATTCTTTAACCTAGCAGGGCCGGAACAGGTTTCCGGCCCTGCTAATCTGGAGCTGAATTGTGACCGTGCAGCAGGCGAACCCCAAGGACACCCTACAAAGTAAGCGGCTGACAACCCGCGCCGC
Organism: Marinobacter sp.; assembly: GCF_052091845.1. Lineage (GTDB taxonomy): Bacteria > Pseudomonadota > Gammaproteobacteria > Pseudomonadales > Oleiphilaceae > Marinobacter. The sequence goes on along the minus strand of NZ_JBQDCO010000010.1, from coordinate 86 downwards.
TTTCTTTGGGCTGTTCCTGCTGGCACCGGTTTTGAATATTTTTCGCTATGACTTAACGGAAACCCGGTTTGTATTGTTCGGGTTTC
>NZ_JBQDCO010000009.1:0-89762 GCF_052091845.1 Marinobacter sp. | reverse complement strand
ACGCGTTCATGTCAGCAGCTCAGAACAACAAACCCCAACACACCCCAATGATGCAACAGTACCTTAAGATCAAGGGTCAACACCCGGATGAGCTGGTGTTCTACCGCATGGGGGACTTTTACGAGCTGTTCTATGACGACGCCAAGAAAGCCGCAGAGCTAATGGACATTACCCTCACTGCACGAGGCCAGTCCGGCGGCAACCCAATCCCCATGGCAGGTATTCCGTTTCACGCATCCGAGGGATACATTGCACGGCTGGTCAGAGCGGGTCAATCCATAGCTATCTGTGAACAAATCGGCGACCCGGCAACCAGTAAAGGCCCGGTTGATCGCCAAGTGGTCAGAATTGTTACCCCCGGCACTTTGAGCGATGACGCCTATCTGGAAGACCGCCGCGACAACCTGCTGACGGCCATATTCCACCACCGGGAGCAGTTCGGCTTTGCGTCACTGGATATCTCCAGTGGGCGCTTTGTGGTTTCAGAGCTGGAAAGCTTGGAAGCCCTGCAGGGAGAGCTGCAGCGATTGCGGCCAGCAGAAATCCTTATCAGTGAAGACTTTCCTTTTGAGGAAGTGTTGACGGGTTTTACCGGCATTCGTCGTCAGGGGCCTTGGCTGTTTGAAGGCGATACAGCTCGCCGGGTAATCACCCAGCAATTACAGGTTCGAGACCTCACCGGCTTTGGCTGTGAAGATCTCAACCTGGCCATTTGTGCCGCCGGCTGCCTTCTGCAGTACGCAAAAGAAACCCAGCGCACCGCCCTGCCTCACATTCGTAAGCTGACCCGGGAGCTGCGCGATGAGGCGGTGATTCTGGATGCCGCCAGCCGCCGAAACTTGGAAATAGACGTAAACCTCATGGGCGGCCAACAACATACTCTGGCCTGGGTGATGGACCGAACCGCAACGTCTATGGGCGGCCGGGAGTTACGGCGCTGGCTGAACCGCCCACTGCGGAATGTGAATGTGGTGCAACAGCGCCAGCAAGCGGTATCAGCACTGCTTGAGGGCTTCCATTACGAACCGGTACATGGCCTTTTAAAAACCGTGGGCGACATTGAGCGTGTACTGGCCCGTGTGGCACTGCGTTCAGCTCGCCCGAGAGATTTGGCACGCCTACGGGATGCTTTTATAGCTCTGCCCGAACTTCAGCAAACCCTCAAGCCAGTCAACTCACCCCACATCGCCGAATTGGCCACAGTGATTGACGAATACCCCGAGCTGGCAGATATGCTGGAAAGGGCAATTATCGACAATCCACCGGTTGTGATTCGTGAAGGCGGCGTGATCCGTGAGGGTTTCGATGAACAGTTAGATGACCTGCGCAACATCAGTGAAAACGCCGGCCAATACCTGCTGGATGTAGAAACCCGCGAGCGTGAGCGCACCGGCATCAGCACCTTGAAGGTTGGCTACAACCGGGTACATGGCTACTACATTGAAATCAGCCGGGCGCAATCTGCTCAGGCGCCAGTGGATTATATTCGTCGCCAAACCCTGAAAAACGCTGAACGGTTTATTACGCCCGAACTGAAAGAATTCGAAGACAAAGCCCTAAGCGCCAAAAGCCGGGCGCTAGCAAGAGAGAAAGCCCTTTACGACGAAGTGCTAGAAACGGTGGCCGAACAACTTGCGCCACTGCAGGATGCCGCTCAAGCATTGGCACAGCTGGATGTGATCAGCAACTTTGCCGAGCGTGCCTCTACACTGCGTTTTGCCGCGCCTGAGTTTCGTGACTCTCCGGGGTTCGATATTGAAGATGGGCGGCACCCGGTAGTGGAACAGCTCCTTGATGAACCTTTCGTACCCAACAATCTGGTGATGGATACCCAACGCCGAATGCTGGTTATTACCGGTCCGAACATGGGTGGTAAATCCACCTATATGCGCCAAGTAGCTCTGATCGCCCTACTCGCCTACACCGGGAGTTTCGTGCCTGCAAACCGTGCCGTACTAGGGCCGGTGGATCGCATTTTCACCCGCATGGGGTCATCAGACGACATTGCCGGTGGGCGCTCTACTTTTATGGTAGAAATGACAGAGACTGCAAACATTCTGCACAATGCCACTGAGTTCAGTTTGGTTCTTATGGACGAAGTAGGCCGAGGCACCAGTACGTTCGATGGTTTGTCTCTGGCTTGGGCCACCGCAGAGCACATGGCGAAGGAGATTCGCTGCTACACACTGTTCGCCACGCACTATTTTGAGCTCACACAACTGGCGGACGACCTTGAGCACGCGGTAAATGTACACCTGACCGCAACCGAGCACGACGACAGCATTGTATTTCTGCACAACGTACACGAAGGTCCTGCCAGCCAAAGCTACGGCCTACAGGTAGCAAAACTGGCCGGTGTACCACAAAACGTTATACGTAACGCCAAAACTCAACTGGCGCAATTGGAAGGTAGTGCGGCGACCGCCACTCCCGTGCATACATCGATAGCTGAGCCACACCAAAAGCAGCCGGCAGCATCCAGCCAGGCGGTTTACCAGAGTGATATGTTTTCCAGTGCAGAGCCGAGCGCCGTGGAAGACGCACTTCAAGATCTCGATCTAGACGAACTATCACCCAGAGAAGCCATGAATCGGCTTTACGAATTGAAGGGATTATTGAAAAACTGACAGGAAGTTGACCTGGGTAATAAGGTTATAGCAGCCAAACGCTTGCGGCTACGAGGGCTGCTCCCTACAATATCGCCCATTAAAATATAACCATGGAGCTGACAATTAGCTCCAGATGAGATTGACCACTGGACCAGGGATTTGATTATGGCGTTTATCGTTACCGATAACTGCATCAAGTGCAAACACACAGACTGTGTGGAAGTCTGCCCAGTAGACTGTTTTTACGAGGGGCCGAACTTTTTGGTAATCGACCCAGACGAGTGTATCGACTGCGCATTGTGCGAGCCGGAATGCCCGGTTGAAGCTATTTTCTCAGAAGACGAGCTGCCAGCAGATCAAGAGCAGTATGTAGAAATTAACGCCGATCTGGCGGGCAAATGGCCAAACATTACCGAGAAAAAAGATGCGCCGGCAGATGCCGCTGAATGGGACGGTGTTCCTAACAAGCTGCAGTATCTGGAGAGGTAATTTCAGCAAGCTTGGCGCTATCGCCTAAGCCAGAATGCTAAAAGGGAAGCCTATATCGGCTTCCCTTTTTTAATCTACCTGGCCCAGCTAGCCTGCCTACTCAATAACAGCGAGCAGCCACTAGGATTCTAGCGCTTTGGATTCTAAAACTTTGCGCGCCGCCGCGGATTTATAAAAGCCTGACAACCGCCGTCGCACAAGGGCCTCGATATAACCCTCCTCCTGAAGCACGTCAATGAGCGGGATGGCCCAAGCATCGATTTCCGCCATAATCACCTCACGAGTGACCCCTACGTCGCCGAGCAGATCGGTAAGCGGCCGATCGCCATATTTCACAAAAAGATGCGCAACCACAGCCTGAGCACAGCCTTCAAAGTAGGCGGTTTTTCGGAACTGCAGCCAGAATTCGTAACCAAGCACCACAAACTCCTGCAGTTCAACGTCTCCCAGCCCTTCGTGCAGTTGCGCGATCGTTTTATCTTCAACGGCCACCCAGGCCGCCATCACCGTATCCCGTACTTCGTCATCGGAAAGCGCCCGCTGAAGAAACTGCTCACTGCGGCCAATCAGCCCTGGCAAACTGTCTGAAAGCCAAGCCTTGAAGCGGCGCTCAAACGTTTCATCCAGCCCCGGAACAGCCTTATTGGCCATACGTTTGCCAAACTTCATCATGGAGCCAACGCCGGGTACTGACTTAGTAATCAGATTGTCTTCGTAGAGGTAATTGACCACCCCCTGATAAACCACGTTTGAAATCAACTCCTGGTAAACCGGGTGCGCCATAATCTCGCTAATCACCTGTTCGCGCTGGTGCCTCAGCTCAAGCAATTCTTCTACAAAACCTGTGGCCTGCTCACGGGTAACTATTTCACCCAGGGCTGTCGTCGCTTGAACTGGGGCGTTCAGCACCTCGGCGGCCATCTCGCCCGCCAGTTCCGGTATCCCCGCATCCAGCTCCATGTTCACAACAACACGCTGAATGGTCTCCATCACCTGGCCTTCTGAAGCAAGGCGATTCAATGTAAGACTACCCGCGTGATCAAGAAGTTCATCCGCCTCTTGTTTCAGAAATTTGCGCAGCTTGGCGCCTTTCAGCGAGGCCACTTCATGCTTTACATGCAGCTCAAGTAGTTGATTGGCTGAATCATTTTTTTTACTGGTCATGGTGTTGGTAGCCGCGTTTGTAGAGATTTACTGATAGTCGTTAAAACTGTGAGATTCCGACGCCAGCGCCAGGCATAAACTACCTGGGCCAACATAAATACTGCTGGTAATACCCATCTGCGAAAGCAATAGTTCAACACCGTTGCGCTCGCAGGCACTTTTGAGCTGATTCAAACCAGGCAACTCTTCGATTTCGGCCCAAGTTAAGCCGCAGGATAAGCTTACATAGGGAGTTAGTAGTCCAGCCTCAACTCGGGCAGCGGCATAGCTCATAACCTTTTCCACCGCCATATCAAAGCTGCGGGTCTTTGCCACTGGCTGACCTTCCACGCCCTGACCGAAAATCACAGGTGTGATGTTTAAAGCCTTACCCAGAAACGCCGACATTGCCGACACACTCTTATCGCCCCGTCGCCTGGCGCGCTCGCGAATGTAGTGGAGATCCCGGGGAATGATGCATGTGTATATTTTATCTGAAAACTTCTCCACTTCGTTGCGCAACGCATTTTTGGAAAGCTTTTGGTCGATTAGCCGAAGCGTATGAGCCGCCAGCAAACCCTGCCCTGCGAAGATCTGTTTGCTATCAATCACGCGCATGGAAAACTTGCCTTCACGGCCCGACGCGGCACGCGCCTGTTCGTGATTGGCCATCACGCTATTCATGGCTTCCGTAGCATTCTGGTAAATCAGGCTACGGGTACGGGTGACCGTCTCACAGACCGCCACGTCGAACTGGGGAACAATTTTCTCAATGAACAGGTCGTATATTTGCTCGGTGGTAAAGGCTTGAGTTTCTGCGTGTCGCCCTTTCTCTAAAAGCCCACTCTGATAAAACTCCTGAGTTCTTACCGGGTCGTGATCATCAATGTAGGTCTCCCCATCAATAACCGCCGTAATGGGGAGAATAAACAAGTCGTGTTTGCGACTGAACTCGAAAGGTAGATCACACGCCGAATCGACGATCAGACCAACTCGCATACTGGGCCTCCAGTTTTGGGCCGCTGTCAGAAAAGGAAGCGCGCTTTATTGTAATCACGCAATTAAGGTTCAATTTTACATACCCTGCACCGGATTTCCGTACACCCCGGGTTATACGACAGCTGTCTCAGGATCCAGCTCACGGAGGTTTTTCTCCAGAAGCGCTCGGTTATCCTGCTGCCACGGGTGGAAGCCTTTACGAAAGTACGCCAGAAAGTCAGGCATACACCTTCGCAAAATACCGGGTTTACCCCACAGGAAACTGAGGCCTCCAAGCCAGGTGCGAAGGCTCCAAAGCTTGCCATCGGTTTTCAGCAAACTGCAGGTGTTCAAGAAGGTGTATTTGAAGAAATTCCAGGTCACAAACAGGAAAATAATCCGCCGTAAGCGCTCGTTACCAACGCACTCCCGGTACACATCAAACGCCACCGATTTGTGCTCGGTTTCTTCTATAGCATGCCAGCGCCAGAGCTTTGCCATAACAGGCGTTGCGCCTTCCAGCCACTCTGGGTGGCTCAGAATGGCATTGGCTAGCACTGCAGTGTAATGCTCGGCGCCGCAAGTGCCGGCCAGTTGACGGCTAGGCGACAGCTTTCCAACCCATTCCATATGCTTGCGAAATCGGCGATCCAATCGTTCAACGTCATAACCCCGTGCTTTCAGCGCCTCGTTGTAGGCTTTGTGCTCACGGCTGTGCAACGCTTCTTGCCCGATAAATCCACGAATTTCGGCTTTTAGTTTGGGGTCATCAACCCTATCCTGATATAGCCGAACCGCATTGATAAATTGCTGTTCACCGTCTGGAAACTGAAGCGACAGCGCATTGAAGAATGCTGTCCGGAAAGCATCATCACTATGCCAGAGCGTTTTCAGCTCTTCGCTGCCATCAAAGCGAAGGGACCGCGGTTTAACGGACACACCCAGGGGAGTGGAGCTAACGGTCATGACTGCCTCCTGTTTTTATTATGGCTTTCGAACGGCGAACAAAAAATCACCAGCACCGCCAGTTTAGTCATGAGAACGAGAGGGAAGGAAGGGAATACTCAGGAAAACGGACAGATTGTCACAAAATGACATATCGCCAGTAGTGGGTCGAGAGAGGAATGAAAACGGCTGGCAAAAAAAAGGGAGGCTTTTTGCCTCCCAAGGACACACAGGGTGTGGATTGCCTCCGGGCAAGCCGGAAACAATCAATTCAGTGCTTGTCAGCCTCTTCTGCACCCGGAGCTTCAGGGTCTGCAGTAAAGCCAAGCAACTTCGTTCGTTCAATCAACAAATAAAGAACCACACCGGTCGCCAACCCCCAGCCAGCGCCATAAACTGCCAGCACCACACCCATGGTGCCGGCAATGCCCCGCTCGGTGTTATTCTCCAACTGCTCCAGACCAACCATCAAACAAATGTAACCGGTCAACAGCAGAGTCAGAGACAGTGCAATGGGTAACACCGGCTGGAAAAAGCTCACCAGCGGCAAAACAAACAGAGCTATGAATCCGGTGACCCAGAACGTACCACCTCCGCTATAGATAGAATCCATGGCGTTGCGACCATACTTATAACGCTCGGCCATGGTAGCGGTTACTGCTGTCCAGATCGGACCGGCCAAGCCAGGGTACGGAGCAAAGAAGGCATGACCGCCGTTCCGGATTGCGGTTACCAAATGCGCACGATCGATGCTGTTATCAATGTTTTCGTCTTTACGAAGATGATCCACGCGATTCATCAGGGACTGGCCCACCACGATATCCCCGAAAGCAATAACGTAGGCGATTACCGCCGTTGGAATAGCGTAGAGAAATACTTCGGCATCCGGAAAACCCACAGAAAACGGAAGATAGTTCCACAACTCGTCAAAAGCAGGCTTAGTAATACCCCACTGCACATCTGGCACGTCATATTCGCCGGTAGCGAAGCCCACCAGAATGGCCACAATCATACCCGGCACCATCCCATAATTGGCGATTTTGCGCGCGATGGAGCTACTCTCGACAAATCCTTTGAACGACACTGAGAACATTAGATACAGACAAACCAGGCCGCCGACAATCAAGGAAATCGGCGTATTGGCAAGGCGACCACCTGCCTCAATTTCCCCCATCAGCGCTGCAATACCCGCACCAATAATAATGCCCCCCTTCATGGATCGCGGTATCACGTCTACCAGCTTGCTTCCAAGACGTGTCACTCCAAGTAAAAGGAAAATGACAAACACCAAAAACTGCAATGCGAACATCGCCTGTATAGCCTCGGGGCCAGGCTCAAAATCACTCAAAAACAGCAGTACCACAGGAATACCCGGCGTAATCCAGCCAGGAACAAGGGGCACACCTAACAGCGCGGGCAGCAAGAAACCAATGCCACAGATCACCACATAGGCCAGCGCCACGTCGTAAGGCACACCCAGATAGGTTTCCAATAGCGGAATCATGGCCAGGCTAACCACAAACATGATTAACCCTTGAACCATCTCCGCAAATTCCCAGCGGTAATGAACAAAAGGAAGCCGGATCTTAAAAGGACCAGCTGGCCAGAAAGGCTGCTCTTCCCCTTTCTTACGTTGGAATATTTGCATAATAGCGTCTCCTGCACTCGCCAGCGGCGAATGCCAATCATGTTGTTTTTGTGAGGGTATTCGGCAGCACCGGGACGGGTGCTGCCGGTCAGGGAATCAGTCCAGTTCTTTGGCTTGGTCCCTTAATACGAACTTCTGGATTTTACCCGTGGAGGTTTTGGGCAACTCCGAGAAAACAACAGTCTTGGGCACCTTGAATCGAGCCAGATGCTCACGACAGAAGCTGATGATATCTTCTTCGCTTACATCGCCTGCTTCCGGCTTGAGGGTTACAAATGCACAAGGCGTTTCGCCCCACTTTTCATCAGGTCGTGCCACAACGGCCGCTTCCAGAATGGAAGGATGTCGATAAAGCGTGTCCTCAACCTCAATAGTAGATATGTTCTCGCCACCAGAGATGATGATGTCCTTCAGACGGTCTTTGATTTCCATGTAGCCATCTTCATGCATCACCGCCAGATCCCCAGTGTGGAACCAGCCGCCACGGAAAGCTTCTTCGGTGGCTTTCGGGTTTTTCAGATACCCCTTCATCACCGTATTGCCACGCAGGAAGATTTCGCCGATGGTTTTGCCATCTTTGGGGACGGCCTCCATGGTATTCGGATCACCCACCATGGTGCCTGCGAGGGTGTGGTAGCGCACGCCCTGGCGGGCTTTGATCTTGGCACGATCATCCAACGGCAACTCGTCCCACTCGGATTTCCATGCGCAAACGGTTACCGGGCCATAAACTTCCGTCAAGCCATATACGTGCGTCACCTTAATGCCCATCTCCTCAACAGCACCAATCACCTGAGCCGGGGGAGCCGCACCTGCGGTCATAGAGCGGACTTCGTGATCAATACCGGCCTTGGACTCAGGTGGCACATTCAGCAGCGCGTTCAGCACAATGGGCGCACCGCACATGTGGGTAACCTGGTGTTCTTTGATCAACCGCAAGATTTTCTCCGGATCTACCCGGCGCAGGCAAACGTGAGTGCCCGCCATAGCCGTAATCGTCCAGGGAAAACACCAGCCGTTACAGTGGAACATTGGCAGCGTCCACAGATACACCGGATGCATTCCCATCGACCAAACGGCTTGGTTACCCAGCGAATTGATATAAGCACCGCGATGGTGATACACCACACCTTTAGGATTGCCGGTGGTTCCGGAGGTATAGTTCAGTGATATGGCATCCCATTCACTTTCCGGGAAACTCCACTGGAATTGAGGATCGCCTTCCTTCAGAAACGCTTCGTAGTCCAAGTCGCTAACCTGAACACCCTCGCCGTATTCCGGATCATCCACATCAATAACCAGTGGCTTGTTTTCCATACGGCTGACGGCATCGCGAACCACCTCGCCGAATTCGCGATCGGCAATCACTGCCTTGGCTTCGCCATGCTCAAACATGAAAGCAATGGCTTCTGCATCCAGGCGCACGTTCAGCGTATTTAGCACTGCGCCAATCATCGGCACACCGAAATGGCACTCCACCATAGCCGGAATATTGGGCAACATAGCAGCCACAGTATCGCCTCGGCCTATGCCCCGCCCTTTCAGCGCAGACGCCAGACGCCGTGACCGGTCGTAGGTTTGCGACCAGTTGTAACGGATGGCCCCATGAATAATGGAGGGGGAATCCGGGTACACGCTGGCGGTACGTTCGATGAAATCAATCGGGGATTGAACGGCATAATTGGCATCAACGGGCGCAAGGCCCTGATCGAAGATCGAGGTCATTGAGTATTCCTCTTGTGAGCCTGTTGTTTTTGTGGTGTATTCAGCAAATGAGTAAAGTGACTATGCTTTCATATGACCGGAATGGTATTTAATAGCACAGTGACTAGAAATTACACCAACGTATTATAGTATAATTACTATACTTCAAACTTTACAAAAGATTCTGTCCTACTATGGGTTTTAGCTTGTCAGACGCAGACCCGCAACCTAGCGTGATCCTAGACAACTCGGCACACACTCTGCGGAGCAATCAGGCTGCGGAAACATTGTGGATGGCAAACAACCTGCAAGGCCCCTCCAGCTTACTCCCGCCAAATGTGAAGGCACTGGTGAACGCTGCTTTAAATCAGGCCCGGGCCATCGAGGATGTGGAAGCTCGAATCAACACCGTCATACTCATGTGGACATTTATTCCTTGCCCACAAACCGGCCAAGTGCTGGCCCGTAGCCGGGATGCCACACACGATATACTGACACACGAGCAGGCTGTTCGGTCGAACCGGCTCTATCGCTTGATTACAGAAAACACCACCGACCTTATTTCACGACACGCACCAGATGGGCGCTTTATTGATGCCACGCCGGCATCATGGCGCCTGCTAGGATACTGGCCGGAGGAACTTCGGGGAAAACGCCTGGAGGATATTTTCCACAGTGATAACGCCGCCCAGCAGTTGATTGAGGCTCATAATTTACTGAGAGACGACGGCTACGCCACCATGACTTTGGATATAAGCCATCGTGATGGCAGTAAACGATGGTTTGAGATCGCAAGCCGGGCAATCAGAGAAACGTACACAGGTGCGGTGATTGAGGTAGTTAGCGTATCCAGGGACATCACGGCCAGGGTGGCCTCGGAAGAAAATAGCCGCAGGCTGGCCGATGAACTTGCACGAACCTCAAGGCTGGCCACGCTTGGCGAACTCGCTTCAAGCATTGCCCACGAAATGAACCAGCCGCTGGCAACCATCGTCAATTTTGCCAGCGCCAGCCAGCGCTACCTTAAAAGTGCGACAAAGAAACCAGAGCACTTAGAGCGTGTCGGCGATGGCCTCCAAAAAGTTATCCATCATGCCAATCGCGCTTCAGAAGTCATCCGACGCCTGCGCTCCTTCCTCCGCAAGGGCCAGAAGCGCTCGGCAGCAGTTTCGCTAAACCAGACTCTCACCACTGTCGCCCAGTTATGCCAATGGGAAGCCGACAAAAACCAGGTGGAGATTATCTGTGCATCCACCACTTGCGCTCCAACCATCACTGCAGATCCGGTGTTGTTGGAACAGGTACTCATCAACCTGATCCGCAACGGTATCGAAGCAAACGTGGAGGCGCGCAGTTCTCACGCAGGTAGCGCAGGCTCTTGCCTGGTTCTTTCAACCTCTGTAAACAACAAGGGAGAAACGCTGATTGAAGTCGTGGATGAAGGCCCGGGCCTTGATGATCAGGGCATACGCCAGATGTTTCAGCCGTTTTATACCAACAGGCCTCAAGGGCTGGGCTTAGGGCTGTCAATGAGCCGCTCCATTATAGAAGGTTTTGGTGGCTTTCTGGATGCCCAGCCCGCTTCTACCGGCGGCTTGAAGCTGATCTGCCGCTTCCCGGCCGCTCTTGCGACCAAACCTGAACCAAGCACGGAGATTTCACCCGATGAGTGACCAACCTGCCCCGGATACCACCACCGTTTACATTGTGGACGACGACGCAGGCATGTTGGAATCCACCCAGTGGTTGCTGGAATCAGTCGGTTTGAATGTGCAAGCGTACAGCGATGGCCGCAAGTTTCTTGATGCCTTGGGAGATAGTCGGGGCGGCTGTGTTGTGCTGGATGTCCGAATGCCAGGCCTTGGCGGCCTCAACGTACAAGAAGAACTACAAAAGCGAAGCATTGAACTGCCGATTATCTTTGTGTCTGGCCATGCGGATGTACCCATCGTGGTGCGCGCATTTAAATCCGGCGCCTTTGATTTCATTGAAAAACCGTTCAATGAGCAGCTCCTTCTGGACAGCGTGCAGCAGGCATTGGAAGCTAGGCAGCAATCCAACCATCTGCAATTAGGCGACGAGAAGACAGGCGCACTTATCGCGACCCTTACGCGCCGAGAACGGGATGTGTTTCTGCCAATGGCGTTAGGTTACACAAGTCGGGAAATTGCCGACCAGCTGAGCATTAGCGTTAAGACCATTGACCTATACCGGGCCCGGGTGATGAAGCGTTTAGGGGCAGAAAAACTACCCGATGTGACTGGCATAGCTATTGCAGCCGGCCTGGTGGACGCGCTGAACCTGCGCGCTGAGCCCTGAGCGAACTGGGCAATGGCCACTCAACTAACTACCTTGAGCCTGCTCTTCATGAGCCAACGCACCAAGCCTGGCGATGGCTTGGTCGATACGTTCGCTCCAGGGATTGCCGCCGTTAAGCCTCAAGCAAGATTCGAACTTGCCTGAAATCGAGAACATCAAACCCGGTGCCACGTTGATACCTTCCGCCCGGGCTCGGTGATACACCCGGGTGCCGGAGACTCCAGCGGGCAGTTGTACCCAAAGCACAAAGCCGCCCTGGGGCCTACTTACTGCCGTCCCCGCTGGGAATGAACGTGCCACCGCAGTACGCATACGCTCTACCGCCTCTCGGTAATTCTGTCGTGCAGAACGCAAGTAACGATCGTAACCGCCCTGCTCCAAAAAATGCGCAACCGCGAGCTGCGGTATAGATGACGTAGCCAGATTAGAAAAATACTTTTGCTGTCGGGCGCTCGCCATGTAGCGCCCAGGTAGCATCCAGCCCAGCCTTAGGCCCGGAGAAATGGTCTTTGAAAAAGAATTGCAGTAAATGACATTGTCGGTGCGGTCAAAAGCTTTCGCGGGCCGGGGCCTTTCGCCGGTGTGATACAGATCACCGTAAATATCGTCTTCAATCAACGGCACTCCAGCTGCAGCAAGCATCGACACCAGCTGTTTTTTGCGTTCATCGGGCATTCTGGCGCCCATAGGGTTGCTGTGGTTGGCCACCACCACACAGGCCTTCAGCGGCCACTGCTCCAAAGCCAGCTGCAGGCCTTCAAGGCTTAGACCATCCGAAGGATGTGTGGGAATTTCCATGGCCCGCAGCCCAACGACTTCTAACGCCTGCAAAATGCCGGGGAATGAGGGTGACTCAACCGCCACTATGTCACCTGGCTGGGTAACGGCGCGCAAGCCAAGAATAATGGCTTCCTGAGCCCCGTTGGTAACCAGTACATCTTCCAGGGTTATAGGCACGCCCATGGTCGCCATACGCTGGGCGATCTGCCTACGAAACGACTCCTTGCCCGGAAAGGCATAGTCCAATGTTTCAAGGCCGCGCCGTGCCGCCCAGAGTGTGCTCTGCTGAATCTGCCGCAACGGCAGGTAATCCGCATGGGGAATAGCCGTAGCCAGCGGCACCATGCGCTTTTGCTCATCCGCGCACAAATCCAGCGCCATCTCACGGGCACTGACCGGAACTGGGCGATTGCGGTGTTTGTGCATTATAGGTTCCGGGGCATCAACCACTGGCAAACGCACGAAATAGCCGCTGCGCTCCCGCGCCTGAAGATAACCGCGGGCTTCCAGTGTTTGGTGGGCTTGCAATACCGTTGAGATACTAACCCCAAGCTGCTTGCTCAGCACCCGCACACCCGGCAGCCTATCGCCGTCTCGATAGACCCCTTCCTGAATCAATGCCTGAAGCCTGTCTGCCACTTGGCTGTATAGAACACCCATTCTGCTTGCCTCGCGCTCGCTGCTACAGATTGACACCTGAGCAGAACAGTACAGATGTCAGAAAAACCCACCAGTACAGATAATCAAAAACACACCCTGTACCGGTTCAAAAACAGATTATCTGAATCTGTTATGGATGTCAGCTAAGGGGGACAATAATAACATCGCAATCAGAAGAAGGAGTTTCACCATGGGCATCGCTCACATCCACAACTTATCCGCCACCCGGAACAATCTTTTTGGCCTGCACGCGAGTGCCGTACCGCTGTATTCCGAGTCTTTGGGCATCACTCATCAGTGGTTGCAAGACCTTGGGTTTTCGGTTGATCAGCGCGACCAAGATCACTGGGTAGTCACTCACCAATCCCCACTTCCCGAACTGCACTTTTACAGTGAGCGGGAACTGGCTCAGTTTGCCAGCCACAAGGCGCGGCACTACGCTAAGCGTTTGCTCTTGGAGAACCGCGCATGACTTACCCCATCTATCAGGTAGATGCCTTTACCAGTGAGCTTTTCAAAGGCAACCCCGCTGCTGTAATGCCGTTGGAAAAATGGCTTCCGGACGAAACGTTGCAGGCTCTGGCGGCAGAGAACAATCTGTCGGAGACGGCATTTTTTGTGCCCGAGCCTGGTGTTGATGACTCGGATTTCCATATCCGCTGGTTCACTCCGAATATTGAGGTGCCGCTTTGTGGACATGCCACTCTGGCCAGTGCCTGGGTTATTTTCAATAAGTTGAATTGGCCTGCGGAGCACATTCGCCTTCACTCCAGAAGCGGCCCTTTGGGTGTTCACAAAACCCAAGACGACTGGCTGGTTTTAGACTTCCCCAACCTTCCTATCGAGGAGCGGGAAACACCGGCACTTATCAGCGAAGCCCTTGCAGGCGCGCCCACCACAGCCTTCTACGTACCAAGCGACGCCAACTACATGGTTGTTCTGGAAAACGAGGCCGCCGTTAAAGCCGCGCAACCAGATATGCGACTGTTAAAAGAGCTGGACAATCTCGGGTTGATCATCACCGCACCGGGTGAGACTGCCGACTTTGTGAGTCGGTACTTTGCGCCCGGCGCAGGCCTTGATGAAGACCCGGTTACCGGCTCTATTCACAGTGTTCTGGCGCCCTACTGGGCGGAGACACTAGGCAAAACAAAGCTTGAAGCCCGGCAGCTTTCATCCCGTGGCGGTTTATTGCGCTGTGAATTGAAAGGTGACCGTGTTGCCATTGCTGGGCAGGCGACGTTTTATATGGAAGGAACCGTACACCTAACGTGAGGCTGATATACTGCCCGCCATATAAACCAAAGGGCGGGCAGTAATGACAACAAGTTCCAGTAACCAGTACGACCTGATCATCATAGGGGCCGGCGCTGCTGGGCTGATGTGCGCGGCCACCGCAGGCTATCGCGGGCGCAAGGTACTGGTGCTTGATCACGCCAACAAACCCGGGAAGAAGATTCTCATGTCTGGTGGTGGCCGCTGTAACTTCACCAATCTCAACAGCGCCCCAGCCAATTTTTTATCAGACAACCCGCATTTTTGTATCTCCGCCCTAAAGCGCTACACCTCACAGCATTTCCTGGATCTTGTGGAACGCCACGGCATAGAGCACGAAGAGAAAGCTGCAGGGCAATTGTTCTGCAAGGACAGCGCAAAAGACATCCTTAGCATGCTGCTGACAGAGTGCGAATGGGCGGGCTCTGAGATTCGCATGAAGGCCAACGTTAAGAGCGTCGGCAAAGAAGCTGAACACTACCGCGTGAACACGGGCTCCGGCACTTTGACCTGTGAATCTCTGGTTATCGCCTGCGGCGGCCTGTCCATCCCAACCATGGGTGCCACAGGATTCGGCTACGAGATCGCCAAACAATTCGGGCTCACGGTTCTGCCCACCCGGGCTGGGCTGGTGCCTTTCACTCTCCACCCGGAGTTGAAGCAGCAGTTAGCACCACTGTCTGGCGTAAGCTGTCCGGTAGAAGCAGCCTGCAACAATCAGCATTTTCGTGAACCTATGCTAGTCACGCACCGGGGATTGAGTGGGCCGTCAATGCTGCAAATTTCCAGCTTTTGGCAGCCCGGCGATCCGCTGACCATCAACCTGCTCCCGGAACGCAATATCCAAGAAGACCTGGCATCCCTACGCAAACAAAAGCCACAGTCCACCGTGGCGCAATACCTCGCCCAGCACCTGCCAAAACGTTTCGCACAGGCATTTAACGAACTCTACAGCTGGCAAGGTCCACTTCAAAGCTATAGAAACACCGATCTTGAGCAGATTGCAGACTCTTTGGCCCAGTGGACGGTAAAACCTGCCGGAACAGAGGGGTATCGAACGGCGGAAGTTACGCTGGGCGGCGTAGATACCCGCCAGCTTTCATCAAAAACCATGGCCGCTCTGGATCACCCAAACCTGTTCTTTATTGGCGAAGTTGTAGACGTAACCGGCCACTTGGGCGGGCACAACTTTCAGTGGGCCTGGGCTTCGGGCGTGGCGGCTGGGCAGGCAGCTTGATTGATTGACTGATTGACTGATTGATTGATTGTTTAGAATAATTCGATTTTAGACAATCGTAGTTGTTTTTGGACATTTCCGAGAACCAGATTTTCAGGCGGGTGCGTTTTCTGGCAGACGAGGGGCAGTTATTGCTGTAGGTTCGGCCCCTACCTACTCAGATTCTTGTTAGGAGTAGACACGCACTAGCGCACAATTTTAGACCGAGGCAGGCAAAAAACATCGATCTGTCATATTGCTGTGGTAGCCGACATCTTTCCGCTATAAAATATTTGCTTCCTATGGATTGGCTCAGACGTGCTTGCTTGTCATGCATAACGTCCCCGGTGTTCGACGCCCGTTACCATGCGGATGACTGTTGTTGAGCCAGTTATTGATTTCCTGACCCTTACACGTGTTGCCATTTCCCAAGATGAAATATCAATCCCGCTTTCGTCAGCTATCACTATTTTTATTCAAGTGCTTTCTATTTTCCTTCAGCATACTGCTGATTTCGCGCTACCTGTTTTTCATGTATATACAGGATGTGTTGCCAGCAACAGGGGTTGGTGATGACACTTGGAGGGCTTTCTTTGTTGGCGGGCGTTTTGATGCCAAGGTAACGGCAATTGCCTATTCACCTCTTTTGTTGAGCGGCCTTGTCGCCGCCGCGTTTCATGGCGCTTACCAGCGCTGGTTAAGGTTTTCGGTCGGTTATCATACGGTTGTAGCAGCACTCTATGTAGTCGGCTGCATATGCAATTTTTATTACTACACAACCTATGGCAGCCATATTGACCTTTTTGTTTTCGGGCTATGGGAAGACGACTCAACCGCAGTGCTTGTCAATATCTGGGAAGACTATCCCGTGGTACGTGGTTTTCTGGTGGCGTTCATTGTCGGTGCGTTGGCATACCTGACCTCCCGGTGGTTCCTCCACGCTCCGTTGGGTCGTATAAACCCGCAAGCCTATTGGCACTGGAGCGTTACGTCACTGGCGGTAGCCACAATTTTTCTGTCCACCTTTGTGACAGCGCGAGGAACTCTCGATAGTCATCCCCTCAAGCGCTATCACGCCAGCGTTTCCCAGTACAAACCGCTGAATATGATCACCCCGAACGTATTTATGGCACTGGACTGGGCGACCACTGATTACCAGGAACAGCGGCGTTTTGATCCAGTTTCTGAGCCCACGCTGAGCGCCCAGATGGAGAAAGTGCTCGGCCAGCCGACCCCGGTTTATCACACGCCAGAAAATAATCACCTCCAACAGAACCCGCCCCATGTGGTTGTGGCCATGATGGAGGGTATGGGCATGAATATTATGGTGGAAGACAATCTTCCAGGTAACGACCTGCTGGGAAGCCTTCGCCCTCATTTCGCAGACGGTTTTCTTTTTCAGCGCTTTTTGGCGGGCACCTCCGGGACGATCGACAGCATTGTCATGACACTGTTTCATAGCCCCGTGGCCACCATCAGTCATTCCTCGGCCCGGAATACCGCCTTACCAGGTTCTGCTGTTCTGCCTTACAAGCAGGCAGGATATGAAGTGGCGTTCCTGTACGGTGGAAATGGCATGTGGCGTAACCTGGCTAGCTATTTGCCTGCCCAGGGGTTTGACCATGTCTATGGTGAAAATGACATTATTGAGGCGATTCCCGAGGCCGACGAATATTCAGGTACCTGGGGCGTGCCCGATGGTTTTTTGTTCCAGTTTGCCAACAAGCTAATGGAAGAGGCGGATAAGCCCACCCTGCTCTTTATTATGACCACCACCAATCATTCGCCGTACAAGGTGCCGGAAAACTATGAGCCCGAGCCGACGGAAATCAGCGATCGGTTTTCCGCCATGGCCGAGTATGAGAGCAAGCAGGCCAAGGTGCTTCTTGAGACTTTTCAGTACGCCTCTGATGCGCTAGGTCAATTCATGAAGCGTATCAAGCAGTCCGCGACTCTGCGCGACAACACCATTATTGCGGTAACCGGCGATCACCGCGTGCGGAACCTGAGTACAGATGAGCCCACGGAATATGGTCTTACCTATGCGGTGCCGTTCTTCCTACACGTGCCGGACCCGATCCTTGAAAACACGCCACACAAATATGACCCAATGCGCATCGGGTCGCACCGGGATATTTTCCCGACACTGTATCATTTCAGCCTGTCAGACCAGGACTATATTACCCTCGGCGGTGAAAACCTGCTGGGCACGGATGGGGTCAGTAACGTGGGGTTCAACCTGAAGCGCAGTATCAATGAGCATGGAGCGTTCAGTAATGACAGGTCCGGACTGTATTATCCTTGGAATAAAGATGACCCGCTGCTCAACCAGCAACAGCCGGAAGAGAACCGGCCATTCGATGCTGGGTGGCCAGAGGAATATCATCGATTGATGGATTATTACCTTCGTTCCCGGGTACTCGCTACGACTAGCCCGGATTCCCCATAACCAACTAGCAAGTCTCGCAGACTGGGCCGATTACCGTCATGACCGCTCAGTTGCAGGCATGACTGTTTGATCATTGACCAACTTCTATTATCCGGACACTCTGCCCGGGCACCCCATTGCGTCGGATCGGGGGGAGATCCTGAACAGAGCGCTACAACACACTGCCGGATTACGTAACAGCCTGCATAGGCGGCGGCTCTAACGCCATCGGTATGTTCACAGCCTTTCTGAACGATGAAAACGTCAAACTGGTGGGTGTAGAGCCGGCTGGTGAGGGTTTGGATACAGGCGCGACAATGACACTGGGCAAGCCCGGGCAGCGGCCCGCAACACAGTTACCTGAAAGATCTAGGCCGAGTGGAATACGCCAGCGCCACAGACGACGAATGCCTGAATGCGTTGTCGTGGCGACAAAGACGCAAACTACGTGGCAGAGAAGCTGGGCCTGTAAGCTCCGATTTTCGTTATAAAAAAGGCGAAGCCATTATGTGGCTTTGCCTTTTTTATTGCTTAAGGTTCTACGGGAAAACTTAACGCAAAATCACCAGCGGTGTTTTAGCAGAGTTCAACATGTTGGTTGTTGTGCTGCCCAACAAAAAACGACGGATTTTCGAGTGGCCGTAAGCGCCCATCACCAGAATATCGATGTCGAACTCTTCCTGATAACTGTGCAGCGCAGGCTCTACTTCACCGCTACGAACAGCCAGGGTGATTTCAGACTCCAATGGCGCCAGCATGGTCTCGGCCTTACGAAGCTGAGCCATGGCTTCGGGTGTTTCATCACCCACCATCACCAGGTGCATAGGCAACCCTTTGAGTACCGGACTGGCAGCTAGATGCTCAACCCCACGAAAAGCCGTGGCGCTGCCATCAAAGGCCAACATGGCGCTTTTTGGCGCAGAATATTCATTCGGCACTAACAGAATAGGCCGGCTCATACTGCGGATAACGGTTTCCAGCTGGCTGCCAATACGCTGATCCCGTTCTGAGCTACTTTCGCCGTGCAGCCCCATTACCAGCAGGCGCGTATGCTCCTGCATGGCCAACAGTGATTCGGTCAAGTCACCATGGCGCTGGCGTTTTTTGATCTCGCCAAGGCCGGCATCCCGTAACCTGTAGGCGGCTTCGTCGAGCATGTGGTTGCCATGCTCCAAAGCCAGTTTGGCCCGCTTGCGATCCAGCAACGCCAATTCATCCAAAAGGTGCTCGCGGCTACCCAGGCCAATGTTACCGGCCAAATCTGGCTCCGCGGGATAGCGCTCTTGGTCGAGCACGTGCAACAGGATCAATGGTGAGCCCATATATTTACTGGCCCAAGCAGCATAATCACACACCGCCGGTGCCGCACGGGAACCGTCGACACACGCTACAACATGCAATGTATCCTGCGGGGTCGCTTGAGGGTTACCTATCGTATCTTGCATATTAATGGCCCATCAACTGGTCAACGCCTTCCGGCTTGTCGTGCACTCCAAAGCGGTCAACAATGGTAGCGCTGGCCTGGTTCATGCCGATCACTTCCACCTCCGCGCCATCACGGCGGAACTTGATAACCACCTTATCCAGCGCACCCACCGCAGTAATGTCCCAGAAGTGGGCGCGGCTAACGTCTATCACCACTTTATCTACCACCTCGCGGAAATCAAACGCAGCAACAAATTTTTCTGAGGAACTGAAAAACACCTGCCCCATCACGTTATAACTGCGGGTACCTGTCGATTCATCCAGAGTCGTTTGCACTTCCATAAAGTGCCCGATCTTGTTGGCAAAGAACAGTGCCGCAAGCAACACCCCGGCAAACACACCCAGCGCCAGGTTGTGGGTTGCAACCACCACGCACACGGTTACTAACATCACAATGTTGGTAGAAAGCGGATGGGTTTTCAGGTTGCGGATAGATTCCCAAGAGAAGGTGCCGATAGACACCATGATCATCACAGCCACCAGAGCGGCCATGGGAATCTGCACCAATATGTCGTCCAGCACCAGTATCATCACCATCAGGAACACACCGGCGGTAAGCGTGGACAGCCTGGTGCGACCACCGGATTTGATGTTGATAACCGACTGACCAATCATTGCGCAACCAGCCATACCACCAAGTAAACCAGACCCAATATTAGCAATGCCCTGCCCCCGGCACTCGCGGTTACGGTCACTTTCTGTATCGGTCAGATCGTCCACAATGGTGGCTGTCATCATGGATTCCAGTAGGCCGACCACCGCCAGCGGAATGGAATACGGCAGAACAATCATCAGGGTTTCCAGGTTCAGT
This sequence comes from Marinobacter sp., assembly GCF_052091845.1. Taxonomy (GTDB): domain Bacteria; phylum Pseudomonadota; class Gammaproteobacteria; order Pseudomonadales; family Oleiphilaceae; genus Marinobacter. The sequence goes on along the minus strand of NZ_JBQDCO010000009.1, from coordinate 69,272 downwards.
GGCACATCCGGCCACAGGAAGATCGGCAAAGTATCGGGCAACTCGCCCATATCGCCTACGGTACGCACATCAATATTGAACAGCACCGCCACAATGGTCAGCGCCACGATGCAGATCAGCGGCGATGGCAGAACCTTGCCCAGCACCGGTACAAAAGGAAACAAGTAAATGATTCCCAGCCCGGCTGCTGTCATGGCGTAGACGTGCCAGGTTACGTTGGTAAGCTCCGGCAACTGAGCCATGAAAATCAGAATAGCGAGGGCGTTCACGAAGCCCGTCACCACCGATCGCGAAACAAAACGCATCAGGCTCCCCAGTTTCAGCCAACCAGCCAAAATCTGGATCACCCCGGTTAACAAGGTGGCGGCCAACAGGTATTCCAGGCCGTGCTCCTTTACCAGCGTGACCATCAGCAGCGCCATGGCGCCGGTCGCTGCAGAGATCATGCCTGGGCGACCGCCTACAAATGCGATGATAACAGCGATGCAAAATGAGGCGTAAAGCCCCACCTTGGGATCCACACCAGCGATGATAGAGAAAGCAATCGCTTCTGGAATCAACGCGAGGGCTACCACAATTCCGGCGAGCAGGTCGCCTTTGGTGTTGGAAAACCAAGTGGCTTTCAAAGTATTTACCATAGTCTTAGGTATCCAGGTGGCTACACTGTTTAATAAAAATAGGGCTGCCAGAAAAAAATCGCGGCAAAATAAAGGGCGCGAATTCTATCAAAATGCGGGTGCTGGCGTAAGAGCGACTAGCTGCGCTATCGAGCGCAACGAAAGGTCAGGTTGTATCGACAAGGGCCCGTCAGCGGGTGCGTTCCAGCCTTGAGCGTGAACACACCATGGTAGCGTAATCGTGAAGGCCCACCCCAGACGGCCACATCGCCATGACCCAGTGGGAGGTTTAAAGGCCGCTCGCCCCGTGTTAGTCCGCAAAATTGGAACACCTGAGGCAACCCAAGAGACACAGATACAATCGGCTGAGAGAAGTCGCGCTCATTCTCCGAGACAGTCTCAGTATTCATTTCAACCGGTTGGCTAGCAAACAAATCAAGAGTCATAACTTGCACTGTTAACATGAAAAATATGGCAGCTCACGCACTCAGAATAAAGCAAATGAACCGAATGAAAGCCTGTTCATGAAGATCCACTAAAAAACACGTATATTCTGTGGTCTGATTCATTCTCCGGTAAGGACGTTTTAATGCTGTTTGCAATAATCATTGGTGGTTTGATTGGTTACGCCTTTGGCAAGTTCCCCGGCTTTCTTATCGGGGCAGCCATTGGCGCATTTTTGCTCAACCGCGCTAAAAGCCGCTTGATAGGCAAACTCCATAACATTCAGTCAGGCTTTGTTGACTCTGTTTTTGCAGTTATGGGCGCACTGTGCAAAGCCGATGGCGTGGTCTCAAAAGACGAAATAGAGATGGCCGAGGCCATGTTTGTGCGCTTTCGTTTGAACGACGCGCAAAGAGCGACAGCCAAGGCTGCATTCAGCCGCGGCAAAGAGCCTGGCTTCGACCTGGATGCAGAGCTGGATCATTTCCTGCGGATCAGTGGGCGGCAGCCGGCGTTCCTGCAAATGTTTCTTCAAGTGCAGTTTTCTGCGGTTGCAGCGGATGGTGTAGTACATCCGGCAGAACGGGAAATGCTGATGCGCATTGCCCGCCGTTTAGGCCTACCTGAAAGCCAGGTTGACCAACTGGAGGCCATGCTGAGAGGCGCGCATGCGGGCCAATCCGGCAGCCAGCGATCTACCGCTCAACAAAACGACGATGCTTACAAGGTTCTGGGAGTTTCGCCCTCAATTAGTGATGCCGAGCTCAAAAAGGTGTATCGCAAGTTAATGAGCGAGAATCACCCGGATAAACTTGCAGGGCGCGGCCTTCCTGAAAGCATGCGCGAAATGGCAGAAGAGCGTACACAGGAAATTACCCACGCTTACGATATAATCAAAGAATCCCGCAAAAACAGCGCCTGACCCCCCCTCTCCCCGTGCACGCCTGGTTAACATATCGGGCGTGTGAACTCATACCTGAAATGACATGTCACCCCGTTTTGCGTTCGAGTAGAGTAGCTGCCAACAAAGCAGCTCCCATCAAAAGAGCCGCTGAAAATAATGACGGAGTACTTCCCGGATGTCAGCCGCTGATTCCCCGCAAACCGCCAATGCCTTCACTAATGACGCCTTGGGCAATGATGATGCCACCGCATTGGCAGATCGTATTCGCCGCAAAGACGTATCGGTTGCCGAACTGACCCAGGCCGCTATTAATCGGCTGGACAAGGCAGAACCTCTGGTCCATGGTGTGATCGCCGAGCGTTATGATCAGATGTTGACGGCAGCGGCCAAGCTAGACAAAGAAAAGAGCCTAGAGGATGCTCCTTTTTTTGCCGGTGTGCCTACCTTTATCAAAGACAACACAGACGTGGCCGGAATGGCTACCCGCCATGGCTCAGCCGCCGTGCCTGCCGGCCATCCTGTAAACAAAACCAGCCTCTTCGCACAGCAAATGCTGGCCCAGGGCTTTCTCTGCCTTGGCAAAAGCACACTCCCCGAATTCGGGTTTAATGCCAGCACCGAGCCACTACATGATGCACCCAGCCGCAACCCGTGGAACCTGGCCTATTCCACTGGCGCCTCTTCTGGCGGTTCAGCCGCACTGGTTGCCAGTGGCGCAGTGCCCATTGCCCACGCCAACGACGGTGGCGGCTCCATACGCATCCCAGCGGCCTGCTGCGGGCTTGTGGGGCTTAAACCCACCCGTGGTCGTGTTATCGACAACGATGCCGCCAAATCCCTACCCATCAATATTGTGAGTGACGGTGTAGTAACCCGTTCGGTGCGAGATACCGCCAACTTTTTCCACCAGGCCGAGCAGTATTTCCGCAACCCTAAAATGCAGGCGATGGGTAAAGTGGAAGGCCCTTCGAGCCGACCACTGAAAATTGGCATAGTGATAGACTCCATCAACGGCCACGCAACGGATAACGTTACCCGGGAAACCGTCGAAGCCACTGCGCGGCTGCTTGAGGCACAAGGGCACCGTATAGAACCTGTCCCCATACCGGTGAAGTCTTCGTTTCCTGATGATTTTGCTATGTATTGGGGATTGCTGGCCTTTGGCATGAAGCTCAACGGCCACAAGATGACTCATCCAGATTTTGATAAACGACGGGTCGATGGTCTTACCGAAGGCATGAGCCGGATGTTCCTGCGTGGGGCCTGGCGACTGCCGGCGATTTTGTGGCGCCTGCGTCGCGCCAGGTTCGACTATGCCAAGGCAATGAAAGGCTTCGATGCGGTACTAACACCGGTACTGGGGCATACCACCCCAAAGCTTGGGCATCTCAGCCCCGAGGTGCCGTTTGAGATGTTATTTGATCGACTCACTCGGTATGCGAATTTTACGCCTCTGGCCAACGTGACCGGTGCGCCCGCGCTGTCGTTGCCCATGGCTCAGACGCCGGAGAACCTCCCCGTTTCAGTGCAGATCATGGGTCGCCATGGCGACGAGCGCACGCTGCTGGAGATTGCCTACGCTCTTGAGGCAGACAATCCCTGGCCGTTGCTCTGCGATAGGGCTTAGCACCCAAACTTACCATTTTCGGTTAACTCTGTGCCTGAGCTTTAACTTCGGCTCAGGCGCTGTTTGGCAGCTCTCAGCTTCTGACTGACTTTATCGCCGAGCACCAACATCGCGGGTGTCAGCAAGAGTGTCAGCACAGTGGCAAACGCAAGACCTCCCGCAATGGCACTAGACAACTGTTCCCACCACTGAGTTGATGGCGCGCCCAACCCGAGGGATGGGGTTAGGAGATTCACGTTAACCCCCAACACCATCGGCATCAGCCCCAACACGGTGGTCACGGCGGTCAGCAGCACCGGTCGCAAACGCAGGCAACTGGTTTCCAGCGCCGCCTCATAAGCCGCCATTCCGTCTTTCTTCATCTGATTGTAGGTATCAATCAAAATGATGTTGTTGTTCACCACAATGCCCGCCAGCGCAATAATGCCCATGCCCACCATCACGATTCCGAACGATTGCCCGTTCAGTAACAACCCCAGAAGAACCCCCGCCGTGGACAGAACAATCGCCGATAGAATCAGAAAACTCTGATACAGCGAGTTGAATTGGGTCACCAGAATAATCAGCATCATGCCAAGAGCCACCAGAAACGCGGTAGCAAGAAACGTGGAGGCCTGCTGTTGGTCTTCATTTTCGCCGGCAAACTTAACCGACACGCCCTCTGGCACCTCTGGAAGTTCCGCCTGAAGGGCTTTCAGCAGCGCATCTACTCGCTCGCCCGGTTGTATATCAGATTTGATGGTTACGGTTCTCTGGCCATCCACCCGAACAATGCTGCCGGTTTTCTCCCCCGGCTGCAGATCCACAAACTGCGACAGCGGAACCTGCCCGCGGGCCGTGTTAATGGTTTGGCGCTGCAGCTGATCCAGCTCTCGCCAGTTGTTTGGCACCCGCACGGCAATGTCCACTTCATCGCGCACATCCTCCGGGCGATACGTGGCCAGCACTAAGCCGTTGGTCACCAGGCGAACGGCACTGCCAATGCTGAGCACATCGGTGCCGAAACGGGCGGCGGCTTCTCGATCTACTTCCAGCCGCCACTCGATTCCCGGCAGGCTGCGGTCGTCTTCAATATCCACAAAGCCGCCCTGGGCGCGCATTTGGTTTTCAATCTGGTCCACAAACCCACTAAGCTTGCTGCTATCCAGGCTACTCACTTGCAGCTCAATGGGCTTGCCGCCTGCCGGGCCGTTTTCCTGCTTTCGAAACTCCAGTTCAATGCCCGGAATGTCATCAGTGCGAGCCAGAAAATCATCAAGAATGGCGCTAGCCGGGCGGCGGGTAAACCAGTCGGTAAACTGGAACTGAAGCACGCCGATCACATCTGGCGCCAGCTGTGTATTGGTGCTTAGCATGGAACGCGCATACAGGGCTTTTACTTCAGGCATTCCCTGCAAACGGCCCTCTACTTGCTGCACGATGGCATCGCGCTCCAGTACCGACAGGTCTCCCCGTGCGCGAATCTGCACTTGGGCCGAATCCGGCTCCACGCTTGGGAAAAACTCAATGCCATAATTGAACTTGCCATAGGCGACATAGACCACCAAAACCAGCGCCAGCACACCTAGCAGGGTAAAACCGGGATAAGACAGCAGCCTGGAAAGCAGGCCACGATAACGCTGCATCATTCGCCCGCTTTCATGGGCCGAGCGGGCTCTACGGCCCCCACTCACACCACCCAAAACCGGCAGAAACACAAGCGCCATTGCCAGGGAGGCAACCAAGCAGATAATTACCGTAATCGGCAGGAACTTCATGAATTCGCCCACCACTCCGGGCCAAAACAGCAGGGGCACAAACACCGCCAGCGTGGTTGCGGTAGAGGCAATGATTGGCCAGGCCATACGGCTTGCCGCTTCTGCCCAGGCCCCTTTTACTGTTTGCCCTTCAGACAGGTTACGGTCTGCCAGCTCAGACACCACAATGGCACCGTCTACCAACATGCCTGCTACCAGTATCAGGCTGAACAACACAACAATGTTGAGGGTAAAGCCCATCAACCAGATCACCAGAACGCCCGCAAGAAATGCTCCGGGAATCGTCAGCCCTACCAACAAAGCCGAGCGCAACCCCATGGCGGCGATGATAACGATAAGAACCAGCACAATGGCGGTTAATACGTTATTGAGCAGGTCGCTCAGTATGTCTTGGACTTCGTCGGACTGATCCATGATGTAACGGACTTCTAGGGCATCTGGCAATTGCGGTTGCGCCTGGGCGATCAGCTCGCGCACCTGCCCCACGGTTTCAATAATGTTGGCGCCCGTGCGTTTGGATACCTCCAATACCACAGCCGTTTCGCCGTTAATGCGAGCGAACCCCCTTGGGTCTTTGAACGTGCGCTGCAGCATGGCAACGTCGCCAAAGGTCACCACCGTGTCGCCATCCACCTTGATCGGCATGGACATAACATCTTCAATGTTCTCGATAACACCTGGCACTTTCAGGGTCATGCGGCCGTTGCCGGTATCCAGAGAGCCGGCGGCTACTAGCTGGTTATTGCGGCTGACCAAGGAGCTGAGCTGGTCGAAGTCTATGCCGTAGCTTTCCAGCACCTGTGGGTCTACTACAATTTCAAGAAGGTCTTCCCTGTCGCCGCCAATTTCAACTTCCAGAACGTCGGGAACCGCTTCGATGGCATCCTGCAGCCCTCGGGCAATGGTGATCAGTTCGCGCTCGGACAATTGCCCAGACAAGCCTATGGACAACACCGGGAACAACGAAACGTTGATTTCGTTCACCCTTGGCTCGTCTGCTTCTCGGGGAAGTTTATTGCGTGCGGTATCCACCTTTTCCCGGACATCCTGCAGGGCGGTATCCGGATCAAACCCAGCATCAAACTCAAGCATCACCGAAGCATGCCCTTCGGAGGCGTTGCCACGCATTTCTTTGATGCCTTCCAGCGAACGCAGCTCCTGTTCCATCGGGCGCACCAGCAGCCGCTCAGCATCTTCCGGGCTAATACCCTCCAGGCTCATGGAGACATAAATCATTGGGATGGTGATGTCGGGATTTGCTTCCCTGGGTATCGCCTGAAACGCCGCTATGCCGCCCAGAGTCAGAAATATCAGGGTTAGCAGTGTGGTGCGGCTACGATCTATGGCAGCAAAAATAAGTGCGCGCATTCTGTTCAGCCTCGCTCGTCGGCGGCATCAACCGGCTCAACTTTCTGGCCTTCATTCACAAACCCACCACCGCGAGTAATCAGCTGTATCTCATCTGGCAACCCTGTTACCCAGGCGCCTTTGGTAGAGACACTCAGCAATTCAACCGATCGGAACACCACCAGATTTTGCTCGTCAACATACTTGACACCTGGGCGCCCATCGTCTCCCAGGATCAGATATGCCGGGGAGATAAATGCCGCTTTAACTTCAGGTAGAGCAACGCGCAGGTTCGCGCTGCCGCCAGCCACACGTTTTTGCTCCGGATTTTCAACGGCAATTTCCACTGCAAAACTCCGGGTTTCCGCACTCGCGGCACTGGCCACAAAGGTGACAACGCCATTCAGAGCCTGTCCGTCTAACGGTTGTACCCGCACCGTTTGCCCGGGCGAAACCTGTGCAACGGATTGCTGGGGCACCTGCCCTTTGGCTTTAAGCCTATCTGTGCGCACCACCTCATACAAAGCAGATCCCACTTGCACCAAACTTCCCGTTTCAACGCTTTTGTTGTTGATCACACCATCAATCGGCGCCTCTGGCCTGAGGTGTGAAACCGCTAGCTGAGCACCCTTCAACTCCGCCCGAGCGGCTGCAAGATCACTGTCGATGCTAAGAATTTCTGACTGAGACGCCAGATTTTTAGATCGCAGTTTACGGGCGCCCGCCAAATCAGCCTCAAGCTTTTTAACCCTTGCCTCCCAGCGTTTGACTCCGGCACCGCGCCCATCTTCAGACAAAGTTAAAAGCACATCTCCGCTTTTTACCGAGTCGCCGAGATTTGCCTTAACCGCTTCAACCGTACCCGCAACCCTAGCGCTTACGGTTACAGCACTCCATGGTTCCAGCTGGCCTTGGAGCAAAAGGCCCGGCTCATATAGCTGTGTATTTAGGATGGTAACCTGAACTCGTGTTGGCTCTTGTGGTGCCGCGCTCTGCTGTGCGGGTGGCTCGGTGCTAGCGACCTTGATATCGCCCATCGCCATCCAAATCACCAGAACAATCACAACGATCACCGACAGACCCAGCGAACTCCATTTTACTTTGCTCATTAAGTACCTACACGGCTTGAACTAGGTGGATGACAACCCTAAAAACGACGCTGCCAGAAAAAACTTCGTCGAAACAGTTGCAACTGGTTTAAAGCGTGGGGTAGATTCTACACAGAATCCTTTTACGAATTCAGAGCAGATTGTCCGTTTTATGAATCTCAACCAAGTTGTCGTCCTAGCAAAGCTAATTCTGGTGGTCGTGGTACCGTCCGGGGGCTTTTGCGTGGATAGCAGGTGAGATAGAGACAAACCTGACAAAAACACCAGAAACCCCCGGCACCGCAAGGTCCCGGGGGTTTCTTTTTTGCGGAAGAAAAAAACAGGAAATACGACAATGAACGGCGCACAGCACATTCTTGACACGTTTCACCGCCACAATATCCAAACGGTTTTTGGTTACCCGGGTGGCTGCATCATGCCGCTATACGATGCCCTGGTGGATGATGTGCGTGTGGAGCATGTGTTGTGCCGCCACGAACAAGCCTGTGCACTGGCCGCAGACGGCTACGCGAGGGCCAGTGGCATGCTGGGCGTTTGCATTGCCACCTCCGGCCCAGGCGCCACCAACTTGATTACCGGCGTTGCCAATGCACACAGGGATTCCATCCCCATGTTGGTCATTACCGGTCAGGTTCCCTCCGGGCTGATTGGCACCGATGCCTTTCAGGAAACCGATGTTCTTGGCATGACCCTGGGAATCGTAAAGCACAGCTACCTGATTGAGAGTGCAGACGAACTGCCTGCTATCCTGGAAGAAGCCATGGCACTGGCTCAAAGCGGCCGGCCCGGGCCGGTGTGGATTGATATCCCCAAGGATGTATTGCTGTTAGATACCACACCCGCACCCATTCGCCAATCGGCGCCGCAGGACCACTCCTGCCCCAATCTGTCAGACGCGCTAGCCATGTTGCGCACAGCCCGTAAACCGCTGCTTTACAGTGGCGGTGGCATCAGCCTGGCCCATGCGGAAGAGAACTTTCGTGAGTTTGCCGCGTGCTCAGCCCTGCCTGCGGTAGTCACCCTCAAGGGAATCGGGAACGCTGGCAAACACAGTGCTAACAACCTCGGCATGCTGGGCATGCACGGTTCCCGAGCCGCCAACCGGGCGGTTGACGAATGCGACCTTCTTTTGGTTATAGGCGCACGTTTGGACGACAGAGCAACCGGCAAGCTGGACGGCTTTGCGCCCAATGCCCGAACCATCCATATTGATGCAGATGCTGCAGAATTCCACAAACTGCGCAATGCCGATCTCGCGTTGCGCGGTGATTTAAACGTCATTCTAAGCGGCTTGAGTGACGCGCTTCAGGAAGCGCCTTTGGCAATCAGTGAGTGGCAGAAGCAGTGCCAAACCTGGCGCACAACCGGTGGGTTCCCTGCAGCAGATAATGAAGAGCCACTAGCACCCATTACCGGCCCGGCGTTCATCCGCCAGCTATCCCGCGTTACTCCAGAAGACACGGTTATCGCCTGTGACGTTGGCCAGCATCAGATGTGGGTGGCTCAACATTACCAGTTTGATCGTCCCCGCCATCACCTCACCAGCGGCGGCCTCGGCACCATGGGCTTTGGTTTGCCAGCAGCGATTGGCGCTCAGTTTGCCAACCGCCAAAGCACGATTATCAATGTTGCTGGCGACGGCTCCTTCATGATGAACGCACAGGAGCTGGCCACCATTCGCCGCTATAACTTACCCGTGAAGCTGATCATCATGGACAACCAATGCCTGGGTATGGTGCGCCAGCAACAGGAGCTATTTTACAACAACCGGGAAAGCCAGATTGATCTGAACGACAACCCGGATTTTGTCGCCATGGCCCGGGCGTTCGACATTCCGGCCCTAAAAATTGAGCGCACGGACCAGGTTCGCCGGGGCATTGAAACTATACTGGCCTACAACGGCCCCATGCTGTTGCACGTAGCCATCGCTCGGGAAGAAAACGTTTGGCCAATTGTTAAGCCTGGTGGAAGTAACGCAGACATGGTTGACGAAACCCGTCGCGCTTCAACAGACAAAAAGGAGAAGGTTGCATGAACACTGAAAGCCACCCCCACAAAACACCAAGTTATACCCTTACTTGCCGTATGAGCCATGAATCGGCTGCCCTCGAACGCCTGTGCCAAGTGATACGTATCCGCGGCTTTCGGATTGCAAAAATGGCAGTAGAAAGTGTTTTGGAAGGAACAGACGAGGCGCTGGATATCGCCTTGACGATTCACGGCGCTCGTTCGGTGGCCATGCTTCAATCACAGCTGGAAAAGCTGCACACTGTAGCGGAGGTCATATTGACCACTCCAGCCATAGCGCCTGCAGTAAGCCACACAGCCTGACAGGCCAACACGACAACAGGTAAAATCCGTGATGCTCCGCAACACTTTGCAGCGTTATCCTCTGTTTGTCATTGTCTTGGCGCAGCTTTGTGGAACCTCTCTCTGGTTCAGCATCAACGGTGTCTGGATATCCCTTTCCCGCGAACTGGGGCTATCCGAATCAGATGTGGGAAGCCTGACACTCTCTGTGCAGGCAGGCTTCATCATTGGCACCTTAGGCATTGCCGTTACAGGCCTGGCCGACCGGTACCGGGCCAGTTATATTTTTGTCTGCTCCAGCTTGTTTGGCGCACTGATGAACGCCGGCTTCGTACTCACCGCAGCATCCCCGCCGTTTGATCTGGCTATGCGCTTTCTGACCGGCCTTTGTTTAGCCGGCATTTACCCTCTGGGCATGAAGCTGGTCATTGGCTGGACGCCCAAACATACAGGGGCCGCACTGGCTTGGTTGGTTGCCATGCTCACCCTTGGCACCGCTATGCCTCACTTGCTGCGCGGAGTAACACCGGGGCTGCCCTGGCAGTGGCCGTTACTGGGTTCTTCGGCGCTGGCTCTTTTGGGTGGCCTGATGATTCTGCTTTTGGGGGATGGCCCTCACCTGCCACTGACCGCTGCAAGAACCCGGTTGCGTAGAGGGCTTTCCGGGCTCAAATCGCCCAGATTCCGTGCTGTAGCAGGCGGCTACTTCGGCCACTGCTGGGAGCTTTATGCCTTCTGGACACTAACCCCACTATTGATCACACGGGAAGTGCTGCGCATGCAAGCCGAACCGGCGCTGATTCCTCTGCTTTCATTCATGGTGATTGGTGTGGGATTTGTCGGTTGTGTAGGTGGTGGCAGGCTCAGCCGACGGTTTGGTAGCCAACGGGTCGCGAATCAGGCGCTGGCCATTTCGGGGGCAATCTGCCTGGCCTACCCTGTTCTTGTTTGGGCACCACCGGGCGCTCTACTGGTACTGCTAATGCTCTGGGGGATTACGGTGATTGCCGATTCCCCCAGTTTTCTGCACTGGCGGCGGCCACCGCGCCCAGGGAATTCGTAGGTGCGTCACTGGCAGTAATGAATGCTATAGGTTTTGCGCTGACCATACCGGCCATCTGGATTACCAGTAATCTCTGGGAGACTCAGGGCGTATGGGTAACACTCTGGTTGTTACCCGGCCCAATTCTGGGGCTCTGGTCGATGCGCCGGCTCAATAGCCAGAAAGGCTAAGGCCGACGCTCATCTGTATCAGATAAGTTCGATAGCGACCGCTGTCGCCTCGCCACCACCAATACACAGAGAAGCCACTCCTCGCTTCAACCCTTTTTGTTTCAGAGCGTTGATAAGTGTGACCAGTATCCGAGAGCCTGATGAGCCAATCGGATGACCCAGAGCACAGGCACCGCCATACACGTTGACCTTCTCTGCGGGCAGCTTCAGCTCATTGATGGCCAGCAGGCTGACAACCGCAAAGGCTTCGTTGATCTCGAACAGATCCACGTCGTCCTTGCTCCAGCCGGCCTTCTCCAGCACTTTCCCGATGGCACTTATGGGCGCCTCAGAGAAGTCGGCTGGTAGCCCGGCGTAGGTCGCATGGGCCACAATACGGGCCTGCGGCGCTAAACCACGGGCTTCAGCTTCAGCCGCTGAAGCCAACACCAGTGCAGACGCGCCATCGCTTATGGAGCTAGCGTTAGCGGCCGTTACCGTGCCATCTTTCGCAAACGCAGGCTTAAGCGTGGGAATTTTCTCCGGTTTGGCATTGCCTGGCTGTTCGTCCGCACTCACCTGGGTTTCACCACCACGGCCGGGAACAGTCACTGCCGCAATTTCGGGCTCAAACCAACCGTTCTCTATCGCCGCCTGCGCTTTATTCAGTGAGCCGATGGCGAACTCGTCCATCGCTTGTCTGGTAACCTTGTACTTATCGGCCGTGCGCTGAGCAAACACACCCATAAGGCCGCCTTCGTAGGCATCCTCCAGGCCGTCGAGGAACATGCTGTCCATCACCTGACCGTGGCCCATGCGCATGCCGCCGCGAGCTTTAGGCAACAGGTAAGGCGCCTGGCTCATGTTTTCCATGCCGCCGGCAATCATGATGTTGTTGGTGCCTGCCTTAATCTGGTCGTGAGCCATGATCACAGCTTGCATGCCAGAACCACACATCTTGTTCACAGTGGTGCAGCCTGAGCTGTCGGGAATACCAGAAGCTCGGGAGGCTTGGCGGGCTGGCGCTTGGCCAAGTCCTGCGGGCAACACACAGCCCATGATCACTTCCTGAATGTCCACGGGCTTCAAACCGCTGCGCTCAATAGCGGCTTTGATGGACGCGGCACCCAAATCCGGAGAGCGCACTGAACTCAGGGAACCCATCATGCTGCCCATGGGGGTGCGGGCAGAACCCGCAATCACAACGCTATTATCGCTCATATCAAACCTCACTGATTTCAAACTCTACCCAGAACAGAGCGGGCAATGATTTCTTTCATGACTTCCGACGTGCCGCCATAAATGCGCTGAACACGAGCATCCGTAAACGCGCGGGAAATGGGGTATTCCGTGGTGTAGCCATAACCGCCAAATAGCTGCAAACAGCCATCTGCCACTCGGCACTGCATTTCGGTGGCACTGTACTTGGCCATGGATGCCGTAGGAGCATCCAGTTCACCGGTTTCATACTGGCTTATGCACTGGGACACGAATGCCCTGTTAACCTGGTACTCGGTTTCCATACGGGCAATTTCGAAACGGGTGTTCTGAATCTGCGCCAGCTTCTGGCCAAACAGCTCTCTCTCGTGGGTGTAGGCTATGGTCAGATCCAGTGCGCCTCTGGCCGCTGCCACGCCCAAGGCGCCGATAACCAGCCGCTCACGTGGCAACTCCTGCATTAGGTAAGCAAAGCCTTTTCCTTCCTCGCCCACCAGCGCAGTTGCCGGTACACGCATATCTGAAAAGAACAGCTCGGAGGTATCGCCGCTGTGCTGGCCTATCTTATCGAGATTCCGCCCTTTGCTATAACCCGGCAAGGTGGTATCCACCAAAAACAGACTGATGCCTTTGGCGCCAGCCGAGGGATCGGTTTTTGCCGCAACAATCACCATACCGGCATGCTGGCCGTTGGTGATGAAGGTTTTTGAGCCGTTCAGAATATAGTGGTCGCCGTCTCGCACCGCACTGGTGCGCATGGCCTGCAAGTCACTGCCGGCGCCCGGTTCGGTCATGGCGATAGCGCCAACTACTTCACCCGACACCATTTTGGGCAGCCACTGCTGCTTCTGAGCCTCATTACCCAAGTGACTTATGTAGGGAGCCACGATGTCCGAATGCACCATTACGTTGGTTGAAAGGGCACCAAACCCCATGCGAGCCAGCTCTTCACCGACAACCACAGAGTACTGGAACGGCGCCTCACACCCACCGCAATCTTCAGGAATATCCACACATAGCATGCCGGCATCGCCGAGCGTGTTCCAAAGCTCACGGGGTACAACCCCGGACTTCTCCCAGGCCTCGTAATGCGGCGCAACTTCCGTTTCCAGAGCCTTGATGACAGACGCCCGGAACAGTGCGAGCTCTTCTTGATCCACTGAATTGGTCATTGCGCTCTCCATTGCTATCTCCTACCTACAATTGAATTCACTTGGGCGCCATACGCAAGGCACTGTCGAGCCGTATCGTTTCGCCGTTCAGAACCGGGTTGCGAACCATTTGATCTACCATCATGCCAAACTCCTCGGGCTTACCCAGGCGTTTGGGGAACGGCAGCGTGGCAGCCAAGCTGTCCTGCACTTCTTGCGGCATGCCAGACATCATTGGCGTCATAAACAGCCCAGGTGCGATGGTGTTCACGCGAATGCCTTCACGAGCCAATTCCCGAGCCGACTGAATGGTCAGAGCAACCACGCCGCCTTTGGATGCGCTGTACGCTGCCTGCCCAATTTGACCCTCGTATGCGGCTACCGAAGCGGTGTTGATAATGACACCACGCTCGCCGTCGGCATTGGGTTCACGTTGCGCCATATCGGCAGCTGCAAGCCTTAGAATATTGAAGGTTCCGATCAGGTTCACCTGTATCACCTTGCTGAAACTTTCCAGTGGCATAACACCGTCGCGGCCCAGAATCTTGGCCGCCGGGCCAATACCGGCACAGCTAACGGCAACTCCGCAAAAACCATGGGCTTCACGAGCGGTGGCCAACGCTGCTTCGGCGCTTTCGGATGAGCTCACATCGCAATGTACGAAGATGCCGCCAATCTCTGCAGCGACCTTCTCGCCCTGCTCTTTTTGCAGATCAAGGATGGCGACTTTACAGCCGGCTGCGGCCAGTGCCCGGGCTGCGCCTTCGCCAAGCCCGGATGCACCACCTGTAACAATGGCGGGGACATTATTGAATTCCATCGTTTTCTCCCTTCGCATCAAATGTTGTTGACTGAATTGGAAATAGAAAAATCTTTACGTTAACGTCAACTTTATCCAATTCAGCCCTAAAAAGAAATCTACATGTCAGCTTAGCGGATGCTCTCAACAATCAACGCAATGCCCTGGCCGCCGCCAATGCACATAGTAATCAGGCCATAGCGCCCGCCTGTACGTTCAAGCTCAGCTAGGGCTTTAATAATCAGGATAGAGCCCGTCGCGCCTACCGGGTGGCCCATCGCCACTGCACCGCCGTTCGGGTTCACTTTGTCGGCAGGCAGGCCAAGCTCCTTGCTGACAGCCAACGCCTGAGCGGCAAAGGCCTCGTTGGATTCGATCACATCCAGATCTGTCACATTCAGGCCAGTCTGCTCCAGCACCCGGCGCACCGCCGGAATCGGGCCCAAGCCCATCACACTCGGATCTACCCCTGCAAAGGCATAGCCGACAATTCTTGCGCGCGCTTTAAGGCCGCGCTTTTCGGCTTCTTCGGCGCTGGTGAGCACCATGGCTGCCGCACCATCGTTAATGCCGGAGGCGTTGCCGGGTGTGACTATGCCATCCTTGGTAAAGGCCGGCTTCAAGCCTGCAAGGCTTTCCGCAGTGGTGCCAGCGCGCACATGCTCATCCTGATCGAAAGTGAACTCCTTGCGGCCCTGTTTTACCGTTACCGGCACAATCTGCTCTTTAAAATAGCCACTTTCGATGGCTTGGCTGGCACGACGATGACTTTCTGCAGAGAACGCATCCAGGTCTTCGCGGGTAAGGCCGTACTTTTCCGCAATCCGCTCAGCTGTCATACCCATGTGGCCACTGCCAAATGGATCGCTGAGGGTGCCCATGGTCATATCAATCATTTTGCCATCACCCATCCGCAGGCCCTTGCGAACGTTGGGCAGCACATAGGCGCCCTGGCTCATGCTCTCGGCACCACCGGCCAGAGCAATTTGGCTGTCGCCCATGACAATCATTTGCGCAGCACTGATAACCGACTGCACACCAGAACCGCACAAACGGTTCACGTTAAACGCCGCAGAGCCTTTCTGCAGGCCAGAGTTCAGGCCAATGTGGCGAGCCACGTAGGCATCTGCCGGGCCGGTTGGAATAATGTGGCCAAACACAGAGTGGTCGATGTCTTCAGCCGACACGCCCGAGCGCGTGATGGCTTCTTTTGCGGCACAGGTGCCCAGGTCAGCCGGGCTTAGCGAGCTCAGGCTGCCGCCGAAGCCGCCAATGGCAGTACGTGCGCCGTCAAGAATCACAACATCGGTTAATTTCATGGTTTTTTCCCTTTAATGTTCAGTTCAGTATGAATCTGGAAACTCGGTAATCTATTTACCCAGCATGGAGCGAGCAATGACTTCTTTCATGATTTCAGATGTCCCGGCATAAATGGTCTGCACCCGGGCATCTACAAAGAATCGCGATACAGGATACTCCAGGGTATACCCGTAACCACCAAAGAGCTGCAGGCAGTCGTTAGCTATATCGCACTGCATTTCAGTGAGCATCAATTTCAGAATGGCCGCTTCTGTTGGGCCCATTTCGCCCTTGTGGTAATTCGCAATGCACTGTTTCAGGTAGGCTTTTGCCATCTCCAGCCTTGCCCGGGCCTCTGCAAGCTTAAACCGGGTATTCTGGAAATCCGCCACTCGCTGACCAAACGCCTGGCGTTGCTGCACGTATTCCAAGGTAATCGACAGCACGCCTTCTGTTGCCCCTACCGCTTGCGCACCAACACCCAAGCGCTCACGTGGCAACTCCTGCATCAGATAGGCAAACCCTTTGCCCTCTTCACCTAGCAGCGCATCGTGTGGAACCACAAGGTCTGAAAAGAACAATTCGGCAGTATCACTGGCGTGCTGACCAATTTTACGAATACCCTTGCCCCGGGAGAAGCCCGGCAAATTGGTATCTACCAAAAACAAAGATACGCCCTTAGAACCTGCCGCAGGGTTGGTTTTAGCACACACAATCACCAATTCAGCCTGCAAACCGTTTGTAATAAACACCTTGGCACCGTTAATTACATAGCCTTCATCGGTGCGCTGTGCTGTAGTGCGCATAGCGGCCAGATCGCTACCGGCACCCGGCTCGGTCATTGCAATTGCACTAAGCACATCGCCGCTAATCATGCCTGGCAGATACCGTTGCTTTTGAGCATCCGTACCGAGGTGCAGAATATAAGGCATCACAATGTTGGCGTGAATGTTATAGCCGCCAGCCAGGCCAGCGAAACCTTTGCGGGCCATTTCCTCAATGGCCAACTGCGAGATTTCAAAACTCGCCTGCGCGCCGCCATACTCCTCGGGCATGTCGATACCCAGCATGCCAGCCTGCCCCAGGGTATTCCATAGGTTACGCGGAATGGCGAATTGCTCTTCCCATTGGTCGTAAAAGGGTGCGACTTCTTTGTCGAGTACCCGGTTGATCATAGAATGAAAGAGCTCACTATCTTCTTCGTGTTCCGACATACACAACCCCATTGTTAACCTGATTAATCAGCAGGCGACCATTTAAAGGGTTATCCTGTGCACCGAGAATGGCCGTATAAGCCGAAAAAATTGACTCATTACGCAACCGAATCACCATAGACATGCCCAACTCCCAGCTCAAACCCCATATTGCAAACCATTATCTGCAGGCCACTATTAGAGGGGCAGAGCGACACGGGGTTCAACCTGAAGCACTTTTGGAAAGCGCGAGCATACCAACAGCCTGGCTTAACAAGCCTGATCAACTGATCACCGAAGAGCAACTTACCCGGCTTATCAAGAGTGTATGGCGAGCAACCCGAGACGAGTTTATGGGGCTGTCTACCCGCCGCTGTAAAAACGGTACGTTTGCGTTGATGACCGACTATTGTCTTGACTCTGCCACGCTTGGTGCTGTGCTGCGAAAAAGCGCGCGTTTTTTCAACATAGCCTGTGACAACATCGAGATCGGCCTGGGCCAAAGTAATCGCAACAAATTGGTGTTTTTCTGCCTGAGCCTTGAAGATGCCAGCCAGGATACAGACCACCTGCTGCAGGAGTTCTTGACGCTTATGTGGCAAAGATTCGCGTGCTGGCTGGTGGATCAGCAAATTCCGTTTGCCACAACCCAGTTCAGCTACCCATCACCGCCCCATGTTGCAGAATACCGGGCCATGTACCCCAGCGAGTTGCAGTTTGATCAATCTGTGTGTGGGTTTTATTTGCACGAACGATACCTGCAACTGCCCATTGCCCGCAGTGAAGCTGAGCTCGACGTTTTTCTAAAAGAAGCGCCGGCTTATATTCTGCACCGCCCGGATCATGACGACAGCCTGCGCAATCGAGTTCGCACCCTGCTGGCCCAACAAAGCCTCAAAGACATGCCAAGCCTGGATCAGATTGCCCAACACCTGCACATGACACCCAGAAGTATCGGGCGAAAACTGCAAGAAGAAGGCACCTCCCTGCGCACTATCAAAACGTCTTTGCGGCGGGAGTATGCAACCAAGCTGATGAGTACCGAAAATCTCAGCGTTGCCGACATCAGTGAGCGGGTGGGCTTTTCAGAAACCGCATCGTTTTGCAGGGCATTCAAACGCTGGACTGGCAAATCCCCCTCTCAGTGGCCAGGGTAGTTGGCAGGTAAAATACTCAAAGGCGTCTAATTGGGTCAATTTTTTCGACCTAACGGGTCATTCACGGAGACTCCATTCCTCTGAGTTAATGCCGACACGCAATAAATAACAACAGCTAAGGGGTAACTGCATGAAAAATTCCCGTACATCCGCTTCTTCCTCCGTATCGGCGGATATCCATCGGGCTCTGCGCAACACCATCGGAGACGCCATTGCCCGTTCCGCGAGCACCCACGGAAACCGCACTGCGCTGGCGTTCGACGACCGTATCTGGACGTTCTCAGAGATTCACGCAGCCTCAAACCGGCTCGCCCATCGATTAATCGAATTGGGGCTGGAACAAGGCGACCGTGTGGGTGCCTATGGTAAAAACTCAGATGCCTACGTTCTGCTCTGGCTGGCTTGCGCAAAAGCTGGCCTGATTCACGTGCCCATCAACTATGCTCTGGTTGAAAATGAGCTTACCTACGTACTCAACCAGTCTGGCTGCAAAGCTTTATTTGCCGACCTGGACCTACAGCCCCAGATCAACGCTGTTGCAGACAAAACCGAGGTGGGCATTAACGGCAGTTTTCACGGCGGTAGCAAACTGGACGCACTGCAGTTAGCGCTTGAGGCTGGCAAAGACACAGCACCCGAACTGGTGCTCGCCGACACAGACGTGGTGCAGATTCTCTACACCTCTGGCACCACCTCCGACCCCAAAGGTGCCATGCATACGCACCGCTCGCTCATGACGCACTATGGCGCCTGCCAATATCATCTGGAGATCCGGCCCGCCGATCGATCCCTGGCTGCGTTGCCGTTGTATCACTCGGCACAAATGCATGTGTTCACCATGCCCATGCTACTGAGCGGCGGTTACAGCCGAATGATCAACACACCAACACCAGACGCTATCCTTGGGCTGCTAGCGAGCGAGCAGCTTAACGCTTTTTTTGCACCACCTACCGTCTGGATCTCGCTATTGCGCCACCCTGAGTTCAATCCAGATAAGCTGCAGCACATGGATAAACTCTACTACGGCGCATCCATCATGCCCGTCCAAGTAGTGAAAGAGCTTGGAGAGAAACTACCGGGCGCTGGCTTATACAACTGTTACGGCCAAAGCGAAATCGCACCGCTGGCAACCGTTCTGTTGCCAGAAGAACACGCCGACCGACCGTCTTCGGCTGGCCGCCCCATGCAAACCGTTAGAACCTGCATTGTGGATCCGATTACCGGCAAAGATTGCAAACCGGGAGAACAGGGCGAACTGGTGCACCAATCGCCGCAGCTGATGGTGGGCTATTGGGCCAAACCGGAGGCAACCGAAGAAGCCTTTAAACATGGCTGGTTTCACTCCGGCGATCTGGGCTACCAAGACGAAGAGGGTTATATATTCATCGTCGACCGCATCAAAGATGTAGTGAACACCGGCGGAGTGCTAGTGGCCAGCCGCGACGTGGAAGAAGCACTTTACGAACACGAATCCGTTGCTGAAGTTGCGGTTATTGGAGTACCGGATGAAAAATGGATCGAGGCAATTTGCGCCGTCGTGGTCGTTAAAGAAGGCTACCCGGAGGATGCAGAAGTGCTGATGGGCCACGCCCGAGCCAGACTGGCCAGTTTCAAGGTGCCCAAGCAGATTCTCTTTGAACAACAACTGCCCAAAAACACTGCAGGCAAACTTCTGAAGCGCAAGCTCAGAGAAAACCTGGCTTAAAATCCTGCTTATTGCCCGGCTCATTCCCGCTATTTTGCGGACAAGCCGGGCAACTGGGCGTCACCACCCCAACGCCCTGGCGCTATCCAGTCTCTAAACACCTTCTGCTACAATCCATCGTAACCTAACGAACAGACTGACTTAATTATTTTCTGGTACTGAACACCAGCGATTTAACGTCGGAAACAGCTTTACGTTTACGTAAGCTTCATCTAACCTTACTCAAAAAGGATATCGCCATGATCGAAAAGAGAACGTTCAGTATCAGCGAGCTCTCCAACGAGTTCGATGTTACCACCCGTAGCATCCGCTTTTACGAAGACCAAGGTCTGCTGAAGCCGGCACGGCGCGGGCAAACACGAATCTTCAGCACCAAAGACAAAGTGCGCCTGAAGCTGATCCTACGTGGCAAGCGCATGGGTTTTTCACTTGCTGAGACGAAAGAACTTTTCGATCTGTGGGATGAGACCCTGACCGGTAACGAAAAACAACTATTGAAGATGCTGACTATTTTAGGCAACAAACGAGCCCACATGGAACAGCAAAAAAATGACATAGCCATGGCAGAAATGGAAATCGACACGGCAGAGTCCCGGTGTAGGGAAGCACTGACTGAGTTGCAGAAACGGAAAAAACAACAGTCCCCGGCCAACGACGAAACCGAAAGCGTCACGGAACAACACTAACAGCACACAACGAGCAGCCCGATCTCGGTTTCAAAACATATCTCTGGCAGAACAAAAGGCAAATTAGCATGAAATCACAATACTCAGAACTCAATTTCGGCCTTGGCGAAACCCTCGATATGTTGCGCGAGCAGGTCAACAATTTCGCAGCCACTGAGATCGCACCCCGTGCCGAGGAGATCGACCGCAACAACGAATTCCCCAACGACCTGTGGAAAAAGTTCGGCGATATGGGTCTGCTGGGCATTACCGTAGACGAAGCCTATGGCGGTTCAGGCATGGGCTACATAGCCCACGTAATTGCCATGGAAGAAATCAGCCGCGCCTCCGCCTCTGTTGGGCTGTCTTACGGCGCCCACTCCAACCTGTGTGTAAACCAGATTCACCGCAACGGCACCGAAGAACAAAAGCAGAAATACCTGCCCAAACTCGTCAGCGGCGACCATATCGGCGCCTTGGCCATGTCTGAGCCCAACGCCGGCTCCGACGTTATCTCCATGAAACTGAGCGCCAAAGACGCCGGCGACCACTACGTGCTGAACGGCAACAAGATGTGGATCACCAACGGCCCAGACGCCAACGTATACGTGATCTACGCCAAAACCGACGTAAAAGCCGGCTCCAAAGGCATCACCGCCTTCATCGTAGACCGCGACTCCGAAGGCTTTAGCCGACACCAGAAACTCGACAAACTCGGCATGCGCGGCTCCAACACCTGCGAACTGGTATTCCAAGACTGCAAAGTACCCAAAGAAAACGTACTAGGTGATGTAGGCAAAGGCGCAAAAGTACTCATGAGCGGCCTGGACTACGAACGCCTGGTACTCTCGGGCGGCCCACTGGGCATCATGCAGGCAGCCATGGATATTGTGGTTCCCTATATTCGCGAACGGAAACAATTTGAACAGGCGATTGGCGAATTCCAACTGGTGCAAGGCAAGGTTGCCGATATGTACACCTTCATGAACACCGCCAAATCCTACGTTTACATGGTGGCGCAATCCGCTGACCGCGGTGAAACCACCCGCAAAGACTCCGCCGGCGCAATCCTCTACTCCGCCGAAATGGCCACCAAACTGGCGCTGGACTCCATCCAGCTTCTGGGCGGCAACGGCTACATCAACGAATATGCCACCGGCCGCCTGCTGCGCGACGCCAAGCTGTATGAAATCGGTGCGGGTACATCCGAAATCCGCCGCATGCTGATCGGTCGGGAGCTGTTTCTGAACAACTAAGCCGTAGCTTCAACTTATCGGCTTTAATAGGCCGGCACTCAAAGTATGACGAGGGGCTGGTGGGGTGTCTTTCCGGGAATGTCTGTGGCCAAGGATGGCCACAGCCAAGCGCACATGGATGTGCTCGTAGCGGTTCCCGGAAAGACACCTCGCCAGCCCCGCCGCCCCGACACTCGAGGCTAGGAAAATGACAATACTCCAAAGCAAAATAAACCCAAGGTCTGAAGAGTTTCAGGCCAACCAGGCCTCCATGGCAGAAGCCGTTGCAGACCTGCGGGACAAAGTATCCACCATTCAGCAAGGTGGCGGCCCCTCTTACCAGGAGCGCCATATCGCCCGCGGCAAACTCCTACCCAGAGAACGCATTAACCGCCTCCTGGATGACGGCTCAGCCTTCCTGGAAATCGGCCAGTTTGCGGCCTACAACGTCTACGGCGAAAACGTACCCGCAGCCGGCGTAATTGCAGGCGTAGGCCGCGTCTCTGGCACCGAATGTATGATCATCGCCAACGACGCCACTGTAAAAGGCGGCAGCTACTACCCACTGTCCGTCAAAAAACACCTACGCGCCCAGGAAATCGCCCTGGAAAACCGCCTGCCCTGCATCTACCTCGTAGATTCCGGCGGCGCCAACCTGCCAAGGCAAGACGAAGTCTTTCCAGATCGTGACCACTTTGGCCGCATCTTCTACAACCAGGCCCGTATGTCCGCCGACGACATTCCCCAGATCGCCGTCGTAATGGGCCTGTGCACTGCCGGCGGTGCTTACGTACCCGCCATGGCCGACGAGTCCATCATCGTGCGCAACCAGGGCACCATCTTCCTGGCCGGCCCGCCGCTGGTTAAAGCCGCCACCGGCGAAGTCGTCACAGCCGAAGACCTGGGCGGTGCAGACGTACACTGCAAAACCTCTGGTGTTGCCGACCATTACGCCGAAAACGACGCCCACGCCCTGGACATAGCCCGGCGCTGCATTTCCCACCTCAATCGCCGCAAACCGGTCGACGTAGAGATTCGCAAACCCAAAGCGCCCCTGTACGACCCAAGCGAAATCTACGGCATCGTTGGCACCGATCTGCGCAAACAATTCGACGTGCGCGACGTGATCGCCCGCACGGTAGACGGCTCAGAATTCGACGAATTCAAACGCTTCTACGGCCAAACCCTGGTTACCGGCTTTGCCCACATACACGGCTACCCGGTGGGCATCATTGCCAACAACGGCATACTGTTCAGCGAGTCGGCCCAGAAAGGCGCGCACTTTGTTGAGCTGTGCTGCCAGCGCAATATCCCGCTGCTATTCCTGCAGAACATCACCGGCTTTATGGTTGGCCAGAAATACGAAGCCGAAGGCATCGCCAAGCACGGCGCCAAAATGGTGATGGCTGTTGCCTGCGCCAACGTACCCAAGATTACCGTATTGATTGGTGGCAGCTATGGCGCCGGCAACTACGGCATGTGCGGCCGCGCCTACAGCCCCGATTTCCTTTGGATGTGGCCAAATGCCCGCATCTCCGTCATGGGTGGCGAACAGGCGGCCGGCGTATTGGCGCAAGTTCGCCGTGAAGGCATGGAGCGCAAAGGTCAGGAATGGAGCGAGGAAGAAGAAGCCGCCTTCAAAAAGCCCATTACCGACACCTACGAGGAACAGGGCCACCCCTACTACGCCAGCGCCCGGTTGTGGGACGACGGCGTCATTGACCCGGCCCAAACCCGGGAAGTGGTTGCCCTCAGCCTCTCCGCCACCCTCAACCGGCCGGCGAAGCCTACGCGCTTCGGCGTGTTCCGGATGTAATAGGGGAGAATGACCATGACAGATACCAACACAGCGTCAGATCAGGAATCTGCGGTTCTGACCAAACGCCTTGCTAACGGCGTGACCGAGATCGTGCTGAACCGCCCAGAAAAGCGCAACGCATTTGACGACGTGATCATCCAACAATTGATCAGCGCCTTCACAGATGCGCACAACGATAATGACACCAAAGTGGTCATTCTGCGCTCCGAAGGCAAACACTTCTCTGCCGGGGCGGATCTTGGCTGGATGCGCCGTATGGCAGACAACAGCCGCCAGGAAAACCTGGATGACTCCCGCCAGCTTGCCCGCATGATGGAATGCTTGAACGAGCTCAAAAAGCCCGTCATTGGTCTTGTTCAGGGCGCAGCCTTCGGCGGCGCCGTTGGCTTGGCCGCATGCTGCGACATAGTGATAGCCACAGAAAAAACCAGTTTCTGCTTGAGTGAAGTAAAGCTTGGGCTGATTCCGGCGGTCATCAGCCCCTACGTGGTGCGCGCCATTGGCGAACGCCAGGCCCGTCGCTACTTCCTGTCTGCAGAAGTATTCGGTGCTCGGGATGCCGAACGCTTCGGCCTTGTGCATATCGTCTGCGACGATGTAGAAGCCATGAACACGCGCTGCGACGAGATGCTGAAACAGCTTGCCCAGAACGGCCCTGAAGCTATGGAAGCCGCCAAAAACCTGGTATTTGCGGTCAGCCACAAGCCGATTGATAGCGTTGTGATTGACGACACCGCCCATCGCATCGCTGACATCCGCGTAGGCGAAGAAGGTCAGGAAGGCCTAAGCGCCTTCCTTAACAAACGCAGCGCCAACTGGATTCCGGAGAGCAAATAATATGTTCAATAAAATCCTGATTGCAAACCGGGGCGAAATCGCCTGCCGCATTATCCAGACTGCACAACGTATGGGCATTCGCTGTGTGGCTGTGTATTCCGATGCCGACGCCAACGCCCACCACGTGGCCTTGGCCGACGAAGCCTTTCGCATTGGCCCTGCGCCCAGCTCCGAAAGCTACCTGTGCAGCGAAAAAATCATCGAAATCGCCAAGCAGAGCGGTGCCCAGGCCATTCACCCAGGCTATGGTTTTCTTTCTGAAAACACCGATTTTGCCGAGGCGTGCGAAGCCAACAACCTGGTATTCATCGGGCCGCCCTCCTCTGCCATTGCCGCCATGGGCTCGAAGTCTGCCGCCAAAATTATTATGGAAAAGGCCGGCGTACCCTTGGTGCCCGGTTACCACGGCGACGACCAGTCACCAGAAACCCTGCGCGCCGAAGCTGAAAAATGCGGCTTTCCACTGCTACTAAAAGCCGTGGCCGGTGGTGGCGGCAAAGGCATGCGCGTGGTGGAGAACATTGGCGAATTTGATGACGCCCTTGCCGCTGCCAAACGAGAAGCAAAGAATTCGTTTGGCAACCCGGACATGCTGATTGAACGCTACCTGACCCAACCCCGCCACGTTGAAATTCAGGTGTTCTGTGACCAGAGCGGCCAAGGCGTGTATCTGGCCGAGCGTGATTGCTCGGTTCAGCGTCGTCACCAGAAAGTGTTGGAAGAAGCCCCTGCACCGGGCCTAAGCGAAGAAACTCGCAAGGCCATGGGTGAAACAGCGGTTAAAGCAGCCCAAGCCATTAACTATGTGGGCGCCGGCACCGTAGAGTTTCTTTACGATGTAGACGGTTCATTCTTCTTTATGGAAATGAACACCCGCCTGCAGGTAGAGCACCCGGTGACAGAAATGGTAACCGGCCAGGATTTGGTGGAATGGCAACTGAAAGTCGCCTGGGGTGAGCCGCTACCACTGGAGCAGTTTCAGGTAAAAACCCGCGGCCATGCTCTGGAAGCCCGCATTTATGCCGAAGACCCGGATCAGGATTTTCTGCCCGCCACCGGCAACCTGCGTTACCTGAGTACACCCGATGAAAGCGCCCACGTGCGAGTGGATACCGGCGTTGTTGAAGGCGACGACATCAGCATTCACTACGACCCGATGATTGCCAAACTGATTGTCTGGGACGAAACCCGCGATCAGGCCATCAACCGCATGGTTCAGGCCTTGGAGCATTACCGGATTGCGGGCGTAAAAACCAACATCCGTTTCCTCCATGCTCTGGCCGATGCACAGCCCTTCCGGGAAGCCGATCTCACAACGGGCTTTATCGAAGACCACCGGGACCTGCTGTTCACCAAATCGAAGCTGGACACCCACAAGGCGCTGGTACTGGCCGCCGGCTTTGTGTTGGAACAACGAAAATCCCGTGAGTCCGTAAGCACAGACCCTTGGTCGCCGTTCGGCCGCAGCAACAGCTGGCGCCTGAACTCTGAATACGCTCAACCATTACAGCTGCAAGTGGGCGACGAGATTCACGAATTGAAAGTGCTGGAGCAGGATGACCGTTATCAAGTGTTTGTGAACGGCAGCGTTTACAACCTCGCGGCAAAGCTGGATGACGATTACATGCAGGCCGTAATCAATGGCCACCGGTTGAGTATTCACGGCAACCTGCACGACGACCACCTGGTGCTGTTTTACCACGGCGACACCTTCCAGTGCACCTTGTACCGGGAAAACTACGTGTCTGAAGACATGGAGCCTCAAGGTAGCTTATGCGCGCCAATGAATGGTGCGATTGTAGCGGTACAAGCCAAGGTAGGTGATGCCGTGACGGCCGGCCAAACCCTGGTCATCATGGAAGCCATGAAAATGGAACACGCCATCAAAGCCCCGGCAGACGGTGTGGTTAGCGAGATATTCTTCAATGAAGGCGAACAGGTTTCCGATGGCGCAGAACTGATCGCTATTGAGGTTGAGGAAGCAAGCAGCTCCGAGGAGGCAGGCTAATGGCCTTTCCAAAACAGGCTCGGCTGGTTGAAATGAGCCCCCGGGACGGCCTGCAAAACGAAGCCGGCCCGGTGATTGCCACGCGCATCAAAACCAGGCTAATCGACCGCCTGGCCGATTGCGGTCTCAGCCACATTGAATCCGCCAGCTTTGTGTCACCCAAATGGGTGCCGCAAATGGGCGATGCCGCTGAAGTGATGGCGGGCATCAGCCGCAAGGCCGGCGTGCGCTATTCCGTTCTGACCCCCAATCTAAGAGGCTTCGAAAACGCCTTGGCCGCGGGTGTAGACGAAGTAGCGGTGTTCGGCGCGGCCTCTGAATCTTTCAGCCAAAAGAACATCAACTGCTCCATTGCCCAAAGCCTGGAGCGCTTTTTGCCAGTGATGGAAGCCGCCAAAAAGCACAACATACCCGTGCGCGGTTATGTTTCGACCGTGCTGGGCTGCCCCTATGAAGGCGACATTGCCCCCGAACAAGTGGCGAAGGTTGCCAAAGACCTGGCTGATATGGGCTGCTATGAAATCTCACTGGGCGACACCATTGGCGTAGGCACGCCACTGAAGGCCAAGCGGATGCTGGAAGCCGTGGCGAAACACGTACCTGTGGAGCGCCTGGCCGCACACTTTCACGATACTTACGGCCAAGCCCTGGCTAACCTCTACGCCGTATTGGAAGAAGGCGTCGGTGTTATTGATGCGTCGGTTGCAGGCCTGGGTGGGTGCCCATATGCCAAAGGTGCCTCTGGCAACGTGGCCACGGAAGACGTACTTTATTTATTGAATGGCTTGGGCATCAGCTCAGGTGTAGATCTAAACAAATTGGTCGCTACCGGCGGGTGGATCAGTGGACAGCTTAAACGACACAACGGCTCTAAAGTGGGTCAGGCTCTTGGTGGAAACTAAACACCTAACACCAACAACACGCTCCTAAGGATCAGACATGACGAACAACAAAGATGTGGTCGCTCTGGATCTCCCTATCCCCGATTTGGAAGACCTGCCTGCGGATGTCAAAAAGTACTTTGATATCTGTATCGAAAAGCTGGGTATGGTTCCGAATGTGCTCACTGTGTTCAGCCAGAACCTGAAGCAGTTGGACGGCTTTACCCGTTTCTATAACGAACTGATGATGGGTGAGAGCGAGCTCAGCAAGCTTGAGCGTGAAATGATTGCCGTGGTCGTTTCTTCAGAAAACAAATGCTTTTACTGCCTGGTAGCGCACGGCGCAGCCGTACGAGTAATGAGTGGCGATCCAGCGTTGGGTGAGCACCTGGTGATGAACTACCGAACAGCCAAGCTGGATAAGCGCCAGCGCGCCATGATGGACTTCGCCTCCCTTCTAACCCGCTCACCCCAAACGGTTGCTGAAGACGAGGTTCAGGCGCTTAGAGATGCCGGTTTCAGCGATACCGCCATTTGGGACCTGAGCAACGTAATCGGTTTCTACAACATGACTAACCGCGTGGCGATTGCCAGCGACATGCGGCCAAATCCTGAGTACCACAGCCAGAGTCGCTAACAGGCTCTGCAACACTATTATTAATCCTGTTGGACCTCGACCACAAAAACAAATGGAGGCAAACAATGAATCAGGCCTTAAATCAGACCATGCCAAGCTACACCAGCGGTACCTCCAAAGTACCACTGCTGGGCATGACCATCGGCGAGATGCTTGACCACACTGCTGGTAAGTATCCCGACACCGAAGCCTTGGTGTGTTTGCACCAGGACATTCGCTGGACGTACAAAGAGTTCGTCGCCAAGGTGAACGAAGCTGCTCGCGCCTTCCTGGCCACTGGCGTTAAACGCGGTGACCGGGTGGGTATATGGGCCCCCAACCGCTATGAGTGGACGGTTACCCAGTTTGCCACTGCTAAAGTGGGCGCCATTCTGGTCAATATCAACCCGGCTTACGGCATGCATGAGCTGGAATACGCCATGAACCTGTCGGGCATCAGCGTGTTGGTTACAGCGGACAGTTTTAAGGCATCCAATTACCGTCAAGCTCTCTATGACTTGGCACCTGAGATAAAAACGGGCACAGCCGGAAAACTCAAAGCCCAACGACTTTCTGAACTGCGTGCGGTGATCAACCTGGATACTGAAAAACATGCCGGCATGTGGAGTTGGGATGAGTTCACCGGTTTTGCGAGTGACGTCAGTCAGGACGAAGTAGACAAAATTCAGAGCCAGCTTCAGTTCGACGACCCCATTAATATTCAATTCACCTCCGGCACAACGGGCAGCCCCAAAGGCGCCACCCTCACCCACCACAACCTGCTGAACAACGGTTTTTTTGTAGGTGAAAGCCAGGTACTGACTGAAAAAGACCGCCTGGTTATCCCAGTGCCGCTGTATCACTGCTTCGGCATGGTAATGGGCAACTTGGGCTGCATCACCCACGGTTCTACCATGATCTACCCTGGGGAGGGGTTTGAACCCAAGGCCGTTTTGCAGGCGGTTCACCAGGAAAAAGCGACGGCGCTGTATGGCGTGCCCACCATGTTCATCGCAGAGTTGGCCGAGCCGGAGTTCGAATCCTACGACCTCTCCACTTTGCGCACCGGCATTATGGCGGGCTCGATTTGCCCGGCGGAGGTGATGAAACAGGTCAATGGCAAGATGAACATGAAAGAGGTTCAAATTGCCTACGGCATGACCGAAACCAGCCCAGTGTCTACCCAAACCAGCTCTCTCGACCCGTTCGAGAAGCAAGTAACCACCGTGGGGCGCACCCAACCGCATCTGGAAACCAAAATTGTCGACCCGGGCACCGGCAACGTGCTGCCTCGTGGCGAAATTGGTGAGCTGTGTACCCGTGGCTACAGCGTGATGCTGAAGTACTGGAACAACGAAGAAAAGACTCGGGAGGCCATCGACGCTGCCGGCTGGATGCACACAGGTGATCTGGCCACCATGGACGACGAAGGCTATGTGCAAATAGTTGGCCGCATCAAGGATATGGTGATCCGCGGCGGCGAGAACATTTACCCGAAAGAAATCGAAGAGTTCCTTTACACCCACCCCTCCATCGAAGAGGTTCAAGTGACCGGCGTTCCCGATGACAAATACGGCGAAGAACTGGTTGCCTGGGTGAAGCTACGCCCAGATGCTGACCCTGTTGATGCAGACGGCTTGATGGCCTTTTGCAAGGGCAAAATTGCCCACTTCAAGATTCCCCGGAACTACAAATTCGTGGACGAGTTCCCGATGACCGTTACCGGCAAGATCCAGAAATTCAAGATGCGTGAAATTTCCATTGAGGAAATGGGGTTGAAGTAAAAGCCTGAGCACCTGCGACCCCGGCACTCATTAGCTGAGCCCGGGGCTTTTTTTGGGTTCTGTTTAAGCCTTCGAGAATCTGATTGACTGCCTCGCAGTTTCGTGATGTTATCATGGTTAACATTGTTGCCACCGATAACATTCATTGAGCCCATCTAGCCATGGAAAAGCCGACCTACCACCACGGCGACCTGCCCTTACAAGCCCAACAACTGGCCCTCGACACGCTAAGAGCAGATGGCGATGCCGCCATTAGCCTGCGCGCCCTCGCGAAGCAACTAGGGGTCAGCGCGCCAGCCCTATACCGACATTTTTCAGACAGAAATGCGCTGCTGGCTGAATTGGCGATCAGCGGGTTCGAAGCCCTGCGCAATCGCCTGCGCGCGGTAGACCAGCAGGTGCCTCGCAAGGCACTGATCAACATCGGACTAGTGTATGTCACCTTTGCTCAGGAAGAGCCCAACCTGTACCGCCTAATGTTTGGCGGTCGTGTATTACCCATGGGCACACACCCGCGCTTGGATGCTGCGGGTAAAGGTGCGTTTCAGGTTCTGGAAGACACCGTGGCCCGCGCCCGCCAGCTTGGTTACCTCAAACCTTCGCCTGTCTCTTTGATGACCGCTGCCGCCTGGTCTTTAGTACACGGACTGTCGCAACTCACCATCGATGGCCATTTACCCAGCGAAAAGGCCGAACCCACGTTAACCGAGGGCGTACTCAGCTTGCTGCTGGACGGCTCCCGATCTAACCCACAACAATTACAACAGGACATAACCCTATGAGCAGCCCAAAACCCAGCACCATTCGCGTTGGCCGCAGGTATCGTGAGAAACGATTGGACGGCTCCTACGATGCCATCGTTATTGGTTCCGGCATTGGTGGCTTAACAGCCGCTGCCTGCATGAGCAAAATGGGCAAGAAGGTGCTGGTACTGGAGCAGCACTACACGGCCGGCGGCTTTACTCACAGCTACGACCGAAACGGCTATGAGTGGGATGTAGGTGTGCACTATATCGGCGACATGGGCGCAGACCACACTCTCGGTAAGCGACTGTTTGATCACATCACCGATGGCCAATTGAAATGGGCGCCCATGGACGCCAATTACGACCGCATTTTTCTGGGCGACAAGCACGTAGATTTGGTTGCCGGCCCGGATGCATTCCGTGCGGAACTGATCAAAGTATTCCCGGAAGAAGAACAGGCTATCGACACCTACCTGAGTTATCTGCGCCAGGTGTCCAAAGCCATGCCGGCCATTGTTCTGGGTAAAGTATTACCAAACCTGGCTCTCGGCCCCCTGAACATGCTTGCCAAACGCAGGGCCCCGGAATTTCTTAACAAGCCGACCCGCGAAGTGCTTGAAGGGATTACCAGCAATCAGGAATTGATTGCGGTACTAACCGGCCAATGGGGCGACAACGGCCTGCCCCCGGCACAATCCAGTTTCATTATCCACTCGCTGATTGCCCGCCATTACCTGCATGGCGGCTACTACCCGATTGGTGGTGCGTCTGAAATGGCAAAAACCATCATCCCGGTGATTCAGCAAAGCAGTGGTGAAGTGTTCACCTACGCCGACGTGACCAGCATCCTGATCGAGAAAGGCAAAGCCGTGGGTGTGCGCATGGCAGATGGCGCAGAGATACGCTCACCACTGGTGATTAGCAACGCCGGGGTGTTCAACACCTTCAACAAACTGTTGCCGAAAGACGCGCCCAACTGGGACTATTACCAAGACAAGTTAACGACCGTTAAGCGCTCCATGGCCAGCAACTGCCTATACATAGGATTGCAGGATACAGCCGAAAATTTGGGCCTACCGAAAACTAACTACTGGATTTACCCGGGCACAGACTACGAAAAGCATGTGCAAGACTTTGCAGAAGACCCGGAGAACAACGACATATCGCTGACCTATATTTCGTTTCCTTCGGCCAAAGACCCAAGCTTTGCCGAGCGCTACCCCGGCCGCGCCACCATTGAGATCGTGGCGCCCGGTCCCTTTGAGTGGTACGAGGAATGGGCCGACAAACCCTGGGGCAAACGCGGCGAAGAGTACGAAGCGAAAAAGGAAGAATTCGCCCAGCGCCTGCTAGCAAAACTGTACGAGAAGTTCCCTCACCTTGAAGGCAAAGTGGATTACTACGAGTTATCTACGTCTCTTTCCACGGACTACTTCTGCCGTTACAGCGAGGGAGAAATTTACGGGCTGGACCACACTCCGGACCGCTTCGAGCTGGACTGGCTGAAACCTAAAACCCGCATTCCTGGCCTGTACCTAACTGGCCAAGACATCATGACCTGTGGCGTAGTCGGCGCCATGCTTGGTGGCTTGCTAACAACCGTGGCGGTGAGTGGATTTAAGGGGCTGCCGTTGGCCAAGAAGATGTTTCGCGGATGATAGACAGTCTCATTCCCGGCGGCACGGGGCAGGTATCAAACCTGCCCGGCCGCACCGCTTAAAAGATTAAAACTCCAACCCGAGAGTCAACCAAAGCTGACGACCAGGCTCAACCCCTGAATCACCATCAAGAACGGTGTGCACGCGATCGTTGAACAGGTTGCGCAGTTCAGCTTCGGCAATCAGTGAGGTGCCGTATATCGCTGGTTGGGTATAGCGCATGGAAAGGTCGAACAGAAACGTGTCCGGGCGATCTTCATCAGCGTATTCAGTCAGGCTCTCACGGACAACCTCACCACTGGCAGAGGTGACCAGCTCACCGTCTACTTCCCGGCCGGTATCAATTATCTGAGCATAATCGCCACGATAGCGGCCATTGATCGTTCCACTGAGTTGATTATTGAAACGGTGTGACACACCGATGTTAATCACAACCGGCCGGTTAAAATCACTGCGCAGAACATCCAGTTCGCCGTACGCCACACGCTGCCCCTGATACCAGACAAATTCTTCTGGCTGGGTATTATCTATGGGGTCATCGTAATCGGCATTGTTTGTTTTGGTTTCAGACCAGGTGCCGCTAACGCTGACCATAGTGTCACCATAAACGCCGTTCCAGCCCAGGGAAACCCCGAGGTACTCGCTGCTGCCCTCATTATTCATGATGTAATAACGATAGCCGTCTGCCTGAGTATCGGTGGTGGTTCTGGCAAACTCGTCCTTGTTATCACGTTTCACCACTTTCAACACCATGCGTCCACCCAACAGGGCCTGATCCAGGCCCAGAGTCTGCTCATCGCTAAAGGGGGTGTCTACATCATCAAACACATAGCGGTAGTCGCCCTGGCCTACTTCTCGCTCCCAATCCGTCACGATGTTCTGTTCGGTAGAGCGGTATTCCGTATAAAACGGGGCCCTTGCCTCCCGCAACTTGTAGGTGAGCAACGCTGCGCCGTAGTACCGGTTAAACCCCGCGATTAGAACGGTACTTGCGTTATCAAACACATCAAATGTCGCGCGCGTACGGAATGCAACATCATGGTTCTCAAGAAAATCATTGTAGTCATAACGCAGCCCAAGGGTTCCTGTCAGGCGTTGCCAAGCCAGTGTCGTTTCGCCATAGAACCCAGCCTCATTCAGCGCTACTTCAACATCGTCGGCCTGATAAATATTGCGACTGGAAAAATACTGTTCGCTCTGCACGCAATCCGTCGTAATTCCCCGACACTGCACATCGGTGTTGATCACTGCATTGCTGTATATCGCAAGGTCCTCATCACGCCGAAAGCGATAAGTACTGTGGCTGGCCTGAATTCCGGCTTCATTGGTGACTTCCATAGGACCTATACGAACCGGCAAGGTTGCCACGGAATACGCCAGATCGGTCGAATTCTGAATTTTATCCAGATCGCCATAACCACCTTCACGGCTCAGGCCAACATCGGCTTCACGGCCCCACTGGCGGCTACTGGTGTTTTCCCAACTGAAGTAGCCGTTTGGTGCCTCCCGTTCGTTAACACTGCTTGTCCAACCCAGGTCCAGATTATGTTCCAACTGCTCGCCAAGGTATTCGAAACCGGCTTTAAGGTTATAGCCCCCACCGTTGACCATGTAATCACTGGCCTTGGTGTCGGTAATAAATGTGTCACTGGAATAAGGAGACCAGGTCGCCGAAAGGTCCAGAATTGCGGCGTCTCCGAGTTGGGAGGACAACTTCAGCAACACATTCTGGTTGCTTTGCGTCCGGTTTCGGGTACTACCCAAACTGACATCTGGTGTTTCAGAGTATGCCTGACTAACACTGGTTATCATTCCGATCTGATCGTTAAGCGGTGCAGAATAACTAAAGGCCGCCCTGTATCGCTCGAAGTCCGGCTCTTCGGGAGGCGTGGGAGGTAATGTTTCGACCTCAGGATCCCACTCCCGGGTAAAGGTACGAAATTGAGTCCACTGGCTGCGCGTGCCGCTAACCGTCAACTTGCCTTCCGGCTCGCGACCAGCACGCCTGGTTGTCGCATCCACCACGCCGCCGGTAAATCCACCATAAGCCGCGGGTACATTGCTATCGTATACTTTCAGCTCACCAATAAGATCGGCATCGATGAACAGCGACTGCTCATGACCACCAATATCACTGACAGAAGAGCTGCTGCTGTCCGAAGCCGGATCAAGGCGGTTACTGTTACTCAGCCCATCCAGTACAAAGTTATTTTCATAAAAGCGTCCGCCAGAAATAGATATTGATTCAGGCCGCAGGTCGGTCAACCCCTCGACACTCTGACTGCTTTCGCCAAACTGGATACTTGGCACCAACTTTAAAATGTTCTCAAGACCGCCATCAGCACTACCAAATCGCTCTATATAGCTCTGATCAAAAATATATTCACCAGCACCGGATTCACTTGTACCACCCGGGTTCTGCACCGGCGCGGTAATCAACAACTCAGGTAACTGAACAGGGCGGGAGGTCGAGGCCGAGACCGAGACCGATTCTTGCTCTTCAGCCATTAGCCCAGAACCTGAAAGTGACAGAAAGGAAGCCACAATCCAATGTCGGCCCGACACATAGTGTTTTCGCGAAGGACCATTGATTAAACAACGCCTGTTTGTCATGAGTTAAACCTGAAAGGAAAGTCAAAAACCATTGGGCTGAAAAGTGTCAGCGGGGCAATTCTGTGGGCGTCGTATAAGGCGCGCCATTACCTAAAGTAAGCAGAAAAGCCTTCAATGCCTGGAGCTCTTGCTGGTCGAGATTCAACGGCTGTATGAGCGACGACAGTTGAGCAAAGCGGGGGTCCTGGCGGCCCAGCTCGGTAGGCTGGTTTTGCCACCAACCCATGTTGTAAGAGGCCAGCACGTGATCGAGGTCAGCCAGCAGGCCGTTATGCATATATGGCGCCGTAACGGCCACATTACGCAGGGGCGCGGTTCGAAAAGCACTGAAATCTTGATTTTTTTTCGTCACTGCATAACGGCCAGTAAAATTGCCGACTTCATAAAAAGCAGTCCCCAGATGGTGGTATTTACCATCAGTAAGTAGCGGGCCGTTGTGGCAGTTCATGCAACGGCCTTTGGTGCGGAAGAGGTGCAAACCTTGAAGTTCCTGATCGTTGAGTGCGCTTCGCTCGCCGCGCATGAAACGATCAAAGCGTGTGGCAGTGGTGGTGCGCTGGCGCACAAACTCCGCAATGGCGATCGTTACCCGGTCAAAGTCCAGCCTCGGGTCACCGAAAGCCCTCTCAAAAAGTTGATCATAAGCACCAATATCCTGAAGCCGACCGATAATCTTCGGCGGATCACCCGCCATTTCAATGGGGTTTGTAATACTCGCCGCGGCCTGTTCTTCCAACGAAACAGCCCGGCCATCCCAGAACAGCTCTTTCAGATAACCTGCATTCAGAATCGTTGGCGAATTCAGCTGGCCCAGTTGGCGGTTGTGACCAAATGAGAAACGGCGACCATCGGCCCACCCAAGATCCGGATCGTGGCAGGAGGCGCACGCATGCTGGCCGGAGCCGGATAGAATTGGGTCAAAAAACAACAACTCTCCCAGTTCCTGACGCGCCTTTCTTAAGGCGCTACTCCTGCTTTTCGCACCATCGGTGTCTCTCACCCTTTCGGGTAAGGCCGCCAATGGCTCGATCCGGTTGCCCGGAGCCAATACCGGGGCCGGCCACTGCTCCTGAGGTGCCGAATATTTCGCTCGCAAGTCTGTGGCACCTTGCACCGATTCTGTTGCAGCCGATGCTGTTCCCGCCAAAAGCAGCAGGAACAGCACAAATCTGCTAAGCCGCATTTATACAGATGGCGCAGTACGGGGTTTCGTCCAGACTGTTGTTGGTCCCGTCGCCATCAATATCATCATCAACTTCAAATGGAGCAGCGGCCTGTTCTTCGGTTGAACTTTGCGGGTCAAAAAAGTCGGCGTTGCTATCGCCGTCGAAATCAAAACGGGCCATGTCCGTTCCAGGGTAGTCGTCCTGAGCCGGCAGTTTTTCAGCAATGCTCGACAGCATCGCATTGCGATCAGCCGTCGTATAAGTCGACGTACGTGAGATGCTTTCAGCCAGTTCGTAATGACGGCCCTCAGCCAAGGTAACAACCAGCTCCTTACTGCGCAGAACGCGATTGTTATCATCCAATAGCTCGAAAACCTCCAGAGCACCACCAAATACCAGAGGCGAACTGGCGTTTCCTTTTGCCATATCAGCTACACGGGCTCTTGCTTGCTGTATATAGGCGGCGTTTTCCGGATTCCAGGTACCCCAGGTCGCCAGCAACTTGCGTGTGGCAGTCGCAATATCGGCATAGTCAGCAGCCACATCTTCCAACTCTTTGGCCAGAGTGTTTGCGGCATCAACGCTATCTGCACTTGCCATCATGGTGTTCAGGACTGGCAAAGAAAGGGTATCCAGAGTCTCAATCGCCTCACCGGGACGTCCTGCGTTACTCTGCAAAACCACCAGTTCGCGATAGAGTTCAAGCTGGTCGTCGGATTCAGTAATCGAAGCCACCAGACCCTTGGCACGATTAATCTGTGTTTCAGGGTATTCACCCAGCGCAACATACCCATTGGCTACGGCAATATCAGCGTCAATTCGGTCTTGAGTGGCCGCACCGTCGCCATAGCGTGCGGCTGCCGTGTTGGCACATACGTTCATGCGCTCAAGCGCCAGTGCCTCTCTACCGGTTGTCGCTGTTGCTCTCGCAGCAGCGGCACAGCTTTCAGCAACCAGTTGCTTTGGAGTGGACGTGCTGGCAATAAAATCATCGCTTACCGCAAGGGACCAGGCGTTTTCGGCCGCGGCTTCTGCTGCTGCAGGCAAATCTGCCTCCAGCAGCTGGGCGACGAGTGTTGTCCCCTGGAAAGAAAGGCCCCGAATCTGATAGACCATGTGGTACACGCGATCCAGAACGTCTGGAACCTGCGCTGTCATCACCTCAATAGCACTACTCGCGTTACCAGTCCTGGCCGCATCGACCGCTTTGAACACAGCAAGTTCCAGCCGTGCAGCAGTCACTGCGTCCGCGCCAAATGGCTGACCTTCAACTTTTTCAGTGAGCAGAGTCTCGTATCGGTCAATCAGACCCAGGCGCACATAGGGAGCTGCTGCTGTACCCACGTAGAATCGTGCAAACCCATTACATGCGACACTGAGCAGTGGTTCGAATTTTTCAATTCCCGCCAATGCCTTGGTGTTTTCTCCAAGGCGACTGTACAAGTCGACATAACGGCTTGTGTACTGGGTCTGAAGGGCGGCACAAGTAATCGGGCCCGGCTGAACAGGCATGTTATCAATCCAGGATGCAGCCAGATTCGTGTAGTCGAGGGCCTGCTGAACAGACGAACCAACAAGACCTTCTGCCTCTGCCTGTTCCACGAGATTAATTGCCTGTTCAAGCAATGCATAGGTCAGATTAGAGTAGTTACCTGACCAGGCAGCACCAGAGCCTCCAAACTGATCTCTGAATGACTCCACTGGCTCTAAAACCTCTATAGCTTTCTGATTCAGCCCTGCCTGACCGTAGTTAGTACTCAGGTTCTGCAGAAACCGGGTATCGTCAAAACTCAGGTTTTCAACGCCTTTTTGCGCAAGGACTCCGTTTCCGGAAAGATAGATATCAGCAGCCAGGTCCAGGTAATGGGAGCCTTTTTCTGTATTACCACTATCAAAAAATGCCTTTCCTATTTTCCGGAAGGCATCGGCCCGCTCACTGGGCTGAAAGATTTTGCTCAAGGCAATCAACTCGGCGCGTTCGTCCAGCCCGGCGGCGGCAAGACCGACAGCAATCTGGGCGTAGACAGGATCTGTAATAGCGTCATCGTATAACCCGGTGAACAGGGTTTCCGCTTTGTAGAAAGGCGACAGATCAGAACTCAGAAAGTACTGGGCTTTGGTTTCATTGTCGTCGTTCAGTAGCTCTTCCTGTGCTAGGGGTAACTCATGATCAATAAAATCGATGCTCGCCACAAAAGCGACAAGGTCATCTGTTACCACCTCATCAGGCACCACCAGATCTTGCGTCAAGCTATCGCTATCAAGCCCATAAATGCTGATCAGATAGCGCGCCAGGTTATCAATTCCCGGGCTATCGGGGTCGACACCTTTACGCCCATTCGCTTCCCATACCGCCTGCGCGATGCGGGCGATAGCCTCGGTAGTTTCCGGAGATTCGACAACACTCAAAGATTCACGATAAAAGCGCGCCAGGCCACTTTCAAACTGAAGGCGGTTCCAGAGCTGCACGGTTCCAACACCCGGCTCAGGGTTCACCAGCGCTGTATCAAGTGCTCCAAGGCGCCCAGCAACAACCGCCAGCAGCGGACGTTCGGTGTTAGCCGCTGCCAGACCATTGAATGCGCCGGTCAAGTCACCGTCAGCTAACTGTAATTCTTCGATAAAGTCGGCCCACTCAAGCCCTGTGTCACGCAATGCTTTCGTGATTTCAGTCAGTTTCAGGCTCAGAACCTGAACGTCCGGATTATCAGCAGGGTTGTCATCCAATTCTTCGGCGGAGCTGAGGTTCAGCAAATCGGCAAGTTGTTGTGCGGATAAATTGTCACTGGCGTTGGCAGCCAATGTGGTTAAAGGGGAAACCACAAATTCACCGCTGGTGCTGACATCCGCGCGCAGGGTAACGCCCTGCAAATCGGCACCGGTTTCCACGTCCCGTCCGCCGATAGCAACCACGGCGGCAAGCTGACCGAGTTGCTGGTCGCTCAATTCAAAACGGAAGCTGCCATCGCCGTCGGTACGTACAATGCTGGTTAATGCATTGCCGTCAACATCGACCAGACGTACTGCAGATTGTTCGATGGCCGGGTCTGTTACAACCCCGGACACTACCGACGATGACTCCTGGGCTGCGGAGCTGTCGCCACCGGAGGATCCTCCACCACAGGCAGCCAAAGATAAAGCGGTAACAACAATTGCAATTAACTGCCACAACCCCGGAACACGGGGCTTGGGTTTATTTAAACGAGACATAGAAACTCCGACAGCGAAACCGATATGATTTTTAAGGCAGTAATTATCCGTACTCGAACACCCTAATGCAAATCATTATTATTGTTATTTATATTATTATCTCGTTGACTTGAGGCTGAATCCGTTTCGGGTGTCGGATGACAGGCTGTGCAGAAAGGTTTCAAGCTGGTTGAACTCCTCATCCGTTAAACCTAAAGGCTGAAGCAGTTCTGATGTGGACGGAAAGAGCGGATCATCGCGATATTTCTCACCGCGTTTGAAGTGATAGCCACCAGCATTGTAAGTCGATAAAACATTATGCAACGCAGAAAAAGTACCCCAATGAAAATACGGGCCGGTACTACTGATGTCCCGAAGCGACGACGTTTTAAAGCGCCCTACATCTTCCGGATTGCCGGTTACCAGATAACGCCCCAAATCTTCACGTTTGCCGCCATATCCGGTTAATCCCAAATTATGATATCTATCATCGCTGAGCAGTGGCCCCTGATGACAGTTCATGCACCGAGCTTTCGTGCGAAACAGGTGTAGCCCGCGAACAGCGCTATCGCTCAATGCGTTGGACTTGCCCGCTAAAAATTGATCAAAAGAACTTCGGCGTGACCGCAGCGTGCCCACCCAGGCAGAGATTGATTCTGTAATCTGGCCGAAACTCAGCGGCTCATCATAGATTTCCGCGAACAACGCAGGATATTCAGGATGCGCAGCTAAACGGGCTACAACCTGTTCCGGATCAGCGGCCATTTCAATCGGGCTAGTCATTGACGCCGCGGCTTGTTCCGCTAACGTTACCGCTCGTCCATCCCAAAAAAATGCCTGCTTCAAGCCAACGTTCAACAACCCCGGGGTATTGCGCGTACCCCTCTGATGGTTATGACCAATGGCGACACGCAAGCCATCGCTGTATTTTTGCTCAGGCCGGTGGCACGAAGAACATGAGATCTGACCCGAGCCAGACAGGAGAGGCTCGAAGAAAAGACGTTTACCAAGTGCCTGGCGCTGTTTTTCAATCCCCACTGCGGGTGGTGCCTTGGGCACAAGCCCCAGCTCAACGTGCTCCTCTACGTCCAGGGTCGGAGCAGGCCAGTTCGCAACAGGCTGCTGATAACATTGGCGTAAGGCATCTATGGAGGATTCACAGCTTTCCGGTTCAGCAGCACCAGCGTATGAAAACGCACTACCCCCACCCAGAACACCCGCAACCAAGGCAATCCCGATCTGCTTACAACGTTGTTTCCATAGCTGAACAATGATTTGACCTTCGTGATCAGGCAAAGCTAGCATCTCCAGACTTTATATAGAGGAGGGGGCCGGCACATCCGCCGGCCCCCTCAATATCAGTCAGCATTAAGAGCATCGTATGGAGCGATATCCGTGGTATCGAAAATACCATCGCCATCAATATCTGAATCCATCGCTACACCCAGGGTTGTCCGCTCCTCAGCTGTGGACTGTGGGCTGAAAAAGTCCGGAAGTCCGTCCTGATCAAAGTCGAAACGAATCACCGTAGTACCTGGAAAATCGTCATAACTAACCAGCTCTTCTGCAACAAGTTTCAGGCGGCTGTTAATATCAGGCGTGGTATCAGCTTTCTGTGCAACTGCAGTTGCCTGATCAAAAGCCCGGGCCCGGGCCAACTGACTCACCACATCACTGTAGAGATCTTCCCGGTCCTCCGGTGAATTAAGCTGACCAATAGATGACTGAATACCCTCACCCGACGTAAGCTCAGCAATTGCGCTGGCTCGAAGATCCGCCACACTGCGGGTCAGAACAGCATTTTCACCACGAAGGTTTTCACGAATGATGTCGGCAACGTCTGCATGATATTTGCTGACGTTTACCCAGCTCTCGACGGCATCGACAAGCTCTTCATCTGTAGTCGACGCATTTACCAGGTCTTTAGCCAGATCCCAGGTGCTCGTCAGATTCTGCTCAGCTTTTTCAGAAGATCCTGCCGAAGCAAAAAATTCGCCAGCCACCAGAGTTTTTGCCAAACGATCAGAGGGCGTCTGCAGAATCGGGATCAGGTCGTTGTAGCTCTGCACCAACTCCAGGGTTTCATCAACAAGACCCACCCGCTGGTACTTGGGTATCAGTACCGCACGAACAAGAAATTGGTCATTCGTGGATTGCTGGTTATCCCTGCCCGTGACTTCGTCCTTACAAAGCCTCATCTTCTCCTGCGCCAGTTCATCGCTTTCCCACTGCTGATAACGCAGTGACATTTCCGCACAGCCATTCGCGGTGAATGTAGTAGGCGATGTTTGATTGTAGAATTCGTTAGATATGGATAAATCGTACGCAAAGTCCAACACCTGCCTTGCCTTGTCTTTCTCTCCACGGGCGTAAAGTGTGCCAGCGAGATAGTTGCGATCAATAATGTCGTCGTAAGTCAGTGCCTGCAGCTGATCCTCTATATCGGTCGTGCTTGCAACAATCACATTGATGGCACCTTCCAGATCACCCTCCTCAACTTTAGCCAACG
This sequence comes from Marinobacter sp., assembly GCF_052091845.1. Taxonomy (GTDB): domain Bacteria; phylum Pseudomonadota; class Gammaproteobacteria; order Pseudomonadales; family Oleiphilaceae; genus Marinobacter. The sequence goes on along the minus strand of NZ_JBQDCO010000009.1, from coordinate 27,697 downwards.
CATCGTATAGATACAGCGCCGCCAGTGCGGAGCTTGCATACTGCTCGCTTTCTGGTAGAACCTTTTGCTCAACCAACTGACGGAATTCGTCGGCACGTTCCAGATAGCCAAAGCTGTACGCAAAACGTTCAGAAATACGAGAAGACCATGACACATCGCAAGCGTTATCAAAGCTTTGGCTGAAGGCTCCCAGCGCTTCACTAACTGCCACCGTGTCGTTTAAACGGACGGCGAAATCCGCAACATCAGCCAGCAGGCTATTTCTAACAGAGTTACAGTTGCGCGTCGTTCCATTGGAACCCAGCCCGTAGACCGCTTCGCGAAAAGCACGATTTGCAGTTACAACGCGATCAGACTCGGCTTCGAACAGCTCTTCCATGTTGCGCTTCATGGCGTAAACCAGGCGTGCATAAGCCGTGGAATAAGTTCCCTGCTGAGCGGTCAGGTATGTAGATATCCGGTCAAACGAGGCGTTCGATTCAGCTTCATCGCCCGCTTCAAGAAAGTCATCGCTGAGTTGCTGGAAATACGCAGCGTCATCACCATCAAGCTCCAGCGGGCCAGAAGGATCGCTTTTGGCCTCAAGGTAGCTCACATAGATATCCCGGGATCTCTTGAGGTAATCACCAGCGGCACTACTGTCTCCCTGATCAAGCAACGCCAGTCCGATAGAGCGATAAGCCAAAGCACGCTCAACCGCACCAAAAACTGAAGCCGAAACCGTCAGCTCCGCCTCGTCAATCAAGCCGGCCGAAGCCTGCCCCGCCGCCGCAACGCCATATATCGGATCCAGTAATGCATCATCATAAACACCTTCAAAAAGCTGAAGAGCACGAAAATATGGAGATGCATCGGAGCGGAAAAAATAGTCAACGCGGGCAGCATTATCGTCACCCAGCTCTTCACCGGAAGCCAGGGGCTGGGTAACGTCCACATAGTTACGGTTCGCCAGTTGAAGCAGCACACCATCGGCGCCAATGGCCGTAGGCAAAGCCACACTCCCGGCAGCCAACTCAGTGACGGCAACATTGTTATCAAGCAACACGAAACGGACCATATTCAGCAATGCGGAACTCTCGGCTGGAACACCCCGCTTTCCAATGGCGCCCCAGATTGCATCGGCCACGTTATCGGCATTACTGGCGAGCTGTTCAGTTTCTGACAGCCCCAGATTGAAAATAAAATACTGCTCGACGCCTTCACGAAGGTTGATGCGGTTAAATGCCTCAACGGTGTCTTTCGGAGTTGCTTGCGGATCTGTTATCAGTAAATTCAAGGCAGCAACTCGCTTAGCCAGTGATTGCAAAGCCAGATCCACAGAACCCGTGGTTAACTCACTGGCCTCCAACCTCTCAGCAGCAGCAATGAAATTCGCTCCACCGGTTGTATCTGTGCCAGCCGCCGCAAGAGCATCAGCAATAAGGTCGTTGGCATCTTCAACTCCTCGCAAGGCAACCATCAACTCTGACAACAACATGCTTGCACGCTGAGCATTCACCGATGCAGCTGGGTCGCCTTTGATCTCGGCTTCAGACAACCCCAGAATCTGCGCCAGCTCCTGCTCTCCCTTGCTGCCAAGCAAGGTTGTTAATGGCGACACTACCAAGGAGTCGCCGGCACCATCTATCGGCGCGGTTAAAGCCAACCCACTGAAGTCCAGCCCGGTTACGCTGTCTTTGCCGCCAGTCGCCAAAATCCCTGCAACCTCTTCCGCCTGCTCAGCGTCAAGCTCGAGTTGGAACTCACCATTAATTCCTGTCTGAGCGAGCCGACTCAGCACCTCGCCTTCGCTGTTAACCAGACGCACCGAAGATCCGACAATGGCTGGATCGGTAACAACCCCACTAAATGCCACGTTTCCTGAGGCTGGGTCAGCCGATGATGAATCTCCTCCGGAACTGCCACCACAGCCCGCAATGGTAAGACTCCCTGCCAATACCAAAGCAGCTTTCCGAGCTCCAAAGAACTGCAACCAATCCATAGTGCGTTGGATCATGAACTAACCTCCAGATGTAAATCACAAGCAAATGCTAATGATACTTATTTACACTCTTATAACAAGAAATTTCATCTGCGAGCTAGATGCTTGTACGGTGACCGATATCCATAATCCTGACGGTACTGCAGAAATTGCAGCGCCGGCATCTATGCGAATCTGTTGAGCAACGGAAGCCTTATGAAAACCATCGGATTAATCGGAGGCATGAGCTGAGAGTCAACTCAGACTTATTACCGCCTCATCAACCAGAAAGTTCGGGAACAACTCGGTGGGCTCCACTCTGCAAAGATTATTCTCTACAGCGTGGATTTTGCAGAAATCGAGAGTCTTCAGCATAAGGAAAACCGGGACGAAACTGCGAAAACACTGATATCAGCAGCGCAATCTGTTGAGGCCGGTGGCGCCGATATTCTGTTGGTTTGCACCAACACCATGCATAAGGTTGCACCTTAGATTGAGCAGGCTTGCCACTCCCCTGCTTCACATTACCGACGCCACTGCCAGTAGACTGCTGCAAGACGGGATATCATCGGTCGGGTTGCTTGGAACCCGGTTCACCATGGAGCAAACGTTCTATCGTGAACGCCTTGAGGAAAAGGGTATTAATGTCATCATTCCAGAGGGCGGCGAGCGAGACGCTGTACACCGGATAATCTATGAAGAATTGTGCCAGGGCATCGTCAACCCTGATTCAAAAGCGATCTACCTTGAGGTTGTAGATTCACTGGCCATGCGTGGTGCTCAAGCCGTTATTCTGGGCTGCACTGAAATCGGTTTGCTGATTCAAGCTTCCGATACGCCGGTTGCTCTGTACGACACCACTGAGATCCATGCGGCTCAGGCGGTTGAGTTAGCCTTGAATAGGCAGTATGCAAATTTTTAATGTGTCTATCTCGCGAGTAAATAAAGGTCTCTAGAAAACTGCTACGCTTAATATCCGGTTGGCAAAAAAGCTGACCCGGCAATTTCACGTTTATCACGTTAAGGAGAAGCACAAATGAACATTCATTCTGGCTTTACCTTACGTCCCGGTTTCGCTGTACGGTTCGTATCGACTGTTTTTGGAACAACACTCGCCCTGCTGATTTCATCATCGGCGTTGGCCGCAGACATGGCCCCCCAAGTGAAGACCGCCGCGGTACACGCAGGCCTTGCTTCCCAGGCGGCAGATGTTAAAGGGGTGCACACGCACTTACATCACACACTGAATTGTCTTGTCGGCCCAGATGGAGATGATTTTGACAGTGATGAAATGAACCCATGTGGTGACATGGGCAAGGGTGCCATTCCTGATAACAAAGACGATGACATGAAGAAAAAGCTGGAGGGCGCTGTTGAGAAAGCGAACAGTGGGCTCGACACAGACGATTACGACGAAGCAAAAACCGCCGCTATGAGTGTGCAAAAAATGCTCGAAACGAAGTAGATTTAAGAAGTTGTAAAAAGGGCCACTATAAAAGTGGCCCTTTTCTGTTTGCTAGCCAGGGCTGAGCCTCTACCCCATATTCTTCCTCACAAACTTCTGAATCTCGCCCACAATACCGCTTCGGAACGCCAGTACTGTGAGTACAAATATCCCCCCCAGAATCGGATCTACCCAGTCTCTGAGCAGGCTCTGAGAAAGCTGATACTCGATGTTTACAACAAGGGTTGCGCCTATAACCGGCCCCAACAATGTGCCCATGCCGCCTACGAGTGTCATCAGAATGACTTCACCAGACATATGCCAGTGCGCGTCGTTCAGAGAAGCTAGCTGGAACACCACCGATTTCATGGAGCCCGCAAGGCCGGCAAGTGCCGCCGAGATCACAAACGCCAATATTTTGTAGCGATCCACTTTGTAACCCAGGGATACGGCCCGGGGCTCGTTCTGTTTGATTGCTTTCAACACTTGGCCATAGGGACTGCTGACAATTCGCTGAACCAACAGGTAGCAGCCAAGGAATACCGCTAGCACGAAATAATACATATTCAGGTTGTTTTCAAGGTCGATCAGCCCGAACAGCTCACCTCTGGGCACACCGTGCATGCCATCTTCTCCACCGGTGAATGGCGACTGCACGAAGAAGAAAAACACTAACTGCGCCAGAGCCAGGGTGACCATGGCAAAGTAGATACCTTGGCGCCGGATAGACAGGAGGGCGAAGCCCAGCCCGAGCGCGGTTGCCACAAGGGTTCCTGCAATTATGCCCATTTCGGTGGTTAGGCCGCTAAAGTTGCTGAGCAGGTAACCGGTGGTGTAACCGCCTGTGGCCAGAAAAGCTGCGTGGCCAAACGACAGCAAGCCGGTGAACCCGAACAACAGGTTGAAGGCTACCGCGAACAGCGCGAAGCAAAGGATTTTCATCAGGAACACGGGGTACATCACAAACGGGGCCGACAGCAAAAGCACCAGCAGTACACCGTTCAGTATGAGTTTTCTGCGATCCTCGGCTTTTTGCTGCTGCATGATCGTCTTCTGGATATCTGACTGAATATCGGTCTGGCTCATAATTATGCCTCCTTACCGAAAAGGCCAGTGGGCCGGATCATCAGCACCACGACCATAACCAGAAAGATCACAGCAGACGATGCAGGCGGGTAGAAGGTTTTTGTAAGGCCCTCCACAACACCCATGAGAATACCGGTAATAATGGCCCCACCTATGGAGCCCATGCCGCCAATAACTACCACAGCAAACACCACAATCAGTATGTGTGAGCCCATCACTGGAGTTACCGAGTAAATAGGTGCAGCCAACACGCCCGCGAAAGCCGCCAGCATGACCCCAAACCCATAAGTAAGGCTGACCAGCAAGGGCACGTTTATACCAAAGCCCTGCATAAGTTGGGAGTCTTCGGTGCCCGCACGCAAGTATGCGCCCAATTTGGTTTTTTCAATCATGAACCAGGTACCAAAGCACACAATAAGGGCCGCCACGATAACCCAGGCCCGGTAGAATGGCAGGAACATGAAGCCGAGATTTACGCCACCCTTGAACATATCCGGCATGGAATAACGCAGGCCGGAGACGCCGTAGATATTGGTGAGAACGCCCTGCATGATCAGCGCAACGCCAAACGTCAGCAGCAAACTGTAGATATGATCCTGACCGGCGATACGGCGAAGAAGGAAATACTCAACAAGCACCCCAACTATGCCGACTAGAACCGGGGCTAGAAAAAGAGCCACCCAGTAGTTGACGCCCAAAGTGTCAAACAGGATGACCGTGCCCATGGCGCCAAGCATATACATGGCACCGTGGGCAAAATTGATAATTTTGAGAAGGCCGAAAATAACAGCCAGGCCGAGGCTCAAAAGTGCATAGAAGGCACCGTTGATCACCCCGATCAAAAGCTGGCCAAACAGCACCGCCATGGGGACGCCGAAAATCATGGACATGTTGCTAACTCCAAAAGCAGCACAGACGTTGAATCAGTTTTTATTTTACGTAGTGCTTTGAACTCTCCGGCAAACGCCGGAGAGCTCCTTAGTCTACGTTTTACTTACCACTAACCAGTTTGCAGTCGCTGTCTGCCAACGGGCGAAAAGCCTCGTCTGCTGGAATGGTGCGGAGAATCTCGTACAGATCCCACTCGTCTTTGGACTCTTCCGGCGTTTTAACCTGGGCCAGATACATATCGTGCACCATGCGGCCATCCTCCCGAATGCGACCGTTCGTGGCGAACATGTCGTTGATGGGCGTATCCATCATCTGCTTGCGCACAGTCTGGGTATCATCGGAGCCAGTCGCCTTAATGGCATTCAGATACTGAAGCGTGCTGGAGTAGATACCTGCATGAACCATGGTTGGTCTTGCACCGGTTTCTTTCATGAAGCGGTCAGACCAGGCGCGAGTCTCATCGTTCATATCCCAGTACCAGCCGGTGGTCAGCTGAAGGCCTTGCGCGGCTTCGGTGCCAAGGGCATGAACATCACTCAGGAAAACAACAAGGCCGGCAATGGTCTGGCCCGACTGAGTGACACCAAATTCTGCGGCCGTGGTAATGGCGTTAGTGGTATCTGCACCGGCGTTTGCCAAAGCGATAACATCCGCACCTGAGGCTTGCGCCTGCAAGATGAATGATGAAAAGTCCGGGGTTGGGAACGGATGACGAATGCTGCCTACAATTTCACCGCCATTGGCCTCTACAACGCGGGTTACGTCCTTCTCCATCGCGTGACCAAAGGCATAATCAGCAGTCAGGATATACCAGGTTTTGCCACCTTCCTTAACGATCGCCGTGGGGGTACCGATAGATAACGCGTAGGTGTCATAAGCATAGTGAATGTGGTTCGGGGTGCAGTGCTCGTTGGTAATACTGGATGCCGCAGAGCCGTTAACCAGACCGAGCTTGTCGCTCTCCTCTAGCACTTTGGTTGCTGCAATGGTTACAGAAGATGCAACAAGGCCAGCCACCATATCGACGTTATCGTTTTCAACCCAGCGACGCACTGTGGTGGAAGCTACATCTGGGCTGTTACGGTCATCAGCCGTGACAATTTCAATTTTTGCACCGTCTACCTTGCCGCCAAAATCGGCAATGGCCATTTCAAGGGCTTTAAGGCCGTTCGGGCCGGACAGGTCGCGGTAAGTACCAGACATATCCGCCAGGTAGCCGATTTTAACGACGTTGTCGCTGATTTCTGCTTGGGCGCCGCCCACCATCATGGCTGATGCAATGGCTGAGGTCAGAAGCTTTTTCATGATTGTCATTATTATATCTCCGCGACTGTGTTGCGTTGGTTCGGGTTTTTGTTGCTATTGTTTTACGTTTACACATACCTATCCGGGATACCTATCCGGGTTTAAACCCCCAAATAGCCATCCAGCACCGACTGTTTTGCATGAAGCTCTTCGGCACTGACTTCTTCCACAATTCGACCATGCTCAACCACGTAATGTCGGTCGGCCAATGGCGCTGCAAAGTGGAAATTCTGCTCTACTAGAATGATGGTTAACCCCTTCTTTTTAAGGGCTAACAAAACCTCACCCAGCTTCTCTACGATAACCGGCGCCAGGCCTTCTGTGATTTCGTCTAGCAAAAGCATGTTGGCGCCGGTGCGAAGAATGCGCGCCAGTGCCAACATCTGCTGCTCTCCACCCGAGAGCTTGGAGCCTTGGCTGAAGCGACGTTCATAGAGATTGGGGAACATGGAGTAGATTTCTTCCAGGCTCATACCTCCGCTGCGCACAATCGGCGGCAAGGTGAGGTTTTCCTGAACGTTGAGTGACGAAAAAATGCCCCTGTGTTCGGGGCAATACCCAACTCCCAACCTTGCAATATTGTGTGGGGCGCAAGACATGGTCTCCTCGCCGTTTATCATGATGGAACCGGTACGACGGCCAACCATGTTCATGATCGCTTTAAGCGTAGTGCTGCGACCGGCACCATTACGGCCAAGCAGCGTGACCAACTCACCCCGGTTAACGACCAATTCAATTCCGTGCAGAATATGAGATTCGCCATAAAACGCATGCAGCCCTGAAATACGCAGCTGTTCGTATTCTTTTCCCACATTTTGGCTCATTGGGCAGCCTCCTCTTCTGGTACCGCGCCCCTCTCACCACTTGATCCCGTGCCCATATACACTTCGCGCACGCGGGGATCAGCAGAGACTGCTTCATAATCGCCTTCCGTAAGCACGGCACCCTGTGCAAGAACCGTTATGCGGTCGCACAGTTTGGAGACCACACTCAAGTTGTGCTCTACCATCAGAACCGTTCGGCCTTGTGCAGCCTTGCGCACCAACTCCACAACGCGATCAACGTCTTCCGTGCCCATCCCCTGAGTCGGTTCATCAAGCAGCAGTATTTCCGGCTCCATTGCCAAAGTTGTCGCCAACTCTAATGCCCGTTTACGGCCATAGGCCAACTCAACGGTTGTGGTGTTCGCAAATTCAGTTAGGCCAACGGACTCCAGAAGTTCCATGGAACGCGCGTTAAGCCTGTTCAGGGACGCGCCGGATTTCCAGAAACTAAAAGAGCTTCCCTCAAAGCTTTGCAACGCAATGCGGATATTTTCCAAAGCCGTCATATGGGGGAAAACCGCGGAGATTTGAAAAGAGCGAACCATGCCTTTGCGGGCAATCGACGCCGATTTCAGTGTGGTTATATCTTCGCCTTTGAAGAGAATTTTGCCACGTGTCGGAATGAGAAACTTGGTGAGCAGGTTGAACACGGTGGTCTTGCCTGCACCGTTAGGACCGATCAGAGCGTGTATATGGCCTTTCTGAATCTTAAGATTCACGTTGTCGACCGCAACAAAGCCTTTGAATTCTTTCACAAGGTTCTGGGTCTCCAGCACGTACTGGTCACTCATGATCCAATCTACCTTTTGTTATTGTTGTACAATTTTTCTTGCTTACAGATTAGATTGACGTTTACGTATACGTCAATCTAATTCTCATGTTTTTTTGGCGGAATAGAGTAGGTCATCGTTGAGTGAGCAACAGGCTCCTCTACGCCTTCCGAATACACGAACACCTCTCCCACCCCCATGGTGCGACCCACTTTGAGCATAGTCGCTCGTGCCCAAATAGGAGTGTGGGCGGCAGGCTTGCGCAGAAAGTTAATGTTCAGGCTAGTGGTTACCGCCAAGGGCACTAGCCCAATTCTACTAAGCAGTGCCGCATAGACAGTCACGTCTGCCAAGCCCATCATCACCGGACCGGATACGGTTCCACCCGGCCGGAGATGCCCGTCGTCAACATCCAGGCCCATCTCGGCCCAACCATCACCGAGCTTCCTCAGGCTGCCGTAGGCGGCACCCTGGGGAAACTGCTCCTGAAGAAATCCTTCAAGCTCCTCAAGCGTAATCTTCATGAACCTGGCTCTTCTTGGGCTCGGTTACGCAGTACAAACCGCTGAATCTTGCCGCTGGGGGTTTTCGGTAGCTCATCCACAAATTCAATTTCACGGGGGAATGCATGTGTGGAAAGGCGACGGCGAACCAGCTCCTGCAGTTCGTCCCGCAGTGCCTGATCGTCTGCAGGCTGTTGATCGCTCTTGACCACAACATATGCTTTGATTATAGAGCCACGCTTCTCATCAGGCTTGGCAACTACGCCAGATTCTGCAACTGCAACGTGTTCCAGCAACGTGCTTTCCACATCTGCTGGACCAACCCGATAACCGGCTGTGGTGATAATATCATCGTCACGACCGCTGAATGAGAAACTGCCATCGCCATGGCAGATCGCCATATCACCGGTGAGGTAGTAGCCGTTCACGAATGGGTCTTTTTCGCCCCAGGTATAGCCATCAAAGTGGAACAGTGGAGACGCTTTCACATCCACAGCAATCTGCCCTACTTCGCCCTCGCCCACTTCTTCATTTTTCTCGTTCAGGGCAACCACTCTATGGCCTGGGGAAGAGAAACCCATTGAGCCCGGGCGTTGCGGGTGCTCAAGCGCCAGGAAGTTGCAGCAGGTCATACCGGTTTCAGTTTGGCCATAGTGGTCTGTAACCGGGCAGAAATGGCGGTTTTTAATCCAGCTAACAACTTCTGGGTTTAGTGGCTCGCCGGCACTGCTGGCGACACGCAACCCAAGGTTCTCACCTTCAGGCAAAACATGGTCATTGGCTTTCAGCAGACGATAGGCAGTGGGTGCCGCAGCCAGGTTGGTGATTTTGTACTTACGAATCATGTCGTAGGTGGATTCAGGGGTAAACGCGCCTGGGTTGAAGTGGGTAGCGTGCCCCATCAGCAATGGGCCAACCACGGCGTAATAAAGACCATACGCCCAGCCCGGATCCGCAACGTTCCAGAACACATCGTCATCGCGCAGATCAATGGCGTACTTCATGTATACATAGAAGCCCATCAATGCCCGGGCAGGCACGGCTACGCCCTTGGATTTGCCCACAGTGCCGGAGGTGAACATCTGCAGGAAGGGATCGTCACCCTTGATCATCACCGGCTCAAAGTCCGGGTTCTGCGCCTCAAGAGTGCTCCGAAAATCTGGAACATCGGCGCCGGTCTTTTCTGCATCAATGCAAAGTACTGGTGAGCAACCCTTCACGTCGTTGAGTTTGGGGTAGTTTGCCGGGTCGGTGACCACCAGCTTTGTGCCCGCACGTTCAAGGCGGTATTCAATAGCACCGGAACCAAATGCTGTGAACAGCGGCTGATACACCCCACCAATACGCAGTGTGCCGGCAATAACGATCAATAGTTCCGGCCCTCTTGGCAGCAAAGCTGCTACCCGATCCCCCTTACCGATGCCTTGCGACGTTAGATAGTTGGCAAAACGGGCGGACTGCTCCTTCAATTCAGCAAAGGTAAGCACACCGTCGCCACCGCCGTCTTTTTCATAAAAAAGCGCAACTTTCTTTGGATCAGCGGCCCACTTATCACAAATCTCATGACAGACATTCAGCCCACTTGCCAGATTTCCATCTAGAATTTCCGCTTCAAGAGCGCCGGGGTCGAATTCGTTATAGACATCTGCGTATTTAGGAAGGCTCATAATCAACTCCTGCTATTTTTATCTTTAAATGCATGGATGAAGATTTAGCACAGCCTTCACTTTACGTAAAGGTAAACTTTAGGCGAAAGGGTGTCGTCAGGAAGAGCCATTACTGAGGATTTGGCGCAGCTCATCGCAGTCCACCAGCGCGTAAAACCAACCACTGTATGCCACGCTATAGGTCATAATAAGGCTGACATCGCCTCCGGCGTGGGTATCAATAAGCTGAATCGTCAGTTCCTGTTTCATGGAGTGCTCTCCAGAGAATAGGATTTGCCGTGCTCTTCCCATTGGGCATCCGGATGCTATGACGATCTTGCCTAGATAATTGCTGCCACGGTTCATAAAATAACGCTCGGCCTGATGCAGCTCCGAAAGTCAAAAAGCGCCGTCTGCACCATGTCCGTAGTAATCCGGAGTCAGGTTTATATCTCGGCGGTTATTGGCATAGATATTAAAATCCATCAGACCTCGCTCGCCAATACGACCGGCATCAACGCCCTCACCGACTGCCACAACTCGGCCAGCAATGTCTGCACCTTGAATACAGGGGAAAATCAGAGTGGGTTTGCCACCCATCTGAAATGAGGTGTTTTCCCCCTTTTTGGTGGGGTACAACCTTTCCCGTGCTTTGCGGTCTGTATTGTTTTTTGCGGTCGCGGTTACCTGAACAAGCACTTCCCCAGGCGACGGAGACGGGGTAGGTACGTCTTTATATTCAAGCTTATCGAGGTCGCCATGGCCAGTTAGAACCATGGCTTTCATGGTGTTCGGAATCACAAGCAAATGATCCTCCCTGTCTGCGGAATAAGGTATTCCATCAGAATAGGCGACATTCACGCAGGTGTCCGGGCGCACACCGAGGATTCATTATCTTGCCCACCACTCGCTAGCGAGCAATAACCTTGTATATCGGGCGCAGCTTGGGGATCTGCTTCAAAACCACCTGAATAACAGTCATCAAGGGCACCGCAAGCAAAACGCCCACTGGCCCCCAGAGCCAGCCCCAGAAAAAGATGGAAACAAATATAATCACCGGGTTAATCGCCATGCGAAAACCGTGTATCCACGGTTCGATGAAGAAACCCACCATTGTGGTCAGGGCAAGATAACCGACAGGTGCGATGGCCATCATCCACAAGGTGTCCAGACTCACCGCTGAGACAACAGCGAGCATCAAAATGGTGAGGATAACGCCAAGATAAGGGATGAAGCGAGCCAGCCCAGCCACAAGCCCCCAAACCGCCGGATCAGGCAACCCGACAGCCCAGGCCATTAATCCAGTAGCCAAACCAACAGACGTATTACTGACACCCAGAACACAGAGATACTGGGCAATCTGATGCTGGGAGTCTCGGGTTATGCGCAGCACAGTTTTGCGGTGACTTCTCGGCAACTGCCGTACAAAGTTAAGCACCAGCCTGTCGCCGCTAACCAACAAGAAATATGTGAGCGCCATGGCAAGCGCAAGCCCCGCAACACCATCACGGGCCTTGTTCATTAACTGAGCACGCCAAGACTCTGTCTGCAGAACAACGGTTGTCGGCTCAGCAGCAGCTTTCTTGTCGCTGCCCTCCGAGAACACATTAACAGAGTCCTCCACTTTCTGGGCAGACTCCGTAACCTTGCTGATTTGACGCTTTAGTTCACTTTCCCCGACCAGTAAACGGGAAATACCCTCAGGAGCCTTACCTGCCCATTCCAAAGCAGGCGTGGCGACCGCCAAGGACACACCGGCGATACCCGCAAGCACCAGCGATACCAGAATCAGCGAGCTGACCATTCTAGGCATACGCAACCCCGTACTCATGCGGGAAACCAAAGGCGACAACAGCAGGCTTGTCAGCAGCGCCAGCACCATTGGCAAAATGATCTGGTGAGCAAGATAGAGGGTGTAAAGCACGCCTAGGATAAAGAGACCGTAAATAGGCGTAGAAAGGTCGGCTAGAGTCTTGCCGGCTCTAAGACTATGTTGTTCACTCGAGTATTGTTCGTCTTCCATAGAAAATCCGTAGCCTGTCCGCTGAGCCACTGCCAGCATAATTTGGTGCACCACCGAGGGTGTCGGCTGGCATGCAGGCCAATCAGTGTACCTTTGGTGAAGCTTTATCGCATTATAGAACGGCCTAAGCTAGAGCAAAGGCGGTAAATCGAAAGTAGACTGAAATAAGATGGGCTCCGTGCGATAGGCTTCAGCCTGGGCACTGGAGGCGATATAGGCCTGATTGACCCGAATATGCCTTCAATACGCCGGGTGCCGTCATACAGGGAAAAGGATTTCATGCTCAGAAAACGTTCTAAATACTGCCCGTCCTGCACTACTAAAGGTTTGAAGCCCACCAGTAATCCAGCCATTCTCGACTGCCGCCACTGCCATGGCTTGTGGTTTGAAGACGGATCGCTGAACCAGGCCATTGTCCAACAGCACGAGTGTCTAGACCAATACGACCACGAACTTCATCTGGGCCCCGCACTTCGCACCAGCGAACGCTTGTGCATACGTTGCCGCGTAACCATGACTCAGTATCAACTGCTTGTGCACTACAGCACCGAAATCGATTGCTGCCCAGACTGCGACGGAGTCTGGCTAGATAAGCATGAAATAGATCAGGTGATGCACTCGCCCAAATTGAAGCAAGCGTTAACGGACCTGAACCAGGCAGTGTCGTGGAAATCCTGGCTGTTCCAGTTTCTGACGGCCATGCCAGCGGAATACAACGTACAGCCCCAGCGCACGCCCTGGATCACCCGCACACTGGTTGTTCTGTGTAGCCTGATATTCGGCTTGGGCGCGCTGTCGCCGGAGGCCAATGAATGGATCTTCGTAAACCTGGCGTTGAACTCAGATACCCAAAGCCCTGCAGACTTTGTGCTACAACTGCTGACCTACCAGTTCGTGCACGGTGGGCTAATGCATCTGGCAGGCAACATGTATTTCCTGTGGATTATTGGCGACAACCTTGAAGATGCCTTAGGCCATGGTGCGTTCCTGGCGCTCTACCTGTTCGCGGGCGTAATGGCTGCACTGGCCGAACTGCTGCTGTTCGACACCAGTCAAGGCCCTTTGCTACTGGTTGGCGCCAGCGGCGCTATTGCGGCCCTTTTCGGCCTCTATCTAATGTGGTTCCGCCACGCCAGCCTGACCTTCATGATCGTCGTTTACCAAAAGAAACTCGCACCCCATTGGTACTTCCTGATCTGGAGCCTGATAAATGTGGTTGGTATGTTTTCCGGACAGGGCGACGTGGCTTGGGCCGCACACCTAGGCGGGTTCGCCCTTGGGTTGCTGCTGGGTTACCTGTTGAAGGACTACGTGTTTAGGAAGAACCCACTGATTGCGATGTTGAATCAGCCGGAAGCTATGTTACGACGGTGAGGGGCCTGCCTAAAAGGCTGAAGCGGCATTAACGTCTCAAAACCAACTCTACCTGAGGAAAGAAGAATGATTTCTGTGCCACGCCAAAGTTTTAGCCCTGTCGACCCAAAGGGCCAGTCAGCAAGCTGGAAACTGGTTACTGTCGCGATCACAACCGTGTGCCTGTCCGTGGCATCGTATATCGAGGTTCCAATGGTACCTGTGCCTATTACCGCACAAACCTATGTGCTTCTCACCGCTGCTGGGCTTCTCGGCTGGAAACTTGGCACCGCCTCAACGGTCCTATGGCTGATTCTCGGGGCTCTAGGGCTTCCTGTTCTTGCTGGCGGTTCCAGTGGGCTGGATTACTTCTCCGGACCGACGGCTGGCTACCTCTTTGCCTTTCCATTGGCCGTTGCCGTTGTTGGTTTGCTCTTTGAGCGTGGCTGGAACGTGAAAAATGTTGCCCTGGCTTTCTTGGCGATGCTGTTGGGCCATGCCGTTTGCCTTGGTTTCGGCGGGTTATGGCTCGCACTTACCATCGGCCCGGCAGATGCATTCCTAAAAGGCGTTTTGCCATTCTTAGTTGGAGGCATCATAAAATCAGCTCTTGCTGTAGGAACGATACTCGTTGCTGATCGTTTTCTCAGCGCGGATCATGCCCATTAAGAGACCTGCCCCCTAGTTTCTATGAAATCTGGGGCGACCTATTCCCCAAGGTCAAAAGCGGTCAGGCCAAGGTGTGGCTCTAGAGCCGTTTCCGGAAAATCACACTTCAAAGGCGAGTCTTTCATCGTCACCCAAACACCTTGAGGCATCGCTTGTACATATCATCCGTTTTTTGTTTGTAGGTGGCCTCATCCATGTCTCGCCAGTACTTGGGATTGCGACGGTCAGTTTTATCGTGTTCTGCGGTCACTGGGTCTTTGTCGCGATGGGGCTCAAACAACGGAATGTCCGGCAACGGGGCTGTGCTGTCCATGTATTGCAGCCAGAAGTTCCATAACGCCTTGTGGTCTTCGTCGTTGGCAGAGGCCGCCTGGAAGGCAGTCAGGGTCAGTGCCTCCTCACGAAACCTATGAACCATTGCGCCATAGTATAGCGGTAGACCCTGGTGAGTAGGGCCGCTGTGGACGTAGCCATCAAACTCGGAAAACGGCGACTGCCAGGCAATCTGGCCGGCATCCCGCTTCTTCTTTGGGTTACGAAAAACTGTGATCAGCCCAGTGCGGCGGTTGAATTCCCAGAGGGGGCCTTTAGGGTCTTTGTAGATCCAGGCAGGAAAGAGGCGTTCGATGAGACTGATAATACCCCATACCAAAACACTCGTACCCCCAC
The DNA here is from genome assembly GCF_052091845.1 of Marinobacter sp. Taxonomy (GTDB): domain Bacteria; phylum Pseudomonadota; class Gammaproteobacteria; order Pseudomonadales; family Oleiphilaceae; genus Marinobacter. The sequence goes on along the minus strand of NZ_JBQDCO010000009.1, from coordinate 12,554 downwards.
CATAAAACATTACGGGTATATAAAATTCTTTAAGCAGTGACCGCCAATCATTTTCAACCGTGATGAGCATGGTGATACAGATAAAAGTAAAGACAAGAATCCCAATGGTCGAAAGGAACTTAGCAAAAGCTTTGACTATTAACCAGCGCCATGACGAACTCGGCAGCGTGGTGTAACGAATACTCTCTTGGTTGATCCAGGCAATCGGTATGTTCTCTTTACCGGGCCCTTTTTCAACGTACCAGTTAGTATCCTCCTCCTGTCCCGGCGGCCAGGTCTCCAGAAAATCACCAGGCGCCACATTAGGGAAATATTCCTTGGACAGCTTTTGTCCCGCTGCCCACTGGAACCGAAAGCTTCGGGAGCGAGTGTCCAGTTGCCCTCGGCGACGAGACTTACTTTCTCGCTCGGGTTGCCAGGCGGTCGGGCTGTAGTAGCTACTCTCACCCATTGGAAGCTTTCTCCATAACATTCTGGTTTCGGTGGGCACGGATATTCAGAGCTACCCGGTTTGTGGTCAGGTTGGCCCAGAAAGGGGCGTCATCCTGGGTAAAGTCCGGCTCATCGTGATCGCCGTACTTGCTCGTTTGAAAGACTAACGAATCGCGGACGGGCGGTGCCGGAAACACATATTCCCTGTCCGTACCCAGTTTGGCAACCAGTCGCCCCCGTACCGTCCACTCGTAATAGACCATCCCCGCCCGCTTGGGTGTATGCAGCCAGTACTCGATGCCATTTGGCAAGGCTCTGCGGTGAGTCCACCAATGGCTAGAGGAAGGCTCCTCCAGCTCGCTACTGATCACTGTGGTGCCGCCCCCCGGTGGGTTTGGTCGACGCTCTTCTTTGAGGCGGCGAATATAAACTTTAAGTGCAGCATCTCCCAATATGCTAACCAGATTGCTTTTAACTACCACACGGAAGTTGGTCTTTATCAGCTCATCGTGCAACGCATCTACCTCCCGGCGAGAAGGTGTTGATCCATGTTCGCTGAGGCGGGTTTCAGCCACTCTACGCGCCTCAGCTGAGTCTACATGGTGCAGCGACTCCTCGATCCGAACACCGGCCAGAATATTGGCAAGCCGGTAGAAGGCCTCCCGTTCTGGCACTGGTTTGGGTGCTGGCGCTTCGGGCGTATCATTGGCCCAAGGCAGCCAAGACCAGAAACCCTCAGAGGATTCCACCTGGGTTTCCTCATCCAGGGTGACTGCATCTGTTTCTGGAGCCTCGCCCCATAAGTGCTCGTACGACGAATTGCGGTAGTCCCCGAATGGCCCGTTCTTAAGCCAGGACTCCAATTCGTCGTCTTCCAATAAGCTGGCGGCCAGTGACCCGCCAATGACCAGCGTCAGGCCGACGCCCAGCACGACCCAGCCCGCTGGGGTGCTCAGCCCCAACACAGCTCCGGTACTGGAAGCCGCCGCAGGACCTGGGCTCATCAGTGCAGCGCCAGCCCAGCCTGTCATTAGGGCACCAACACTCGAGCCTCCCATGGCAACGGCTGAGGCCGCTTGACCTGTTCTCAGGTAGTGAATCGAATCCGCTGCTCGGATACCGGCATCCAGCAAGGCCAATATAGAAACCGACGCCATTCGCAAGGTTACCGCTCGTGGCAATCGGCTTCCGAAAGCCTGAGAGATTCTGCCTGCAGCTACGGCCTTCTCAACGTCAAATATCACCCGATTCATTTGGCGGGCAATGGCCGTGCTATCCATCAGTTTCTTGGACAGTTGCTCAGCCACAGCAATTGACGCGAACATGAGGTCCGATACTGCAGACGTATATTCTGCTCGAGCGCGCCCATTTCCTCGTGATCTCGTCAAGCCAGCATACTTTGCGGTTACATTATTGAGGTTCCAAAGCTCAAACCCCAACACCACATAAGGCAACCCAAGCCGATCCAGAGACTTCCCAAGACTGCGCTGCCGGCTCATCTGTTGCCGCACCTCGCGGTAGTTCCTTACAAGTTCGGAGTTTGCGGGTGCCATAAAGGCGAAGAACCGACCGGAATCTTCCACCCCCACTCCGCCCGGCACTCTGTTTGGGTTGGTGCTACCGATGATGCGCCCTTCGCTGTCCTGGACTTCTCCGAAGAACCGACCACTGCTATTGTTGCGATTGAAGTAATCACGCTCCGCTTCGGTCAGCCCATTACGCAACCCGATCTCGGGATCTTCCACGCCCAGCACGACCATATTCATCCCCTGCGACCCTTGAGGCAGAAAATGAAGCTCACCGAGCAATGTGGGGTTCATGGCCTTGAGGGCTCGCACTATGGGGCCATGAATATCCAGATCGATACGCATCGTTTCACCATAAACGCGCTGCAGAGCTTTGTTGAACTGGTTCATCAGATGGCCACTTATTCCATCGAGAGCCTTGGTTGTCATCCTCAAGTGTCCGAGGGAATTGAAAGCCCCTTGTTCAGTTAAGGCCACAATTGAGACAGCCTCCAAAGTCTGCAGGTCTTCCTGAGCCGGCAACTGGTCATCCTGATCCAGCTCCGCAAAAGCTGCTGGCCGAAACAAGCCGTCACCCGTGTTAGTTTCCAACTCCGGTAACTCGTAGGGTTGGTTCAGCGGCACAGCTTCTGGTTGGGGATACAACATGGCATGCAATGGGTGGTTTGAACCTTCCTTTGCAATATTGATGACTAGCCGGGAGCCACCCAGAGCCGGATTATCATCCGCGTCGGTCAGGCGGCCACTGCAACGGGTATCGCAATCAGGGTTGCTGGCAGCCAACCACGGTTTATCAACAACCTCCGCGTCATGCTGCAGGGTGCTGAACAGCTGCCCCGTCAGCATAAAACCGCTCTGGTAATCACCCCCCTCCAAAGAGAACAGGTCAGCCAGCCGGGTCTGATTATGAGCGTCTTCTACCAAGGCCAGTAGTCGTCGTTGAGCAGCTTTGATCGTATTAATTCCATGAGCCCTATAAGCACGATGAAGAGCTTGCCCAAGCTTACCAGCCATGGAGAGATCAAGATGCTCCGTATGTTTGTTCAAAGGGTTGGGCTGCCCGCCCAGCATCTCTGGCAATATCGTTTGCTCGACCAGTTCAGCACTTTGATAATGGGGCTGACGATTGGCCCACTCCCGCAAACCCTTTTGGTACACCATACCGGCGTTGGTACGAGCCATGGCTTTGCGGATTTCATACAGTTCATCGTAAACGACGACTCCCAGTACCCTCCTATTACGGCAGCCATCAAAGATATCTTTGGATTTGCCAATACTCTCCCACACTTTGCGAGTGCTAGCGTCCGCAGTTGCGGCTTCGCCAGTCTCACCGGCAAGGTCCTGTAATACCATGTTCCTGATTGCTGCAGTGGGGCCTAGGTTTGTATTTCGATATTGGCTCTCACGCCATGCGTTTTCAGCATCGTCTCCGCCGGCAAAGAAGTTTTTCTGTTCCTCAACCGCTAACTCATAACACTCCAGTCCATACTGGCCGTCAAGATTACTGAGAAACTCGAAAGCACAAGGCAACTGTTCTTCCAGCAGAGGTTGCCGGCCACGCTGATGCTCCACTTCATCCAAGGAAACCAGTTCTGCAAACTTCGGGCCCCAACGGGCACTCGGGTTCTGCACTATCCTCTGGGTTCGCTCGCCTAGTGCCGCCCTATCGTTTTCCAGGAAATTGACGCGTGCAGCAGACCATTGAACCTCCGACCAGGCCACTCTAACGTCGCTGGAGTAAGTAACACTTGTGCGGTAATAATTTACAGGCACCCAGATTTCTTCCAAAGGCACCGACGTGGGCAAACGTATGTTGGCGCTCAGGTATTGCTGCCCTTCTTCTCTGTAATTACCCAGCGAGACGTCCCGAAATATGAGCTGTCCATCATCACTCTGAGTTATGTTTATTTCACGCCATAACCGGTTATCCCGGAACAGATAAAGATAACCTGACCGAGCCGACACAATCTGTTGTGCCGGTACCCCAGCTATTGGCTCCTCACGCTCCACCAAAGTTAGCGGAACAAATGGCGCAAGAATCAGCTTCTGGCGATTCAATTGCCGTGGAGTTGACTCTGGAAGGCTATATAGCGGAATCAATAACGGGTCGCCCTCCTCCGCTGCAATTTCCAGAGCTACATCGGCCTGCTGCGCGCTTTGCCATGGCCATACGCGAAGCACGCTGGAGTCCAGAATTTCTTTGTCAATTTGGCCATCAACGGCGGTGTAGGGAGCCGAGCCTTCATGATGCAGTATGCGAAGTTCCTGTCCCTGCGGATGATCCGTACCCAGCACTTCCACAATGAGCGTATCGCCCTCACAGGCAGGACCGCAGTTGCCTTGATCTCGGGTTGGTTTTGATTCAGACATCCCTGTCACTCCCTTCTTTGTATATCGGGCTCATGATCAAGCGCTTCCCGCGCTCAATGCGAGCCACTGCTTTTCTTCCAATGATGGCACCGGCAACATCGTGACCGGTTCGGGGTGTTCACTCACAAGCCAATGCTGCTCATCAAGCGCGTCATGCCAATACCACGCACGCTCAATAACACTCTTTTCTTTTCTGGTTTCGGGGGTTAGTTTGTGCCAGATTAGCGGATCATAGAATCGAAGAAGCCCTATGCGGCCTCTATCAAAGCGCACGGTGAGTCGCTCCCGCAGCCAGTCTGACACCACTTTCAGATTATGCTGCGACTCGAGAACCAACCCTCTAAGCCGGCCACTCTCAAGCCCCTCCATGGCCCAAGTACAAGCTGCACTATCCGTAAACACCTCAACCACAAGAGGGCTTTCACTCAGATAAGGCTGCCATTCTGTCTCCGCAAACAAATGCATCCAGACAGGAGATTCTGACTTTTCATAGAGTTCCTGCAGCAAGGGCTTACGCTCTGTGCTTTCCAGCACCAAATAGCGGACATTCGCGTTTTTAACAGACTGATTATTCATGCTCCCGGCGCTCTTCAAACCGCCTGCGCCTTACCACAAGGGCAGTGAGTCAACGGGCAAGTTCCATCTGGTTGTTCTTGGCATTGTTCCACCAAAGCGGAGCGCTGCTGCTTTGCTTGCCTCATACGGTGCACCACGATTGCTTTAGGCTCTGCATCCATCCGCTGCCCGACTTCTGCCAACACCACAGGCTCCACAACCCCACCCGTAGCCGTCAACAACCCTGGCATTCCCGGCACACCAACCTTCTGCCCACTCCCCTTACCCGGCGCGCCCCCGGCTTTCAGGTGCAGAGTGCGGTTTTTTGTTCTGGCAGCGCGTAAGGCGGTGCGTTGGTGGCGTGATACGTTCGGTCAGTGATGCTGGGTCGCGGAGGTGGTCGGCGATGGCCAAGACGGGAGGGAGGAGAAGTAAGGCACCTCTGCAATAAAAACTATCCCGCTGATATTGATCTCTACGATCAAATGTTGCGCACGCAGTTCAGTTCCATTTGTGCTTGTGCAGTTTGGTCAGGTTGTCCTTTTGAAAAGTCTTGTAGCTCTCATCATCCATATTGCGCCAGTGCTGTGGATCTCGACCTTTCTTTTCGTCGTGTTCGGCCGTTGTGGGATCGAGGCGACGATAGGCTTCAAACAAAGGAATGTCTGGCAATGGTTTGGTCACGTCCATGTATTGGCGAATCAGATCCCAGTAGGCCAGTACGTCTTCGCGAAGGGTGGTAGCGGCAACAAGCTGATTCAGGGGCAACGCCCATTCCTGAGTTTTGTGGACCAGCACCAGGCGATACCAGATATTGCCCTGATGGTCCGGCAGGCTGAGCATATAGCCATCCCATTCGTGGAAAGGGGCCTGGGCGTCGATCTGACCGGGCTTGTCTGATTTTTCGGGATGGTGGAACACAGTGACCTGGCCCGTTTGGCGGCTAAGCTCCCAGAGGGGGCCTTTGGGTTCTTGGTAAATAATCTGAGGAAACTTCTTTTCAAGAAAGGCACCGAACCACCAGCAAAAGAGCAGCGGACAAAACATATAAACAATTAGGGGAAGAACCCCTTCCAGAAAAAATTCATTGAAGGTTACATCCGGCCCTTCTAAAAATGTCCAACCAACAATCCAAGTCAGGAGAAATACGGGAAACAGCATCAGGAATATCGCACGCCCCCCATGGCGCATCCACAATAGAATCCAGCTGGTTTTTGGGAGGGTCGCGTAGCGAATCACTTCTTCATCCAGTCGACCATGGTAGGTGTGACGTTTTTCAAGCTCTGTAACGCCCTTTCTTTCCTCCTCAGCCTCATTATCTCGAAGCCCTTCTGGTGTCCAGATATCGACAAAGACCGTGGGATAGACATAGCTTAGGCGCTCTCTGGAAAGCGGCGGGCCCATGGTCCAACCCTTCTGAAACAGCGCGCTTTGTTGATTGGGCTCCGACAAGACGGGCTGCTTGCGGTTGCTACGATACGCGGTGTCAGCGTATGGCTGCTGACTATCTATAGCAGTTGTCATCAAGCATCCTCCTTAGTTCGGTGTGTTTGCTCATCGGCCCAAAATGGCTGATTTTCCTTACCGAATTTCGGCTGGCTATGATCGTCTGGAGAGTAAGACAGCGCTTCGCTCAATTCCGGCGCCGGAAAATAGCGCTTTTCATCGTCGCTCCAGCGCGAATGCCACTGGGCACGAACAGCCACTGAGCTACCTTTGACAGTGGTCTGGAAAAGACTGCTACTGGTTTGATTTGGTGGCAAGGCAATATAGTAAGCTCTTCCGTTGGCCAGCGGCTGTTCTAGCAACACGTCGGGCGACGTTTTTTGCACACTGCGACGCGTCACCGGGAAACCATTGGAGCTTGGCTTGTGGCTTATCGTCTTATTTTCGGTAACCAGCCGGAGATGGCCGATCAGGTTACTTTCGTCCAGAAACGATGAGACGTTGTTTTCAATGCGGACCATATAGTTCACTTGACTCAAGCGCCTCTCCTGCTGGGCATCCAGTTCAACACCGTTTTGCAGTAATTTGACCGGCAGATTACGAACGCGCTCCATGAGAATACGTGGTTGGGAAAGCAGGCCAACGAGACGATAGTAGGATTCAGCCGGGTCGCTGGCTAAATGGCCGTACATGTCGTCTTGCTCAGCGCCAAAGGGGCCACGTTTAAGCCAGTCGACCAATGGTGGATCATTCAGCATAACGGCTGCAATTCCACCACCGATTGCCAGAGCAATCCCTATCGCCAGCCAAGCTGCTGGACCCATTCCAAGAAGAATTAAAGACGCACTGGATGAAGTGGTACTAGAAAACATCAAGCCGCCCATCAACATCATGCCACCACCGACCGCTGATGCGCCGTGTGCAAGCGCTGCATCCCCGTCGCCGGTATCAATCTCGTGCATCATATCCATCAGCGAGACGATTGCGGTAAGGCCGCCTGACACCATGCCACCGAGTAAGCGATAACTCACAACACGGGGCAACGCTTTCGCTAGATTTGGAGAAAATCGAGCCACCAAGTTGCGGTTTATCGAAAAATGTGCGGCGTTTAGGCCCGAAGTTAATCCTCTCCATTTACCGACATCCAGAAGCAACCTTTCAGCTGACAATGTTGAAGCGAAAAGCAGATCAAATCCGGCGCTACCATAACCTAAATAGGCCCTTGCTCGTCCACGATTTGCATAAACCTTGTTTAAGAGCTTTGTTTCGTTCCAAATATTAAAAGCCTCAATTACCACAATAAAATAGGGCAGCCGAATGTTGTCTGCAATCTCATCCCATCGTTTATATCGTCGCAACTTACGATGCGTTTCCGTGACCTCCGACGAGGCCGGAGCTGCATAAACATGCACGTCGCGCGCCTCAGCGGCAGCCCCCAGATTCGGCATCTTTGAGCGATTAGTGCTGCCCAGCGGCGTATTGCTGTCCGGCTGATAAAATTCGCCGTAAAAACGTCGGCGTCCGTGCCGGTTGACGTATTCCTGTCGTTCCGCTTCAGTGAGCCCGAAGGTCAGGCCACCCTTGGGGTCAGTGACGCCAAGGATAACCCAGTCAGCCGGTACCGATGAGCGAGACACTAATTTGACAGCCCCCAGTAATTTCGGATCACGCGCTTTCGCCATTCGTAACAATGGCCCGTATAAACGTGCGTTGATTTGATAGGCGTGAGACTTTAGCGTGGTCACGGCAGCCTGAGATGATTTCTGAATGCCATCAAATATGGCATTGACGGCCGTAACCCAACGTTTGAGTTGTGTTGTCAGGTTCAGTGATTCGTGCTTCGCGATGCCCGCAAGGGCTACCGCGGATAGCGTTTGAAGGCTTTCTGTATCCGGAGTATTTTTGGCGATGGCCTCAATGTCCTGCGGGCGGCAGCGACCATCACCACAATTTTCATCTGTTTCTCCCTTGTCCGCCATCTCGTCGCCGTCCCCCGCCGGGAAAAGCATGGCATGCATGGGCTGATTACTGCCATCAGAAAGGATGTCAACCAATAGCTTATGAGCGCGATCGGTATAAGCTGTTTCAACGTTAGCTTCGTTAATTCGTAGCTTGTCTGCGGTTCGTGGATTCATCGCCAGAACCTGAATGAACTGCTGAGCGAGGGCAAATCCTTCGATGTAATCAGCGCCTTGCAGGCTAAACAGATCAGCTAGCGCCCGTTGGTTTTCAGGGCGCTCGATAATCTCGAAAAAATGTTGCTGACCTACTGCCAACTCATCAGTTGCCACCTGCCGCTGAGCTGTGCGAAGTGTGAGGTGTAACTTGCTGAACAGACCGGTTTCAATTTCCTCGAGGTGCTTATGAAGCGGATTTTCCTTGCCGCTTACGTATGCGGGGCCCATGACACGGTAAATCAGCTGTGCGCTGTCAGTATTGGGTTGTTCGCCGACAGTCTCGGTCAATGTGGCGAGATAACGTTGCGCATCCATCGCCTGAGCCAAACGGTGGCGAATTTGAAATAGCGGGTCGTCGAGCACCAACGCATGCCAGCCTCGCTCACGAACCGGTGCCAGCACATCTGAGGCATTTCCGAGGGATTGCCACATTGCCTGGTCATCAAGGCCATCACACGCTTGCGTTCTCACAACCTCAAGGGCCGCCACACGCAATGAAGGTGCACCTCGCAACGAAGCATCCCGGTAGTTAGCAGCTTCATAAGCAGATTCCGCAGAGTTTCTATCTGCTGCGAATGCCTCTTGCTCTTCCACCGCCTGCCCAAACAAGTTGCTGGAGTAGGAGCCCGTCAGGTCGTGAATGCTCTTCCAGGGCTTGGGCAAATGCTGCTCCAGATAGGACTCTCGCGCCCGCATCTCAGGCAAATCACTGACACTGGCCCATTGACCTGCCGCATCCGGTATCTGAGCGGAATCCGGGTTACCGGGCTTTGCACAGCGCTGTGACCTGGCACTGGCGTTTTGCTCCAGATAAATCACGCGATCAGACGACCATTGAACCTCAGAAAAAGCCAGCTCGAATGCGTCGGTTACAGGTTGTGCCATGCCACGAACAGGCAACCAGACTGATTCAAGTTTAGAGCCCACTGGAGGGCGATGATCCGCATTCAATAGTTGGCCGGGCGCACTTCGATAGTCCGTCAGGCGAACATCGCTAAAGGTTAGCTGCCCTGAATCGGTATTGGTTACTTCCAACTCACGCCACAGAGTTCCTTCACGGAAGATATAAATGAATCCAGGCCGGACCGGAACAGGGTGAAATTTCGGGAGCCCCGGAGCAGGATTCTGGTCGTGGAGTAGAGTGAGTGGCACAACAGGCCAAATGCGATTCCACTGCGCCTCTGACTGGCGTGGTGTTGCTTCGACATCACTGAATAGAGACACACGAACAGGCGCACCCTCCTCAGATGCAATATCCAACCAGACATTTTTCTTGTCTTTCCCTTCCCACGGCCAGCAATGAAGCTGCTGTGCATCCAGGCTTTCAGTCTCAGCCTTGTTTTCGAGCCACTCCTGTTGCTGTTGATTGGTTCGATCGTAAATTCGAAATGTATGCGGATCCGGATGTTCTGTCCCCATCACCTCGACAATCAGCTTTTCGCCTTCACAGGCCAGGCCATTGCTCGTATTATTTGCGTTTGACTGATGTTCAGACATCCCTGTCGTCCTTGCTGTCGTCTTTCAGTTTTACTGATTTATGCACGAACATTTCTGATGGCGTTAGCCCGTGCTTTGTCTAGCTTCGCAGGATTGCCCGGAATCACGAATTCAGGATTGTCACTGAACCCCCAACCACCCTTCCCGGTATGTCTTTGCCAGTAGTGCACACGGGACACAGCCGCGTGGTTATCCAGACATTGGGGTTTCAGAGCCTCCCAAACCAAGGGATCGTAAAAGCGCAACAGCCCCGTCCGACTCTCATCAAAATTAACGGTCAGTCTCTGTCGTGACCATTCAGCGACAACGTCCAATTCAGCAGAAGACTCAATAACCAGTCCGCGCACACTGTCCGAGTCAGCCATGGCACCGACTGCCCACTTGAAAAATGACGACTTAGGATGTGCCTGAATCAACGAAGGGCTCTCACCCATATAGACTGCCCATTGGGTGCCGGCAAAAAGCGGAACCCACTGAGGAGTATTTTCATGCTGGTAGAGAGCTTGGCGTACGTCGACAATATTGCTTTTTTCCAGAAGCAAATAAGTCTGTTGATCTTTCTGTTGCTGCAGATCCGGATAATGGTTCATGGCGCTTCCTCTATGACATCGCTGCCCGCCCGCAGGGGCAATCGCTCAATGGGCAAGTGCCGTCAGGCTGTTCTTGGCACTGTTCAACAACAGCTGTCCTGTTTTTTCGTGCCTGTATGAGCCGGTGAGCCACAATAGGCTTTGGGCCAGCATTTTCTCTCTGCCCAACATCCTCCAACCCCACAGGCGCCACGGCCTCACCTCTCTTATCCACCAACCCTGGCATTCCCGGCAAACCAACCTTCTGCCCACTCCCCTTACCCGGCGCGCCCCCGGCATTCATCTTGATACTCGCCCCACCTATAGCCACACCACTCGGATCAATCTTCACAAAACTACCACCAGCCTTGAGGGTAATCTCGGCACCGGCCTCAATAGCGGCTTTCTGCCCAGCCTTAATATGCAGTTCGGTACCCGAGTCACTGAGCCAGGCCGTGCCGGCTTCCAGATGCAGGGTGCCAGTTACGTTGAAGCTGTGATTTTTACCGGTCTGTTCGCGCTTTTCGCCATCGATGGTTTGATGCCGGCTGCCTTTTACGTGACTGAAGCGATCATTCTCAACGGTCAGGTGGCTGTCGTTGTTGATGACTTCGGTGCGGTTGTTTTCGGTGAGTAGGTCCAGGTCTTTCTGGGCGTGGACGTATACCTGCTCTTTGCCTGCTTCGTCCTCGAATCGTAATTCGTTACTGCCCTCGCCCTTGTGGGTCTGGGTTTTCAGGGTGGTTCGGGTTTTATGTTCTGGCAACGCGTACGGCGGTGTGTTGGTGGCGTGATAGGTGCGGCCGGTGATGATGGGCTGGTCTGGGTCGCCATCGAGGAAACTGACAATCACTTCGTTGCCGATTCTGGGCAGGGCCATAAAGCCATACTGTCCGCCAGCCCAACCCTGGCTCACTCTTAGCCAAGCGCTGCTGTGTTCATCATTTTTACTGTATCTGTCCCATGGAAATCGTACTTTTACCCGGCCAAATTCATCGCAGTGAATTTCTTCACCTTCGGGGCCAGTAACGATGGCTATCTGAGGGCCGTCCATCAGCAAGCGATGGTCACTCCGAGGTCTCCAGGTTTTGTCTGCAGGAATGGCACTGAATGTGTTGTGGTAAGTAGTCGGGCCAGAGCCACCCTCCTCTTCCATCGCCTGGGGCTGTTTGCCGGTGTGGGTGACTGCAGTAAGCAACCAATCCCGGTTCAGGTTGGCGTTATCGTGCTCGGTCAGTTCGGTTTTGGCACCACAGGTAAAGTCTGCGCGGTTGCTTTCGCCGCTCGCGGTGCTGGCGTCGTTTCGGAGGGCATCTAGCTTAGCGTCGGTAAACGGCTGGCCGCTGGCATCGACTTTGAACCGGCCCGGGTAATCGAAGTGTTGATAGTCTTGGCGCTGGTTGGGGCTGGCTGCGTTCTGCTCGTGCATCAGGGCGTAAGCCGGGTTCTTGAAGGTGTAATCCTTCGTGGCTACGGAGGCTGCGCGCACCCGTTCTTCGTAGCGGAAGCGGAACACGGCTGGCTGCTTGGTGCTTCCGCCGGCTTTACCGTTGTATTCGGCGGCATCCAGCCTTGGCGCGTCACCGTGATGGTCGGCGAGGATAAGGCCGGGCTGTTCGCCACCATCCACACTGCCGTGTTCAAAACGATAGTGCCAACCTTCTTCTACGGCCATGCGTTCAACGAACGCTAGATCACTTTCTCGGTGTTGAACGCAGTATTCCCGTTCTTGGGGCGCACGTTTTAAATCAAACCCCGAGCTCACAATGCCCCGCTCTTCCAGCAGAGTGCGCACGATGGTGTCTGTGGTCTGGGTTTGGAAGATGCGGCTGTTGTGCATCAGCCCTAAGCGCCATAAAGGCGGCTGAATGATCAGCTCGTAACTGGTACGGCGGTGGCCACTATCCCCACGGGCAAATTCATTTACCCCCCAGTGTCAGGATGAGTGTCGCACCCTCTGATACCCTGTTCTTATAAACCGA
>NZ_JBQDCO010000008.1:0-101986 GCF_052091845.1 Marinobacter sp. | reverse complement strand
CGGATCATAGCTTAGGGACACCATCAGGTTGTCTAACTGATTGGGTCCACCTCACAGCTTGATGCGGCGACTGAACGTAGGCTGGCTTACGTGCTGAAGCTCAGCCGCACGAGAAAAATGGCGCGTGCGAGCAAGCGCCATGAAATCTTCCATCCAGCGTATTTCCATGGGCTCCCCGGCCAATAAGCAAAGAGTAGGGTTAAAGAGTAGCGGCGTTTCATGGGCTATTCAGTGCACGCATCATAACTTATCGCAGCCGCTTTCTTACAATCGCCCTTCCTCCACCGCATGGCAGGCAACCTGGGCGCCGCCATCGGTCGCGATCAGCTGGGGAATTTCCTGGTAACAACGCTCGTTTGCATAAGGGCAGCGGCCATGGAATACGCAGCCAGATGGCAGGTTAACCGGCGTGGGCACCTCCCCTTGCAGCCGAATATAATTGGGCCTGTCGTCTTCAAGCTTGGGAATTGCCGATAGCAACGCCTGGGTATACGGGTGGCGCGGCTCGGCAAACAAGGTTTTGGTGTCCGCCAGCTCACACACCCGCCCAAGATACATCACCGCCACCCGGGTACCGAAGTGCTCCACCACGGCCAGATCGTGGGTGATGAACAGATAAGTCAGGTTGCGGGTTTCCTGGGCGTCCATCAGCAGGTTCAGTACCTGGGCCTGAATGGACACATCCAGCGCAGAAATCGGCTCGTCTGCCACAATAAACTCAGGGTCTACGGCCAAAGCCCGGGCAATGGCAATGCGCTGGCGCTGACCACCGGAGAATTCGTGGCCAAACCGGCTCCCCCAATCCGGGTCTATGCCCACCGACGCCATCACCTCCTGAACCTTGCCTCGCACCTCATTGCGGGCCAACTCCGGATGGTGAAAGTGAATCGGCTCTTCCAGAGTTTTCTGAATGGTCATGCGCGGGTTCAGGGACGCATAGGGATTCTGGAAAATCATCTGCATTTTGCGACGATACGGCAGCACATCCCGTCCTTTGAGATTATCGATGCGCTGGCCGCTGTAATGTACTTCTCCACCGCTGGGTGACAGCAAGCCCATTACGGTGCGGGCAATGGTGGATTTTCCGCAGCCGGATTCACCCACCACACAAAGTGCTTCGCCTTTGTGAACCTGCAGATCCACACCGTTAATGGCGTGAACCGCTTCCTGCTTGCGCTGGAGACGGCCATTTTTGAAGGTGATTTGCTCCAGCAGATTGCCAGACAAATCGAACCGTTTTTCCAGCCCGCGAATATCTACTAATGGGGAGGTCATGATTCGGCCTCCTGCATGCGCTTCTCCTGCTCTATCAGGTTACTGACCTCGTAACACGCTACATCCACGTTTCCGGAACGTACGTATTGGGGCATGGTTTGCCGGCATTGGTCAGTCGCAAACTTGCACCGAGGGTGAAATGGGCAACCCGTAGGCACCTTATTTAACGACGGCATGGAACCGGGAATCTGGAACAACCTTGCACCCGGCTCCCCCATCTGCGGCAACGCATTGATCAGACCCTGGGTGTAAGGGTGCTGGGGATCGTTAATGATCTCCCGGGTTGGGCCCTGCTCGATTATGCGACCGGAATACATTACCAGCATGCGCTGGGTTACCTGGGAGACAACGCCCAGGTCGTGGGTGATCAGCATCAGCGCTACGTTTTCCTGCTCGCACAATTCCAGCAGGAGCGCCATGATCTCGGCCTGAATAGTCACATCCAGCGCAGTGGTGGGCTCATCTGCCACAATAATCTCCGGGTCCAGCAACAGCGCAATGGCGATAATAACCCGCTGGCGCATGCCCCCTGACAGCTCGTGGGGGTACTGATCAAGCCGCTTTTCCGGCGAGGGAATCTGCACCTTTTGCAGTTTCCCCAGTGCAATATCCCGCGCTGCCTTTGTGCTGATCCGGCGATGGGCCTTAATGGACTCAACCATCTGGGTGCCAATGCTCAGCACCGGATTCAGGGTCATCATCGGGTCCTGAAAAATCATGGCAATGCGGTTACCACGGATTTTACGCAGCTCTCGCTCGCTCATAGCCGCCAGGTCCCGGCCTTCAAACAGAATCTGCCCACCGGCGATGTAACCGGGACGGGCAACCAGGTTCAGAATGGAAAAAGCCGCAACCGATTTACCGGCACCAGACTCCCCCACCAGACCTAACCGCTCCCCCTTATCCAGGCTAAAGCTGATACCGCGCAGGGCTGTCAAATCGCCGCCTCGCACGGCAAACCGGACATCCAGGTCTTTTACTTCCAGCAGTGGCGTGTTGCTTTTCATGGTTCTTTAGCCCTTATACAGCCGTGGGTTCATGACATCCCGCAGCCAGTCACCCAACAGGTTGATGACCAGCACGAGTACAACCAGCACCAGGCCGGGAAGCAGAGTAATCCACCAGGAACCGCTCTGAATGTAGTCAAAGCCGGATTTGATCAGCGAACCCAGAGACGGCTGGGTTTCGGGCATGCCAAGGCCCAGGAACGACAGCGCCGCCTCAGAGATAATCGCGTTGGCGATTTGCACTGTAGCGATAACAAAAATCGGCGAAAGGGTATTGGGCAAAATGTGGCGGAACATGATTCGGTTGGTGCGAAAGCCCATCACCTTGGCCGCATCCACATATTCTTTCTTTTTCTCCGCCAGCACAGAGGCGCGCACGGTGCGAGCGATTTGCGGCCATTCGGCTACGCCAATGATGAAAATCAACATGTAGATGGCAATCTCACCGAACATCAGGTTGCCAAAACTGGCCTTGAACACCGCACCCACTATGATAGCGACCATCAGGGTGGAGAACGACAACTGAACATCGGCGATGCGCATGAGGATGGAATCCACCCGACCACCCAGGTAACCGGCCAGCAGCCCGAACAGGATACCCAGTGCAGCCTGCAAAACCACGGCACCAAAGCCAATCAGCAGGGACACGCGGGTGCCGTACAAAATGGTGGAAAGCATATCCCGGCCCTGGGCGTCGGTACCCAGCGGAAAGGCAGCATCTGCGCCGCCCATCCCCACCGGCGGCATTTCCGAGTTCATGATGTTGATCTGCGTGAGATCGTAGGGATCAGTGGGCGCCAGCATGGGCGCAAATATGGCTGCAAGGACCATCAAAAGCAGCACAAGAAAGCTCACAATCGCTACTTTGTCGCGTTTGAAGCTATACCAGAGAAAGGACTCGCGAAAACGATCCCAGCGTGAAAGAGTCGCTGTTGTCATGCTTTCTTACCTGTCAGTTTAACCGTGGGATTCACCAGTCCGTATACCAAATCCACCAGGGTGTTGGTGATCACGAAAATCAGGCCCACCACCATTAAATAGGCAACAATCAGTGGAATGTCGCTGCGGGTGATGGCTTCCAGAAACATCAGCCCTACGCCGGGCCACTGAAATACCGTCTCCGTGAGAATTGTGTAGGCCACCATAATGCCGATCTGCACGCCACCTACGGTAATAACCGGAAGCATGGTGTTCTTGAGGGCATGAAGAAAGTTGATCCGAACCGCACTCAGGCCCTTGGCCCGGCCGTAGCGAATATAGTCACTTTGCAATACCTCCATCATTTCCGCACGAATAAGGCGAATAAACAGCGGCAACATGATAGAAGCCAGAGACACGCACGGCAGCACCAGGTGCAACAGGCCGTCCTTCGAGAAAAAGCCGGAATACCAGGAGCCGAACAGGTGGGTGAGTTCATTACCGCGGCCGTAAGACGGCAGACCACCCTCGGTGCTCAGGGCGCCGTTCAGCCATTGCCCCCAGCCGGTGTCCACCGGAAACCAGGCCACGGTTACACCGATGGAATATATCTGTATTAGAACAATAGCCGTAAGGAACACCGGAATGGATATGCCAACGGTGCTCACGCCCATAAAAAACTTTGCCAGCAAGGCTCGCGGTCGTATGGCCGCATAAACCCCGATGGGCACAGATAAGAGCATGATCATGAGACTGGCGCCAATGACCAACTCCAGAGTGGCAGGCAGATGCTCGGAGATCACCTCCAGAGTAGGTTTGTCATAAAAATACGAATTGCCTAAATCCCCCTGGATGGCGTTGCCCGCAAACCGCAGATACTGCACCACCATGGCATCGTTCAGCCCCAGCTCTTCGCGCAGGGCTTCCCGCTCCTCCTGGGAGACAGACATACCGACCATTTCTTGAAGCGGATCCCCCAGACCATCCTGGATAGCAAACGCGATCACACTGATCACGAACATAACCAGTAAGGCCTGGGATATCCGTTGAACCAAAAACGCTAACATGAAGAATTTACCGATGAGGAGTAATGAACGCCTCTCTCCCCTTGCGGGAGAGAGGTTGGAGAGAGGGGATAGCAGACACCCTCTTTACTCTACGACCAAATCACCCAAATAAGGGAAGTTCATTACGTTCAGAACCGGCTCGATCTTCACGTTTTTCTTGCTCGCCCAAGCCAGATCCTGCCAATGCAGGGGCACAAACGCAGCCTCGTCGTAAAGGCGCTGCTCCACTTCCTGCAGCATAGAGGTGCGCTTTTCAACATCGGTTTCAACGCTGGCTTTTGCAACCAGAGCGTCGATTTCCGGGTTGCAGAAGTTGCCAGCGTTGTACTGGCCCGCACCACTGCCTGCTTCTGTGCAGAAGGTTAAAAACTCATAGAAGTTGGCAGAGTCCTCGGTATCTGCGTGCCAACCAATCAGCATCATATCGCCCGAGCGATTATCAAACTCAGGCCAGTACTGGGCTTTTGGCAGGGTTTTAAGATCCACTGTAATGTTGATGCGGGACAACATGGCCGCCGCAGCCTGGGCGATTTTGTCATCGTTCACGTAGCGGTTGTTTGGCGCCATCATGGTGATGGTAAAGCCATCTTCATAACCCGCTTCTTTCATCAACTGCTAGGCCTTTTTAACATCGTAGCGCGGTTTGAGCGACTCGTTGTGACCCTGGTAGCCAGCCGGAGAAAGCTGGGCTGCCGGGGTGGCAAAGCCTTTCATGATCTTCGCGGCGATGCCTTCCTGGTTAATGGCGTAGGCCACGGCCTGGCGTACCTTCGGGTTTTTGAACGCCTCAACCCGCTCCTGGTTCATGTGGAACAGGATGATACGAGTGCCGCTCATGGTTACCAGGCTAGAATCCTTATCACGCTTTATGCGATCCAGATCTGTAGGCGGCACCGGGGCGATAAAATCGACACCACCGGATAACAGTGCAGACACGCGAGTATTGTTTTCCTTGATCGGGGTCAGCACAATTTTCTTTACGTTACCCGGGGAGTCTTCATCCCAGTAATCCGCAAAGCGCTCAAATTCCATGCGCACGCCCTGCTGGCGTGACTTGACCGTGTAGGGGCCAGTGCCGGAAAGGTTGTCGGAAGCAAACGAGCTGCCGTGCTTCAAAATGGCATCCTTGGGCTTGCCATCTTCCGTCTCGCCGGAATAGAACTGGCTGTCCAGCGGGAAAATATAGGTAGCAGTGTTGAGCAGTAGCGGAAATGGCTCGCTGGTTGTCAGCTCGAAGGTGTAGTCGTCAACAACATTAATGCCGTTGAACGGCTTGAAGATAGCCTTGAAGTCCTGGCTTTCTTTCAGGCGATCGTAGGTAAACTTCACATCCTCAGCGGTAAGCTCGTTGCCGGAGTGGAACTTCACCCCTTCGCGAAGTTTGAAACGCATGGTTTTATCATCAACACGCTCCCAGCTTTCTGCGAGACGGGCCTCAAAACCAAGATCTTTCGTCCACCGAACCAGTGGATCAAACGCCATATGAGACAACTGCAGAATGCCACCAGAGAGCTGCTCGTGAATATCGAGGGTAACCGGATCGGCGTCGTACGCCATCTTCAGTTCTTTCGTCGCCTCGACAGACAATGCCAAGGGGGCCGAGACCAGCGCCATGGTCCCGACTATAGCTGCAAGTAGTTTTTTCATTGGGTTTTCCGTCGTTGTTTTACGAATTTTTACGGCATTTTTATGCACACCAAGACACAGGCGTCCCGGACGTCTGTAATAGAAATTAGTCGCGGAAACTACTTACGGCAATCGAAATTACAACTTACGGCTATTCGTGAACTGAATGACGACCAAAGCAGCCTGCTGCCACCGGCCTTTAAAGGCGAAAAACCAGAGGCAGGATGAGTGCGGTAAAAACACCGGTTAACCCCATGCCCAGAGACGCAAAAGCACCCGCAGTATGGCTGATCTCAAACGCCCTGGCCGTTCCGATCGCGTGACCATTCAGGCCAAGCGCAAATCCAAGAATGCGCTCGTCTTTTACTGATACCCACTTTGCCAGCAAGTCTACAAATAACGTCGCGACCACACCGGTTACCAGCAGCCCGCCCATCAATAATGGCACTGAGCCGCCCAGTTGCCTGGTGATGCCGATGGCAATGGGTGCGGTGACAGACTTGGGAGCCAACGACGCAAGCACCTCCGGTGTCGCGCCCATGGCCCAGGCAATCACTACGGCATAAACCCCTGCCAGCGTGGCCGCCAATGGCAGCGTGACAACAATCGGAAGCCACATGGCGCGTATGTGGTGAACCTGCTGATACAGCGGAATGCCCAGGGCGACCGTGGCAGGACCCAGTAATACGGTTATCCAGAGGGCCCCTTCCTGATAGTTCACATAGTCGATCGAGAGAATGGCAATTGCCGCCGCCAGCATCACGGCGGAAAGCACCACAGGAGGCAGCCACAAAGGCCGGCCCATGCGCGCAAATAGCCAGTTGCCGGCAAAAAAAGCAGTCAGCGTGAGCCCAATCGCAAACATTGGCCCAACAGACAAGGCATCAGCCAGAGAGAGAAAACGCCCGGAAATTTCAGTCATCGGCACGCTCCCGCCCAGACAGCCGCGCCATGCCTTTCATCAATAACATGGTGGTCAGAACACTCAGAAACGTACCCAGCAACAAGGCCGCCGATACCGCCAACCATTGCCCGGAAAACTGTGAGGCCATGAAAAACACACCCACCACACCTGGCATGATCAACAAAACCAGCACCGAAATCAGCGCCTGGCTGGCTAACGCCAAATCATCGCTCACGCTACCCCGCAACATCAGTGTAAAGGTCATCAATATCATACCCAACACGCCGCCGCTGACCGGTATCAAAAATATCAGTCGTAGTGCCTCGCCAAACAGGAAAAACAAAACCAGGATCAAAAAACCGCGCAACATCGACATGCTGTTTTGCTCATTACCCAAAGAATTGCTTTACACTAACGCAAACCAATATATCGATACCAATGCAGGACCGCTATGGCGCTCAAAGCAACCATTTTTAAAGCCACGCTCAATATTGCTGATATGGACAGGCACTATTATGCAGACCATCAACTCACGATAGCCCAGCACCCCTCAGAAAACGACGAGCGCATGATGATTCGGCTGCTGGCTTTTGCACTGAATGCCCGCGAAGGGCTGGAGTTTACCAAAGGCCTGAGCACAGAAGACGAGCCCGAGCTTTGGCAAAAAAGCCTGAGTGACGAAATTGAACTATGGATTGAGCTGGGCCTACCCGACGAGAGCCGCCTGCGCAAAGCCTGCAACCGCGCCCGCCAGGTTATCCTGTACGCCTACGGAGCCCGTGCCGTGCCTGTATGGCTGGAAAAGCACAAAAACAAGCTGAGCCGCTTCAGCAATCTGACGATTATTGAACTGCCAACGGAATCCACCGAAGCCCTCGCTGAGCTGGTAGAAAGGAGCATGAACTTTCAGATATCCATCCAGGATGGCGAAGTGTCGTTCAGCAATGACGATGCGCTGGTGAACATCACACCCGCGCCGCTTTTTCCATAATAGCAAGCGGCCGTTATCAACCAGCCAAGGGCTGGACAGAGTGCGCCTGCACACGTAAGATTGCGCACTCGAAATTGACGCGAAGCCGTTAACGTTCGAATGCGCCCGTAGCTCAGCTGGATAGAGTACCGCCCTCCGAAGGCGGTGGTCACAGGTTCGAATCCTGTCGGGCGCGCCATATTATTCAACAAAAACCGCCACTTACGGGTAATGCCGCGTGGCGGTTTTCGTTCCTGGTCACGCCAGGTGACATATCGGGGACACCGCGGAGTATCTTAAAGGCGGACTATCCGCCTCACCTTCATTGAGATGCAACAGGCTGTGAAGAGGCCTCCTAAGCTTAGCGTCCACCGGTCACAGGTAAACGCTGGCCTGACAGCTAAAAACTCAATTTGGTATTTCCCTGGCGCTATCTGAAAGTCCGGATAGGTTTGCCTGTTCGGCACCAGGCACTGCCCCAGGCGGAAAGAACCTAAAAACAGTGCCCTCATCTTCTATGCCATATCGAGCTCCCGAGAGCTCTTCTTCATCCGGATGTCCTCATCACTCAAATCCTGAAAAACACAATCCGAAACTGGCCTATCCAGTCGTACCTGTCGTCAACTCCAAAATACGTCGCCCCGCCAGTCAGCCGGAAATCCCATAACTTCCTCCGACACGCTGGGAAACTCATCAAACATCCCTTTCACTCGTTGATGCCAACTTGTGTCAGGACTGACCTTGTGCATCAAGTAATTGAGCATGCACATCACGACATATACCCGAACATTATGGCGAGGGCGAGTTAGAGAGTCCGGCCATTGAAACGAAGCCTTTTTGGGCAATTCGGGCTTGATGCCGAGCTCGCGGTTCCAGAGCCTGGCATGATGAGCACAAATATTGCGGGCTATCGTCAGTGTATGGAACCACGATTGAAGCAATGGCCAAGGTAACTCCATGCGCCTTGCAATGGTTTTTCTGTCTGCATCCTTCGCAAGGCCTGCGTACAAGTGAGATAAAGCACCCATTGTTAGCTCTTCGAGAGCAGCCCAGCCCGGCATCAGCTCTGGCTCCGAATATGTAAGCCCATAGTGTCGGGCATAACTTTCCTTCGAGCGCTTGACCTTGAGTTCCGTTTTTCTTTTAGCGGACGTCTGAGCCAACCTTTCTACTCGGGCGCACTCCCGCTCATAATCTCGTCGCTCGTCCTGCTGTTTGCTGCGCACTGTCTGCAGCAATTGAGTATGTTTATATCGCCCCTTGAACAACTGAGCGTCGAGGTACCAGTGCGCGCCATATTTCGGCCCCATGTGGTTACTGATCATCGCACGGGCAGCGATCTCTACCCTCTCGATTGCATCCATTACGAGCAAGCGCAACCGCCTATCAAAGCTGTAAAGATGACTCAGGTTACGAAAACCAGCACCTTCAGCGAATCGATGGTCGTCACCAGGAATTTGAAATGGTCGCATGTAGGGAGTGAGCCGAAAAAAACTTACGACCTCAAGGAAGCGGGCTGCGCGCTCCTCATCGTTAATCTGCAACCCTCGGCGCTTTAGGAGTTGAATCTGCTGCGAGACATCTATTGCGGGCTTGCTAAAGTGCATCATGCCTGTTTTCTCCAGGCATAAAAAAACCCGCTCGATTTGTGCGTGACTGCCGAGGCAGACATAGGCATGGCGGGTGTGTTGCTCGATAATATAGTGATGGCGTCCCGATTATGCAAGCTCAATTTTTGCCCTCTGTGACTCTACTTACCCACGTATATCGAGCATGGTATCACTGAGTGGCTAACCTTACACAGACCAACCCAGTGGTTTAGTGGCCCGATAATTCAGGCTACCGATATAGCTGGGGAGCTCACCACCATGTTTTTTTCAAGACGATGCCTCTGATCATTTCCGGACAGCGCCTGGCAAGACCCCGATTTCCTAGACACCCAACAGCTCCTTAAAATATCGTTTCTCGAACTCTACGGGCGCTATTCTGCTATTATTGCCATGCCGACGAACCGGGCTGTAAAACATTTCGGTATCATCAATCACGCCCCGTAGGGCCACACTGCTCTGCTGAATCCTTCAGGTAAAGCCAGATGGGAAGAGCGATGAACGTCTCCTGTTATTTGTCGCTCCGGTTGCCGAAGCCGAGATTAATGTTGGAGAAATACAGGCTCGGGCAACGACTCATCCATGAACAATTCCACACCACATAATCAGACTGTCGGACCAAAACTGTATACAACCAATACCCGCAGAAAAACACAGCAATAAAATTTATCGGCACTTCAGAAACGGCGACTCAACCATTTTCTTACGCTCGGTCAATAAGATGGCAGTGCCACCTCATGCCCGGCCAAGCATCATAGCTGTACAAGAATGCTCAGAAATCCAAATAAAAACACCATACGCGTTCTCTTTGTGATCATCTTATGTACAATAACCAAAAAAAAATGGAACAACTCGATCTTTTAATGCATACAACAACAAACGAGAGGACAGAACTCCAATGAGCGAATCTAATGCATCTCCGGAGCAAGGGAAGCATACAGAGGGGGTCAGCACATCCCTCTTTGAATATAATAGCCGACCGCCTTTCTTAAAGGCTCTGCCTCTGGGACTACAGCACTTTCTTGCGGCGATCGCTGGCATCATCACGCCGCCCATTATTGTCGCCGGTGTAGTTGGCGCGACGGTTCCCGACCGGCTCCTGCTGATACAGGTCGCTATTCTCGCCTCGGGTATTTGTACCCTTTTCCATCTCTACGGTGTCTGGAAACTTGGCGCCCGGGTACCTGCACTGTTTGGTGTTGGCTTTGCGTATGTGCCGACACTCATTGCCATAGGTAGCCAATTCGGCATTGAGGGCGTTCTTGGTGCCCAGTTGGTTGGTGGTATTACCATGATGGTCATCGGCTACTTTATCCAATACATTCGCCATCTTTTCCCGCCGGTGGTAGCGGGTACTGTTGTGCTGGTTATCGGTTTGTCGCTTTACAGTGTTGCCATCCGCTACATGGCGGGCAGTGGTAACGTCAACGCGGATGGCTTCGGCGATCCGATGAACTGGCTTGTAGGCCTGGTTACCCTGCTCGCAGTGCTGGCTGCCTCCCAGTACGGTAAAGGTGTAATCAAGCTGGCCTCGATTATTGTGGGCATCGTCGTTGGTTATCTTTTTGCTTTGTCCCTGGGCATGGTTAGTTTTGCGAACATCACCGCAGCAAGCGCGATAGCCCTGCCCGAGGTGATGCCATTCAAGTTGGAGTTCCACTCTGCGGCCATCGTCTCCATGGTCGTCATCTGCATCATCAACTCGGTACAAACCATTGGTGATCTGTCGGCCACCACCATCGGCGGCATGGACCGGGAACTGAAAACCAAGGAATTGACCGGCGGTTTGTTGGGCAACGGCCTGACAACAGCAGCCAGTGCACTCTTCGGCGCCCTGCCAACGTCCACGTTCAGCCAGAACGTTGGCATCGTAGCCATGACCAAGGTTGTCAGCCGTTTTGTACTGGTGATTGCCGGTGTTTTCCTGCTGATTGCCGGCCTCAGCCCCAAGTTCAGCGCGCTGATGACGACAATCCCTTACCCGGTACTGGGTGGCGCCACTATCACCGTGTTCGGCATGATCACGCTGATGGGCATCAAGCTGGTGATGGAAGACGAGCTGTCTTCACGCAACATGACCATTGTTGGCCTGGCGCTGGCGCTGAGCATGGGCATCGAAGCCGTTCCCACGTCCATCGCCATGTTCCCGGAATTTTTGCAGAACGTGATGGGCGGCTCGCCAATCACGGTAGCTGCGTTCGTGGCCTTCACGCTTAACCTGATCCTGCCGAACAAAACCCTGGCCGATGAAGCCAACGATCGCGCAGAGCTCGAAGAAGCCGAAATAGCCCATGCCGCTGAAGTAGCCAGAAAAGCGGCCGCAAACGAGACCTGACAGCCACACCTGGCTTCAACCTAAACACTGTCCCGGCAAAGCCCCGCCGGGACAGTTGGCGCTTCACTGCCCCCTTGCGTTCCTCCTACATCTTTGCCATTACATGGCCTGCAAACGGAACAACGCGATTTTGTTGATCTCAGCAACCGCACGCTGAAACTCCTGCTCCTGGGAGTTACCCATACGCTCCTCAAATGACGCCAGAATCTTGTGCCTATCGCTGCCCTTCACTGCCATGATAAAGATAAAACCAAACTTGGCTTTGTATGCCTCGTTTAGCCGCACAAAACGCTCAAATTCCTCTGGTGTGCACTCCTGAATTCCCGCACCTGCTTGCTCCGACGTGCTTGAAGCCGTCAATTCCCCCTGCAAGGCCGCTTTACCCGCCAGATCCGGGTGATCATTGATCAGAGCCAACTGGGTTTCTCGATCCGCGCTGAGAAGCACTTGGGACATACGCTCATGCATGGCTTCAACCTGATCCAGAGACTCATCTACACCGGAATCGTAAACTTGCTCAGCTACCCACGCAGAATGCTCGTAGATGTCCGCAAAAGCCTCCACAAAGGCGGCGCGATCTAGGGTGGAGGGGGTCAAAGTTTGAAAATCGCTCATATTTACTCCTTTTTGTGGTTTTATATTTTCGACAATAATGTATCATTTATGTATACAATTTTATTAAACTACACGGAGCCCTGTAGATCAATACCGTGTAGATTCTTGCCAAAGCAGGGCGCTTTCTTTGTAGCGATTGAAAAGGGTTTGTAAGATATTCCCCATTGTTTACTTCACAAACAGATGTTAATACGTCAGTGAATACAATAAAATTAGATATGTAGCTACCAACTTAGCCAAACAACTCTAAACCCAACATCAGGCTGAAATGGCGCCTGAATGCGCCCTCACACTACCCATTCGCGAGAGATTATGAGCAAGCAAGCAGACTCGGCAACCAGCACCAACCGTGCGTTCAAAAAAAGAACTGGATCGAAAAGCGATACCATATACGCTCACATTTTCGACGCCATTCTGGAGCACCGTCTGAGTCCCGGAACCAAATTAAGCGAAGAAGCTCTGGGTGAAATCTTTGGTGTTAGCCGCACCATAATCCGGCGGGAATTATTGCAACTGGCGCACGAGGGCGTGGTTTCTATTCGCCCTAACCGGGGTGCCATGGTCGCTAACCCAAGCGTAGAGGAGGCCCGCCAGATTCTTTACGCACGACGCCTGGTTGAGCGAACCATTACGGAATTGGTGGTTCAGAACGCAACAGAAAAGCAACTGGCCGAACTCAGAAAAATGGTGGTAGACGAGCAAAACTGCTTTACCCGCGGAGAGATGGGCACAGGCATCCGCTTATCAGGCGAATTCCACCTGAAACTGGCTGAAGTGGCGGGCAACGCCCCTCTTACCGGCTTTCAGCGCAGCCTGGTATCACAAACATCCCTGATCATCGCGCAGTACGAGAAGGTTACCCGCTCCCACTGCTCCTTCGATGAACACAACCAGTTGCTGGATGCGGTCGCTGCCAAAGATACGGAAAAGGCAATCTCTTTGATGATGCGCCACATGGATCACATCGATGAGAAACTGAACTTTGACGATGAGGGCACAACGGACGACCTGCACGTGATTTTCTCTCACGTGCGTGGGTAAAGCCCGCTGGCCCATCGCTATCAGGCACCCTGCTTAGCTGCCTGTGTTGACCTCGATGAATTTGATTGTATTGGTACTGGCGTCTGTATTCATTTTGTCGCCCCAGGTCAATATAACGTCATCGCCCTGCGCTGCAATTCCCTTGGACACCAACAACTCAATGGCCCGGTCGTTTAACTCGTGGGCCGGTATCCTGGTGTTATCAAAATGCACAGATACCACACCCCGGTAAAGTGCCATCCTGCGTTGTGCCACCTGGTTGCTGGCCAACCCGACAATCGGCAACCCTGAACGAATGCGCGAGGCAATCAACGGTGTACGACCGGTTGTTGTCATGCAAGCGATGGCGGCAACGCCTTCAAGGTGATTGGCAGCGTACATGGCAGACAGCGCGACTGCGTCGTCAATACGCGTAAAGCCCTGGTGCATGCGGTGGCCAGATTCCTGAGTGCTTTTCTCCCGCTCGGCTCCCAGGCACAAGCGATTCATGGCCTCTACCGCTTCGACCGGATACTCACCAGCTGCCGTTTCTGCAGATAGCATAACGGCATCGGTGCCATCGAGAACGGCGTTGGCCACATCAAACACTTCGGCCCTGGTGGGCAAAGAGGCGCTGATCATGGTCTCAAGCATCTGGGTTGCGGTAATCACCGCACGGTTCAATTGTCGCGCCCGCGTAATCATACGCTTCTGCACACCAATGAGCTGAGCGTCGCCGATTTCCACCCCAAGATCACCCCGGGCAACCATGACGGCTTCCGACGCCTGAATGATGCCATCCAGGGTTTCATCATCGGCCACAGCTTCTGCACGCTCAACCTTGGCCACCAGGCCAATATCCTTGCCGGCCTCGCCAAGAAGCTGGCGGGCCTCGTGCATATCTTCAGCGCTACGGGGGAAGGACACCGCCAGGTAGTCTACCCCCATGCTCACAGCTGCTTTGAGATCGGCCCGGTCTTTATCAGTAAGCGCGGCGGCCGATAAACCACCACCCTGCTTGTTGATGCCTTTGTTGTTGGAAAGCTTGCCTCCCACAACCACCTTGGTGCTAACCTCCGAGGCACTGACATGCTCAACTTCAAGCACCAGGCGACCGTCATCAAGCAGCAACAGATCGCCTGTGGCCACATCGCTTGCCAGCGACTTGTAATCGCACCCAACTCGCTGGGCGTCGCCTGCATCAGCCTCCATTGCCATATCAATAACAAACGGCTGCCCCTTGCCAAGGGTAACAGCGCCATCCTTGAAACGCGCAATGCGTATCTTGGGGCCCTGCAGGTCGCCCAGGGCGGCCACTGTTTTGCCCAACCGGTCCGCAACCTCACGAACAGCCGTCAGCCGGCGCTGGTGATCCTCGGTGGTGCCGTGAGAAAAGTTCAGGCGCACAACATCAACGCCTGCTTCAATCATGGCGTCCAGCACGCCAGGGCGGTCACTTGCCGGCCCCAGCGTAGCCACAATTTTAGTGCGACGGATCGTATTCTTTAAGTTTTTCATGTAGCCCTCGGAAGCACCAATATAATGGCGCAAAAATCATCAATGTTTGCGTTAGCTTCCTATTTCGTGATCAGCCAACTTTTCCAGCGCTCTCACAATACCCGCATGATCCCAATCCGCTCCGTTATTGGCCGCACACGCCTGAAACAGTTGCTGCGCATTCGCCGTACCCGGCAGCGACAAGTTGAGGCTACGAGCACTTTCCAACGCCAGGTTCAGGTCTTTCTGGTGCAAGCGAATACGGAAGCCAGGATCAAACGTTCGATTGATCATGCGCTCACCGTGTACATCCAGGATCTTCGACGTTGCCAGGCCACCCAACAGGGCTTCACGCACTTTGCTTACGTCTGCACCGGCCTTGGAGGCGAACAGTAACCCCTCTGCGGCAGCCTGAATAGTCAGCGCAACTACAATCTGGTTCGCCACTTTACAGATTTGGCCAGCACCATGGTC
The DNA here is from genome assembly GCF_052091845.1 of Marinobacter sp. Lineage (GTDB taxonomy): Bacteria > Pseudomonadota > Gammaproteobacteria > Pseudomonadales > Oleiphilaceae > Marinobacter. The sequence goes on along the minus strand of NZ_JBQDCO010000008.1, from coordinate 86,671 downwards.
GCCTATGTGGGTAATGGTCTTGCCCATAACTTCCAGCACAGGCAACGCGCGCTTGAAGCTCTCTTCCGGCCCACCAACCATGATGGTCAGTGCGGCATTAATGGCACCACCTTCGCCGCCGGAAACCGGGGCGTCAACAAACTCACCACCGGCGTCGGTGATGCGTTTGGCCATCTCCTGGGTAGGGATCGGCGCGATGGAACTCATGTCAATAACCAGAGTGCCCGGCTTCAGGCCTTCTATAACACCGCCTTCTCCCAGCAATACCTCTTCAACATCCGGCGTATCCGGAACCATGGTAATAATAATGTCAGACTGCTCGGCCACAGCCTTGGCGCTCTCTACCTGCTTCATGCCCTTGGAGGCCATATCCTCGTGCAAAGAGCCTCTTTTAACGAAGGTAACCAGTTCGTGACCTGCGTCCATCAAGTGCCCCGCCATAGGCCGGCCCATTATTCCGAGACCAATAAATCCGATCTTACTCATAATTTTCCCCTTCTGGTTCGTTGCGCGATGTTTTTATTTTACCTGGCTCAGCCAACCGAGCCCTTCGGTCGTAGAGGCTGCGGGCTTGTATTCACAGCCAATCCATCCCTGGTACCCCAGTTTTTCAAGATGAGCAAACAGGAACGGGTAATTGATTTCCCCGGTACCTGGTTCGTGACGACCCGGATTATCGGCCAACTGCACATGTCCAATCTTTGAGAGATTGGCCTCAATGGTCGGGGCCAAATCGCCTTCCATGATCTGCATGTGATAGATGTCGTACTGCAGCTTCAGGTTGCCACTGCCAACCTCTTCCAACAACTTTACACCCTGATCTGTGCGGCTCAGGAAAAAGCCGGGAATGTCGCGGGTGTTGATGGCTTCTACGAGTAGCAAAATGCCGGCCTTCTCAAGCTCGGCCGCAGCAAAGCGCAGGTTTTCCACAAACGTAGTGTGGGCCTGGTCCTCGCTAACACCTTCCGGCTGGATTCCTGCCAGGCAGTTCACCTGCTTGCAACCCAGTACGGTTGCGTATTCGATAGCCTGGGCGACGCCTGCGCGAAACTCTTCCACGCGATCAGGGTGACAGGCAATGCCGCGCTCACCACCGGCCCAATCCCCGGCCGGGAGGTTGTGCAGAACCTGGGTGAGGTTGTTGTCGTCCAGTTGCTTCTTGATGTCCTGTGCCGGAAAGTCGTAAGGAAAGAGGTATTCGACGCCCTTGAAACCGGCAGACGCGGCGGCCTCAAAACGGTCAAGGAAATCCACTTCGGTAAACAGCATACTAAGGTTTGCGGCAAACTTAGGCATAGTCAGTCTCCTGCTTGTCGATTTATTGTTCTTTGAGAGTCTGCCGGTTGCCCCTTCAGACAACCGGCAACATTCGTGCCTCTATTAAGTCAGGCTGGCGATGGAGGTTGGGGCATCGGTGACGTTCTCGATCAAGTCCTCAAACTCGTTCACACCGTCCAGGTCGGTTCCCATGGAGATGTTGGTTATGCGCTCAAGCATGATCTCAACCACTACCGGCACACGGAACTCTTCTTTCAGCTTTTTCGCTTCTTCGAACGCCGGCGCAATGTCCTCGGCCTTGGTTACGCGAATAGCCTTACAGCCCAGGCCTTCAACCACAGACTTGTGATCAACGCCGTACTCGGCGATGTCCGGGCAGTTCACGTTCTCGAACGACAACTGCACGCAGTAATCCATGTCAAAGCCGCGCTGGGACTGACGAATAAGCCCCAGGTAGGAGTTATTCACCAGCACGTGAATATACGGCAGGTTGAACTGCGCACCGGCGGCCAGTTCTTCGATCATGAACTGGAAATCATAGTCGCCGGAAAGCGCTACAACCTCGGCGTCACGATCTGCCCGGCACACACCCAGAGCGGCCGGGATGGTCCAGCCCAGCGGGCCGGCCTGGCCACAGTTGATCCAGTGGCGCGGCTTGTACACGTGCAGGAACTGGGCACCGGCGATCTGGGACAGGCCAATGGCTGTCACGTAGCGGGTGTTCTTGCCAAACGCCCGGTTCATTTCCTGGTAAACGCGCTGCGGCTTCACCGGGTTGTTGGGGAAGTCCGTCTTGCGCAGCAGTGTGCGCTTACGTTCCTGACATTCCTCTACCCAGGTGCTGCGATCTTTCAGTTTGCCGGCGGCCGACATTTCCCTGGCCACCTCAACCAACTGTTCCAATGCCGCCTTGGCGTCGGAGACAATACCGTAGTCCGGTCCGAAAATTTTGCCGATCTGGGTCGGCTCAATATCAATGTGAACGAACGTCCGGTCCCTGGTGTAGGTCTCAACATTACCTGTGTGGCGATTGGCCCAACGGTTACCAATACCCATTACAAAGTCAGAGGCCAGCATGGTGGCGTTGCCGTAGCGATGCGACGTCTGCAGGCCGACCATGCCCGCCATCAACGGATGGTCATCGGCAATGGTGCCCCAACCCATCAATGTGGGGATCACGGGTACTCCGGTCACTTCTGCAAATTCAACCAGAAGATCTGATGCATCGGCGCTGATCACACCACCACCGGATACCAGCAGGGGTTTTTCAGCCTCGTTCAGCATGGTTATTGCTTTTTCCACCTGAGCACGAGTAGCTGCCGGCTTGTAGGCGGGTAGCGGCTCGTAGGTGTCTATGTCAAATTCAATCTCGGTCATCTGCACGTCGATGGGCAGATCGAGCAGAACCGGGCCCGGACGAGAGCTGCGCATCAGCTGAAAAGCTTTCTGGAACGCGCGGGGCACCTGAGCTGGCTCAAGCACGGTGATAGCCCACTTGGTTACGGGGCCGGCTATAGACTGGATATCAACCGCCTGGAAGTCTTCTTTGTGAAGCTTGCCGCGCGGCGCCTGGCCGGTGATGCACAGAATGGGAATGGAATCACCGATAGATGAGTACAAACCGGTGATCATGTCAGTACCGGCGGGGCCGGATGTACCTATGCACACACCCACATTGCCAGGCTTGGTACGGGTGTAGCCTTCGGCCATGTGCGACGCGCCCTCAACATGGCGTGCCAGTACATGATCAACACCGCCCACTTTGCGCATAGCGGCATAAAACGGGTTGATGGCTGCTCCGGGTACACCGAAGGTTACATCAACGCCTTCTTTCTTTAATACTTCAACGGCTGCTTCTGCTGCTGTCATACGAGCCATAATAGTTCCTCCAGAAAATTGTTTTTGTTTTCGGATAGAATGATCGGCTACTCGGGTTCTCCACAATTTACGCAAATATCGAGTGCGTACTCTTCACAGTTATTGCCCGCGCCACCGCGATCAACAACCAAAAACTCTCCTTCAACGTTAAGAACAGACTGAATGGCGTGCCAGGTTCCGGCCTTGTAATTCACGCCTTGCAGGCCGTTGGTTACAAACGCACGGACGTCGCCGGGGTTTATGGTCTCACCCCGCGGTGCCACCACAATCACAAAACGCTCCTCGTGCAGCGGCATAAATGCCTGACTGCCCTGCGGATGCCGCTCCAGGAACGTGAGTTCCAGCGGCAGTGTTACAGGCTGGCTAACAAACATGCTAACCAGCACCCTGGCCTCTTCACCCAAAGCTTCTACCGTGGCCAAATCATGGTGACGCTGGGTACGGCCAGAGTTGATGGGAAACGATTTTGAGTCGTTCCGCTCAATCACATCGCCAAAGTCGGCAAACGCCTCGGCGCTTAACGGTTGTGCTTGAAGTTCCAGCATAACGATTCCTTGTTTCGGCTTAGCGTGAGCCGAATCCATTGAATTTCATGTGCCGGTTAACGTCTTTGTAAAGCAGATAACGGAAAGGGCCTGGGCCTCCGGCGTAACATGCTTGTGGGCAGAAAGCACGGAGCCACATGTAGTCACCAGCCTCCACTTCAACCCAATCCTGATTCAGGCGATAAACAGCCTTGCCTTCCAGTACATACAGCCCGTGCTCCATAACGTGGGTTTCAGCAAACGGAATCACGCCGCCCGGCTGGAAATTCACGATGTTTACATGCATGTCGTGGCGGATGTCTGAAGGGTCTGCAAAACGCGACGTTGTCCAACGCCCGTCTGTGCCCGGCATTTCGTTAGGTACCACTTCGCTATCGCTGGTTACAAAGGCTTCTGGCACTTCAATACCGTCTACAAACTCGTAAGCTTTACGTATCCAGTGAAAACGAAGCATGCCGTCGGATTCGTTGTGTAGCTGCCAGTTGGCTCCGGGTGGAATAAAGGCATACCCACCTTCAACCATGTGATGTTTCTGACCCTCGAGAGTCAGAGTCATCTCACCTTCCACAACAAACAGAACGCCCTCGGCGCCAGCATCCAGCTCAGGCCGTGAACTGCCACCACCAGGTGACACCTCCATGATGTATTGCGAAAACGTCTCTGCAAAACCAGACAATGGACGCGACAGAACCCACAGACGGGTTTTGTCCCAGAACGGCAACAAGCTGGCAACGATGTCCCGCATGACACCCTTTGGAATAACAGCGTAGGCGTCGGTAAATACAGCGCGATCCGTTAGCAGCTGTGTCTGGGGCGGATGACCACCAGTGGGCGCGTAATAAGTAGGCTTCTGTGAAGATTTATTAGTCATGACATCTCCTTGGATGAAAACGGGTGGCGTTCAGCCCAGTGGTTGGCAATATCTATGCGTCTCGTAACCCAGACACGATCATGGGCCTCGATGTGATCGAGAAACCTCTGCAAACCACGGAAGCGCCCTGGCCTGCCGACCATACGGCAGTGAAGGCCAACAGAAAGCATCTTCGGTGTTTCGTCGCCTTCTGCATAAAGTACGTCGAAGGCATCCCGAAGATAGGTGTAAAAGTCGTCGCCGTTGGCAAAACCATACGGCGAGGCAAAACGCATATCGTTGGTGTCGAGTGTGTAAGGCACAATCAGGTGAGGCCGATCTTCTCCCTGGCTGTTCTGCTGCGTTGTCCAGAACGGGAGGTCATCGCCGTAATAGTCGCTGTCGTATGTAAAGGTGCCTTCATCAACCACCAGGCGGCGAGTATTCTCGCTATCGCGACCGGTGTACCAACCCTGGGGCTTTTCACCATACAGGTTCTGGAAAATTTCAATGGCGCGACGCATATGCTCACGCTCTACCTGTTCAGGTACATCCTGATAGTGAATCCAGCGCCAGCCATGGCAGGCAATCTCGTGACCCAGCTCTTTAAAGGCATGGGCAAGTTCCGGGTGACGCTCAAGCGCCATGGCTACTCCGAAGACCGTGAGGGGCATGCCACGGCGCTTAAATTCGTTCAATATCCGCCAGACGCCCGCTCGGGAACCGTATTCGTAGATCGACTCCATGCTCATGTGGCGGGCCGGATAAGCCTCGGCGCCGGCAATTTCTGACAGAAACTGCTCTGAATGGGTATCGCCATGCAAGACGCAGTTTTCTCCGCCTTCTTCATAATTCAGCACAAACTGCACAGCAATACGCGCCCGCCCCGGCCAGTCCGCGTAGGGCACCGACGAGCCGTAACCTTTAAGATCTCGTGGGTAGTTATCCGGCGTCGTCGCAGTCATCAACTCAATTCCTTCTCTTGTTTTACTGAACAGATGAGGCTTACCAACCTAATCTTTATGTATTTTTGTATACGTAACTTACAATACATTGTATCCATGATTTTGGCAATTTCTACATCTAAATTAATAAAGACTGCATAATATTTAAAAATAGCCGCCCTGAAAGCACATCGCTACAGCCAAGCGATTGTTTGTCCAGAAATAATGGATAGAACAAATATTGCACAAAAATACCGGTAATGGCTCGCAATCAGGACAAGAGAGAAAAAAAGAAAAACGGGAGGAGAAAAAGGGAGGCACACCCCCGGGCACAGAGAGCCCGAGGGGGTATTCAGGTTGAGCGGTTGTCAGCCTGGGATTGACTGAGAGTAAAGGTTACTCATCCCAGTTGGCTATGATTTCACGCTCCGCCTCAGTCATTTGGGTCACGTTACCCAAGGGCATATATTTGCTTGCCACAACCTCCTTTATCTTGGCCGCCTGGCCGGTAATCTGGGCATCTGTTTCAAACATCTGCCCGGCCGGGGCCGCTGTAATACCCGGGTACGTAGGCTCTTCCGCATGACATACCACGCAATGCTGGCTCATAACCGCACTCACGTCTGCCAGCGTAGCGGCTCCCGGCCCGGCTTCTACGGCCTGTGCGGAGCCTGAGCTATCTGCTTCGTCAAAGGGAGGCGCTGACACCCAGAAAGCCGCCAAAATGAAGGCCGCGCCAGCAACCAGATAGCCTGGCTGGGTTTTTCCAGCGTGCATCAGCACGAAAAACTGACGAATAACCGCCCCGCCAAAGATCAGCAAGGCCATAATGATCCACGCCTGATCATGAGTATAAGAGAAGGCGTAATGGTTGCTAATCATCAGAAGCACAACGGGAAGCGTAAAATAGGTGTTATGCACCGAGCGTTGCTTGCCACGCTTACCATCGAGCGGGTTAGGTGCCTCACCTGCCTTCATTGCCTTAACAATTCGCCGCTGGCCGGGAATAATCCAGAAGAAAACGTTCGCACTCATGGCGGTAGCCATCACCGCACCGGTCAGAAGAAACGCCGCCCGGCCAGCAAAAAGCTGTGTGCTGAGATAGGCAACGGCGACAACAAGCACCCCAACCGCGATACTTAACAGGCCATCCCGGTCCATGTTGGGGCTGATGCGTTTACACAACTCGTTGTAAATAACCCAACCCATTAACAGGAAGATGAGAGCCAGACCATTAGCCTGCCAGCCCGTTAACTCTGCGGCCCACGCCCAGCTGCTGTTAGGGTTAACCAGATAGAAACTTGGCTGCGCCATATAGAGAATAATGAACAGAGCAAAGCCGGATAACCAGGTGGTGTATGCCTTCCAGAACGACCAATGCAGGTCTTCTGGCAAATCCTCCGGGCTAGAGGCGTACTTTTGGTTGTGGTAAAAACCACCGCCGTGCACGGCCCACATTTCCCCCGCAACGCCCTTTTTTATGCAGTTTGCACTCTTGGGCTTTCTGAGGCTGTTATCCAGCATCACAAAGTAGATTGATTCGCCAATCCACGCGATGGCTGCGATCACGTGGAGCCATCGAAGCATGAAGTTTACAAAGTCGAGAATAAAAGCTTGCATGAGGCCGCTCTCTTATTGCGTTTTGTTGTGATTGTCGTTCAAGGGAGAAGGCCCCCTTTCCAGCATCAGCTGCCCCGATAGGTGGAGTAGCTGTAAGGAGTCGCCAACAACGGTACATGGTAGTGCTGAAATGCATCAGCAACCCCGAACCGCAGCGGGATAACATCCAGAAATGCCGGCTCGCTCATGTCACTACCCTGAGCCCGAAAATAATCCCCGGCATGAAAAACCAGCTCGTACTGCCCAACGGTAAAGGCATCACCTTCCATAATCGGCTCATCGCACCGCCCATCAGAATTGGTGACCACTTCTTTGATTAATGTGCGAGTCTCACCCTCAAGGCGATACACCTCAATTCGAATACCCTTACCGGGAAGACCCTGAGAAGTATCCAGCACATGTGTAGTTAGATATCCCATAAAACTCTCCTATGACGCAATGGCCGTTTATATACAAAAAACGCCATACTAAAACGATCCGTTGTGAAAGATAAAGAATACACTGATAGTATAATTGTGTATACATTCTTTGCCACAAACAGGATCGTATTTTTAAACCACTGTGGCGAGAAGAATAGGATAGATATCTGAAGAGGGAAAGGAGAAAACCAGGGCGCCCTGCCAGCGGTTCCTGACAGGACTGGAATACGACTTCTTTCTATGCAGGTCGGGCGGCAATAGTGCAGCCCGACCCAGCTGCATCAAAAGTGGAACTTAACCAGTGCGCTGATGGCGTTTTCGGTATCGAAGGCCGTGTTGCCATACTTGTTACGCCAGTACGAATACTCAATACCAGCCAGCAGAACTCCCGGGTTACCGGTGAAATTGCCGATATCCAGCTTTAACTGCGGATTGAAGTGGAAGTCAGCCGCATGATCACCACTGACTGCAGATGAGTAGTCGATGTAACCGTCAAACACAAACAGTGCGCTGCCGGCCTCAATGGGTGCTTTCCAGGTAACAGTCGCCTGCCAATCGTCTTTGGTATCGAATTCCGTATCATTGTCCACGTAATAGAAGTTGGTATTGAAATAAACCAGTCCAGGCACATCCCAGCTGAGCCCCAGGCCGTACATCAAGTTATTATTGTTAACATCGCCGCCGCCATATTCATACTGGCCAGACAGCCGAACATCCTTGATCGGGCCAAAACTCAAGTCCTGGCCAGTCAACCAACTCAGGCTCAGGTTGGGGGCAAACTCACCATAAATACTGTCATTACCGGTAGAGAAGCCGTGGCCGCGAAAACGGTCAAAGAAGAGGAACGTATCTCCCCAATCATGCCCCGTCGCATTTTCAAAGGTGAACACCGTTGCCGTATCGCGTTCGCCACCAAAGGCTTCGTATTGATCGCTATACAGCAACGAAATGCTGGAATCACCGAAGAATTTCTCTGCGTGAGCACTGGTGGATGCAAACGTAGCACAGGCGCACGCTGCTACCAGGGACTTCTTTAAAAGTGTCATAGTATTTCCTGTCTTGTTTTAGTTTTCAGGCTGCCATTTACATGAAGGCAAAGTTGGCGATAAAGATCACACATAGCAAATACATGCTGATCGAGACTTCTTTATGCTGACCGGTGAGCAGCTTCATCACACCATAGGTTATGAAGCCAATCGCGATACCGTTGGTGATTGAGTATGTCAGCGGCATCATGATCACAGTCATAATAGCCGGAATGGTGTCACTGAGATCGTCCCACTCGATGTGGGCCAAGCCACTCATCATCAGCATGGCCACATAAATCAGAGCGCCTGCCGTTGCATAGGCAGGAATCATTCCAGCTAACGGCGCAAAGAACACCGCCAGGCAAAACAAAACGCCCACGGTGACCGCAGTCAGACCGGTACGACCACCCGCTGCAACGCCGGAGGCACTCTCTACGTAACTGGTCACTGGGGTACAACCCACAAACGAACCAACAACACTGGAGGTACTGTCTGCTTTCAGGGCACGAGGAAGGTTTTCGATTTTGCCGTCTTGATCAACCAGGTGGGCGCGGTGAGCGACCCCCATTAAGGTCCCGGCAGTATCGAAGATATTCACGAACAGGAATGCCAGAATAACGCTGATCATGCTCACCTGGAACGCACCGGCTATATCCAGGGCCATAAAGGTCGGCGCAAGGCTGGGCGGCGCAGACACCAAACCGCCGTACTCAACAATTCCGAGGCCCCAACCAATGGCAGTCACCGTCAGGATGCTCAGCAAAATAGCACCAAACACATTACGATAGCTGAGCACTGCAATCATCAAAAAGCAGATTCCACCAAGCAGTGCGGCAGGTTCGGTAAAGGAGCCAATAGTCAGCAGCGTCGCCGGATTGGCAACAACAATTCCGGCTGATTTAAGACCAATAATCCCGAGGAACAGACCCACCCCGGCACCCATGGCGTACCTGAGACTCATAGGTATGCTGTCGAGCAGCCACTCCCGAATCTTGGACAAGCTCATGATCATGAAGAGAACGCCGGAAAGGAACACTGCACCCAGTGCAATTTCCCAAGCATAACCCATATCGCCAACAACGGTATAGGTAAAGAAGGCGTTCAGGCCCATGCCTGGCGCCAGGCCTACTGGCCAGTTGGCATACAGCCCCATTAGGAAGCAACCCAAGGCAGCGCCAATACAGGTTGCGACAAATGCAGCGCCGTAATCCAGCCCTGCGTCCGCCATTATCGCGGGGTTCACAAAGATAATGTAGGCCATGGTTACGAACGTAGTCAGGCCCGCAACCAGCTCGGTTTTGACTGAACTTCCGTGCTTCTCAATTTTGAAAAGCCTTTCCAGCAACCCTGTGTTCGCCGGCTCTATACGTGAACTTTCCTGCCCAGCGTTAGCCATAAGATTTCCCTCATATTTTTTGTTTTCTATCACCTAGAGCAGAACTCTTGGGGAAGGCGACGAATGATTGAGCCGGTCTATTTCTTGACCATAAAGTCAGGACCAGCAATCACGATTATGGCTTTGTATACAATAATTACAATCACTGATTTGCTTTTTTTTAAGATTTTGAAAACTTCTTCTGATGCAACGACTTGCCAGCACTGAATGTTTCCTTCACGGCCCTGTCATCACCAAGCATGATGAGTGCAAACAGTTTTTCCTGAAGACTGCTGGCACGACTCAAGCGATAGCTGATCAACGGCGTAGCATTATAGTCGAGTACAATAAAATCTGCCTCTTTACCTTGCTCAAAATTACCAATTTTTTCATCAAGATAAAGAGATTTTGCGCCGCCCAGCGTCGCAAGATACAACGCTTTGAAAGGATCCAGCTTCTGCCCTTGCAATTGCAGTACCTTGTAAGCTTCATTCAGGCTTTGAAGCTGAGAAAAACTGGTGCCGCCGCCGATATCTGTACCCAGCCCAACCCGTACACCCTGTTTTTCCAGGCGTTCCAGGTCCAGAAGCCCGCTCCCCAGAAACAGGTTTGATGTCGGGCAAAACGCCACGGCAGAGCCAGTATCACTCAACCGTTTGCACTCATCGTCATGCAGATGAACACCGTGGGCAAATACCGCCCTTTCGCCAATTAATCCATGGTGATCATACACATCAAGGTAGCCGCTCCGCTCCGGAAATAGCTCGCTAACCCACTCAATTTCCTTTTTGTTCTCGGAAATGTGCGTGTGCATATACAAATCCGGAAACTCGTTAAAGAGCTTGCCGGCAAGCTCCAGTTGCTCCGGGCTGCTTGTTGGTGCAAACCTGGGTGTTACCGCATAAGACAGACGCCCTTTGCCGTGCCAGCGCTCGATTAATTCCTTGCTGTCTGCGTAGCCGGTATCTGCGGTGTCCAACAGATACTCCGGCGCATTGCGGTCCATCAACACCTTGCCGGCAATCATCCGCAGGTTAAGCTTTGAGGCCTGTTCAAAAAATGCATCGACAGACTCTTTGTGAACCGTCCCGAACACCAGAGCGGTGGTGGTGCCATTGCGCAGTAATTCCTGCAGGAACATGTCAGTCTGGGCACTGGCAATATCAGCGTCGCCAAATTTCCCCTCGCATGGGAATACATACATTTCCAACCAATCCAGCAACTGGGCTCCGTATGAGCCAACCATTCCGGTCTGGGGGTAGTGGATGTGGGTGTCGATAAACCCCGGGGTTATCAATGCGTCCTGATAATGGATAACCTCAACGTCTGCCGGAAGAGAGGGCAGCAGACCCTCTGCATCTCCAACACTGACAACAGCCCCGCTTTCGACTACGAGCAGGCCGTCCTCGAAATATTCATAGGAGTTTTCTGCACCTACGTCGTAGGGGTTTGCAATACTGTGAAGAATAGAAGCCCGGTAGGCTTTGCATTGGGACATGATCACTCTCGTTTATTTTTCTGCGACGTTTGGCGATTGACTGCAACGGCAATTTAAACGGGTTGAGAGTGCCGGTCAACGATAAGCTGACCAATAAGTCAGGAAAATACTACTCGGGAACCTCAAGCCCACAACCACGGAGGATAACTTGAGTCAGGAACTCTGCCGCATGCTTGAAGTCCTTTTTGGTGTAGGCTTCTTTCTCTTCAATCGCCAGAATCTGAACCTGAAAATCGGCGTAATGCTGGGTTGACGACCAGATCAGATGAATCAACTGAACCGGATCGACATTCCCCATACGTCCGGTGTTAATCCACTGCTGAATCACCATTGCCCGCTCACGCACCCAATCTTTCATACTGGTCGAGAGGTACTCTTTCAGTACGGGTGCGCCTTGAATGATTTCCATGGCAAACAGCCGGGAGGCCAGGGGATGAGTTCGGGACATTTCCATTTTTACCTGGATAAAACCCGCAAGGGTTGTGGCCGGGTCGTCCTCCGGTCTGACGTTTGAGAAAACATCATTCCAACGCCCCATGATGCCGTCCATCAAGGCGTAATACATGCGCTTTTTATTGCTGAAATAATAGAGCACGTTGGATTTTGGCAGCCCGGCCCTGTCGGCAATTTGCTGCACTGTTGTTGCGCCAAACCCCTTGCGGGAAAACTCTTTCTCGGCCGCTGCAAGAATTTGCTCACGATTGCGCTGGCGAATGCGTCCTGGGCGCACTTTAACCTTGGATTGACCAGAAGGCGGAGGCGACAGGTGCTGCCAGGAAGGATCGGATTTGTTTTGCTCGTTCATAAAGCCGCTACACTTTGGGGGGCGATGGGCGAAGATAACTGATATCCCGACAGCATTCAAAGAAATGAATCGCCTCGAAACAATATAAAATTGGTGCTTATTTCTTGCACAAAAAACTGGACTATCTGGTCAGGAATATGTAAAACGAAAGTAGCCTGAACAAAACTTTTATCCAGAAACGCAGAAACTCTGGAGTGGCGATCCATAAATAACAACTTAACCATTCGCGGTGAACCTTGTGATCGAATTCTACTTGAACGGCCAACAACAAACCCTCGACCGAGCCGACCCGAACCTCAGCATTCTCGATTGGCTTCGCATGAGTAAACGCCTGCCCGGCACCAAAGAAGGCTGTGCCTCGGGTGACTGCGGCGCCTGCACAGTTGCCATTGGCACACCAGACGAAAGCCGCTCGGGGCAGTTGCGCTATGACAGCGTCAACAGCTGTATCGCTCCCGTAGGCAGTCTGCATGGCAAGCACCTGGTCACTGTCGAGGCGCTACAGACGGAGCCGGGCCATCCCGTGCAGAAAGAGATGATCGACTGCCACGGCGCCCAGTGCGGCTATTGCACGCCCGGCATCATCATGTCGCTGTTCGCCCTGCACACAGAGAAAGCAGCGGCCGGTGCGAGCACCAGCGATAACGAACTGCTCGAGGCCTTGTCGGGCAACCTTTGCCGCTGCACCGGCTATCGCCCGATCATGGAAGCCGGTCGTCGGGCCAGTGTACAAACCTGGAACCCGGGCACCACACATGACAACCCGGCAGATGCCAACACCCAAAGCCAGGGCGGCGCACTCAGCGGCCCCGCTGCAGCGGCGGGTGCGGCCTGGCTTCAGGCCCCGGAAATGCTCGCCGGGCTCAAGCAGTTGCAAGTCACCAGTGGCACCCTGTCAGACACACAGGGTGCCCGTTTTGATGCCCCTGCCACACTTGAGGAACTGCGACAGATTCTGCAGCAATCACCCGATGCCCGAATGGTGGCCGGCGGCACTGATCTGTCCCTGGAAATCACCCAGCAGCTGAAAGATCTGACGCACATTGTCGGGCTTGGCGGCATTGCCGAGCTCCAGGAAATCCGGGAGAGCGACGACGGTATTTATATTGGTGCCGGCGCCACTTATACCTCCATGTTCCATAAGCTGGAGCAGCGCTGGCCCCACTACGGGCCCATGCTCGAAAGACTGGGGTCGCTTCAGGTACGAAACCGCGGCACAGTTGGCGGCAACGTCGGTAACGCCTCACCGATCGGCGACATGCCGCCTACGCTGATCGCCCTGGGTGCCACCCTGGAGCTGGACAGCGCCAAAGGCACCCGCAAGATGCCCGTGCAGGACTTTTTCCTCGACTATAAAAAGACCGCCCTGAAAGCTGGCGAGTTTATTCGCGGGGTATGGATTCCGGCGCCGCAGCCGGATGAGCAACTGTTTATCTACAAGATTTCCAAGCGCATTGACGACGACATTTCCGCCGTCCTGGCGGCGCTGTGGGTCAAACGCGACGGTGATCAGGTTACTGACTGTCGCCTTGCCTACGGTGGCATGGCGGCGATACCCAAACGTGCCGCAGGTGCAGAAGCGCAGATAAAAGGAAAGGCATGGAACCAAACGACCATTTTCAATGCCATATCTGCTATGGAGAAGGAGTTTGACCCTATGTCTGATGTCCGGAGTTCTGCAGCCTACCGTCTTCAAGTAGCCGGTAATTTGTTACAACGCGCGTTTCTGGAAAGCACTCAAGACGCAACTCAAACCCACCAGCCGCTCATGGTGACTGACTATGCGTAAGCTCCCGATCAATACCCCCAAACCTTCTGACACAGCCTCTGGCCTCTCCGGTACGCAGGCGTACCACGACAGTGCCTGGAAACACGTTTCCGGCAAGGCCCGCTATATAGATGACCTACCCGAGCCAGAAGGACTGTTGCATGCCGCCGTAGGCCAGAGCACCCACGCTCACGCCCGCGTCACTGCAATGGATCTGGACGCCGTTCGCAACTACCCCGGCGTTGTTGAGGTGATGACGGTTAATGATGTGCCCGGCCATACCGATATCGGCCCGGTTTTTCCGGGTGACCCGGTACTCGCCGGTGATCTGGTAGAACATGTGGGCCAGCCACTGTTCGCGGTTGCGGCCACCAGCCATCGGGCTGCTCGACAAGCCGCCCGGCTGGCGAAAGTCAGCTATGAGCCTCTGCCAACTGCACTGACCGCGCAGGAAGCCCTGGAGCAGAAACTGTTCGTACGCCCGGACCACACCCAGCTTCGTGGCGACCCTGATAAAGCCCTGGCCGAGGCACCACACCGCCTGCAGGGCGAAATGAACGTCGGTGGGCAGGAACACTTCTATCTGGAAGGCCAGGCCTGCCTGGTAGAGCCTACCGAAGATGCCGGGGTCTTCGTGCACACCTCCAGCCAGCATCCATCGGAAGTGCAAAAGCTGGTGGCGGAAGTGCTTGGCCTGGCTATTCATGAAGTTCAGGTAGAAGTCAGGCGCATGGGCGGCGGCTTCGGCGGCAAGGAAACCCAGGCGGCACCGCTGGCCTGTATTTCAGCGCTGCTGGCACGCAAAACCGGACGCCCGGTCAAATACCGCATGGCCCGTGCCGACGACATGGTACAAACGGGCAAGCGCCACGATTTCTATAACACCTACGATATCGGTTTTGACGAACAAGGGGTGCTGCGTGGCGCCGACATTATGGTCGCCGGGCGTTGTGGTTTCTCCCCTGACCTGTCCGACGCCATCGTTGACCGTGCCATGTTCCATTCCGACAACGGCTACAGTCTTGGCGAGGCACGAGTGGTTGGCCACCGCTGTAAAACCCATACCGTGTCGAACACGGCCTTCCGTGGTTTTGGCGGCCCTCAAGGCATGATGATCATTGAACGCGCCATGGATGACATTGCCCGATACCTCGGCGAAGACCCCCTGGATATCCGCAAGCGAAACCTCTACGGCCCCGGCCGGGATGTCACTCACTACGGCCAGAAAATCGAGCAGCACCTGTTGCCGGACATGATCGAGAAGCTTGAGGTCAGTTCCGATTACCGCAAGCGCCGTGCAGAGATCACCCACTTCAACAAGACCAGCCAAATTCTGAAGCGCGGCCTGTCGTTGACCCCGGTGAAGTTTGGCATTTCCTTTACCGCCCAACACCTGAATCAGGCCGGCGCCCTGGTGCATGTCTACACGGATGGTAGCATCCACCTGAACCATGGCGGCACGGAAATGGGCCAGGGGCTGTTTATCAAGGTAGCCCAGGTGGTCGCCTCGGCCTTCCAGGTGGATCTGGATCGGGTCAAGGTGTCGGCCACCCGCACCGACAAGGTGCCCAACACCTCGCCCACCGCCGCCTCCTCAGGCACAGACCTCAATGGTATGGCGGCTCTGGATGCCTGTGAGAAGATCAAGCAGCGCCTGGTCGACTTTGCTGCAGAAGCGCATGGCGTCAGTGCCGAGGACATCGCGTTCGAGAACAACACAGTACGTGTTGGTGACCAGCGCATTGACTGGGCCGATTTTGTTCAGCAGGCCTACATGGCCCGGGTGTCGCTGTCTTCGAACGGCTTCTACAGCACCCCCAAGATCCATTATGACCGGGCCACCGGCCAGGGCCGTCCCTTCCTGTACTTCGCCAACGGCGTTGCCTGCTCGGAAGTGGTGGTGGACACGTTAACGGGTGAATACAAAGTCCTGCGGACTGACATTCTCCACGATGCTGGCCAATCGCTGAACCCGGCCGTCGATATCGGCCAGATTGAAGGCGGTTTTGTTCAGGGTATGGGCTGGCTGACCACGGAAGAGCTGGTATACAACAAGGAAGGGCGCCTGTTATCGAACGGCCCGGCCACCTATAAAATTCCGGCCGTGTCGGACGCGCCAGCCGATTTCCGGGTCGAGTTGCTGCCCGCCAGCCCGAACCCCGAATCGACCGTATTCCGCTCCAAGGCCGTGGGTGAGCCGCCGCTGATGCTGGCCATGTCGGTTTGGTCGGCCATGCGCGACGCCATTGCCAGCGTTGCCGATTACCGCTACAGCCCGCCGCTGGACACGCCAGCTACGCCGGAGCGGGTACTGGGGGCCATCACTACTACCCGTCGCTGGGCAGCGGAGCAAACGGCAACCACCGAAAAGCCGGTGAGTCAGGAGGCCTAGCCATGCGCGACCATTTAACATGGGTGCAGGCGGTTGCCGACTGCGAGCGCCGTGGCCAGCCTTATGTGCTGGTCACTGTGCTCGGCGTAGCCGGCTCCGTGCCCCGGGAACCCGCCAGTAAAATGGTGGTTACCGCAGAGCACAGTTACGACACCATTGGCGGCGGCCACCTTGAATACCGGGTGATCGCCCAGGCCAGGGAGCGGCTGGCAAATCACGACTACACCTATGAACTGGCGCACTTTCCTTTGGGGGCCAGCCTCGGCCAATGCTGCGGCGGCAGCGTGGCGGTACTACTGGAAGCCCAGGGCGGCGGCGATGCCCACCTTGTGGTTTTTGGTGCAGGCCATGTTAGCCAGTCGCTGATGAGCATTGTGGGCGAGTTGCCCTGGCGGATAACCTGGGTGGATTCCCGCAGCGATTGCTTCCCGGACAAGATACCGGCCAATACCGCCGTGCACTGCACGGATGATCCGGCCGGTGATGCTCCCGACTTATGCGCCGACAGCCATGTGCTGATTCTGACCCACAGCCATGCGCTGGATTTTGCTCTGTGTGAAACCCTGTTGAAACAGGATACTGTGCTATCCATCGGGCTGATTGGCTCGCATACCAAAGCGGAACGCTTCCGCCAGCGACTTGATCACCGGGGCTATGCCGAAACAGACATAGCCAGAATAAGGTGCCCGGTTGGACGCAGTGATGTGCCCGGCAAACGGCCCATGGAGGTTGCGGTCTCTATCTCCGCAGAGCTTCTCAACCTGGTTGCCGACAGCACCCCGGAAAAGCCCACGCGAAGAGGCTTATCCTGGTCCGCACTCAAGGCTTTGACAAAAGAGACGGATGGCAAGGGGGGCATCAAACCCCCGGCACTGAAGGACGCTTAGAGCTCAAAAACCTGTAGTAATGAGGGGCTGCAGCGCAGCCCCTCGCCGACCTCATGACCTGCCGATAAGCCGTAGGGGTAGTGTGCATAATATCCCGGAAGGCACGGTTGAAAGAACTCAACGTGCGATAGCCAACATCCAGCGAAATATTCAAAACAGGCTCGTCCGGTGTATTAACCAAACGACTTGAGGCTTCCGCAATCCGCAACTGGTTGATGTAATCATTAAAATTGCGATAACCAAGTGTTTGGTTAATCAACCGGCGCACCCTGTATTCAGGAATACCAATGGCCTTTGCCAGCTGTTTGAGCGTTAACTTCTCCTGTTTATAAAAACCGCTGGCCATCAGGTTGGCCAGCTTTTCAGCATCGTCACTATCAGTCTGACGCGCAGTCTGGCGCGGCGATTCCATGGGGTGTCGCACTTCCTGATCTGGTACCGGCATCTCTCCAGCCGACTTTCCCGGTGGCGCAAGCTCCAGCAACCCATCCCGTGACGAAACGGCACAGAACAATATCATCAGTGTCGCCATGCCAACCACTATGCTGCGGGTAACTTCCTGGTAAATCCCAAAATTCAAGCTAACCGTTGCAATACCAACAGCGCTGCCCAGAACCAAAAGCAACACTAACCGGGCCTTTCTGCGGGCTTCGACCAAGTCATTGCGCCAGTGACGAACCACATAAACAAGACTGTGCAGCACAACCACATACTCAAACCACTGCCCCAGTTTCCAGCCCAGAAAAACGCCCCACTCAGGCCAAAGCCCTGCCTCTATAAAAGGCCTGGAGAGTGTGGGAGTCAAAAAACTGTATAAAGCCATAGCGCCCCATACGCTTACCAACCGCGGCCTGGCGGCAAACACCAGCTGGCACAGGACCCAGAACAGAGCAGGCATGGCAGTCTGGAGATCAGAGGTTATCCAGCGCCAATGAGAGGGAACGAGCGGATCTATCAGGTATGCGGCCGATGCGATGATAATCAGGATAAACACCTTGCCGACCAGCAAATGCCGGAAATCGCGCCAGAAGACCAGTAACAGGGAAACCAGACACCCCAAACCAAAGCCAGTGAGCGTGAGCACAGCGGAACTCTCCAAGATTGATATTATTATTGTGTTCTATCAAGTATAGGAGAAAGTTTACCGGTTTGGCATTGACCCGTTTGCCGGGGCGCCAGTAGCTATGGCGAATGGAAGGAAAGCAGCTCGGAGATGTACCGAGCTGCCTGCTTAACATTTACTGCGGAAGTGTCGGAACCCAACGCTGATTACTGCCGCCATGGTGCTGGTACATCACCAAATCAGTACCGGCAGCATCCAAGGCATAACGACTATCCTGCTGCAACCGGAATGACTTGTCGGCGTGCCGTTCGAACGTCAGCGCGCCGCTGGCGGTCAGGCATAAGCCAGTCTCGCCACTCCGATACTCCGCCCAGTGCCCACTTGCAGAGTCCATGTGCAGTTCCCACTGCTGATTTGCATCACCATGAGACTGCCAGAAACCTACCCAGCCACTGCGGTAAGCATCAAGAGAATGGCTATTGCTGCCGGCGCTAGTGATACGCTGGCCAGAATACTGCCAGTTTTGCTGGGCACTGCCATTACAGGCTTGCAGATTGGGGTAGCCGTTATTCCAGGGTGTGCCATTGTTGTCCAGGCACAAGGCGTTGTCGCCAACCTGGTTGGCGAAGGTTCCCTGCAGCGCATCGAACAGCCAGCGCTGATCCCGGGCCAATGGCTGGCACGCATAATGGTCTACCCAGGCGCCGCTGTTCACGCCGTCATCATTGCCAGGAACATCAAGACAGGTTCCTTAATATCGAGTACTGCTTCATGGCTGTGCTGGGACATATGATCCACTTCGATAATCATGCCCATGTCCATCATCCGGTTTACCAGATAGATGCCAAGGTCGGTCAGACCACGATTGTTGCACTGGTCGGTTGTTTCATCGTAATTCGTGGAACCTGTAATCCCCAGCAGTGCTTCAAGCCCGAACAGCCCCAAATCGTTGTACATCATCTGGCCTTGGGTTTCGTCGTCGCAAGCACTGGTAGAAAAATACCGCCCTGTTGACAGGTTATTGCCCACATTAATCAGCCCGCTTTCGATTCGGGGGCCGCCAAACTGATTATCAAACCGGTGAATGGGATAAACCGCACGAACGCCAAGGTCAAGTATTTCTGCAGCTGGGCGCCAACATAGGCCTGGGAGCAGGTTACACAACACCTCGTTTTCCACGAGATGGGTCACCATCATTTTCTGGCCACCCAGAAAGGCCCGCTCTATCCAACGGTAGTAGTAGCCAGTATGGGACAAGCTTTGATGATTAGGCCAAAAGGGAAAATCTGGCCAACCCGCGGTGTTATAGCGGAAATTAATATCGTTGAAGCCCATCAGATTACCAATCACATCCAGGGAACCATCGGGACCATGAACATCAGAACTGTCGGCAAGCGCTTTGGTCACACCGAAGGGGTGGAACGGGGAGCCAGCCATCATGGTACCGCCCATGAACTCGTAAGAGGTGATGTGGGTATGCGCATCAATAGAACCACGCACGGGTTCGTTGGCATTTCCTTTTAATGGCTCAAGATCCCCGGCAATGTTCACCTCTGCTTCCGGGAAATCTTCACAGTTTTGCGCAGGAACAAGCCGGAACCAGGCTTCGCTATCCTTGTTTCCGGGGTTCAGCAAATCAAGCAAGTAGATGCCCCGGCTGTTCCAGTTGTGCCTCAACGTGCGGTTGAGAGACAGGCTCGTGAACCGGAATTGCTGTTCCCCGCTCTGCATGCGCTCATCTATGCGCCAGTTAGCATGCTGGCCCGGCACGTTGCCTGCGGTGATATCCGCCGGCAACCGGGTGTCCAAAAACCGGCCGCCCTGATCACGCATCATAAAGGTGCCCAGCTCACTGGGCTTCATATAGAACAACGCAGCGTCTTCCGGGCTGACTGCACTGAAATCAAAACTCCAGCCACCATTAATGGTGCCGTTGGTCTGATACCGGCGCATGAAGCGATCGTTGTGTGCCGATTGAACTGCAAAGCAGCCCTGTGCGAGCCCGTATACCTCTTCGGTATCAGCGTTCGCACCATGGGAAGTTGAAAAAAACAAGGTAGCGACCCCGAATAGGGTCAGGATGAATCGAGCCATGGTCCCGTCCTTTTATTGTGTTTTATATCGGATTGACTAGGTGGTTCGGTCACAAAGATAGGAGCGGATCATGGCGGGCGCCACAGGAAGGCGTTTGCAGAACTTGCAAGGAGTGTGCAGTTTCTTGAAAGCGTGTCTGAAGGGGCCAGGCGACCCCCTCATTTCGAACAGTATTAAGCCGTCAGGCGTCCAGAAAGCTGGTTAAGCGCTGGCGGACAATAGACTCGGCATCTGCCATGATGCGCTGAATCAGCTCGTCGCAGGTGGGGATATCGTTGATTAGCCCAGCCACCATGCCGCAGCTCCAGGCCGCTTCGTCCATTTTGCCTTCCTGCAGCACAAGACGGCCTTTGACGCCGGTTACCAGATGACGAATGTCATCAATGGTTTCGGCCTCGCCTTTTTCTTTTTCAATCCGGATAATTTCCGTCACAGCGGCGTTGTTCAACACCCGTTCTGTGTTGCGAAGGTTGCGCATAATCAGGCGGGTTTGCAGCTCGTCAGCCTCGACAATGGCTTGCTTTACATTGTCATGAATGGGGGCGTCTTTCGTGGCCATAAATCGCGTGCCCATATTCATGCCGTCTGCGCCCAAAGCCATTGCCGCAACCAGGCTGCGGCCATCGGCCATGCCGCCAGAGGCAACAAACGGAATCGTCAGTTCTTCCGCCGCCCGGGGCAGGAGAATAAAGTTTGGTATGTCGTCTTCACCTGGGTGACCCGCACATTCGAAGCCATCAACACTGACCGCATCACAGCCAATCCTTTCCGCTTTGAGGGCGTGACGTACAGAGGTGCATTTATGAATAACTTTGATACCGGCAGCTTTAAGCTGCGCCATGTATTTTTCCGGGCTGCGGCCCGCGGTTTCAACGGCTTTTACCCCGCCCTCAATGATCGCATCGATATATTCAGGGTAAGGAGGCGCATTGAATGAAGGCAAAAAGGTAAGATTCACACCAAAGGGTTGGTCGGTCAGTTCATGGCACCGTGCAATTTCCTTCGCCAGATCTTCCGGTGTAGGTTGCGTAAGCCCGGTGATAATACCCAAACCACCGGCATTAGAGACGGCCGCGGCCATCTGGGCATAACCAACATGGTGCATACCACCCTGAATAATCGGGTGGCGGATACCAAACAGTTCTGTAATTCGGGTTTTCATGATTTCTTTCCGATGCTTGTTGTGCGTATTGAGTGCTAATGACCGCGCGATAAAACTCGGTTGCCGCGGCAAGCGCTATACCACTTCGAACAGACCTGCAGCCCCCTGGCCGCCACCAATACACATGGTAACCACCACGTATTTAGCGCCCCGGCGCTTGCCTTCAATCAAGGCATGGCCTGCAAGACGAGACCCGGTAACGCCGTATGGATGGCCGATCGAAATAGAGCCACCGTTCACGTTCAGCTTTTCCATGGGAATGCCAAGACGATCACGGCAATAAACCACCTGAGACGCAAAAGCTTCGTTCAGTTCCCACAGATCAATGTCATCCATGGTCAGGCCGTTACGCTCCAGCAAACGAGGAATGGCGAACACCGGACCAATCCCCATCTCATCCGGCTCACACCCGGCTACGGCAAAACCACGGAAAATACCCATGGGCTCAATGTTGTTTTTCTCGGCATAGGTACTGTTCATCACGGTGCAAACCGAGGCACCGTCAGACAACTGACTGGCATTGCCGGCGGTCACAAAATTGCCCTCTCCACGCACCGCGTTCAAACCCTGAAGGCCCTCAAGCGTGGTGTTCGGGCGATTACACTCATCGCGAGTCAGCGTGACGTCTTTCTGGCTAACGTCGCCGGTTTCCTTATCCTTCACCATCATGGTGGCGTCGAAGGGCACAATTTCATCGTCAAACTTGCCCGCTTCCTGGGCCGCAGCCGTGCGCTGTTGGGAAATCAGGGCGTACTCATCCTGAGACTCACGGCTCACGTTATAACGCTGGGCGACGATATCGGCCGTCTCAATCATCGAGAGGTATAGTTCAGGCCTGTGCTTCATCAGCCACTCATTCCTGGCATGAAAGCTGTTGAGCTTATCGTTTTGCACCAGAGAAATAGACTCCACACCACCAGCCACCATCGCCGGCACCTTCTCGGATACCACACGCTGCGCAGCAATAGCGATAGACTGCAGACCGGAACTGCAAAAACGGTTGATAGACATCCCCGCCGTCGTCACCGGCAATCCTGCACGAATAGCTGCCAGGCGCGCCATGTTCTTGCCCTGGGCGCCTTCGTGGAAGGTCGCACCAAGAATCACATCCTCAACAATAGCCGGATCAATACCCGCACGAGCAACAGCGTGCTTAATCACATGGCCGGCAATATCGACACTGTGGGTGTTGTTCAAAGCGCCCCGGAAAGACTTCCCAAGACCGGTACGAGCCGTAGAAACAATAACTGCGTCTGACATAAAAGTGACCTCGAAATAAAAATGGAGCACTTACCTGTTTAAGGTAACTGGAAAAAGATACAAACCCGGTGCTCAAATTGGCCTTACAAGTCGCCAAACTTCTTCCCATCAGCAACCAGTTGTTTCAACAGCGGGGCAGGCTCCCACTGCGCACCACCCACATCACCGTGATACTTCTCCACAGCAGCCAGAATCGAATCCAGACCAATCTGATCCGCCCAGAACATAGGCCCACCACGATAAGCCGGGAAGCCATAGCCATAAATCCAGACCACATCAATATCCAGAGCCCGATCAGCAATGCCTTCCTCAAGAATCTTGGCCGCCTCATTCACCATCACATACATGCAGCGCTCAAGAATCTCCTGATCCGTAATTTCACGGGAGTCGATACCCTGCTCCTTACGGAAATCCTCAATAATCCGCTTTACCTCAGGATCCGGAATCGGCTTGCGGCTGCCTTCCTCATACTTGTAAACACCCGCCATGGTTTTCTGACCAAAGCGATTCTGCTCCGCAAGCTTATCCATCCAGCTCGACGCTACGTTTTCACCCGCATTACGAAGCTCTTGGCGGATGCGATACCCCACATCAATACCCGCCAGATCCGACATGGCAAACTGACCCATGGGATAGCCCAAATCCGTCAGCACTTTATCGACCTGCTGTGGCGTGGCGCCTTCATTGACCAACGCCATAGCTTCGGCGCCGCGCTTGTGCAGCATGCGGTTGCCCACAAACCCGTGGCAGTTGCCAACCAGCACACCCACCTTCTTAATCTTCTTTGCAACGGCCATCACGGTCGCTTTTACCTCGTCAGAGGTCTTGCTACCGCGAACATTCTCCAGCAGCTTCATAACATTGGCGGGACTGAAGAAGTGCATGCCCACCACGTCTTCCGGCCGTTTGGTAGCAGAGGCAATTTCGTCGATATCCAGGGTAGAGGTGTTGGAGGCCAGAATGGCGCCGGGTTTACACACCGCATCCAGTTTGGTGAAGATCTCTTTCTTCACCGCCATGTTTTCAAACACAGCCTCAATCACCAGATCCACGTCTTTGAAATCATCATAGTTCAGGCTGCCGGTGATCAGCGCCATCCGGTCTTCCACCTGCTGCTGGGTAATACGCCCCTTCTTCGCAGAGCTTTCATAGTTCTTGCGAATAATGCCCAGCCCTTTGTCCAGAGCTTCCTGCTTCATTTCCACAATAGTCACGGGCAGGCCCGCGTTGGCGAAGTTCATGGCGATACCGCCACCCATGGTGCCAGCGCCAATGATACCGACGCTCTTCACATCACGTACCGGCGTATCCTTCGACAACCCTTTAACTTTGGAAACCTCACGTTCTGCGAAAAAGGAATGGATCAGGCCTCCGCGCTGGGGCGAATCCATGCACTCCATAAACAGTTCGCGTTCGCGCTTCACGCCTTCAGGGAATGGCAGGTTAAACGCCGCCTCAACAGCGTCTACGCATTTAAACGGGGAAAACTGGCCACGGGCCTTCTTCTGCAATACGGCCCGGAACTGTTCGAACACGTCGCTTCCCTTGTCCGCGGCAATTTTGTCCGTTAGATCGCGAACCCGACGCACGGGCTTGCCTTCCTCAGCAATCTGCCTTGCGTAGGCCAAACCTGCCGCTTTCACGTCGGTACCCTCGTCAACGACATCCACAATGCCAAACGCCAGCGCGTCTTTAGCACCGACAAACTCACCCGACGTAATCATTTCCAGTGCTTTTTGTGCACCGGCCAGGCGCGGTAAACGCTGCGTGCCACCAGCTCCTGGCAGCAAGCCAAGTTTTACTTCTGGCAGGCCAACTTTGGCGCTGCTCAACGCAACCCGGTAATGGCAGCCAAGCGCCGTTTCGAGCCCGCCACCGAGTGCGGTACCGTGGATAGCGGCAACCAGAGGTTTATCGCTGTTTTCGAATTGTTCAACCACCGCAGGCAGGCTTGGCTCCTGCATGGGCTTACCAAATTCACGGATGTCAGCACCCGCTATAAAGGTGCGACCTTCACAGACCAGCAAAAGCACTTTGGCGTCGGCGTCCTTCTGCCCCTGCTCCAGCGCGGCGACCAAGCCTGAACGCACCGCATGGCTAAGGGCGTTGACCGGCGGATAATTCACGGTAATTACGCCAATACTGCCTTCACGATTGTAGGTTACGACCTCTGGCATAAACTTTTCCTCGCTGTATATGGAATTTAGTTTTAACAAGCGAAACATAAGTACGATTTAATACAAGTTTGTGCTGTGTTTCAACCATCAATTAAAATCCAGGCATAAAAAAACCGCAGAACGAATTCTACGGTTTTATCGAAAAGCCCGGGCGCCAGAGGGTCTGACCGGTTTAAACCCCCAGTGATTCAATATCACTTGCCAGCATCGCCAGCTGGTGAGCAATAGAGCTTCGAAGCTTTTCAGCCGGAACCAGATAAGAAGGCGCAGCGCAGGTCAGCGTCATGGTGGTGCCGTCTTGCAGGTGAACAGGAACACCGGCAGAGTTGATATTGCGGTCCCACTCGCCAAGCGACAAGCAAAACCCATGCTCGTCATAGTCTTCCATGGCACGCTCCAGTCCCGCTTTTTTCTCAGGCCAGGATTCCGGGCCATATTTCAGCTCCAGTGCGTCATCTATAACTTTGCGCGCTTTGTCTGAAATGGCACAGTAGTAGGCCCGGCCTGCAGATGTCGTTGCCATTGGGAGTTTAACGCCGATATCCATACGCAGAAGCGAAGCTTCCGGCGGCAGGCGATTTTCCACGTAAATCATATGCAGGCGATCGCGGCACGTAAGGCCAATGGACATATTATTCTGACGGGCAAACTCATCCATGTAAGGCTTGGCCAACTGACGAACTTTCAGGTTGGACACATAGGCGTAACCCAGTGCCAGCACACCGGAGCTGAGCTGGTACTTTTCCAGCTGGGTGTTATAGCTTAAGTATCCAAGTTTGGTCAGTGTGTAGGTCATGCGGGACACGGTTGGCTTAGGCAGGTCGGTAAGCCGGGCAATATCCTGATTGCCCAGAATAACCGGCCCATGACTGAAAGCCCGCAGGACATCCAGGCCACGAGACAGCGCCTCAACGAATTTCCTATCTTTCTCCGGCTTCACCGGTTCGTCATCACTGGAGGCTGCCATCAGTTCCAGTGAAGCGGTTTTTGCATTTGGCATAGTGTGGCGTCCTCCAACGACGTCGCCTGATTCCGTGCCCTAGGCTATAAATCTTATATATGTAGAGTATGCTGCATTTTAATGTGTGATGAATCCAAGCACCACAAATTTGCTCTAAAACGAAACACTTACCTTTCAGTTTTCACGATCTCTTACACTCCGGGTCGAAAAACCAGCAGCCACCACCATTTATTGGTAAGTGGTTTTACCTGACAAAATACCCTCAACCAACCACGGGCAACACAACAATCTCGAGGGCCAGAAGCACGAGCAGCGCAGGCACAGCAATCAATACGAACACGCCATTCCAGCGGAACGCGACCACCGAACGAGACACCTGGCCAAAACGCGACAGCAGCATCACAGATGGCCCAAAGGGCGAAAGCATCATAGCCAGGGAAAAACCAATCACCAAAGCTACCGATATCAAAACCGGATCCATGCCCTCCGCAATAAGTTGCGGCAGCAGACCAGCCTGAACGCTAAGCACCGTAATCGGGATAATGCCAATCATTGAAAGCAGCGGCAGCATCAAAAGACCGGCCACGGCAAGCACCCACATTCCGCCAGCGGATGTAACGAGGCCACTCAGAGCATCGTTTGGAATCACGCTGGCCAGTGTGCCCCCCAGGATCGCCGACGCTGAAAAAATCGCCATCTCATTATTCATCGCTGAAACCTGGACGGCACCCTCCTTAACCACAGCCTTAAGCGATCGTTCATGCCACGCCATGTACAGAAGCGTAACCGAGGGCACAGCCAGCATGGCTGCAGCTGACACCTTAAAATCAGTCAAAAAGACAATAACGGCCATAACGGCGAACACGAGCAGCACCAAGCCAAGTAGCCGGAACGTGCCAGTCGGTATTCGAGTCAGCGCCACGCGCTCACCGCTGACGTCACGAAAGCGGCGATGCTCCAGCATCCAGCCAACCGAAACCAGCACGATCGAAGCCGCGATACCGTAGGGCAAAAGCATGGACCAGCTCAACTCGGGTAGCTCTCGGGTCAGTATGGCCACAGCGACACTGGTAGGCGCCACAAGGGGCACAAGCGCAAAACCACGGAGTGCACTGACCAGTACGCTGCGCAGCCATTGCCGACGAGACTCCCCGGTAATTTCCCGTTCCCGCAGGGTTTCCGAAAGGCTGCCGCACAACAGGTTCATCATGCCAAAGCTCAGCACCGAGGCTATGCTACAACTCACGAGAGCGTATTTTGGATACAGCCAAACCGGCCGCCCACCCAATAAAACATCGTGAATCCGCCGCAGGACCTCAAAGCGCCTTACCAGGCATTGCATCATGCCCAAGCTACCAAGAAAGGCCGCGTAAAACGCGGCATCGGCGGATGCCTTGATCAACTGCCCCTTGCCCAGATAACCACGAAACCCCAACCATGCCACCGTCACCAGAGAGAGCAACAACAACACACGCGAGTACGCCTGTAGTCGGCCGCCCGCCCACAAAAAGCAAAAAACAAACAGCACTCCCGCCAGTGCGCCGAGCTCTGTGCTAGACATACACATAGCAACCAGCTCAAGCAAAACGGCCAAAGGTAACAACCAACGATCTGCAGTACTCATGCCTGCCCTGCCCTTGCCTCCTGTTCATAGTTGCGACGTCAGTGACGGTCTCCGCTTGCATTTCACACAAACCCGGATTAGTCTTTTTGACAAGCCAATACAAAACTTAGTTTCGCTTAACGGAACAATACTAGCACAAACGACAAGGCAGCCCGGAATATTTTATTGCCGAGTTTACAGATTTCACCGGCAACCTGAGCATTCTGATTGAACAAGTTAATAACTGATTTTACTGAGGAGTAACATTATGGCTTCCGCCCCCTGGGATGACCTGCTGCAGTTTGACAAGCAACTGGATGAAACCGAGCGCCAGGTTCGGGACAGCATTCGCAGTTTCTGTGATAAGAGCCTGATGCCTGGCATCGCCGAAGCCAACCGCCATGAAACGTTCGACCGCAGCATTTTCACCGATATGGGCGAACTGGGCATGCTTGGGGCCACTCTACCAGAGGAGTATGGCGGCCCAGGTCTGAGCCACGTCTGTTACGGATTGATCGCCCGCGAAGTAGAACGTGTTGACTCTGCCTATCGCTCTGCCTTGAGCGTTCAGTCCTCACTGGTTATTCACCCAATTCATGCGTTCGGCCAGGAAGCTCTGAAAAAACGCATTTTGCCCAAGCTGGCCTCTGGCGAAATGGTTGGTTGCTTCGGCTTGACCGAACCCAACCACGGATCTGATCCGGGTGGCATGGAAACCCGCGCCAAAAAAGTGGACGGCGGCTACCTGCTGAGCGGCTCCAAAACCTGGATCACCAACTCGCCTATCGCCGACGTGTGCGTAGTCTGGGCCAAGCTGGACGGCACAGTGACCGGCTTTGTAGTCGAGCGCGAAGGCTCCAAAGGCCTGGAAACACCGAAGATTCCGGGCAAGTTCTCGCTTCGCGCCTCGGAGACCGGTTCCATCTTTATGGATGAGGTCTTTGTACCAGACGAAAACAAGCTGGAAGTAAACGGCCTGAAAGGCCCGTTCAGCTGCCTGAACAAAGCTCGTTTCGGCATCAGCTGGGGCTCTTTGGGCGCTGCTGAGTTTTGCTGGCACGCAGCCCGGAATTACACCCTGGAGCGTAAGCAGTTCGGCCGGCCCTTGGCCGCCAACCAATTGATCCAGAAAAAGCTGGTAGACATGCAAACAGAGATCACGCTGGGCCTGCAGGCGGTTCTGCAGCTTGGACGCATGATGGATTCGGGCGAGGCCACACCAGATGCCATATCTCTGCTCAAACGCAACAACTGCGGTAAGGCATTGGATATCGCCCGGGTTGCCCGCGACATGCACGGTGGTAACGGTATCTCCGACGAATATCACGTAATCCGTCACGTGATGAATTTAGAGGCGGTTAATACTTATGAAGGCACTCACGATGTTCATGCCCTTATTCTTGGGCGCGGCCAGACAGGTATTGCAGCGTTTAGCTGATACCGGCGCTTTCACATTCATTTCAAGCTTAACCGTTAAACATTACGAGGCTAACCAATGAACATGAACTACACCGCCGAGGAGCTTGCCTTCCGCGACGAAGTGCGTGCTTTCCTGGATGAAAAACTGCCGGCCGATATTTCGGCCAAAGTGAAGGGTGCCCGCCACCTGTCCAAAGAAGACCATCAACGCTGGCAAAAAATTCTCACGGCGCAGGGCTGGTACGCCACCCACTGGCCGGAACAGTACGGCGGTGTGGAATGGTCGCCCATTCAGAAACACATCTGGGACGAAGAGTCCTGCCACTACGGTGTTCCCCGCTCCATTCCGTTCGGCGTGAACATGGTGGCGCCGGTCATCATCCAGTTTGGCAACGAAGAGCAGAAGCAAACATACCTGCCTCGCATCCTCAGCGGTGAAGACTGGTGGTGCCAGGGTTATTCCGAACCGGGCGCAGGCTCGGATCTGGCCTCGCTGAAAACCCGTGCCGTGCGTGAGGGCGATCATTATATTGTGAATGGCCAGAAAACCTGGACCACACTTGGCCAGCACGCCAACATGATTTTCTGCCTGGTGCGCACCAACACCGAAGTAAAGCCTCAGGCAGGCATTTCTTTTCTGCTGATCGATATGAACACACCGGGCATCAGCGTGCGCCCGATCATCACCCTGGATGGCGAGCACGAAGTGAACGAGGTTTTCTTTGAAGACGTAAAAGTCCCCGTTGAAAATCTTATCGGTGAAGAAGACAAGGGTTGGACCTATGCCAAGTTCCTGCTCACCTATGAGCGCACCGGCCTCGCCGGGATCGGTATGTCCAAAGCGGCACTGTCGCACCTGAAAACGCTGGCCTCCCGTCGACTCAAGAACGGTCGCCCGCTGATTGAAGACACAGCCTTCAGCCAGCGCATTGCCAAGGTGGAAATTGATCTGACTGCAGCGACCATAAGCAACCTGCGAATTATTGATGCGGTTGAAGGTGGCGGCATGCCCGGTGCAGAAAGCTCCATGCTGAAGGTGAAAGGCACAGAAATTCGCCAAGCCATTAACGATCTGGCACGCAGAGCCATTGGGCCCTACGCCATCCCGTTTGTGGAAGAAGAGCTGGACTATGACTATGAAGGCGAGTTCCTGTCAGACGAGAACGCAGCGCCCCTGTCCGCTCAGTATTTCAATAACCGTAAGCTCTCGATTTTCGGCGGATCCAACGAGATCCAGAAAAACATTGTATCGAAAATGATTCTCGGGCTTTAAGGAGGCGACCATGGATTTTCAACTCAATGAAGAGCAGCAGATGCTGCAGGATACCGTCGCCCGCCTGGTGCGTGGCGAATACAGTTTTGAAAAGCGCATGGCGTTCAGCGAAACCGAGGCCGGGTTCAGCGTGGATTTCTGGAAGCAATTCGGTGAACTGGGGCTGACAGCCGTGCCTTTCTCCGAAGAGCTGGGCGGCTTCGGCGGTGGCGGTGTCGAAGTACAGTCAGTCATGACCGAACTGGGCCGCGGCCTGTGCCTGGAACCGTACCTGCAGTCTGTTATTTTTGCTGGGGGCCTGGTCAACCAGGCAGGCAACGACAGCCAGCGAGAAACCTGGTTGAGCGGCATTGCCAGCGGCGAACTGCAAGCGGCAGTTGCACTTCAGGAGCCCCAGAGTTACTACAACCTCAACGATGTGGAAACCCGTGCTGAGAAAAACGACACCGGCTATGTGCTCAATGGCCACAAGGCCGTCGTTATCGGCGGACACTGTGCAGACCTTATTCTGGTGTCCGCACGCACCTCCGGTGACGCCCGTGATGCCAGCGGCATCAGTTTATTTGCCCTGAAGCCGGATACCGCCGGAATCGAGCGTCGGAGTTACCCCACCATGGATGGCTTCAAGGGCTGCGATCTTACTCTGAACAGCGTTCAGGTAAGCGCCGATGCACTGCTGGGTGAAGAGGGCCAAGCCGCAGAGGTCATTGAATATCAAACCGGCCGTGCGATTGCCGCTCTGTGTGCAGAGGCTGTCGGCGTTATGGAAGCGGCCAACGAGCTGACTCTGGACTACCTCAAGCAGCGCAAGCAGTTTGGCGTGCCCATTGGCAAGTTTCAGGTGCTGCAGCACCGCATGGTAGACATGATGTCTGAACTGGAACAGGCCCGCTCGATGGCCATCCTGGCCGCCAGTGTGGCAGACGAAGAGCAGAGTGATGATCGCCGCCGCGTGCTGGCCGCCGCAAAAAACATCATCGGCCGCAGTGGGCAGTTTATTTCAGAACAGGGCATACAGTCTCATGGTGGCATCGGCATGACCTGGGAATACAACTTCGCCCACTATGCCAAGCGCCTGATCATGATCAACCATCAGCTGGGTGATGATGATTTTCATCTGGAGCGCTACGCCTCGTTTTTACAGGCTGGCTAAACCCCTATTGATTGGTGAGCCTGAGGCCTCTTTCGGATTAGTCAGAGGTCTTTTTCGGGGGTGGCTTTGCCACCCCCTGTTTTCGAACCACTACTCCCGCCCCTCCAACGCTGCTCGCATTTTAAGCGTAACCAGTACCGTGTTCAGATGCGGCACAGCAATGCCATGCTGTTGCGCAATGGCCACCACATTGCCCAGCACGGCCTCCCGCTCGATCGGGCGATCGTTCAGGTAATCCATCGCCATGCTGTTCTTGTAGGCAGGCATTTTCCGGGTGCCGGCGATGTTCTTTTCCAGCAGTGCTTCATCTATTGGATAGCCTTCTGCCGCAGCGACATCCATCACCTCACGCATCATGGCTCGGATCAGCTCTTCGCCGCCTGTCGTATCCAGAATGGTGCGGGTATCGGCACCGTTGGCAATGACCGACAGCGGATTAAACGGCGTATTCCAGAGGCACTTGCGCCAGCGCTCTCCCACCACCTGCTCGGTCAAGCCAACATTAATACCGCCCGCCTGAAACAGCTGTGACAAGACCTGACAGTTGTCATCAACCCCCTTTGGATACTGCCCCATTACCAACTTGCCATAGGCTTTATGCTCAACCACGCCGGTCTCTGCCCGGCTCACGGCAATAAAAGCCAGGCAGCTTATAAGTGGGTTACCGGGATAGGCGTCTGCCAGCTCTCTTTCAATGTCCAGGCCGTTTTCGATCAACACCAGGCAGGTTTTCTCGCCAATCCACGGAGCAACCAGCTGAATTCGGTCCACGCCGGGTAATATCTTCACACAAACAATCAAAAAGTCCGGCGCTTCATCGGGCAAGTCACCCTCCCGGTATACCTGGTCGGGCCGGTAGGACAGATCTCCGAGCGGGCTGTTAATACGCACACCCTGAGCTTTGACAGCTTCGTAGTCTGAACGCAATACGGTGCTCACCCGACAACCGGCTTTTTTGAGAATAGCACCGTAAAAGCCGCCAATCGCTCCGGCTCCCAAAATTAGAATACTGGGTTTGTTATTCATGATCAGAATCGATCCTCCAAATGATCAAACAACGGTTCAGTCCGTTTCTTTCCACTCACCCTCCTGAAGCGTCCGCCACATCAGCTTACCCGTGGGCGACTTTGGAAGGGCGGTCACGAACTCGACAATCGTAGGCACTTTATAAGCCGCCATCTGCTCCTTACACCAACGGGTAATATCCTCAACACTGGTGTGGTGTTCGGCGTCGGGTGTCAGCACGATACAGGCCTTTACAGTTTCACCACGCTTAGCATCCGGCGCTGATATAATGCATACCTCATGAATAGCAGGGTGCTGGTACATCAGCCCCTCAACTTCTGAGGGCCACACTTTGAACCCGGACGCGTTGATCATTCGTTTGATGCGATCAACCATGAAGAAATAACCGTCTTCGTCGTAATATCCCAGGTCGCCAGTGCGGAAGAATTGCTTACCGTCAATATCGATAAACGCCACATCGGTTTCAGCCGGTCTGTTCCAGTATCCAATAGTGACCTGGGGGCCAAACGAGACTATCTCACCCACATCGTCTGGCCCTTTCTGTTCCAGGGTGTCCGGATCAATAATTCGGCTATCTACATCAAAGGCAGGGATACCCAGGCATTGGGCTTTGGGATTGGCAACGGGGTTCATGTGAGTCGCTGCCATGGTTTCTGACAGACCGTAACCCTCTATATACTGCAGACCCGTCAGTTTCTTCAGTTTTTCTGCAACGGCAACCGGCATGGCTGCCCCACCACCACTAATCGTAACAAGGGTGCTGAGGTCGTATTTTTCAACTTCAGGATTGGAAAGAAAATCCACGGCCATGGTCACAATGTTGGTCCAGGCGGTGACTTTATAACGCTCAATGAGCTTGGCCCCTACGGTGCGGTTCCAGCGCGTCATAATGACACACGCAGACCCCGTAAAAATTGGCCCATTCATAGAGCCGGTCATACCGGTCACATGGAAAAAGGGCAAAGTGGCCAAATGCACACTGTCAGGCGTGCTCTGGCTCCATGTCACTCGATGTATTGCCGTTGCCATCACCGAACGATGCGTATGCATGCAGCCTTTCGGCGTTCCTGTAGTGCCGGAGCTGAAGGGGATTACCGCCAGATCTTCCGGGCCAGCAGTGTGCGCCGACGGAACGTGGCCAGCAGCCATGGCACTTTCCCAACTCACCAGGCCCGGAACGTTATCTGACCATACAGGAGCCGCAACTTCCCCGGGTAAGTCCAGGTCGGTGTCCGGATTGATATATGTGTTGTATGACGCAACCACCACCTGTTCGAGATCGGTTTTCTCCAGTACCGGCGCAATGTACTTCGCCAACTCCTGGCCCGCCAAACACATGGCCGAGCCAGTATCCGCAATATAGTGCTCAAGTTCGGCAGCCCGGTTCATCGGGTTCACAGGTACGACCACCGCATCGGCACGCAAAATGGCGTAGTAAGAGATCACATACTGAGGCGAGTTCTGCATATAAAGCAGTACCCGATCGCCCTTTTTAACACCCTGGGCCTGCAGATAACCTGCCATGGTTTCTACCTCATCCAACAGGCGGCGGTAGGTTACGGGTGCATCATAAAAAATGATGGCCGTGTGATCAGGGTAGCGCAAAGCCGAGATGGCCAGGTTGGTAAAGATACTGGTTTTCGGTAACGTCAGGGTCTTGGGTAATTCTTTGGGCCAGACTCCATAGTGGCGTGTAAACATGGCTATTGTTCTCCCGAGAGTTAAAATTAGCCTACCCGCACCGCGGACAGGTCAGGACACTTTTTAAAGAGAAACCCCTTCTGGTTTTTCACTGCCAGAGCGGATCTGAAACGTGCCTTCGCCGATCGCCAGCAGATTGCCCTTGTCGTCATGAACCTCACCGGTACTGTTGAAAATGCGTGTGCCACCAGCGCGCTTGCGACCAGTAATCCGAATAGTCCCGCCCGAACACTGGCCTGTGAACGTTGTGGTTAACGTCAGAGTAACGGCTTTACGCACACGCCCCGGGTAGGGGCAGTAGGTGCCAGCCTGAGCCAGGGCAATATCAAGCAGCGACGAAAGCACCCCACCATGGATAACGCCCCCCATGTTTAAATGCTCGGGCTGCAAATCCAACTCCATGACCGCCTCATTCTCCTCCCACGAGGTCTGGCGGTAACCGAGCACACGGTGAAAGCCGGGCAAATCTGTGCCGTCGACATAAAGGGGTTCTTGTTTACTCATCGCACTCTCACTCCTCGCAAGGTTTGCCATTACACACTCTGGCGACACTCAATACACCGTCATCAAAAGCGACAGCACCGTTCAGCGCCGGGCTAATCTATCCAGGGCTGCCCGGCAATCGTCGGAACGAAGCCGTTCCGAAAACACCTCGCGCTCTCGCTCCAACGCCTGTTTTGCCTGTTCGCGCCACGGCGCCCGGATCAGCCGCTTGCTCGCCCGCAGGGCTTCGCGGGGTTTGTCCGCCAGATTTCCGGCAAGGCTCAACGCTTCGGCCACTGCCCGCCCATCTTCAACAACCCTGCTGGCCAGCCCACACTCCTGAGCTTCTTTACCAGTAATCAACTCTCCCAACAGCAGCAAATCCGTCGCCCTTCGAGCGCCCAGATGCAAAGGCATGGTTACGGTTGAGGCTGCCTCGGGCACTAACCCGAGATCCACAAAAGCCGTCTTGAATTTCGCGTTCCCGGCGGCAACCACAACATCAACATGCAACAACAACGTGGTGCCGATACCAATGGCCAAGCCCTCAACAGCGGCGATGACCGGGGTATCACAGTCCATCAGCGTCTCAATGAATGCCAGCCCGGAGGAAGGTTCCGGATTATCGTCTGTGGCGCGAGCCCTGAAATCTTCCAGATCATTCCCAGCGGTGAACACATCTCCCGCTCCGGAGATAACTATGGCGCTTACCGTCTCGTCGAAATTGGCACGGGTTATGGCAGCACTCAGTTGCTCATACATATTCCGGGTAAGAGCGTTTTTCTTACCCGGCCGGTTGATCACAAGATGAAGAACACGTTGAGACTGTTGAATGTCGATCATTGGGCTATCCTTATCAGGACAATTCTGTCGGTTTCGTATAAAACATACTATTGCAAAAGCACACTCCTATGATAGATTCACAAACATAAAATTCACACAGCAGTTTGACGTTCTGCACAGTGAAACCAAAAGGCTATCATTAACAACAACGAACGAGGCACAGCCATGAATCTCTTTGCCAAAGCAAACAAGACCCTGGCCGTTTACGCAGCGGCTCTTACCCTGGGGCTTTGCGCCACCCTCAGTGCTGCGCCAGTCGCGGCGGAGGAAACCTTCAAATGGAAAGTACAGGTGCACTGGCCAGCCGCAAGCAGCTCCTATCAAGACAGCCTGGTGCGCCTTCAGCGGGTATTAGACGAACGCACTGATGGACGCCTAAAACTGGAACTGTATGAGGCGGGCGCGCTCTTCAGCGGCAAAGAAACGTTCAACGCCGTAAGTCGCGGTATTTTGGAAATGGGTGCAATTGCAGCCTCTTATGCGCAAGACAAAGTCTCCCTCGCGGGCATTGCTTCAGGCCTGCCATTCGCATTCCGCAACGTTTGGGAGGTTGCGTATTTCCACAAGAACATGGGTTTTGAGCAGATGCTTCGTGACGAAGCTGCTGAGCATGGCGTGTACTGGTCAACGGAAAAAGTATTTCCGACTGAAATGGTCGTTAAAGAACCTATCAAAACCTGGGATGACTTCACCAGCTTGAAGATCCGCTCTTCAGGCGTTCTGCAAAAGTTTCTGACCGAGGCAGGTGCATCGGCCTCGTATGTGCCCGGTAGCGAAATGTATTCAGCACTGGATTCTGGTGTCGTTGACGGTGCCCACTGGGGGGCTGTTCAGGGTGCTGCCAGCATGTCTTTATATGAAGTTGCCAAATATCACGTTAAGCCGGCGCTGAATATAGCCGGTACCGACGTGTTCATCGTTAACCAGAAAGCGCTCAACAAACTGCCAGAGGATATGCAGAAAATTGTCAAGGACACGCTCAACGAGCAGTTCTGGATTCGTACTAACGAATACCTTTTCAAAGAACGTAGCACCCTTGCCAACGTTATCGCCGAATACGGTGTTGAAGTAAACAAACTGCCAGACGACGTTCAGGACAAGCTGACACAGGCAGCACAGAAAATGTGGGAAGAAGAAGCCAAGCGTAGCGACAACGCCAAAAAAGCGCTGGGAATGGTGAAAGAACTCCTGGCCGAACTCGGTTATCTCTGAACGATAAAGAGCTGTTAAACAATAGAGGCCGGAGGATTTGACTTTCGGCCTCTTTCTCCCCGAAAACCCAACATCCTCCTGGAGAATGCCATGACTGTTCTGACCGCATTCATAAGAGGGATTACTCGTCTTAATGAATTTGTCGGGCGCTGGGTAGCGCTGCTCATTTTCGCCATGTTTGCATTCCTGATACTGGAAGTGGGCTTTCGCTATGTGTTCAACTCACCCACCGTCTGGACCAACGAGCTTACCCAGATGCTTTTCGGCGTTTATGCTGTCATGTCCGGGGGCTATATTATGGCTCATAGGGGCCATGTAAATGTGGACCTTCTGCACTCACAATTATCGCCTCGCAAGCGGGCGTTTATGGACATCTTTACCTCATTGATTTTTTTCATTTTCACCCTTGCCCTGCTGTGGTTCGGCATTGATATGGCCAGTGAATCCATATCCGGCTGGGAGACTTCTTTCTCCGCCTGGAATCCGCCAATCTGGCCGGTAAAGCTTGCCATTCCTGTCGGGACAGCATTACTGGCGCTGCAAGGGCTGGCCAAGCTACTTGAAGACATTGCCATTGCATTCAACCTGGATTATTACCGCCCGGATCAGAGCGTATCTGAAGGAGAGCAGTCGTGAGCATTGAAATTCTGACCCTGCTGTTTTTCGGCTCGCTGCTGTTTTTTCTGATTCTGGGTCTGCCGCTGGCCTTTGTTCTCGGTGGCGTGTCCGTCATCTTCCTCTATTTCACCTGGGGATTTGATTCCTTCTATATGGTGGCCACGCAGATCTGGGGCACCATGGAGAGCTTTACTCTGGTTGCCATACCCTTGTTTGTTTTCATGGCTATGGTGCTTGAGCGAACGGGTGTCGCAAAGGACCTTTACAGGATGATGCACCTGTGGTTCGGAGGCCTTCGCGGCGGCTTAGCCATCGGGACCCTGGTGATCTGCGCGGTGTTTGCTGCCATGGTTGGCATCAGTGGCGCCGCGGTGGTTGCCATGGGAACCATAGCCCTGCCCTCCATGCTGGAACGGGGCTATGACCGAAAAATGGCATTGGGCGTGATCAATACAGGTGGCGGTTGGGGCATTCTGATACCGCCCAGCATCCTGATGATTCTCTACGCACTGATTACCGGTGTGTCGGTAGGCCAGATGTTTGCTGCCGGTATCATGCCTGGCATATTACTGATGGTACTCACCGTTATTTACATCCTCGTACGCTCTACCCTGCAGCCGCACCTGGCGCCAGCGTTATCCCCGGAGGAGCGCGGCACCTGGCCCGAAAAGTTCCAGGCGTTAAAATCGGTGATACTTCCCATTGGCGTCGTATTTATGGTGCTTGGCTCCATAATAGGCGGCATTACTACACCAACAGAAGCAGCCGCCATGGGCGTGCTCGGTTCACTGATTTCTGCGGCTGTCTATCGCCAGTTCAAATGGAGCATTCTGCAAGAAGCCGCCATCCGTACCTTCAAGCTCACGGGCATGATCATGTGGATTCTATTTGCCGCTCACGCCTTTAGCGCGGCATACCAAAGCATGGGTGCGCAGGATCTTATAGAAGGCTTGATGCAGCACATTCCCGGCGGCTCTTGGGGCATCATCATCGCGATGATGATCATTGTGTTCGTTTTGGCTATGGTGCTGGACCCAGTTGGTATTATGCTGATCACGCTGCCGGTCTTTATACCGATCGTGAAATCACTTGGCTTCGACCCGATCTGGTTCGGCATCCTGTTCGTGATCAACATGGAAATTGGCTACAAGACCCCACCCTTTGGATTTAACCTGTTCTACCTGAAAGGTGTGGTGCCACCAGGCATTACCATGAAAGACATATACACCTCAGTAGTGCCGTTTGTCATGATTGAGATACTGGCCATCGGAATTATTATGGTCTTCCCGGAAATCGCCACCTGGCTGCCGGGCGTGTTCTTTTAATCCACTGCACCTTCTTATAGCCAAGTTGTCAGGGACGACAGCGCCCCTCCTTACCTATATCCTCCCGGCACCGGGACTGGCAAGATTCAGAAACACCTGAGTCGAAACAGCCTTGAAGAACACTACTCCGAGGATTAACGCATAAACCTATGACCCGCAAAAACAGCCCACAACAAACCCGAAATGCCATAATGATGTTCGTGGGCATGATGCTGGTCGCTCTCAACCTGCGCCCGGCACTCACCAGTGTCGGGCCGATTTTGACCAGCATCGGTGAGGGCTTGTCGCTGTCATCCGTTGGTCAGGGCGTGCTCACTACCCTGCCCGTTCTGCTCCTGGGTCTGGCGGCGCCGATTGCTCCCCGTGCTGCACGCAAACTCGGGATGGAACGAGCGGTATTGGTAACTCTGATCATTCTGGGCGCAGCAATGGCTGTGCGGCCCTATCTTGGTGTGAGCGGTTTATTTGTGGGCACGGCTATAGCGGGCGGCTGCATTGGTATCATGAGCGTACTTCTGCCCGGCATCGTTAAGCGCGACTTCCCGGAATCCGCAAGCCTTATGACGGGTATTTACACCGCCGTGCTGTGCACCGGTGCCGCAGTGGCGGCGGGCACCACAGAACCACTACGCATGGCGTTTTCCGGTGCCTGGGAGCCCGCACTGGCGTTTTGGGTCATTCCCGCTGTTATTGCCATCCTGGCCTGGTGGCTTCAACTGGATGGTAAGCAGGTGCCGAAATTGCCTGGCACGCCGGCGAAATCGCTGTTCAAAGACCGCCTGGCGTGGCAAATCGCTTTTTATATGGGCTTGCAGTCATCCCTGGCCTATACAGTATTTGGCTGGCTACCTACTATTTTGCAAGACCGGGGGCTTGATCCGGTAAACGCCGGGCTGGCGCTCTCGGTATCCATTCTCACGCAAGTGCCCATGGCCATTGCAGCTCCCTGGATAGCCAGCCATATGCGCGATCAGCGTTTCATGGTGGTGTTGGTTATGCTGGCGACACTCGCTGGCCTTTGTGGCTGTATTTACGCGCCTATTGAAGGGGTCTGGCTGTGGGTACTGGTGCTGGGGCTGGGTCAAGGCGGCTCTTTCAGCTTGGCTCTCACTCTGCTTGCAGTAAGAGCTCGCGATGCAGAAACCGCTGCGCGCTTGTCAGGAATGGCCCAGAGCCTCGGCTACACCATGGCGGCACTGGGCCCGTTGTTTGTTGGTGTGCTGCATGAAGCGTTCGACAGCTGGAATATTGCTGGTGCCTTCCTCGGCACGATTGCCATTAGCGCCATCATTGCGGGGCTCGGGGCTGGCCGCAGGCTTTATGTACTTGATCATTAACGGCGCTCAAACGCTATGAAGTGCCATCGCCTCGGACACCCAGCCGGTCGAGATACACATGTAACTCGGCCTCGCTCATATCAACATACTCCAGCACCCTGCCGTAGAGCATAACCGTGGGTACGTTACGGCCGTTCAGTTCTTTCCGGGTCTCATGTATCACATACAGAATAAGCCGTTCTGTGCGCGTCAGACCGTCGCGCACATCCGGAATAACCTCTAAAACAGCCTGCCATTCTTCCGGGCTCATATCGGCTCTACTCAAGCGTTACTCGTCCTTCAAATTATGGCCACCTATCTGCAATGTCGGCCGCTCTGCATCCACGGTGGCTAGCGGCGAGCATTCTGTCATGGTTTTCAGGCACCTTTTTGTCAGTGTCTGATACTCCTGGGTGCCGCGCAGTTTCCAGCTCACCTCTTTATCAC
The DNA here is from genome assembly GCF_052091845.1 of Marinobacter sp. Lineage (GTDB taxonomy): Bacteria > Pseudomonadota > Gammaproteobacteria > Pseudomonadales > Oleiphilaceae > Marinobacter. The sequence goes on along the minus strand of NZ_JBQDCO010000008.1, from coordinate 46,248 downwards.
TCAGTTGGCGCAACACTTTGGCCGGAGAGCCCACAATCAACGAAGCCGGTTCACAGGTAAAGCCGCTTTTCACAAACGCTGAGGCACCGACAATAGACCTGGTCGCGATAACAGCTTCGTCCATAACCACGGCGTTCATTCCGACCATGGCATCTTCTTCTATCACACAACCGTGTAGCACAGCGCCATGGCCTATGTGGCCGTTCCGCCGGATGACCGCATCACGCCCGGGAAACGCATGCATCACACAGGTGTCCTGCAGGTTGGCTCCCTGCTCCATTATTATTCGGCCAAAATCCCCGCGCAAGGATGCACAGGGCCCAACGTAGCAATCCGGGCCAACGTGTACATCGCCAATAAGCACGGCAGTAGGGTGAACATATGCCGATGGATGCACCACAGGCGTCACACCATCAATTCGGTAACAGGGCATAAAGCACTCCTTGTAACTTGTTTGTTTTTTTGTATTTGAAGACTATTTTTTGTATCAGGACTGATAATACACAACTCGTGAAGCTAGCGAGCATAAATACAGCGACACCCGACCTCTTCTAAGACTAAAGGCTAATAAAAATAATCTCCATACAAATCAAAAATTTATACGCACTTTCTTTGGGCGCACAGTAACGTGATACAAAAACCAGGCCAGAGATTATTGACCGGTATCAATTCAAACCTATACTCTTTGCTCAAATCAAAGAGGCGAAACACCGCCCTGCGGAGGCCGCCTTGATAACCATCAGGCCTTACCGAAAAACCACCAAAACAACGACATGCCGGAACTGCTATGCCACAGATACTGCTCTCAGAAGGGCCGGATCAAGGCGTTCGCCTGTTAACGCTTAATCGTCCCGAAGCCCTTAATGCTCTTAATACCGCACTGCTTGAAGCACTCAGCACCGAGCTGGATGCCGCAGAGGCGGATGCCGACACCCGCGCCGTGGTTATTACCGGCAGTGAGCGTGCCTTTGCAGCCGGCGCTGATATCAACGAGATGGCCGCACGTGATCTTGTCGGCATGCTCGAAGACCCTCGTATTCAGCATTGGGCACGCATCGCCCGGTTTACCAAGCCTTTAATCACAGCGGTTAACGGATTCTGCCTGGGCGGTGGCTGCGAGCTGGCCATGCACGGCGACATTATGGTTGCCGGCACCAATGCCAGGTTCGGCCAGCCCGAAATCAACCTCGGAATTATGCCGGGTGCCGGTGGCACTCAGCGCCTGGTGCGCGCCGTTGGCCAACAGCTGGCCATGCAAATGGTGCTCACAGGCGAGGCTATCAATGCGCAAAAGGCTTTGGAGGCTGGTCTTGTCAGCGAAATTTGCCAACCGGAACTTACCGTTGAGCGGGCCACTGCCATCGCTCGCACCATAGCCTCCAAAGGCCCGATAGCCGTGCAGCTGGCCCGCGAAGCGGTGCAGCGGGCGGAAGATATGGATCTTGCCGCGGGCATGCGGTTCGAACGCCACGCGTTCACCATTTTAGCCGCAACAGACGATCGTCGTGAGGGCCTGGAGGCCTTTCGCAACAAACGTAAGCCAGAGTTTTCCGGGCGTTAAGCCCCGGTTCCACTGCCATCACAAGGATTTTTCCATGACAGAGCAGAGCGTGCTTCTCGAAATCGATCAGGGCATTGCCAAAGTCACCCTGAACCGTCCCAAAAGCCTCAACAGTTTTAATGTTGAGATGCATGAGCAAATGCGCGATGCGCTAAAAGCCATTCGTAAAGATGACTCGGTAAGAGTGATGCTGCTCACAGGTAACGGGCGCGGCTTTTGTGCTGGCCAGGATTTAGCCGACCGCACCGTAAAGCCGGGTGCCGAGGCCCCGGATTTGGGCTTATCCATAGAGAAATACTACAACCCGATGCTGCAGGCCATTCGAGACCTGCCTATGCCAGTCATTTGTGCGGTTAATGGCGTAGCCGCTGGTGCCGGTGCAAACATTGCACTCGCTTGCGATATCACGCTGGCAGCACGCTCCGCTAACTTTGTTCAGGCCTTTTGTAAAATTGGTCTTATTCCCGACTCGGGCGGTACCTGGACCCTACCGCGTGCAGTCGGAATGGCCCGTGCAAAAGGTCTGGCTTTATTGGGTGACAAACTGAGCGCCGAGAAGGCAGAACAGTGGGGCATGATCTGGCAATGCGTAGAAGACGATGCGCTGCAGGAGGAAGCCATGAAACTGGCCCGACACTTCTCAACTCAACCCACCAAAGGCTTGGGAATGATCAAGCGCGCCCTGCACGCAAGTACCAACAACAGCTTTGAAGAACAAGCACTGGTAGAGCGTGACATACAGCGCCTGGCTGGCCGCACCGACGACTACCGCGAAGGCGTGGCCGCTTTTATGGAAAAGCGCACACCTGAATTCAAGGGGAAATAAGCATGCAGCCACTTGCCACTGACATCTCCGTTGCCGTTATAGGCGCAGGCGCCATGGGCTCGGGCATAGCACAGGTAGCCGCACAGGCTGGCCACCGGGTATTCTTGCTCGATCAGCGCGAAGGTGCTGCAGAAGCTGGTCGCCAGAACGTTGCCAGGCAGCTTCAACGCCGGGTTGATAAAGGAAAGCTGGAGCAATCTGTACTGGATGAGCTTCTGGATCGTATCCAGCCGGTTAGCGAGCTGAATGAACTGGCAGAAGCCGGTCTGGTGATTGAGGCCATTGTTGAAGATCTCGACATCAAACGCACTTTGCTGGCCAACCTTGAGGACGTTTGCGACGAAAAAGCCATTCTGGCCACCAACACCTCATCCATCTCCGTGACAGCTCTGGGCGCAAACATGAAGCACCCGGAGCGCCTGGTGGGCATGCACTTCTTTAACCCGGCGCCACTGATGGCACTGGTAGAAGTCATCAAAGGCCTGGCAACCAGCGACGAGGTTGCCCAAAGTGTTTATGCCACGGCTGTCCAGTGGGGCAAGAAGCCGGTTACGGCCACCTCTACACCTGGCTTTATTGTTAACAGAGTCGCACGGCCTTTTTATGCAGAAAGTCTGCGACTGCTGCAAGAACAAGCTACCGACAGCGCAACACTCGACGCCATCCTGCGCGAAGCCGGCAGCTTTCGCATGGGGCCATTTGAGCTGACTGATCTCATCGGCCACGACGTAAACTACGCCGTAACCTTCTCGGTTTTTAACGCCTACTATCAGGACTCCCGCTTTCTGCCTTCTCTGGTTCAAAAAGAGCTGGTGGAAGCTGGCAGGCTGGGCCGCAAGAGCGGTCAGGGCTTTTATAGCTATGCCGAAGGCGCACAAAAACCCGAACCTGCCACCGCAGAAGCCGCAAGCAGTGATGCAGACGCCCTCATTGTGGAAGGCAACCCAGGCCCGCTTGCGGCACTGGTTACCCGCCTGCGTGAAAGCGGCCTTAACGTCATCGAACGCGATGGCCCGGGGCGCCTGTGTTTTGGCGATGCTGTACTGGCTCTCACCGATGGTCGCATGGCCACCGAGCGCGCGTCGTCTGAAGCCTGCAACAACCTGATTCTTCTGGATTTGGCCTTCGATTACGCCAAGGCGAGCCGCCTGGCTATTGCCGCTGCAAACCAGGCATCCGCGCAAGCCGTGAACGACGCGTGCGCTTTGCTGCAAAAAGCGGGCATTGCCGTAAGCCAGATTTCTGACCGCCCGGGCCTGGTGGTAATGCGCACTGTTGCCACACTGGCCAACGAAGCCGCAGACGCTGTCTTGCACGGCGTGGCATCTATCAGCGATATCGATCTGGCGATGAAAGCCGGCCTGAACTACCCGGAAGGTCCGCTGCGCTGGAGCGATAACCTTGGGTTAAGCCTACTGCACACAGTACTGACACACATCCAGCATAGCTACGGCGAAGATCGCTACCGGCCGGCGCTACTGCTGCGGAAAAACCGGTTTGCCGAACAGGGGTTCTATTCATGAGCAACGAACACCACGCACCCGATGCGCAAAAACTGGCACAAGACTGCGCTGAGTCCATGTACTCGCGGGATATGGCCAGCCAAAACCTGGGCATGAAAATTACCCAGGTTTCTCCTGGCAAAGCCACGCTGACGATGCCAGTCACCAAGATCATGATTCAGGGCCACGGTGCCTGCCACGGCGGTTATCTTTTCACCTTGGCCGATTCTGCGTTTGCCTTCGCCTGCAACACCTACAACAAGGCAACGGTAGCCTCCGGCTGCACTATTGATTACATGATTGCCGCCCGTGAAGGCGATGTACTGACCGCCACGGCTGTGGAGCAATCCCGTGGCAATCGCACCGGCGTGTACGACATTACCCTGACCAACCAGGATGGCCACGTGGTCGCCCTGTTTCGCGGCAAGTCCTATCAGGTTCGCGGCGAAGTCATCCAGTCGGAGAACGATCAATGAGTAACGAAAAACACCTGCAAGATGCTTACATAGTAGACGCGGTACGCACACCGGTTGGCCGCTACGGCGGTGCCCTGGCACCGGTGCGCGCCGATGATTTGGGAGCTGTTCCCATGAAAGCGTTGAAAGACCGTCACGGCGATCTGGACTGGGCGGCCATAGACGATGTGTTATACGGATGCGCCAACCAGGCCGGCGAAGACAACCGCGATGTTGCCCGTATGTCTCTGCTACTGGCGGGCCTTCCTATCGACGTGCCAGGCAGCACGATCAACCGCCTGTGCGGCTCCGGCATGGACGCTATTGGCAGCGCCGCCCGCGCACTGCGCACGGGTGAAGCCGGCCTTATGCTGGCCGGCGGCGTGGAATCCATGTCGCGCGCGCCCTTTGTTATGGGCAAAGCCGATTCTGCATTCAGCCGAAAAGCCGAGATGTTCGACACCACCATTGGCTGGCGTTTTGTGAATCCGTTGCTGAAAAAACAGTATGGCATTCATTCCATGCCAGAAACGGCTGAGAACGTTGCTGCCGATTTCAACATATCCCGGGAAGATCAGGACGCCTTTGCCCTGCGCAGCCAACAGCGCACCGCGGCAGCTCAGAAGGCGGGCCATTTTGATAATGAAATCGTGCCGGTAAGTGTTCCCCGCCGTAAACAGGAACCCCTCGTGGTTGATACCGACGAGCACCCACGGGAAACCAGCCTGGAAAAACTGGCAGGCCTTGGCACACCTTTCCGTGATGGCGGCAGCGTGACCGCTGGCAACGCTTCCGGCGTAAACGACGGTGCCTGCGCCCTGCTACTCGCCAGTGGCGATGCCTTGAAACAGCACAATCTCAAGCCCCGCGCCCGGGTCGTTGCCATGGCTACGGCTGGCGTTGAGCCGCGCATTATGGGCATGGGCCCTGCGCCGGCCACCCGCAAAGTGCTGAAGACAGCCGGGTTGGAATTGGCCGATATGGACGTGATCGAGTTGAACGAAGCCTTCGCCGCCCAGGCGTTAGCCGTGCTGCGCGATTTGGGCCTGCCAGATGATGCCGAACACGTAAACCCTAATGGCGGCGCCATTGCCCTCGGCCATCCTCTGGGTATGAGTGGCGCACGCCTTGTTACCACGGCTTTAAATGAACTCGAGCGCCGTCATCAGCAGGGCCAAAACGCCCGTTATGCCTTGTGCACCATGTGTATCGGTGTCGGCCAGGGCATTGCATTGATTATCGAACGCGTAGACAGCGCCGAATAAATAAGCTGACCCGACAAACACTCGGGCCAACAAGAACAAGATAGGAAACAACTATGAATTTACCCATGCAAAAACTCGGAAAGCTCGACCGGATGGAAACCGCCAGCGTGGACGAGCTTCGCCACGAGCAGCTTCAACGCCTGCGCTGGAGTGTGTGGCACGCCTTACCAACGTGCCGCATTATCGTAATGCTTTTGACGCTATTGGCTTGAAGCCAATGGACATCAACAGCCTGGAGGACATCGCCAAAATTCCATTTACCGGCAAGGATGATCTTCGCGAGAATTACCCGTTTAACATGTTCGCCGTGCCCATGAAGAAAGTCGTTCGTGTGCACGCCTCCAGCGGCACAACAGGCAAGCCTACGGTCGTGGGCTACACCCAAAGCGACATTGAAACCTGGGCCGATATAGTGGCCCGTTCCATTCGTGCCAGTGGCGGTAGCGCCGGTGACAAGATTCATGTTGCCTACGGCTACGGCCTTTTTACCGGTGGCCTTGGCGCTCATTATGGCGCCGAGCGCCTGGGATGTACGGTTATCCCCATGTCTGGCGGGCAAACCGAGAAACAAGTTCAGCTAATCCAGGATTTCGAGCCGGATATCATCATGGTGACGCCGTCTTACATGCTGAACATCGCCGACGAGATGGATCGCCAGGGCATTGACCCCAAGACGCTTCCGTTGCGACTTGGGATCTTCGGAGCGGAGCCCTGGACCAACGAAATGCGCACAGAGCTGGAAAGCCGACTGGGCATTCAGGCGCTCGACATCTACGGACTGTCTGAAGTGATGGGGCCAGGCGTGGGTATGGAGTGCCTCGAAACCAAAGATGGCCCAACCATCTGGGAAGATCACTTCTATCCCGAAATCATCAATCCGGAAACCGGCGAAGTGCTGCCCGATGGCGAATACGGCGAACTGGTATTCACCTCGCTTACCAAGGTGGCGATGCCGGTACTGCGCTACCGTACCCGCGATCTTACTCGCCTGCTACCCGGTACCGCGCGCCCCATGCGTCGCATCGACAGAATTACCGGCCGCAGCGACGATATGCTGATTGTCCGTGGGGTGAATGTATTCCCCACCCAGATTGAAGAGCAGGTGCTCAAGTGCCGCGCTCTGGCCCCTCACTACGAAATTGAGGTGTACAAGAAAGGTAATCTGGACTGTGTGGATGTTCGCGTTGAACTGAAAGCCGAAGCTGAAGGCAAAGACATCAAAGAGAACGCTGCCAAGGAGCTAAGCCACCACATCAAATCCTACATAGGCATCAGCACCACGGTATACGTGCAGGATGCTGGCACCCTCAGCCGCTCTGAAGGCAAAGCCAAGCGGGTATTTGATCGGCGCAAGGAATAACCCCCGTGGCCGGAGTGTTTAGCCACCTCACTCCGGCCATTTATTTTTTCTTCCTGTTTTGTTCACTTGAAAGCAATCATTAATTGAGAACCACTAAGTGTTGTTTTTCAAATAGTTATATTTTAGACGAAAGTCTAACAAGGCAAACATGATACAAAACACCTTTCCTTGATATTTATTCAGTATCATATAGTATGAAAGTACAGCCTGTGACTCGTCGCAGGCCCTGCTGAACGCCCTCAGCAGACCTGATAAGCACTGTTCGGAGAGAGAATTATGTACGCACAGATGGTTGATACCGGCACCAAGCGCCTTAAAACCCTGGAAGAGATGTCTCCCGAAGAAAGGGACTTCCAGGAAAAGGTAGACGCCGAAACCAAAATTGAAGCCAAAAACTGGATGCCTGAAGGCTACCGGAAAACCCTGGTTCGTCAGATTTCGCAGCACGCCCACTCAGAGATCGTCGGCATGCTGCCGGAAGGTAACTGGGTAACTCGCGCGCCCACGCTGAAGCGCAAACTGCAACTGATGGCAAAAATTCAGGATGAGGCAGGCCACGGTCTGTACCTGTACAGCTCCATGGAAACATTGGGCGCCGACCGTGACGCAGAAATTCAGAAGCTGCACGACGGTAAGGCCAAGTATTCCAGTATTTTTAACTACCCTACCCTGAACTGGGCTGACATGGGTGCCGTCGGCTGGCTGGTGGATGGTGCCGCCATCGTGAACCAGGTAGTACTGCAGCGCACCTCTTACGGTCCGTATTCCCGCGCCATGGTGCGCATCTGTAAAGAAGAGAGCTTCCACCAGCGTCAGGGTTACCAGATTCTGCTGGATATGATGCGTGAAGGTACTCAGGAACAGAAAGACATGGTGCAGGACGCCATCAACCGCCTGTGGTGGCCGGCTCTGATGATGTTTGGTCCCCACGATGATGAGTCGCCTAACTCGCAGCAGTCCATGGTGTGGAAGATCAAGCGCAAGAGTAACGACGAATTACGCCAGATGTTTATCGACCAGACCGTGCCACAGCTTGAGTTCCTCGGTTGCACCGCGCCGGATCCGGATCTGAAGTGGAACGAAGAGACCGGCCATTACGATTTTGGCCCGATCAACTGGAAAGAGTTCTACGACGTGCTTAAGGGTAACGGCCCCTGCAACCGTGAGCGTATTGACACTCGTCGCAAAGCCATTGACGACGGAACCTGGGTACGGGATGCCGCCGTTGCCTACGCCGCCAAAAAACAACAGCGCGCAGCCGCATAACAGGAGAAACAACAATGTCTGAATGGCGCCTTTACGAAGTATTTGTTCGCAGTAAGCACGGCCTTAACCACAAGCATGTCGGCAGCGTTCACGCTGCCGACAACGAAATGGCCATGGAAAACGCCCGCGAGCTATACACCCGTCGTAACGAGGGGGTAAGTATCTGGGTTGTACCTTCGGAAACCATTACTGCGTCTGCGTCGGATGAAAAAGAAATCCTGTTCGATCCGTCGGAAGACAAAGTGTACCGGCACGCTTCATTCTACAAGCTGCCCGACGAAGTCGGACACATGTGAGGAGCCGCCCTATGACACAGCAAGAAGCCCTGCAGCAATATCTGTTTCGCCTCGCCGACTCCGACATGATTCTGGGTCAGCGCCTGAGTGAACTGGTTGGCAAGGCGCCGGCTCTGGAAGAAGAGCTGGCCTCCACCAACGTGGCGCTCGACCTGATCGGCCAGGCTCGTAACTGGTATGAGTACATTGCCGAGCTGATCGACGACGGCCGCGATGCCGACAACCTCGTATTCCTTCGGGATGCTCACGACTATCGCAATCTGCTGATGGTGGAGCAACCCAACGAAGACTACGCCATCACCATGGCCCGCCAGTTTTTCTTCGACGTGTGGCATTACTTCACACTGAAGAGCCTGGTTGATGCCAGCGATGAGCGGGTTGCCACAGTCGCCGCAAAAGCCATCAAGGAAGCCACCTACCATCTGCGCCGTTCCTCCGAGTGGATCCGCCGCATGGGCGATGGCACCGAAGAAAGCCACCGCCGGATTCAGGATGCATTCGACATTCTATGGCGCTTCACCGGTGAACTGGTTACGCCGGACGAAGTTGACCATGCCATGTTCAAGGCGGGTATTGGCCCGGACCCTGAGCAACTGAAACAGGACTGGTTTGGCATGGTGCGGGAAGTTTCGGCTCAGGCCACGCTGAAACCGGGTGAGGAAGACGCGTGGATGTACATGGGCGGCAAGCACGGCGAGCACACCGAACATCTGGGGCATATCCTGGCCGTGATGCAGTTTCTGCCTCGCGCCTACCCGGATGCAACCACCTGGTAAGTCTGTCCTTTAGGGAGGGTATCTCCGGTGAATGAACGTGAACCATCCTCTGTCGATATATTGATTGCCAGCGACCGGGTTCCGGCAAACGCCAACCTGGCCTTGCTGACAGAAGACGCAATCTGGGCACTGCTGGACGACGTCAAGGATCCGGAGGTGCCCGCAATCAGCGTGGTCGAACTGGGCATTGTGCGACGGGTGGACTGGGACGGTAAACATCTGACCGTAGATGTAACGCCAACCTACTCCGGCTGCCCGGCCACCGAGCTTATTGAAGAGCTGATTGCCGAGGCCCTGCGTGCTGCAGGCATCCGCGACCCGCAGATCAGGCAGGTGCTGACGCCCGCCTGGACCACCGACTGGATCACCGATGAAGGCCGGGAAAAGCTTCGGGCGTTTGGCATTGCCCCGCCCCGTGGCGGGGCCAGCAAGATGAGCCTGCTGGGCGTCGACGAGGTGATCGCCTGCCCCCTGTGCGGCAGCGAGCACACTGAGCGCATTAGCGAATTTGGCTCAACGGCCTGCAAAGCGCTTTACCGTTGTCGCGACTGCCTTGAGCCCTTCGACTATTTCAAATGCATATAGAGCCGATACGATCATGAATAAATTCTACTCGCTGGCCCTCAAAGAGGTCAGACCGGAAACAAGAAACGCCGTATCCCTGTGCTTTGATCTGCCAGAAGATGTGGCAGAAAAATTCAAGTACAAGCAAGGGCAACACATTGTAGTGCGCACGCACATGAACGGTGAGGAAGTGCGTCGCACCTACTCCATTTGCTCCAGCGTTAACGATGAAGAGCTGCGCATCGCGGTCAAGCGTGTTGATAACGGCGTATTCTCGAACTTTGCCAACGAACAGCTAAAGCCGGGTTCCACCCTCGAAGTCATGCCCCCCCAAGGCACCTTCGGCATCGATCTGGACCCGGAGCGCGAAGGTAATTACCTGGCGGTAGCAGCGGGCAGCGGTATCACCCCCATTCTGTCCATTGTGAAGACTACCCTGGAAACCGAGCCCAAGAGCCAGTTCACCTTGTTCTATGGCAACAAGGGAACGGCCAGCACCATGTTCCGGGATCAGCTTCAGGACCTGAAAAACGAATACATGACCCGTTTCAACCTGGTGTACATCTTCACTCGGGAAGAACAGGACATAGACCTCTATAACGGTCGCATCGATGCGGACAAATGCGACCAGTTGTTCGATCACTGGATCGACGCCAAGAATCTCAACGGCGCTTTCCTGTGTGGCCCGCAGCTATTGACCGAGACCGTGCGGGATTCGCTGGTGCGCCATGGTCTGGACAAGTCCCATGTTCATTTTGAGCTGTTCACCCCCGCGGGCGGTGTGCCACAGCAACGCAAAGACCGGGCAGAAGCCAAGGTCGACCCGCAAGCTGTGAGTGTGGTCACCGTGAAGGCCGACGGCCGTGCCATGACCTTCGACCTGGTGCGGGATACAAAAAGTATTCTGGAGGCAGGCAACGAGGAGGGTGCGGACTTACCGTTCTCGTGCAAAGCCGGCGTGTGTTCCACCTGCCGTGCCAAAGTGGTGGAAGGCGAAGTGGAGATGGACCAGAACTTTGCCCTGGAAGACTACGAAGTGGAAGCCGGCTACGTGTTGTCGTGCCAGTGCTATCCGGTCAGTGACAAGGTTACCCTCGATTACGACGAATAGTTTTTTTGGAGTTTTAGTACATGTCAGTTCTTAAAAGCTTTATTGCCGGCGAGTGGGTTGGCGAACAGCAAGCTAAAGCCCTGCCCAGCGCCATCAACGGCGAGATCGTTGCGCACACTCACGACGACACGCTGGACTTTAAAAAGGCTGTGGAATACGGCCGCACCGTTGGCGGTAAAACGCTGATGGCTATGGACTTTCAGGAACGCGCTTTGGCACTTAAAGCCATGGCGATGTACCTGCAAGAGCACAAAAAAGAACTCTACGCGATGTCGATGCATACAGGTTCCAGCAAAGCGGACAACGGCATAGATATCGACGGCGGTTTCGGCACGCTGTTTTCGTACGCCAGCATGGGTCGCCGCGAGCTGCCATCCGGTAACGTGGTACACGAGGGCCCGGTCACACCCCTGGGTAAAAACAACCATTTCGCCGGTACCCACATTATGGTGCCCCGTGGCGGCGTGGCGGTGCATATCGACGCCTACAACTTCCCTGTGTGGGGAATGTTGGAGAAGTTTGCCCCCACATTCCTGGCGGGCATGCCCTCCATCGTAAAGCCGGCCACCTCCACCTGTTACGTGACCGAGTTGGCCGTGCGCCTGATGCAAGAATCTGGCGCCTTGCCAGAGGGCAGCTTGCAGCTGATCATCGGCAGCACCGGCGATCTGTTCGAGCACCTGGAAGAGCAAGATGTGGTGACCTTTACCGGCTCGGCCAAAACCGCCCGTATGCTGCGTAACCACCCGAACATCATCAACCGCTCCATTCCATTCAATGCCGAAGCAGACTCTCTGAACAGTGCGGTTCTGGCGCCGGACGTGACACCCGAGCACGAAGAGTTCGATTTGTTTGTGCGGGAAGTGGGCCGGGAAATGATGGCCAAAGCAGGCCAGAAATGTACCGCCATTCGCCGTGTTATGGTGCCTCATAACCAGGTAGACGCAGTTTGCGAAAAGCTCAAAGAGCGGCTGTCGAAAATCACCACCGGCGACCCTTCGGTAGAAGGCGTGCGCATGGGTGCTTTGGCTTCTCTCGATCAGCTGGAAGACGTAAAAGCCAATATCCAGGAACTGCAAAAAACCAGTGAACTGGTCTTCGGCGGCGACGGCACCTTCAAGCCTACCGGCGAGGGCACAGAGAAAGGCGCCTTTATCGAGCCGCACCTGCTGCTGTGTCGCAACCCGGAAAACGGCTGTGGCGCACACGACATTGAGGCCTTTGGCCCGGTTGCCACAATCATTCCTTACAACACCCTGGACGAAGCGGTAGAGCTGGTCGCAAAGGGCCGTGGCTCTCTGGTGACCACGGTTACCACTCGAGATCCGGCAACCATCGCGACGCTTGCGCCAAAACTGGCTGCCTACCATGGCCGTTTGCATCTGCTGGATGCAGAAGCCGCCAAGGAATCTACAGGCCATGGCTCTCCCCTGCCTATGCTGAAGCACGGCGGCCCGGGCCGCGCTGGTGGCGGTGAAGAACTCGGCGGTATTCGTGCCGTGTATCACTACCTGCAGCGCACCGCCATTCAAGGTTCGCCAACCATGCTGGCAGCGGTCACTGGCGAGTATATTCGCGGTGCCAAAGTGATCGAGAACGACATTCATCCGTTCCGTTATCACTTTGAAGACCTGCAAATCAACCAATCGCTGCTGACCCATCGTCGCACGGTGACAGAAGCGGATATCGTGAACTTTGGCTGCTTGTCGGGCGACCATTTCTACATGCACTTTGATGAGATTGCCGCCCAGAACAGCCAGTTCGGCAAGCGCATAGCCCACGGCTATTTCGTGTTATCTGCCGCAGCCGGCATGTTTGTTGATCCCGGCGAAGGCCCGGTGCTGGCTAACTATGGCCTGGACGCACTGCGCTTCATCGAGCCAGTCGCACCAGGCGATACCATTCGCGCCCGCCTGACTTGCAAACGCAAGATCGACCAGGGCCGCACGTCACCTGATGGCCACCCGCAAGGTGTGGTTGTTTGGGATGTTCAGGTTACCAATCAGGAAGAAGAGCTGGTTGCCAGCTACGACATTCTGACGCTGGTTGCTAAAAAGCCGGAATAAGAATTCCGGCCACAAAAAAACCGCCAACGCTTAATAAAGCGGCTGGCGGTTTTTATTATGGCACCTGTTCAGACCCATGGCTATTTAAACGCGGCGGGCTGAACAACGCCATAGGTCACATGCCCAGATACGCCTCCCGCACCTTCTCGTTGCTCAACAACTCTCGGCCAGTACCTTCCACCACCACGCGGCCGGTTTCCAGCACATAGCCGCGATCGGCAAGCGCGAGCGCCTGGGAGGCATTCTGCTCCACCAGGAAAATGGTCATGCCTTCGTTTTTAAGCTCTTTGACGATGTTGAAGATTTCCTCAATGATCAGCGGCGCCAGCCCCATACTGGGTTCGTCCAGCAGCAATAGCCTGGGCTTTGCCATTAACGCCCGCCCCATAGCCAGCATCTGTTGCTGCCCGCCAGACAACTCTCCCGCCAGGTTACGGCGTTTCTGACGCAGTATGGGAAACTTCTCATACATGCTCTCAAGATCGTCTTCTACCTCCGGGTTGCGGCCACGGGTGTAGGCGCCCAGCAGCAGGTTATCTTCAACGCTTAGATCCTTGAATACCTGACGGCCCTCGGGAACCTGAACGATGCCGTTCGCAACACGCTGATCCGCACCCACTTTCAGCAAGTCCTTTCCTTCAAAGCTGATCGATCCGCTATCGGTGGGCTGCAGGCCGGAAATCGTCATTAGTAGCGTGGATTTACCTGCACCGTTCGCTCCCACTAACGAAACAATTTCACCACTGTTAATGCGAATATCCACGCCGTGCAGGGCTTCAATCTGACCGTAGGAAGTTTTAAGGCCGTTGATGGCCAGCATCTCTTCGGCCGCATTCTGTGCGCTTCTACGCGGTGCATGGTGCAACCCCAGGCCACCGAGGCGCTCTGGCGTGAAGCTTATGATTTTATGGCGTAGCTCGCGGAATTCATCCCGCACCCGCTCACCAAATAGCGGGTCATTCGCCTGGTCGCGGGACTCAATAATCAGGCGCCAGTCGTCTTCGCTCAGGTTTTTTCTGGCCCTGGGTATGACCACACCCTCTTCTTTTTTGATGTGCTTACGCAAGGCTTCGGTGAATCGAGCCAACGCGTGACTCAACTCTTCCCGACCTTCAGGCCAGCGCTCCATACACCGCATCAACAGATGGCGCAGCTCGTTGATTTTCTCATCGCCAATCACATAGCCATGGGCAAGCTTATCCAGCAGCGGTTTGGTCTCCGGAGATTTCTCTGCCAACAGCCGGTACAACACGATTTCATCAGGAGAACTGTGCACGCGACGTGCAAAGTGCTGGATATAATCAAAAATATTGCTGTACAGGGTTTCGTCGGGCTTTTGCTCATTAATGTTCATGTCGTGCTGGAGCTGGTCCAGCAAATCCAGAATACGCCACAGGGCCTGGTGTTCCTGAACAATGGTGCTGATGGCCTGCAGGCTGTAGCTGTCTTCCAGCGGGGCGGTCGTTTGTTCTGTCATGATATTGATTCCTTCTCCGCTTAGCCGCCCAGGTAGGCCGCAATGACATCCGGATTTTCGCGAATCTGTGCGGGTGTACCTTCCGCCAGCACGCGCCCGTAGTTAAGCACCAGCAGACGATCGGAAATACCCATCACCAGCTTCATGTCGTGCTCTACCAGCATCACAGTAATCCCCTGCTCGGCAATTTTGCGAATCAGTTGTTCCAACGCGGTTGTTTCTACTGCGTTCAGGCCGGCTGCCGGCTCATCCAGCAGAATTACCTTTGGCTCTGCGGCTAACGCTCGGGCGATTTCCAAACGCTTCAGGGCACCATATGACATGGCCGAAGCCTCGGTATCAAGGTACTGACCACAGCCTACAAATTTCATCAACTCAGCGGCTTTTTTCCGCGCAGCCTTTTCGCCCCGGGTGAGCGCCTGCAAACGAAACAGCGTGGTGAACAGGTTACTTTTCAGGGTCAAATGCCGGCCCAGCATCACGTTTTCAATGGCTGTCATGTTCATGCAGATTTGCATCTGCTGGAACGTGCGGCACATGCCCCGCTCCGCCAGTTGGTTCGGTAACAGCTTGGCGGTGCTCTCGCCGTTCAGTTTCACGCTGCCACTGGTGGGCGTGTATAGACCGGTAATCAAGTTAAACAACGTGGTTTTACCAGCGCCGTTAGGCCCAATCACCGAGTAAACCTGGCCAGCCTCTACCGAGAAACTCACGCCTTCCACGGCGTGAACACCGCCAAAGGCTTTGGACAAATTATTGACTTCCACCAGAGCGGTCATACATCACCTCCGGCAGACTTGGCGCGTCGTTTATTCACAAAATCAGTCGCGGTTGGCAACAGCCCTTTAGGCATGAAAATCATGGTCAGCATCAGGATCAAACCAAACAACACCATTTCCAACTCCTGGAAATCGGCCAGCACCTGGGGCAACAATTCCAGCACAACCGCGCCAATAATGACGCCGATGGTGGAGCCCATGCCGCCAAGCACTACCATGGTGATCAGCAAAATTGAAAAATCGAAACTGGCCACCGAAGGCGTGATAAAGCCCTGAAAGTGCCCATAGAGAGCCCCCATAACGCTGGCGTAAACCGCTGAGATCACAAACACCAGGCTTTTATATTTGGTGGTGTTCACACCAACCACGCTGGCGGCTACCTCTGAGCCATGAACTGATCGCAGGGCGCGGCCAATGGGTGAATCAATCAGGTTCTGAGCCAACCAGACAGCCACCAAAAGCACCACAACTGCAAACAGGTACCAGGCAAGATCACCGCCGATATCCATGCCGAACAGGGAGTACTGGCCAAATGGGCTAAGCTCCCAGCCAAATACATCAAACGGGGGTACCGGCATGCCGTCTGGCCCTCCGGTTATCTCCCGTTCATTGTTCAGAATGATAGCGATAATAAACCCCACAGCCAGGGTGGCCATGGAGAGGTAATGACCTTTCAGGCGCAGAATCGGGCGCCCGACAATCCACGCGATGAGCGCGACAACAATGGCACCGGCCACTAACGCCGGTATGGCAGACCACCCATAAGTCCCGGTCATAATAGCGCTGAAATAGGCGCCCAGCCCGAAAAACCCTGCATGCCCCAAACTGATCTGGCCGGCGAACCCCACCAAAAGATTCAGCCCGATAACCGCACCGGCAATCAGTGCAATTTGCGTGGCCAGACCGTAATGAAACGGGTTGGAGATAAACAGCGGCAGAGCAAACACCACGATAGCCAGAAACACCAGGCCCCTGAGGCGGAACTGCAATAGTCGATCAATCATTACACCCGCTCCACGATTTTGGCGCCAAACAGGCCCCGGGGCATAAAGAACAGCACCAACAAAATCATCGAGAACGCCACAGCATCCTTGTAATCAGAAGACAGGTAGCCAGCGGCCATGGCCTCCACCACGCCCAGCGCCAAACCGCCCACAACAGCGCCCATGCCGCTGCCCAGGCCACCGATAGCCGCCGCCACAAAGCCTTTCAGCCCAAGAATGATGCCAATGTCGTAAGAGGTGAACGTAATCGGTGCCACCACAATGCCTGCAATCGACCCCAGCAGCGCAGACACCATAAAGGCCAGCATCAACACCACCTGGGTGCGAATACCTACCAGTCGGGCGGCATCCTTGTTCATGGAGGTTGCCAGAATGGCCTTGCCTGTCAGGGTGCGTGTGAAAAAGTACACCAACACCGCTACCAACACAGCACCCACACCCAGCACCCAAAGGCTCTGGCTATTTAGTACGGCGCCCATAATTTGTATGGGTTCATCGCTGCTGAAGTTGGCCATAACGTGGTATTCCTTGCCCCAAACCAGTTGAGCCAGGCCACGAATAAAAATGGACGCACCGATGGTAATAATAATCAGCGTAACCACATTGGCGTCTTTTGCCGGTGCAATCGCAAGGCGCTGTAAGGCGATGCCCAGCACCCCGGCGAGAACCACAGCAAGCACAACCGCAAACAGCATGGGTACACCCATGGCTGTTAAAGACACCGTTGCCATGCCACCAATCATCAGGAACTCGCCCTGAGCAAAGTTGATCACGTGGCTGGCGTTATAAATCAGGGTGAAACCCAAGGCAATCAGGGCATAGGTCGCCCCAATGGTAATACCGGTAAACAGGTACTGCAGAAATTCAGAGAACATAATCAGGTCCGCTCGCGCAGCGGCCGACAGCTAGCCCGAGTGGGTTAGCTGTCGGCCTGTGGTACGGCTAAAGACGTCTTAGTTGATCAGCTTCCAGCTGCCATCCTGAACTTCCAGAATGCGGAAGGATTGGGCATCAAGGCCGTTGTGATCGTCTGCCGACATGTTGTACGTACCGGTAACACCTACGTGGCCCTGGATACTTTCAAGTGCATCACGCACAGCAGCCTTGTCTGTGGTTCCGGCTTGCTCAATGGCTTCAACCGCCAGCATCAGGCCGTCATAAGCGTAAGCACCAAAGGTAGATACTTTGGCGTTCCAACGAGCTTCGTACTCGCTCTTATACGCTTCAACCACAGGCTTCTGCGGATCAGACTCGGGGAGGGATTCGGGCACCAGCAAAGGAGAAGCTGGCAATCTCAGGCCATTGGCACTGCTGCCTGCAAGGTCCAGAAAGCCGTCAGATGCAACACCGTGAGACTGGTAGAACGGGCGCTCAATGCCTAGCTGATCGTAGTTGCGCGTCACAATCGCAGGCCCCTGACCAAAACCAAAGTTGAGAATGACATCAACGCCTTCGGTGTTGCGGATGTTAGTCAGTTGCGCAGTCATATCGGTATCAGAGCCGCTGTAGGTTTCATCAGCAATAATTTCGATTCCGCCAATCTCTTTGGCTACGGCGAGGGTTTGCTCGCGACCGGAGCTGCCAAAGCCACCTGTGCCGGAGATCAAGCCAACTTTGGAGAAGCCGCGATCTTTCATATCATTCAGAATGCGCTCTGCGGCCATGCGATCAGATTGGGGCGTTTTGAATATCCATTTCTTGACCGGCGTGGTAATAACCACAGCCCCGGCAAGAGAAATGAACGGGATTTTTGCCTGCTCAACCATCGGCGCAGCTGCCATGGTAGCGCCTGTCGTACTGCCGCCTACAATCATGTCTACCCGGTCTGAGCGAATCAGACGGCTGGCATAGTTGCGGGCCTTGGACGCGTTGCCTGCATCATCATAGTGCACAAGCTCCAGCTGACGCCCCAGCACACCCCCTTCCTCGTTGATTTTTTCAACATACATTTCCAGGGTTTTCAATTCCGGGTCGCCCAAAAAAGACGCCGGGCCGGTCACTGAAAAAAAGGAACCAATCCGTATGGGATCAGCCGCCTGAGCGCTCATGGCCAACAGGCCAGCCGCTGCAACAGCCGCAAACCTGCCGGTACGACGCGTGATTTTATTGAACATTGTTGTTGTTCTCCTAAATGTGGTCGGGGCATTCTGGTTTTATATACCCTAAAATTTCTGAAAACAGATCATCGTTCTCTGCAAAGGTCGAGATTTTTCGTATCACGTATCTCTTCACAGCAACCTGCGTTCAGCACTTCACAACAGAAACTACTCTATCGGCGCCACTACTGACTATCCGCCACTCCAATAATACGATACCGTTGATAGATATCAATGGAAAATATTGTATCACTACAGAAGTGTCAACTGGGCAAAGCTCTGCGACTCGTAACTTTTACAGCAACCTATACCAATGTCTTAGTACAAATGCGCCGTTTTAACACCTTATCGTGTGCATCTGATATATTCCGGCCGCGACCGCTTGGCGAAAAGTTTTGAAGAGATAAGAAATCATGTCAGCAAAACAACAGCTCGAAAGCCTGATCCACGACTTCCAAAAAAAACGCCCTTTGCGGGCAGGGTCTTTGATCATCACAACCTATGGCGACATCATGCACCCGCGTGGCGGCAACGTCTGGCTGGGCAGCCTGATGAAACTGCTAACGCCGATGGGTGTGAGTGAGCGACTGGTACGCACCTCGGTTTACCGACTGGTTCAGGATGGCTGGCTGCAAACTGAGAAAGTAGGACGGTGCAGCTATTACAGCGTGACTGGCGCAGGCTTGAGACGCTTTCAGCAAGCATTCGAACATGTTTATACACTTGGCACGGAAGACTGGAATGGCAGCTGGTGCCTGGTGTTTCTCAACCAGCTTGAGCCTGAAACACGGGCCAGAGTGCGGGAAGAGCTAAAGTGGCTGAGCTTCGGCAGTATGGCCTCAGGCGTGATGGAGCATCCACGCTTCACACGTCACGAGCTGGTTCCTCTGCTTCAGGAATGGGGTGCACTGGAAGACACCATCGTGATGCAAACCCAACCGCTGGAACAACGAAGCCCGCGAGCCTTACGCCGGCAAGTTAAAGATAGCTGGAACCTGGACGAACTGGGCTTTCGCTATAAGCGCTTTCTGGAAAGGTTTCGACCCCTGTGGCGGGAGCTCAGCACCCACGACAATCTAAGCCCGGAAGACTGCGTAACCGCCCGCATTTTACTGATTCATGAATACCGCAAGATACTGCTTCGGGATCCGCTGCTGCCAGACGAGCTCCTTCCTGGCGATTGGGAAGGGCGCAGCGCCAAGCAGCTTTGCCGCAACTTATACCGGGCGATATACCATCGCTCTGATGAGTATTTGGCGGGTATTTTAGAGAATGCTTCAGGCCCGCTACCCGGGCCAAGCCAAGGCTTTTATCGCCGTTTTGGAGGCTTGGCTCAGGACAATATAGCGGGTAACAGCACAATCATTGCCGAAGAGTCTGCCTGACTCTTCGGCAATGCACTTAATCCGCCGGACGGCCCTGATCCGGCTGGCGGTAATCGCAGACACCGCCCGGGAAGATCTCATTCAGCCGCGTGACTTCATCCTCGGTAAACGAAACACTGCCGTAAGTGTCGTCTTCCAGAGCGGTTGCAACCGGCTTCAGGCTGCACTTGAAAACACTGCCCTCAATAGGCCCTCCGGCCACCATGCGTGAGGTCGTGTAGGTTTTGAACGCTTCGGTACATGCCCCCTCAGGTCGGTTGTCAAGAATGCCACTCCAGACATCCTCTCCCGCAGCTATCAGGTCACCATTGGTTTTATAGCAGGCGTCCACCGCCTCTGCAGGCTTGCTCTGCGCGATGCTCTGCTCCGGGTTCGCACGCATATTCATCAACCATTCGTGCAGTACCTCCAGCGCCATCCAGGTTGGATTTGATTCTTCCTGCGGCTTGGGCTCGCCAGAATCCGAGGTGACGGTCGGGCGAGTATCGGTAAACCAGATAACCTGATGGTCGGCATTACCCATTTGATTGATGATGCGCTGCCGGCTAGAGAAAGACTGATGGCTGTTGTGCATGTCCAACACCTCCTCCAGATAATGCCGCCAGTCTATAACGGGCATATTGAGTTGACCGTCAAACACCATCCCGGATTCATAAGCGGCCTGAATCGCTTCCAAGTCACCCTCTGTGCGCGGCGCCGGTTCAATACCATCGGGGCTCAGGTTCATATTGCGGGCACTCCAGGGATCAAATTCGATGCGGTCCGCCAGCACATCCTCAAATGAACCAGTAAACGGAAACCCCTCAGGTACCATCTCGGAGGGTTGCTTCCAGCCGCCAATCCGGGCGTTCAGCTTCAAGAACTCGGCGCGGGTGATATGGCCATCACGCAAGGCGCCCAGCCCGTACTGCACACCTACGTTGTCATACAGAGTGCGGGGATTGCCGTTCTCATCAACCCCGTAGATATTTTTCAGGTCGTTATAGTGCGTCCACTGCACGGCATCCATTACGCCATCAGGCTGCATCAACTCCTGATTATCGACCCCCCCGAAAAATGGGTTCATCACCAGTGGGGCCAGGCCGCGCCAGGCGGGAATACACTCGGTCATGCCCGGGGCCGAGCTGAACCCCAACATGGTTTTTGCTTCGGCTAACGGATCCGGGTATGCATCGCTGGCATTCAAGCCCACCAGCCAACCACGATTGCTGGTTGTTCTCCATTTATCGTTATTTCTGTCGGTGGCGTCCATATAATACTCCAGCAGTTCACAGTCTCCGACGTGAATGACCTGAGTCACCATATCGGGATAGGAGTACTGGGGTACGCCCGCATCCAGCAAATCCGGATAATTCCGGGAATACACATACTGCTGAATGCCGCCGCCGGAGCCACCAATGGCCACAGTATACTCGGGCACGCCAAAGCGCTTAATGAAGTGTTCCTTCACCATAAGCGCCGTTTCACCGCCTACCTGAAGGTTATAGTGGGTGTCTGTTTTGGTGCCGGTGGAATAAATAACGGCGTAACCCTTTGCAAGGGTCTCTGGCTGCAACGCCCGACTGTCACTGATATTACCTTGCGTGTGCCCAATAGCAACGCCGCCCTGAAAGTGGAACAACAGGCGTCCATTCCAGTGAGCAGCCGAGGTGTCCCCGGATTCGTCCCCCAGCTCCGCCAGGGTGGCAAAACTGTAGATAAAGCGGTTAATGGTGCCTCGCTCCTGCCGAACGATGAAATCAACAACACGCCCATCAACCAACTTCGTGGTGGCCATATCGTCGGGCCGGGAACCATCCTCTGGCAGGGGTGCCCATTCATCACCGGTGGTGCGATACACGAACGCCACATAGGAGTCGATAGAGCAGTCTTTACTCAAACCAATCTGGCTGCCACTGTCATTCATAACCGGGAAACCGGTATCACCGGAGGTATCAACCAGGGGCTGTTTATCCAGCTCGGTCGTCACCGTACACACAAACGGATATTGATGCGGACCAGAAAATATCGGGCCGGTTATTGGGTAAACGTTCAGAGTAAGGTCGCTTAGGGGGCCATGTTCACCATGGTGCAGCTCCAGCCGGTTTTCACCCTCAAACAGTCCGGACACCAGCATTTCCGGGCCATTACGCCCCTCTCGAATCACCGGAGTAACCCTGGTGCCATTCAGCCAGTACTCCAGGCTGTCTCTTTCTTCGGCAATTGCGGCAGGTTCGCCCTCAAGACCAATCAGGACACTGTTGCCGCTGACCTGATCCGGCGCGCTGGACAAAGTGGTGAGATCAAGATCCGGAGCGCTGCTCCCCAGACCGGATCCCGGCGAGCTGCCAGAATCGTCGAAGCAGCCACTGAGCAGCAGTGCAGACACCACGGTAACCAACCCTGATCGCGCTAACGCATGAGTAAGCATCGAAAATTCCCTCTTGGCTCTATTATTCTAATGTCGCCGAGCGTTTCATCGAGCCTGGAAGCGGATACTGCGCGCATCAAGCAGAATAGATTATTGTTATAACTTTAGCCTAGACCAGTTTGCAAGATTGGTACAGAACGCACCCCAGCCTATGATTCAGACTTCCTCGCTCAGCTAGCCGCCGGGGTACTTCAACCGCCAACACTTGATTTAGAACAAGAGCACCCATCGCCCCGCCTTCTCAGTCGCGTTACTGTAATCCGACTCCTCGTTATCTCCCCGGAACATGTAAATACAACCTTAAAACCTGCAATCATTTGGATCTAAATGATGCCTTCTACGTAAGGTATCTTTCCAGCAAATCATATAGGACAGTCTATGACGCCTACTATCGCCATTCTACTGATCATTACCTTCGTGCTGTCGACGGTAGGTCTGTTGCTGCTGATCTGGTCTATCGCCAACAATCAGTTCAGCTATGGCCAGTCAGCCGCGCGCACCATCTTCTCCCCGGGAGAAGAGGGTCACAGTGAAGACCCGGCGCTGGCAGACAAACCCGATTTCACCGGTGACACCTCAGCGCAGGCGAGCGCCATCAAGGCTCGCTGGACAGCCGATCAGTCATCCAGAACCGCGGTGCTAACCTGGCTGAGCTCCGCTGTTTTCTGGCTGATCCTGGGCTCCTTTTTCGGGCTGGTCACCTCCCTGAAAATGCACCTTCCCGAATTTCTGGTCTCCAGTGAGTTTCTCACCTTCGGCCGCGTGCGCCCCGTGCACCTGAACGCAGTCACCTATGGCTGGGCCTCCATGGCGGGCATTGGTGTCGCGCTATTCCTGATTCCCCGGCTCTTCAAAACCGCACTGGCTGGCGGAAAGTACGCCGTGAGTGGCGCTTTTATCTGGAACATAGGCCTGGTCCTTGGATTGGTCGCCATTACTCTGGGTTACTCCGACGGTGAGGAATGGCTGGAATTCCCCTGGCAGATAGACATTCTGTTTGTTTTTGGTGGTGCTCTATGCGCGATTCCGCTGCTGCTGACCGCAGCCAATCGCCAGGTGGAACACCTTTATGTCACCAGTTGGTACTTAATGGCCGCGCTGGTCTGGTTCCCGATTCTATTCCTGATTGCCAATCTTCCCTTTACCTTTCCCGGTGCGTCCGGCGCTACGGTTAACTGGTGGTTTGCCCACAACGTTCTCGGGTTGTGGGTCACCCCCATTGGCATTGGTATCGCCTACTACATGATCCCGAAGATTCTCGGCCGGCCTATTATTTCCTATCAGCTGTCGCTGATAGGGTTCTGGTCTCTGGCACTGTTCTACAGCCAGGTTGGTATTCACCACCTGGTTGGCGGGCCCATCCCAACCTGGCTGGTAACACTTTCAATCGTCCACAGTGTAATGATGTCGATTCCGGTAATTACCGTCGCCATTAACCACCACGGCACTATGATGGGTAATTTCAAGCGTTTGAAGGACTCTCCCACTCTGCGTTTTGTGTGGATCGGCGCATTGATGTACACAGCGTCTTCGCTGCAAGGCTCTATGGAAGCACTGCGAAGCATAAACGTGATCACCCACTTTACTCACTACACCGTGGCCCACGCCCACCTCGGGATGTATGCCTTCCTGAGCTTCATTCTGTTTGGTGCCGTGTATTTCATTATGCCCCGCCTCACCAATTGGGAGTGGCCTTGGCGCAGGTTGATCAGCCTGCACTTTTGGCTGGTCAGCATCGGCGTTCTGATTTACTTCGTGTCACTGACCGTGGGCGGCTGGCTACAAGGCACGGCTTTGCTCGATGCCGAAATGCCATTCATGGACATTGTTCGCATGACACTTCCGGCACTTGAAGGCCGCACCATTGGTGGCGCCCTGATGACTCTGGGGCACATAGTGTTTGCCTTCCACTTTGTCGCGCTGCTGATGCGCCGTGGCGCTGGCAATGAGCAACCCACTCTCTTCCGCCCTGCAGTTAAGGAGCCCACTCAATGAAACGCGCTCTCGCAATTATGGTAGGTGCGGCTCTGATTCTGCTGCTTGCCACACTCACACTGGTGGTTATGCCGTACCTGCAAATGTCGGCCGAACAGATTCCACCCGACCTCAAACCGTACACTGAAAAGCAGCAGCGTGGCCGGCAGTTATATATAGCCAACGGCTGTGTTTATTGCCATAGTCAACAACCCCGGGACCCGAGCTTTGCGCCTGGAGACCGGGACAGAGGCTGGGGGCGCCCCTCCGTGCCCGGTGACTACGCTTACGATCAGCCACACTTGCTGGGCACCATGCGCACCGGCCCGGATCTGTTCAACGTCGGCGCCCGGCTACCCAGCATCGACTGGCAATTACTGCACCTTTACAACCCCCGAACGGTTCACGAAGACAGCATCATGCCCTCGTATCCGTTCCTGTTCCGCCATGTGGAGGAAGCTGCAGAGGGCGACAAGGTGGTCTACCCACGGGAGCCTTATGCTCCTGAATCCGGGCAGATTGTTGCCACTGAAGATGCGCTTGCGTTGGCCGAATATATGCTCGCTCTTGACCATACTTATCCGGCACCGACACTGCCTAAATCCGACGAACCCAAGGAGTAACGTGCGCCATGAATGAACATGATCAGCGCGCTCAGTTTCGCGAAGCGCCCGAACCGGAAGAAGGCACTCGCACCACTCCAAAGATTGTCTTGGCCTATATAGCCATCCTGATTGTTTGGGGCGTGGGCTACTACGCCTGGCAAATCGGCAAGCCTTTGCAAGGAGGGGACAGTCGCACGCCCGTTGCGGCTGAGCATCAGCAATCCCAGCCGGCAAACGTTGCAGGTTCAGACAGTTCTGAAGCTTCAGAAGGCGCTGGCACACCCGCCGACGAAGCATCCGGCGCGGACGGCTCAAGTAAACCGGACGCCACGACTTCAAAGGGTTCAGACACCGCAGAAACCGCGGACGCCGGGGAGGCGCCAGACACGGCATCCGCAGAGAATTCAGGGGCAGATGCTAACAGCACCGCAAAGGCAGATGGCGAAGCGCTCTTTGGCGCCCACTGCAGCTCCTGTCACCAGGCGAATGGCCAGGGCGTTCCCGGTGCGTTTCCACCATTAGCAGGCAGCAAATGGCTGCAGGCCGACCCCAATATCCCCATCGCAATCGTTCATGATGGGCTGGAAGGTGAAATTGAGGTGGCGGGCAATACCTTTCAGGGCATGATGCCTCCCCTTGGCGGCCAACTTTCAAATGCAGAAATAGCCGCGGTGCTGAGCTATGCGCGGAGTGAATGGGGTAACGACGCAAGCGAGGTCAGCCCGGACACAGTCGCCAAACACAAAGAACGTTTCGGTAGTCGTGGAAGCTGGTCTGCAGACGAGCTAACGGAGGTTTTCGGGGAACACTAAAATGCCCGACAGCAGCAAGAGCACAGAACAGGCGCCTGGGCACCAAAAGCCCGAACAGCAAGATATCCTGATGATTGAGGGGATGCGCTGTGGCAGCTGTGCTATCGCCGTTGAAGCGCTGCTGAAGAAACAACCTGGGGTTAGCGACGCGGCAGTTAACTTTGCCGCCGATGTGGTCCTGGTATGCTGGGAGAACGATAAGCCCCCACTTGCTGACCTTCAAAAAGCAGTGGCTCGCCTGGGATACCGGCTGCATGGCTCCGTTGATGCCGAACGGAGTAAATCCCAAGCAGAATCCGTGCGCAAGCATTTGCAAAGACGGCTGGCCGTTGCGGTGGTTTTTGGCATGTGGAGCATGATGCCCGCCTTGCTGATCTACCTTGCGCCGCTTGGTGCGGTAGAGCCAGAGGTGCTCTGGCCGCTTGCGCTGGCCAGCGGTTTGTTTGCAATGCCGGTGGTACTTTATTCCGGCTCTCACTTTTATCGCGTAGGTTGGCGCACGCTCATTGCCGGCGCACCCGGCCTTGATAGTCTGATTTTTATCGCGGTATTTGCCGCCTGTATCATCTCGGTTTGGCAACTCGCCGCCGGCAGCTACCATGTGTATTTTGACGCAGCCGTTATGCTGATCACGTTCCAACTGATCGCACGGCTGCTGGACACCAGCGTGCGCCGGCGCGCTTCAGAGATTATCCGCCGCTATCTTCAGGATGTGCCAGAACAGGTCACTTTGAAAATTACCTCCGGCCACTTCGAAACCCGCCCCGCCAACGACGTTCACCCCGGCGAACACATTATTCTCAAAGCCGGTGAGCAACTGGCTCTGGACGGCCAGATTATTTATGGACAAGGCCAGGCGGACCTGTCGATGTTAACGGGAGAGCACTTGCCACAATCCTTGAGGTCGGGCGCGGAAATGCTGGCAGGTTGCCAGCTAGTGGAGGGCGAGCTTGAGCTGCTGGTAACAGCCGGTATTGGTGAACGCCGAATTGACCGGCTATCCCGATCCATCAGTGCCCTGCTCAGCCGAAAGACCACCTTGCAGCGGCTCACAGACCGTATTGCCCGAGTGCTGCTACCGGTTATTTTAATCGCCGCGGCTGTGGCCGTGGTGCTGGCGTTTATTCAGGGAGTACCGGCCCCGGAAGCCGCAGCTCGCGGGCTGGCGGTTATGATCATCAGCTGCCCTTGCGCACTGAGTTTGGCCATTCCATTGGTGATCACCATGGGCCATGCTCACATGGTCCATCGTGGCATCGTGTTGCGAGACCCGGCGGCACTGGAAGCTGCCGCCGAGGTGGGCGCGATTGTTTTCGATAAAACCGGCACGCTGACCACCGGCGAGCCGAGTGTCGATCACATTCACCCCGCCAGGCCATGGACCGAACGCTCGCTACTCCAGTTGGCGCAAGCCACTCTTAGTGACTCCCAACACCCTGTCGCCAGAGGGCTTAGAGCAGGCGCTGAGATGCCCCAAGCCATAACGCCAGAAGGCACCCGGGAAAGTATCGCCGGCGCAGGCACACGCTGGATCAGCGGCGAGAACACCGCATTGGCCGGGCAAGCCAGTTGGCTTCGAGAACAAGGCATTGAGGTGCCCGCCAACGAAGATACCGGCATGAACATCCACATAGCTCACAACGGGTGCTATGCCGGAAAAATCGGATTTCAGGAAACCCTCAGGCCCGAATCTGCGCCTACCATCCGGCGATTGGCACATCAGGGGCACACTATTTACCTGCTTAGCGGTGATACCCGAAATGCCTGCTTGAAACTGGCCGAACGCCTTGGCATCCCGGCCAGGCACGTGATGTCAGGTTACTCCCCGGAGCAGAAGCACAGCTTTATGGAAAACCTGGAAAAACAAACCAACGCCGTGTTTGTAGGTGATGGTCTGAACGATGGCTTAGCGTTGGCAGGCGCCAGACTCGGTATCGCCGTGGGCAATGCAGCCTCCGCCACAGGCGCGGCGGCTGCCGTTTATCTCACCGAAAGCATCGCCAAAGTGCCAGACACCCTGCTGCTGGCTCAACGGGCTCGCAAACTCATGCGGCAAAATCTGTTCTGGGCCGTAAGCTACAACGCCCTGGTTGTCCCTCTCGCCGTCATCGGATGGGTACAGCCGGTTATTGCAGCCATCGCCATGTCCCTGAGCAGTTTGTGTGTTCTGCTCAACAGCTTGCGCATGCAAAAGCAGATGCCCGGCGATGCCCCGGACGCTCCGCCATCGCCCCAGGCTACAACCTCGCCGGCCTGAGTGACCGCAACAGCCCCAAAAACGTCACCGACCAGGCGAGCAGGGCAAGGTAGAAAAAACTGATGGGTATGAAATCGAGGAAATGAAAGCCCAGGGCGCCCGCCATCTCATGGGTACTGGCCGCGTACATGCCCAGCGGGAACACCGCACCCCAATATAAAGGGTCGTATTCCAGCGGGAATTTCTTGTACACGTGCCGCCATATACCCAGAATAAACAGCATAGGTATCCACCAGGTTCCTGTGGCCCAGTAAAAAACCGAAAAACCTTTCAAAAAAGGAAGCAATGAATCCAGAAAAGGCGCGTCTTTCACGTTAACGATCAACAGCGAACCCGCCAGTGTCGAAATTGCCATAGCCCCCATGTTTATCCAATACGGGGGGGCAAGATCACCCGGGGAGAATTTGAAAAACGTATAGCGGTAAAAGATCAGCGACATCATCCAGATGTACAACATACCGCCCCATAGCCACATGGATAACGCCAAAAAGTTAACCCCAAGCTTGTAGGGTTGCGGCATACCCACCGCAATTAACGCACTGAGCACCGCAATGGACTGGGTTGCCACCACTGCCAGTAGCCACCCGCCAGTAATACCTTTATTCAGAGTTGGCTTTTCCTCTTTAACCGTGAACGCCGTAAATATGGTGTAGGTCATTGTCAGCCAAAGAACAATCGCAATCACCCAGAGCACGCGGCCGGCCAGGGTAAAATCCGTCAGCATAATAAACTGACTACCAAGCACGCTGGAGCCAGCAGGTAAGGTGAAAAAGCCAGGACCACGAAGGTGATCTATAACATCAAGTAAGAATTCCCGACGATAGACCAAAAAACGCGCAATTGTGGCAACCCACAACACACCGTAAAAGCACAGGTTCAGATAAAACAGACTGTGCGCCACCAGCTCAAAATCCAGGAAATGCGCCGTTAAAGAAATGATGCCAGTGGCCATCACCATACCAAAGTAGGCCGGTGACAGGCCTTTCAAATCATGTGTCATAACCTGCCCGCCTGCTTTTATTAATCTGGTGCTGATCCACCCTGGAAACAACGCACATTCTAATCCACCACCAGATCGGTTCAAACCGAACCCTGGCTTCGCCAATTAATCGATTTTACGGGATTGTTTTATATAATTTACCCATTTCACAGATGATTTATTCCGTAGCATTATATTCATATACCGATTTATCTGGAGCAGGTCATCATGTGGATTCGAGATTACCGAAGACGAGCAACTGGATACAGCCGAAGCCAGAGACTGCCTGGAGTGGATCAAACACCAAGGCTTTGCTCTGTCAGTGGATGACTTTGGCACGGGTTACTCAAACTTACCGAAGGTGCGAGACTTGGACTACAACACTTTGAAAATCGACCGCAGTTTTGCGCTTGATATCGACGCCGGTGGTCTGGGTGCTGCCCTCATCCCGCTGATGATTCGAATAGCTAACGAATTGGGCATGGACGTTGTGGCGGAAGGTATTGAAACAAATACTCAGGCGACCGTTGTGTGGGATATGGGGCCAAATTCGAACAGGGCTGGGCTTTTATGCCGGCATAGGAACTGGAACGCCGTTTACTCAAACCCGAGTCCATGATCCAATAACCCGCCTAAAGCTGATATTCCTCTCCAATAAGGACACTGCTCTATGGCGTTTAAGCTAAACATCGTAATCTGCAGCACCCGCCCCGGCCGCATTGGCCCATCCGTAGCCGCTTGGTTCCGGGATTTTGCCGCAAGCAACTCCGGCTTTGATTGCGAACTGGTAGACCTGGCGGATTTCGACCTTCCGGTTTATAACGAGGCCAAGCACCCGCGTTCAGGTATATACGAACACGCACACACCAAAAGCTGGTCGGAGAGCGTAAATGCAGCAGATGCCTATGTATTTGTAACGCCTGAATACAACTTTTGCCCACCCCCGGCCTTTGTGAACGCGTTGAATTACGTTTACAGCGAGTGGAACTATAAGCCGTGCGGCTTTTTAAGTTATGGCGGTGCAGCCGGCGGGGTACGTGCAGCAACTCTGGCTCGCCAGCTGGTAACCACCTTAAAAATGATGCCAATGGTTGAAGGTGTGATGGTGCCCATGGCGTGGAATCATTTGGATGACAACAAGGTGTTCCATTCCAACGATCTTATAGACCCCTCCGCCACCGCAATGCTGACCGAGCTGGAAAAATGGACTGTGGCGCTGAAAACCATGCGTTGAGAGCACGATAAGCAGCGCAAACTATTCAGAGAAGAGAAAATAACGGAGCCCTGGGCGGGCTCCGTAGCCAGACATCAGAACAAACTGGCGTTTAACCACATGTGGGTTGCAATAGATGCCACATAACCCAGCGCAATTACCGGTGTCCAACGCAGGTGCGACATAATGGTGTAGTAGCCCCGGGCCTGGCCCATAAGTGCCACGCCAGCTGCAGAGCCAATAGACAGCATAGAGCCGCCCACACCCGCGGTAAGCGTGACCAGAAGCCACTGGCCATGGGACATGTCCGGCTCCATGGAAAGCACTGCAAACATCACTGGAATGTTGTCGACGATGGCCGATAAAAAGCCCACGGTAATGTTGGCACCTGTGGCGTTCCAGCCTACATAGAGCAGTTCGGACACCTCGGTCAGATAGCCAATGTACCCTAGCCCGCCCACACTCAGCACAACGCCGTAGAAAAACAACAGAGTATCCCACTCGGTGCGGGCCATTGGATTGAATACGTCAAACGGTGCTGCTTTATCCAGTCGCGCCAGCAGCCGGGTGTTGTGATGGTTTTCTGCCCAGACGCGCTCACGGGCGACACCCCGCTTGAAGCTTATGCGCAGGTAATAACCCAGCAACTGTAAGTAAGCCAGGCCCATCATCATGCCAACTACCGCTGGCAGGTGCAGGAAGTTGTGTCCCAGTACGGCGGTGGTGATGGTCAGTAAAAACAGCACAACAGTGCGACGGGCACCACGTTTCATGATTACCTCATCGGTTGCTTTTCCTGGTGGCTCACCCGGGATGGCAAAGCTCATAATAATAGCCGGCACCAGGTAGTTCACAGCAGCCGGAATGAACAACCGGAAGAATTCCGTGAATTCGACCACGCCTTTCTGCCAGACCATCAGAGTTGTGATATCGCCAAACGGAGAAAAAGCTCCACCGGCGTTTGCCGCAATTACGATGTTGATACAGCCAAGGCCAATAAAGCGGGGGCTGTTTTCACCCACCTTCATAAGCACCGCGCACATCAATAACGCGGTAGTCAGGTTATCGGCGATAGGCGAGATGAAAAAGGCCAGCAACCCGGTAATCCAGAACAGGCTGCGATAACTGAAACCTTTATTCACCAGCCAGCCCCGAAGCGCATCAAAAAGCTGACGTTCCTCCATGGCGTTTATATAAGTCATCGCCACCAGCAAAAACAGCAAAAGCTCGGAGTATTCCAATAAGTTGTGCTTCAAGGCTGCATTGGCGCTTTCTGTATCGCCATTCATCGCCGCCGCTCCCGCAACCAGGAACCAAATCAGGCCAGCTGCCAACAACACAGGTTTGGACTTGCGCAGGTGCAGCTTTTCTTCAAGCATTACAAACGCATAAGCAATCACAAAGATGATTATGGCAATGTAGCCCACAGGGTGGTGCGTGAAGCTTGTCACGCCGGGTTCTGCGGCACTTGCAATCGTGCTGAATCCAAGTGCAAACAGCCCGGACAAGACCAATGCCATCCTCGCAATAGCACGCGGATGGCCTCGCCGGGCGGGTAGGGTTTCAGAACTGCGGTTTTCGGTCATGGTACCTGGCTCAAGAAAGGTGTGTGGAGGGTTAAGAAACGGAGCAAGTTTAGCAGACCGGATACTCACCTAGATTGACCTAGGTCGTTCGCAAGCTATTGTCTGCAACATGCCTCTAATAACCACTCGTCAAACCCGCTGATAGCAACGGGCACCACATTTGAGCATCTCGGTATTTAGCTATATGGAGACTGAATTATTGCCGAGGGCTAACCCCGGCTTTTTTCCCACACAGTGAGTTCGGAAAAACTATGCTGGAACTTGTTGCGGGTTTCGCGAATCACAAACGGCAGGCTCCGAGGCTCTATCAATAACGAGAAATGTGGCGCCAGAATGTCGCGTAGCCCATCAAAAGTCGTGTAGTCCTGACCGTCTTTTTGGAAGCCTCCCACCCACTTGTCCTTTGGCGTATAGTCTTCCAGCCACGTGTAGGGTGAGGCAATCAGTAAGAGGCCATCCTCGTTCATTCGCTCATGTATGCGAGTCAGGAATAACGACGGATCATACAGGCGGTCTATCAGGTTGCCGGCCAACACCAGGTCGTAACCGGTGAACTCAGGTTTAAGGTCACAGGCATCCCCTTGATGAAAAGCTACCCGCGGGGTAGTGTCTTCAAGGTCCAATGATGCCAGGGAGCGCTCCTGATAACTCACCAGGGCACCCTCTTCAGGGCGGGCATAACGAACCACCTTATCCCGGGCCATCGTCCTGCACTGCTCAACAAATTTATTGGAAAAATCGATACCATCAACGTGCCCAAACACACGAGCCAGTTCAAAACTGGTGCGCCCGCAGGCGCAGCCAATATCCAGTGCTCGCCCTAATGTGCGGCCATCCATCGCATCTATCGCCACGTTGGCTAACCCACGAGGAAAGCTGGCTTCACCATGCCACGGCTCACCAAAGTGAAACTCCAGGTACTGGGCCAGCGTCGTGTCATCTTCGTAATAAGCGGTTTGTTGCACAAGGGTGTCCTTCACATTAATGGGCGTTACGCTACCTCAGCCATTCCAAAATGGCCCGGGGCATCACTGGCGTCGAATGTTATCGTAGCATCATGCCGTTCTCGCTATGAAGCGAGGAACCCATCGGAAATCGGATAAGACATTATGAGCCACTACCCAGACTATTCACTGCTGGAACTCGCCTCCGTTCGTGAGGGTGACTCCGTAGGCGCCACCCTGGCAAACAGTGTGGCCTATGCCCAGCATGCCGAAATGCTCGGATTTAAACGTCTCTGGCTGGCCGAGCACCACAATATGGAAGGCATCAGCAGCTCCGCCACCTCTGTGTTGATCGGCCACATTGCCGGCAAAACCCAAAACATCCGGGTAGGCTCCGGGGGGGTGATGCTGCCCAACCACCCGCCTCTGGTGATCGCTGAACAGTTCGGAACACTGGAAAGCATTTACCCTGGCCGCATTGACCTGGGCCTTGGCAGGGCACCCGGCACTGACCCGATCACGGCCCGCGCTCTGCGGCGTGATGGTCTGGGTGCCGAGCAGTTCCCGGAAGATGTCGCACAGCTGCAAAGCCTGCTGGCCCCGCTGCGGGCCGGCCAACCCGTGAAGGCCATCCCCGGTGCCGGCACCAATGTACCTGTATGGCTACTGGGCTCAAGCCTCTACAGTGCACAGCTTGCAGCCATGCGCGGTCTGCCCTACTCGTTTGCCGGACATTTCGCTCCGCGCCTTTATCGCGAAGCTTTGAAGGTCTACCGTGATAACTTCCAGCCATCGGAACAACTGAAACACCCTTATGCTGTGCTGGCGATTCCAGCAGTCCCTGCCGATTCTGTGGAAGAAGCTGAATACCTGGCCACCACCAGTTACCAGCGCATTCTCTCGCTGTTCAAAGGTCAACCGCTATGGCTCAAACCACCTGTGGCCTCCATGGACGGCCTCTGGAGCGCCGGCGAAGAAGCCACAGTAAAGGATTTTCTGGGGCTTCAGGTACTCGGTGATGCGGCTGCCATCAAAGGCCAGCTCAACCAATTGTTGGCCAGTGTAGAGGTAGACGAACTCATGTTTACCGTAGACATTTATGACCCGGAAAAGCGCCGACATGCGCTGGACATACTCCAAGACACCCGGCAAGGCTGATGCATCATGAACACCAGAACCACTCATGTTTTTCTCTCACATGGCCTTGAAAGCGGCCCTGGGAGCACTAAAATGCAGGCTCTGAAAAACATCGCGGAGACCTTCGATAACGTTCAGGTCTATGCAATTGACCACCGGAGTAGCAAAGACCCGGCTATACGCATTGCCCAGATGAATGATGCGATTTCTGCCAGTGGTGCGGCCCCGGAAAACATCATTCTTGCCGGCTCAAGTATGGGTGGTTGGGTCTGCGCCCAGACCAGTGCACACACACCCGTGGCAGGGTGCTTCCTGCTGGCGCCCGCACTGGCAATGCCGGACTACCCTCTGTCCAGCCCTGTTATAAAGGCAAGGCATGCACAGATCATTCATGGCTGGGATGATGATGTGGTTCCGCCTATGCCGGTCATTGAGCTCGCCCGGCTGCAATCGCTTCCGATACTCGTCTTGCCCGATGGGCATCGCTTGGAAAACAACCTTGAGAGAGTTGTTGAGGAATTTCGCGCTTTCCTTTCCAGGTCAGGGCTCGGACAATAAACCGAGCACAATAAAACTGACCTTTTCCTTGCTAAAACGAGCAAGCTTTGCCAACTTTCACGCATAGACCATGATGAACACCAGGGAAGAAACAAAGGAACAGGCGGATGAACATAACAAAAACAATCATCAGGCTGGCTGGCGTGTCCCTGCTGGTACTTGGGGCACTCACAGTGACCAACGCTGCAAATGCTGACACATGGCGCTATGCGCATGAAGAAAACAAAGGCGATGTGCAGGATATATACGCCCAGAATTTCAAGGAATATATAGAAAAAAATTCCGATCACACCGTCCAGATATACCGCTTTGGTGCACTCGGCGAATCCGATGACATCATGGAGCAAACCAAGGCTGGCATCCTGAATTTCGTCAATCAGTCACCTGGTTTTACCGGCGCTCAAATTCCAGAAGTTCAAATTTTCTTCATTCCATACCTCATGCCCACCGACATGGACAGGGTTGTCACGTTCTTTCGCAACAGCACCGCTATCAACGAAGATTTTCCAAAGCTCTATGCAGATAATGGTCTGGAGCTTTTGGGCATGTACCCTGAGGGTGAGATGGTTATTACCGTAGATGAAGCCTTCACATCGCCAGAAGGCCTGAAAGACAAGAAAATGCGGGTAATGACCAACCCGCTACTGTCTGCCACGTACTCTGCCTTTGGTGCTATTCCCGTGCCGCTGCCTACTGGTGAAGTATACGGTGCCTTGCAAACCAGCATAATCAACGGCCAGGAAAACCCGATTTTCTGGATCGAATCCGAACAACTCTATGAGGTGTCCCCAAATCTGGTTTACACCAGCCATGGCTGGTTCACTACGGCTGCGATGGCCAACAAGCGTTTTTATGACAAGCTACAAAACAAAGACAAACAGCTGATTAAAAGCGCAGCAGATCACGCTTTTGAGGAAGTGATCGTTCACATTTCAGGCCTTGCCGATAAAGCCCTTGAGCGAATCCAGGCGCGTAACGACGAAGTCACGGTTACCCGTTTGGATAACACTCAAATTGAAGCATTCAAAGCAAGAGCACAGCAGGTGGAGCAGAAGTTTATTGAAATGACAGGAAACAGTGGAAAGGAGTTGCTTCAGCAATTCAAGAAAGACTTGAACAACGTACAACACCGGCACTAACAAGCCTTGTTAAAATGCAAGGTGGCGAAGGTTGCCTGATGCCTGTACTCTAATAATACGTACAAGCCGAACCTTGGGGCTGCATACTAACCCACCTGGCCCGGCTTCCTTAGCGGCGCAGCCCATTTTTATGGCAGCGCTAATGGCCGTCTAACAAAACGGGACGAGACATGGACGAAACGGATCAAGCCAATCAGAAAAAAGACCCAGTTCAACAAAATGCTTTCCTTTCGGCGCTCAACTCCATAGACAAAGGTCTTGGCTGGATAGAGAAAACCATTATATCCACCTGCATTCTGTTGATGGCGCTGTTAATGAGTGCACACGTTGTGGGGGGCCTTCTCTTTAATAAAGGGATTCCGGGCACCTACGAAGTCACCGAAATGCTCATTATCGTGACCACCTTCGTGGGCGTAGGCTATGCCGCACGCTGCGCGCGGCACATTCGCATGTCGGCCATTTATGACATGTTAGGCGACGGCCCCCGCAAGGTTCTGATGATTATTCTCAGCATCGGCACTGGCGCCCTGATGTTCTACTTTGCGTACAAGTCTGCCCAGTACGACATAGCTCTGTTCGATCGCGGCCGCGTCAGTTCATCCCTGCAAATCCCCCTTTGGACAGTCAACCTGGCTCTACCCATTGGCTTCACACTTGCCGGAATTCAGTATGTTCTGGTAACACTCCGAAACCTGTTCAGCGAAGGTATCTATCGCTCGTTTACTGAAAAGGAAGAATTTAACGAGCTACCACTGGATGACAGTGGCGAGAGCCATACACCCGACGGCCCTATGGGTCCCTGACGGTCTCAATGAAATTCGCAGATATATAATTCAAGCGCACCACAGGCTGATTTCGGGGGAAAACAATGCTGACTCTACTAATAATAACCATGGTAGTGCTGCTGTTAATGGGGTTCCCGATGATGGTTCCCCTGGCGATAGGCACGCTTTTCATGATGTTTACGGACATGACATTTTTCGGTCCGGACCAGGCCATCAGCTGGATGGTCTCAGGCGTTGGTAGCTGGGTTCTGGCTGCTGTGCCCATGTTCATTTTTGCAGCCGACATTCTAACCAAGGGCCACACCGCCAACCGGTTGCTGGATGTGGTTGACTCCTTTACCCGCCATATTCGTGGCGGCCTGCCAATTACAACCGCCGCATCCTGCGCACTGTTCGGTGCGGTATCTGGCTCAACCCAGGCGACCGTTGTCGCCATGGGCGGCCCCATGCGCCCACGATTACTCGCCAAGGGCTATCCAGACAGCTTCGCACTGGCGTTGATCATCAACGCCAGTGATATCGCCCTGCTGATCCCACCCAGTATCGGCTTTATCATCTACGGCGTCGTCATGAAGGCCTCTATCGGCGACCTGTTCCTCGCCGGGATTTTGCCGGGCATCCTTATTCTGGCTATGTTCTCCATCTACTGCTATGTCGGTGCTCGCATCAAGGGAATCGAGCCAGACCCCCGCGCAACCTGGGGTGAGCGATTCCGCGCTGTGCGTAAAGCTATCCTGCCCATGGGTTTCCCGGTTATCGTTGTTGGCGGCATCTATGGCGGTTACTTCAGCGCTGTAGAGGCGTCTGCGGTTGCTGTGGCCTATGCTCTGCTGCTGGAAGTGGTCATTTATCGTAAGGTCGCTATTCGCGAGCTCCCCGAACTCGCTTTGTCTACGGGCATGATTACCGCCGTGGTTTTCATACTGGTGTCTATCGGGGCCGCATTTTCTCAGGCCCTTGGCACAGCTGGCGTTCCCGAGCAACTTCTGGGGCCGGTCATTGAAAGCGTAGGGGATAGCCAAACTCTGGCCCTCATTCTGATTGCTATCGCATTTTTTGTCGGCTGCATGTTTGTCGACCCAATCGTGGTTATTCTGATCCTCGTGCCCATCTTCAAGCCTCTGGTGCAATCCACAGGTCTGGATCCGATACACGTGGGGGTTATCGTTACGCTACAGGCGGCCATTGGCTCGGCTACACCGCCGTTTGGCTGCGACATCTTTACTGCAATTGCCGTGTTCCGCAGGCCTTACCTTGATATCGTACGCGGTACGCCGCCGTTTATATTCATACTGCTGCTGGCCACTGTGCTGCTCATCATATTTCCGGAAATCTCATTGTTCCTGCCGTCAATCGGCGGCGATTAACAACGAAGGCAGCCGTTCATTGAACGGCCATAAAAAAACCCGGCCTGTTGGCCGGGTTTTTTTATTCAAGACTGACAAGCTTATAAAAGCCGGTAAGCCTTGTGGTCTGGATTAAGACTCGGCGTCGCCGTATGCCTCCAACAGAATATCCAGAGACTTCTTGGCGTTCTCGCCTACGTCGTCAATAAATGTCTGACGTACTGGCTTCGCCATTTCGCGGAACTTCTCACGCTGCTCATCGGTCAGCTCAATAATCTTGATGTCACTCTTGGACTTGATCTTATCCAGGCGCTTTTCGTTAAACTCGCTCTGAATCTCATGCCCAGTCTTAACAAGATCACTGGTCACCTCCTTGATCATCTTGCGCTGATCGTCAGTAAGGCCTTCGTACCACTCAAGGTTGCCCATCATGGTGGCCACAAACTGCGCCTGCTTGGCAAAGATCATGTAGTCCTGAACTTCGTAGAAGCCCATTTCCTCATGCGCAAACACCGGTTGGATGTTGGCATCGGCCTGACCTTGCTGCAGTGCGCTGTAGAGCTCGCCGTAAGCAATGGTGATTGGAGACGCGCCGTAAGCCTGATAAGTAGAGCGTAACAGGCTGTTGTCCATGACCCGAATGTTCAGATTGCTCATGTCGTCAGGTGATTCGATGGACTTGTTCGTTGTCCATACCTGATAGCCTTCAGCCAGCTCTGCCAGTGGTACAAGCCCTCGCTGCCGGAACGACTGCTGCCAGGGCTCGCTTTGCAGGAACTCATCGGAGTTGAGAACCTTAACTGTCTCAAGCTGGTCTGCCGGCATAACAAAGTTCAAGCTGAGCAACTGGCTTTCCGGCACAGTGCCACCCAGGGCCCCTGAACCAAAGGCCAGCTGAAGAGAGCCACTCTGTACGGCGTCGTAGAGCACGGAGTAAGAGGAACCCCACTTGCCATAAGGGAGAAGCTGCACGGTCACATCACCGTCACTCTTTTCCTCAATGGCTTCTTTGAACGCTTCTGCGTACTTGGCCTGAACACTACCCTCGATTTCCTCAAGGCCGAAACGCCATGTTTCTGCGTTTGCAGCCGTCGCTGCAGAAGCAAGACCAACTGCTGTCGCCAGACACAATGTTTTGTAGAATTTCATACATTCTCCTTCATGAAGCCGGGATAGTGATGGTTAATACAGAACGTCGCCGCGCTTCTGCTTTGCTGAGCACCTGCTGCCTGAAGGCAACCGGGGCCAGCGCGCATTGCGGTAGCTCTCTTTCCATTTCCGTATCTCCCGTGGCCGCATTCACCCCGCCCATTAAGGGTTCGGCCATATCCAGTTTATATTTAGGGCTTTTTTAAGCCGCCTTCTGCTGGCGGCTTCTTTATGAGCTTCGCGCTCACAAAAGTCTACATTCAAGTAACAATGGCAAATGAAGCCACTCAAGGCAAGAAAGTGGCGCAATACCTACCGTCAGCTTCCTGTTCGAAACCTTGATTACGAAGAGTATAGTTCAACACTGCCAGTACGTGTACGGATCGGAGACAGTGTGATGGGGTGATGGCACTGCAGGCCACAAGCCCCGGCTGCTGCGGCCGGGGGCTTGTGGTGGAAGGCTTTTACTCGCCGGCAATACTGTTGAGATAGGCTTTATCTGAAATATTGGTCCACTGACGGACCTGCTTCAGGTAATCAAACTGGGAATCAATAATCTCTTTCGCCAGTTCGTCTTTTTCAGCAGCCTCTGCCAGCAACTTATCAGTTGCATCGCGCATGGCTTCGATAACTTCCGGCGGGAAAGTCTTGTGCGTGACCTCTGGATAATCTTCCTTCATACGATCCCAGGCTACGCCACTTTCGTGAGTGGTCTGAATGTACATGTCATAGGCCGCTGTACGCATGGCAACACGCAGAATAGCCTGCAAATCCTTGGGCAACTTGTTCCAGGACTTTTCGTTGATCAGGAACTGAACCTCAGCCCCTGGCTCCTGCCAGCCTGAGTAGTAATACTTTGCGATCTGGTGAAAGCCCATGGGGAAATCAAGCGCCGGCCCGACCCATTCAACGGCGTCAATCGTACCGCGCTCAAGGGCAGTGTATAGCTCGCCGGGGGGCAGGTTGGTTACGGCAACACCCAGCTCAGACATAACCTCGCCCGCAAAACCCGGGGTGCGCATTTTCAGACCCTTGAGATCCTCAACCGAATTGATCTCCTTGTTGAACCAGCCGCCCATTTGGTTGCCGGTATTGCCGCCCGGGAACGAAAGCAGGCCGTAGGGTTCGTATACCTTTTGCATCAGCTCCATACCACCGCCGTGATAGAACCAGGCGTACATTTCTGGCGCAATCAGGCCAAACGGAGTCGTGGTAAAATACATGGCATTGGGAATGGTGCCCTTATAGTAATAAGAGGCGGTGTGCCCCATGTCGTACTGACCATTGCGCACCATATCGAAAATGCCAAACGGGGCCTTGTGCTTGTTAGCGCTGTCGATACGAATCTTCAGGCGACCACCAGACATTTCTTCGGCCATTTCGGCCATATTCTCGGTAGTTTCACCAAGAATCGGCGCATTAGGGCCCCAGGTTTGTGCAAGTCTCAACGTATGGTTTTCAGCCGCAACGCCGAGCGAACTAACAGAGAACAGCAACGTCGCCGCTGTTATTCTGAATAGACGAGTCATCATTGTTAACACCTTTTATGGTTTGGTTTGTCGCGTTATTATTATTGAAACGTATGCAATACTAGACGGTCGCCAGCATCCACGCCACCAAACAACCCTTAGACCTTAAACTGACTTATCAACCCCCGCAGGCTGTTCAAAAGCTTCATAACTGCAGGTCCTTGGGAATGTGGCGAACTGTCTTGATTCACTATCGGCCAAACGCCCCGAACCTTGAAGAAGATTAATGTGTTATTCAGTCAGAAATCAGCGACAGCCCCTTCTTCGCACTTGCGGCAATCAAGCTCAAAACCCAACATGGAGCGCCGTCCCTCTTCAGTAGTTACCCAAGGCCTGTTAACCCAAGGCGGCGTATGGCGAACATGCTGGTTGTGACCACAAGCCAGGCGGGCGACCCAATGGTCTTCTTCATCTTTGTGATATCCAATAATCGGCTGCTTCATACCGCCCAAGTTAGCTGACTAGACTGCGCATGAAAATCGCAGGGCGCACTGGAAGCCCTGCCAGGTGCCGAAGCAAAGCCCACTTCAATCGCTCAACACGCCCGGGCCAGTTGGCCGGCAGGCTGATTTCCATCAAAAGATTGGGGCCTACTTTGGTCATTTTTACGGGGTCTGCATATACTGCCCAGGCATACCGCGCGCTCTGCTCCAACCACCAGGCAAAACCAAAGCCAACCAGAACGGCGGCACTGAGCACTGCATCCATAAACCATTGCTGTTGTTCTGCAATAACCAAACCAGAGAACCCGGCACGCCCAGCCCATTTCAGATACAGCCACACGGCCACACAGCCCAACACACT
The DNA here is from genome assembly GCF_052091845.1 of Marinobacter sp. Classification (GTDB taxonomy): domain Bacteria; phylum Pseudomonadota; class Gammaproteobacteria; order Pseudomonadales; family Oleiphilaceae; genus Marinobacter. The sequence continues at coordinate 5,232 of NZ_JBQDCO010000008.1, read as the reverse complement.
TACGGCGGCAAATATCAGCGCCCTGTCTGCACTTACTGCTCTGCCACCTTTAAGCAAGGCCACAATAGCCGATACCAAAGAGAGTGCGCATACTAGAGTTATCACTAATCCTTTGACAGCGATTACCAGCGGCTCAGCCGGGTGACTCAGGACGATCTCATTGACTATACGGAAGTCACGCTGGCGTTTATGCATAACGACCGATTGGAAGCAGAATCGCCAGAAACGGCCAACTACCTGGCGTCTACTCAATATGAGTTAATTCGGGATGCGGTGATTGATGGCGCCGGATGGGCGGATTTACCCTTGCCACTAATTGCCGACGCTCTATCCCAAGGCTCACTTGCAGTGATTCACCACCGCAGCGCCAAATGGTGGAAAGTGTTCAGTGCTTTCGAATCTGAACAGGCACAGGGCGGCGCCGTGGTAGGGTGGCTGGCCGCTGAGTTGGAGCAGTATCTGGGATCGGTAGAGTAACCTCTGTCTTCAGGCTGGTTTGGCGCGCTCAGCCCAGGCCGACCATGAATAAAGCCCCAGAGCCACCCAGATCATGATAAAGCTCACCAGTTTTTCAATACTCAGGGGCTCGTGGAATACCGTCAATGCAATCAAAAACTGAATAGTAGGGTTGATGTACATAAGAAACCCGACAGTAGACAGCCTCAACCGTCGAGCCGCGCCTGCAAAAAACAACAAAGGAATAGCAGTGACAATGCCGCTAGAAAGCAACAAAAGTGCCGTGCCTGTGTTGGCACCAAAATGGGAAGCTCCCGCGTAGCTGATACCCGCCAGCGCCAGAAGCCCCACAGGCAGCAATAGCAGCGTTTCCACAAACAGCCCCGAGAGTCCATCCAGTACTACCTGCTTACGCAGCAGCCCATAGGTTCCGAAACTGAACGCCAGTACCAACGTAATCCAGGGCACTACGCCCAAAAGAAATAACTGGAAAAGAATAGCGATGGTGGCCAGCATCACCGCCACAATTTGAACTCGTGAAATGCTCTCCTTGAGAACCAGCATGCCCAGGCCTACGTTCACCAGAGGTGTCAGAAAGTAACCCAGACTGGCCTGCAACACTTGCCGGCTTTCCACAGCGTATATATAAACGCCCCAGTTTACAGCTATAAGCACCGCACAGCCGAGAACAAAGCCAAGCTTTTCAGGCCGCGCCAGCGCCGCCATAACCGGCGGCCAGCGCTTCAAAAAAGTGACGATAAGCGCTAAAAACACACAGGACCAGAGCACCCTGTGAATAACCACTTCCCAGGCAGGCACACCCTCAAACAAAGCGAAGTAAAGCGGGAAGCAGCCCCAAATGGTGTAGGCGCACAGGCCGTAAGCAACGCCTTTTGTAGTTTCCTGTGCCGCCATATCAATAGCTTCCTTATTACACGATAATAATAAATCTAACATACTCCGCTGGTGACGACCTTGGGCAATATGTCTTAATCTGACAGGCACTCGCGAGACTCGCAGAACACTGACATTGAAGGGAGAGCAGGTTATGAAAACAGCACAGGATTTTGTCGCCGAAGCCAAACAGCACATTCAGGAAATTTCCCTGGCGGAAGCCGATAGCGCCATTCAGGCTGCAGACTTGCTGCTGGATGTTCGTGATAGCGACGAATACCGACAAAGCCACATCCCCCAGGCGACCAATATTTCCCGAGGCTTACTGGAGTTCAAGTTCAGTAACGACCCGGTGTTGGCCAACCGTGATATGAAGATTGTGGTTTATTGCAAAACGTCAGGCCGTGCGGCACTGAGCGCCCAAGCCCTTCAGGAAATGGGCTACCTGAACGTGCAATCTATTGAAGGCGGCTTTGATGCCTGGCAAGAAGCCGGTAAACCTACCGCCAAACCGGAACTGCCAAACTTCGGTTAATCACAACGAAGGGCGCCCGGGTTTCCGGGGCGCCCTTTACCTGGCCAAGCGCGGTTTTATTGCCGCTTGGTAACCGCCATGGTCAAACGGGACATGCAGGTGAGCTTGCCCGCTTCATTTTCTATGCGAATCTCCCATACCTGTGTCGCGCTGCCAATATGAACCGCTCTGGCCGTTCCGTATACCCACCCCCTGGTGGCGGGACGTATATGGTTGGCATTGATATCCAGCCCTACGGCCACGGTATTCGGATCCTTCAGGCAACAGTTGGCAGCCATACTGCCCAGCGTCTCGGCCAACACGACCGATGAACCGCCGTGAAGTATGCCAAAAGGCTGAATAGTGCGCTCATCAACCGGCATACGGCCTTTCACAAAATCATCACCAATTTCAGTGTATTCAATGCCCATGTGACTGACTGCTGTATTCATACTGGCTTTGGCCAGATTCTCGAGATCCGGCTTCACGTTCCAGATTGTCATGGTGAAAAAACTCTCTAACGGATTGTGGAAATCATCTTTACGGCCTTAGGGCCGAAGAGACATGTAGCGGGCCGCATATTCATCGATTAACTCATCCAGGCGACCAGAATCGACCAGTGTATATAAGCTGTCTGCAATGCGCTCACGTAATTCGAAGGTGTTGCAACGCGAGTCCTTGGAGAAAGTAAAAAAGAGCCCTTCGTTACTGATGGGCACATCCAGCACCACAAACTTTTCGGCCAGTCCTAAACGCTCAAGTTTAACCTGCCCTTGCAAGCGCTCATAAAGAACATAATCAACCCGCCCGGCGAGCGCCATCTCAAAGGATTGTTCGATGGTTCGCACATTGACGATTTGCAGGTTTTCCTTCGCATATTGATCGAACCCCTCGCCGAAACTGTTGTTGATCAGCGTGCTCCCCTGTTTGCCCTTCAAATCCGGCCAGTGGCGATACTCAAACACCCGGTTTACAGGCACCCAGACAGTCGCTTGCAGGTGGGTAAACGGCGGCAGCAGATAGTCCATATACTGAATACGCTCCGGTGTAATGAACGCTCCGGCAATCATATCCAGCTCGCCAACCCTGGCAAGACGCTGAACTCGTGCCCACGAACCGGGGCTCTGAACATCGAGTGCGATACCAAGAGGCTCAAGAATTTCCTCTAATAACGTTATGGCCGCACCTGTTAATTGTTCGGGAGCATGGGGCTTTTCCCATAACAGAGGGGGATACTCCGGGTTGCCGCTTACTGTCAGCGTCTTGCATGAAGGCTCCGCCATGGCTGACTCACAGAAAATGATCAGAGCCAGTAGCAAAGGAAGCGATCTGAAACAGTTGGGCAACATCTGTTTTATGAAGGCTGACAATTACACACCACCCTGTTTTCGAACATAAAGCCACATTACATTTTGGCCGGAGGCGACAACGTTATTGCACAGTATAGGCGCTCTCGGATCTGGCAGCGGCCAATCTTCGTAAAACCCAACCTGACATCACGGTTGAATTAATGCGCTAACACCACCACAAACTGTAGCAGGTCCTGAAAACAAGTGGCCCTTACTTCTCAAAGAAAAGGACAGGCACTATGAACGTTCTCATGGTTCTAACCTCACACGACCAGATGGGCGATACCGGACACAAAACCGGCTTCTGGCTGGAAGAATTCACCGCTCCCTACTACGTATTCCAGGAAGCCGGGGCAGACATAACCGTCGCATCGCCCAAAGGCGGCAAGCCCCCGGTAGATCCAAACAGTGAGGCTGAGGAAGCCCTGACGGACACCACCCGCCGCTTTCAGGCCGACGCCCATGCCAAAGAAGCCCTCGCCAGCACGAAAAAGCTGGGCGACGTGGATATGAACGATTTTGACGCCGTCTTTTACCCGGGCGGTCATGGCCCACTGTGGGATCTGGTTAACGACGACAAATCCATCGCCCTGATCAAAACCGCTTACGAACAGGACAAGGTGATTGGTGCAGTGTGCCACGCACCGGCTGTTTTCAGGAACGTGGAAATCAAGCCGGGCCAGAATCTGGTTGGTGGCCGCGAGGTTACGGGCTTCAGTAACAGTGAAGAGGAGGCCGCCGGCCTTACTGACATTGTGCCTTTCCTGCTAGAAGACATGCTGAAGGAAAACACCGCCACCTACACCAAAGGTGACGACTGGGCACCGCACATTGTTGTGGATAACAAGCTGATTACCGGCCAGAACCCGGCCTCATCCGAGGGTGCAGCCAAGGCTGTGGTTCAGGCACTGCAATAAGCCCAACCCTGTGATACTTCTCCGGCGTGGCCATTTGCTCCGCCGGAGAACGCTTACTTGTATGATTTCAGCCAATTAAGCACCAACATCCTTCAGTCTGTGCTAACGTTTTGAAGAACATCTCAAAAGGCTGGCTTTTCATGAGTAACCCAAAACACACCCTTTTCTGGATGACCTTCTTTCTCGCGGTTGTCGCGATTGTTGGCGTTTTAATCCACAAGCCCCTGATATCGGCCTTTATGGCCAACTGGGTTTTCAACCTGATGATTGTCTGCGTGCTGATCATAGGTGTCGGCCTTGCCTACCGCCAGGTCTTCACCCTGTTCCCCGAGATGCGCTGGATTGCCCAGTTTCGCACCGGCCACTCCGGCCTTTCGGTGGTACAGGAACCCCGCCTGCTAAAACCACTGGCCCGACAGTTGGGCGAAGAATCCAAGCGCGACCGGTTCAAACTTTCCACCTTGTCGCTACGCACCGTTCTGGATGGCATTCATTCCCGAATGGATGAACAACGCGAAATCACTCGCTACTTCATCAGTTTGCTGGTTTTTCTCGGTCTGCTGGGCACCTTCTGGGGTTTGCTTGGTACCATCAACGCGGTGGGTGAGGTGATTACCAATCTGGATATGGGTCAGGGTGATTTCGGTAAGGTGTTTGCCGATTTGCAAGCCGGGCTGCTAACGCCCTTGCAGGGTATGGGCACGGCATTCAGCTCATCACTGTTCGGCCTTGGCGGCTCTCTTATCCTGGGTTTTTTGGACATTCAGGCGGGTCATGCACAGAACCGGTTTTATGACGGCCTGGAAGAATGGCTTACCGGCGTAACCAACCTGGTAGACCCTTTCAACAGCGATGAAAGCCAGCTATGAGCGGATCAAGACGCCGAAACCGCAGCAGCATCAATGTTTGGCCGGGGTATGTAGATGCCCTCTCCGCCTTGCTGATGCTGGTGATTTTTATGCTACTGGTTTATGTGGTGAGCCAGCTCTACCTGTCGCAAACACTGTCTGACCGCAATTCCGAGCTGGCGCGCCTCAACCAAAGGCTTAAGGAGACTCTGAATAAGTCTCAAAATCGGCGATAATACAGCCATCGTCAACCG
>NZ_JBQDCO010000007.1:0-102912 GCF_052091845.1 Marinobacter sp. | reverse complement strand
ATTTTTCAAGCGGCCCCAAAAGAACACGGTTGATCAGCGGCATGGCCCTGGCACCTAAAGATTCGCCCAAGCGGCTTTCAGGCCTGCTGCCCAACAACAAGCTAGGGTGGTAAATCGATAAATAAGGGTAGCCAAGCTCCTTAACGCTATTTTCCAGCTCGCCTTTGACCCGGTTATAAAAAATAGTCGATGAAGGCGATGAGCCAATGGCAGACATCAGAACAAACGAGTGAGCTCCTGCCGTTCGACCAAGCTCCGCCGCTTTCAGACAGTAACCGTGGTCTACCTTGCGAAACTGTTCCTGAGAGCCAGCCTTTTTGATGGTCGTGCCCAGGCAACAAATGATGGTATCAACCTCAAAAAGCCCGGCATGATCGTCCATGCGATCAAAATCCATTTCGTGCTGATGCAACTTGGCATGAGCCATTTCCAGCGATTTCCGAACCGGCACCTCTACAGACTCAACGTCATCGCGGGCCAGCAGTTCGTTCAGAACAAACCCGCCGGTCAGCCCCGTTGCTCCCAATAACAACACTTTCATAGCGCTCTCTTCCATCAGCAGAAGCGGTCATCGTACCAAAGAACGCGCCATCTCCGTGAGTTAGCCGAACCAGGGCCTCCCTTTTATGTACAACAGGGCGCTAAAGTCCTTTCAGGTATTGCAGCCCGGCAAGCTGCTCCATCTGGCCGCGAATCCAGAACACTCGGTCTCGGACATAGGGCGATGGTGAGGTAACACTCAATACCTTGGGGTTTGGCAGCACAGCGGCAAGCTGTGCCGCCTGCCCGGCAGACAGTTGGTGCGCTGAAATACCAAAGTAGAACCTGCTCGCGGCCTCCACGCCGTAGATTCCGTGCCCGAATTCAGCGATGTTCAGATATACCTCAAGAATCCGGCTCTTGGGCCAAAGCCCATCGAGGGCCAAGGCGAGGCCAGCCTCCAGTGTTTTACGAACAAAGTTTCGGCCATTCCAAAGAAACAGGTTTTTTGCGGTTTGCTGAGTAATGGTACTGGCCCCTCTAAGCCCTTCACCCGACTGATACTCCGCTAGCGCTTTGCGAATAGCCGAAAAATCAACGCCCCAGTGGTTCGGAAACCGCTGATCCTCGCTGGCGACAACCGCAAGGGGCATCCAGGGCGAAATATCAGAAAGCCTTACCCACTGCTGTCGTAGCTCCTTGTCAGGGTTGGCAAGACTATAGCTGAGAATAAATGCGGAGGTTGGCGGGTTCACATAACGAAACAGCAGCAACAAGGAGACGAGCAACACAATTGCAGTGACAAGCACCCATGCAACCGAGCGACATAATCGTTTTTTTATAGATCCACGAGCCATAAATGCCCTACTCAAGTCCAGGCCGGCTTTTCTCAGCCTCACCTGTGCTCACCACGTCAGATCCGACTACCCGAAGACAGTGCTTACGGCATACAGCGTGCAGTGGTGTTTTACCCGCTTCGTCTCCATCTACGGTCACGGTTTTTTTGTTAGAGGTAAGAATATCGCAACGCCGGCCTTTCAGATGCACAACCGTGCTGGTGCGCGTGGGAGATTTGCCACTAAACTGAACCAAAAAGAAGGTAAGCAGAAGCTGGAACAAAGGGCGCGGTTTCACCGCAATAACATCCAAAAACCCATCGTTCGCCGTTGCTTGCGGGATTTCATTGCCGCCTCCAAAAAATGCACCATTGGATACGGCAATTGACAGCCAGTGGCCACGCACAAAAGCCTGATCACACTGTATTTCAGCTTGAAAACCTCGCTTGGCATTCACCCGGCGCAGTAACTCGACACCATAACTAAACCGGCCTAACAGTTTTTTGGCAGAACCTTTCGACTCCCTGGCTGGCAGCGTTCCCAGACCAATGTGTGCAACATTCAGAAAAATACCGTCGCCAAACTCTGCCACATCAACCAACTGCGTTACGCCCTGCTGCACCAGCTCGCACAAGGCAGCGGGGTCGTCCGGCAAGGCCAGGTTACGGGCAAAGTCGTTCGCCGTACCCGAGGGTAAAACGGCCAGCGTTGCATTACGCTCAACACATAAACTGGCGCCGGCATTCACCGACCCATCGCCGCCTGCAACCATTACAACATCATCTGCTTTTACGTGAGCTTGCCAGCCCTGTTCCTGGAAAGAGCAACACTCCGGGCCTGAAACACCGGCATTTTCCAGATGTTCAAGCCAGAAATCCCGGCCCCTCTGGCCATCGCCTGCTTGTGGATTTGCAACCAACCAATAGGTCATAACATCTCTATCTCTGTCGCAGTTTCGGGCATTTTCAGGGCTGAGTTGTTTCAAGATACCTCAAACACATCTCTGCTGACGTTACAATACGGACACGGGGTCATTTCCAGATGATGGATTGCCAGACTACAACCCAGGTTCGCACGTGCAGTTATTGAGACACCGATTAAGCGGAGCGCCTTTGTGAAACCACCAGGGCAACACCGGTGATAGAAACAATGCCACCGGTGATTGCCAGCACATCCAGGCGCTCATCAAACAGCCAGAAGGCTTGCAGAGCCGTAACCGGCGGCACCAGATAGAACAGACTGGCGACCTGGGAAGCCGCACCACGACGAATCAGCCACATCAAAAGCAGTATGGCGCCCACGGAAACCCCCAAAACCAACCAGGCCATGGATAGCTGCAACTGCACCGACCACTCCACCTCACGAGTTTCGAACAGCAGCGCGCCAATGGTAAAAAATACCGCGGCTGCGCCGTACTGAATGATGGTGCCAGCTACAAGATCCGCTCCCGTGCCATGTCGTTTCTGATACACCGTACCTATCGAAATGCCTGCCAGGGCAAACAGGGCCCAAACCAGTGTCCAGAGTGGAAAGCCCTCCCCCGAGCCGACACTGCCAAACTTCTCTAACAGAACGAGTGTAACGCCTACCAGGCCAAGGCCCAGCCATTGCCGCCATGATACGGTTTCTTTCAGTATGAGAACGGCAACACCCGCAGTGACCAATGGCTGCAAGCCCACCACCAAGGATACGATCCCCGAAGGCATGCCGTCCTGAATCGCGTAATAGACACCGCCAAGATAGCAACCGTGAACCAGCAACCCGGTTACGGCAAGGTGACCGGCTGCAGGCCAACCAGGCAAGCGGGTTTTCAAAAGCCAGGCAAGGCCACCGAGCAACCCCAGGGTTAGCAGCATTCGGATCAATAGCAGGGTTAATGGTTCGGCATAGGGCAGGCCGTACTTGGCACCGATAAAACCGGTACTCCATAGCCACACAAACAAAGCGGGAACAAAAAACGAGTGGAAGAGCGATCGCATAGGGGGCTGCCGGGGTCAGATACCTGTAACGTCAGTCAGTTTAAAGACTCACTCGCAATTGGAACAGACACAGACCCTCGGCCAGACAAACACTCCAGAGGGCGATTGCGGCCGACCCCGCGACTGTCAGGTGGTAAGAATAGACTGCAGCTTTTGGGTTAACTCTACAGCCTCACTGCCCAGGGGCGTGAGGTAGCCGCCGTCATCCTGGCTGATTAACCCCTTGGCAAAAAGCCGTTCTGCGGCCTGAACGGTCTCCGGTGCAGCGTCACCGCGGTGTACTTTAATTCCAGCCTGGCCAGAGGAGGACTCAAACTGCGTCAACAGGTTAAGCTCATGAATATGATCTGAAGAAAGTGGCATGGTGTTTCCTTGTCTGGTTTTGGTGGTCAAATACTTTTGGATCTCTTGTCCTGATCGAGGGTCAAATCCCGTTCAGTTTCGTTCCACTGCTCGGAAAATGATTCATACGCATCCGAGAAACCTTTTTTGGCTCGCTCCCATGCCGATGCGGTACTGGCTTTAAGCTCATTATACCAGGACTGAACTCGTGCCCGTTGCTCTCGCAAAGATTCCAGGCTTTCCCGGGAGCGATCCCGAGCCGTGCTGCTCATGTCGTCCCAGTTCTCGGCAAGCTCTGATTCCAGCTCTGCAATTCGTTTGTCGAGAGCTGAGAGCATTTGATTAATGGAATCTTCCGCTTGATCCTTCTGATTGGCGCTATATTCCTGCAGTGCTTTACCCAGCTCACGGCTCTCCTTCTTTAGCTGGCTAACTGACGAATCTGCGGATTCCGCGCACACGGGTGCTGCAAGCGTGCAAGATGCGGCAAAAACCAGTGTGCAAACAAAGTGCTTTATATTCATAAATGACTCCGAACCTGCATCTATCAAGAATAGCAGCAGTGCAAGGATAACAATATACCGACTAACCGCCTATCTTATAAAAATGTAATCAACAACCCATAATCTCTATTTATACCAATAAAAACATGGACTTAAAAAAACATTTAACGACTGGAACGTTAGCCGGAAAGAACTCTGAAACCGCTGGTCATTTGTGCATCCATGAAAGCTGTGCCATTTTTAACATGAATCCAAACAAGGAGGAGTTACCATGCTTTATTGGGCTGTGATTTGTCTCGTTATCGCAATTATCGCCGGGGTTTTAGGATTTGGCGGTATTGCAGGTACAGCGGCGGGGATTGCCAAAGTGCTATTCTTTATCTTCCTCATCCTGCTGGTCATTTCTCTCATCGCCAATGCGGTGCGCGGGCGAGGGCCAAAGATTTAGCAATATTTGCAAGCCCGGTAACATTATACCGACAACTCTTGATTTTTTTCGACTCGTCGAAAGCGTATTATAAACCTCGCGTCTGTTTTAGTATAACCGGCAGCCAAGCTGTCGGTTATGTTCTCCGTGAGTGACCCATGCCCCGTCATATTATTATCTTCCTCATTGCCGCTCTGGCCGGGATTTCGGCACCAGCCGCAGCAGACAGTATAAAACGAATTGTTCATCCCGATGGCCGCGTGGAATTTACCAACGTAAAAAGTGATAACCCCGGGCGAGTCTCCAGCAAAAACGAAACCGTTTTCCGTTACAAAGATACTAATGGCATCGTTGCATACAGCGGAGCTCGACCTTCGGTGGCAGATTTCGACGTTATCAGCTTCCACTGCTATGCCTGCAACCCGAACTCTCGCGTTAATTGGCGCACAACACCTCTGTTTTCTGGCCGCTACGAATCGGAAATAAAAAAGGCAGCTGAGGCCTATGACGTAGACCCGGCACTGGTTCGTGCGGTTATTCATGCGGAATCAGCCTTTAATGAGAAGGCTCTCTCACCGGTTGGGGCACAAGGCCTTATGCAGCTGATGCCGGGAACAGCTTTGGAAGTTGGCGTACAGAACGCCATGGTGGCAGCAGACAATATTCGGGGCGGTGTAACCTACCTGGCTAAAATGCTTGAGCGCTTCAAGGGCGACACCCGGTTAGCAACCGCTGCCTACAATGCCGGCCCGGGCACAGTAAGCCGATATGGCGGAATTCCGCCCTATGCGGAAACCAAAGCTTACGTTGAGCGGGTTGGCATACTGCGCGAGCGCTACGCCAGCCATTGATCAAAGCACCAGAAGCCCCATCCCTGGGTGCTGCCGGTGCCGATAAAACGCTACTCAGAAGCCGCAATCAGGCTCGCATTACCACCGGCTGCCGTTGTGTCCACGCAAAGGTGCCGCTCAATCACGAAACGCTGATCAAGGGTATGTTCGGTAATCAACGGCAGCAGTGCGCCATCACGCTTGGCCAGCGCCTGCCGGTATTTGCGCAGAACCGGCTTTTCAGCACAACTTACAACCGCTTCAAACCCATTAACCGTTGCCAGGGCTTCTGGCTCCAACTGCCCCTCAACTCCCGTAATAGGTAGCCCCGCTTGCGCTGCGCGGTTCAGCATATCACCAACACCTGGCGCAACAACCACAACCTTGTTGCCCTGAGACAGTGCCATAGAGGCCTGTGCCAACGCCGTTTCCTTGTCTGGCCCTGTGCATATCACCACGCCACGGGAATAGTTGGTCAGGCGGTTAAGCTCACCCGTTGGCCCAGGTAACTCTTCAGACTGGCCTTCCAGTTGTTCAGGCACGCTCTCGAAAACCCGCTGCATGGCTTCGGATCTGGCATCCGGCTTCAGTATGTTCATCGTGTTCAGGTCGCCAATCAGCCCGTTGAGCTTCTTGCCATCAATGGTTTTCCCACCGGCGTCCGCAGGGCGCTCAGTTGTGGCTCCTTTCAGGAAACGGCGAACATATTGCGGCCCGCCCGCCTTGGGGCCAGTGCCAGAAAGGCCTTCACCGCCAAATGGCTGGGAACCAACGATAGCGCCAATCTGGTTACGGTTAACGTAGGCATTACCCACTTTGATGCGGCTGGAAATCCGGTCTACCCGGTTATCAACCCGGCTGTGGATACCGAAGGTTAATCCGTAGCCTCTGGCATTCACCGAATCGATAACCTTATCGATGTCCTTCGCCTCAAAGGTGGCCACGTGCAAGACCGGACCAAAGATTTCTTCTTCCATATCTTCGATCCCGCCGACTTTCAGTACCGCAGGCGATACAAACAACCCGCCATTCGGCACTGGAATCTTTTTCAACAGGCGTCCTTCGCGCTCAAACTTGTCGCAATGATCTACAATTTTCTTACGGGCATTCTCATCAATGACCGGGCCCACGTCTGTAGACAGTGCCCAGGGGTCGCCAATGCCCAGCTCTTCCATGGCACCGTACAGCATTTCTAACAGGTGCTCGGCAATATCCTTCTGCACATACAACATACGCAGCGCTGAACACCGCTGGCCGGCACTCTGGAACGATGAAGCCAGCACGTCACGCACTACCTGCTCCGGAAGAGCGGTCGAATCTACAATCATGGCGTTCAACCCCCCGGTTTCCGCCACCAAAGGCGCGTCCGGGGCCACATTTTCGGCCATCACTTTGTTGATACGTTGAGCGGTTGCGGTAGAGCCGGTAAAGCACACGCCCGCCACTCGGGGGTCAGAGGTAAGCGCTGTACCTACCGTAGAGCCGGAGCCCGGCAGAAGCTGAATGGCATCTTTCGGAATACCCGCCTTGTGCATCAGCTCAACGGCGCGAACCGCCAGCAGTGATGTTTGATCTGCAGGCTTGGCGACTACTACGTTGCCAGCCGCCAGGTTCGCCAGAATCTGGCCGCAAAAAATGGCCAACGGGAAGTTCCAGGGCGAGATACAGCAAACCACACCACGAGCTTCGCCGTTATCTTTGTTACGAATGCCTTCGTTGGCGTAAAACTGGGAAAAATCCACCGCCTCACGGATCTCTGCAATGGCATCCAGTAAGGATTTACCGGCTTCGCGAGTGGTCAGGGCAAACAGCTCATCTGCATTTTCTTCCAGCAGATCACCCACTTTACGAACGCAGGCAGCGCGTTCTTCCGCAGGCATAGCAGACCAACCGGTAAAGCCTTGCTCGGCGGCGGTTATGGCTGCATCAACATCGGCTTCATTTGCGTGGGTGATGTGCCCAACCAGGTCATCTGGCTTTGCAGGGTTTTTTACCTCCAGCACTTCGTTGCCGGTGCTGTCTGCAGCAATGCGTGGGCCGCCTTCCCAGCGATGGTTAAGAAATGCCTCGCGGCCTTCATTAATTTTCGCCACCATGACCGGGTCGGTAATGTCCCAACCTTTGGAATTGCGGCGATTGGCACCAAACAGATCTGCCGGTCGCACAATCACTTTACTGGAAACACCCTCGCCCAGTTCCTGAACAATATTAATGGGGTCTTTGGCTATGTCTTCAGGGCTGATGCTGGTATCAACAATCTGGTTAACGAAAGAGCTGTTGGCACCGTTTTCAAGCAAGCGACGCACAAGGTAAGCCAGCAAATCGCTGTGTTTACCCACAGGTGCATAGATCCTGCAGGGTACACCGCTCTCAGCAAGCACCTGATCGTGCAGCGATTCGCCCATACCGTGCAAGCGTTGGAACTCATAGTTTTCCAGCCCGGCCGTGCGTGTCAGTTCCAAAATGGCAGACACAGAGTGCGCATTATGGGTGGCGAACTGCGGGTAAATTCGATCGCTCATACTCACAAGCTTTTGGGCACAGGACAAAAACGCAACGTCGCTACATGCTTTGCGGGTAAATACGGGGAAGTCTGTCAGACCCATCACCTGAGCGCGTTTGATTTCGGCATCCCAGTAGGCGCCCTTCACCAAGCGAACCATAATGCGACGGTCGAGTTTTACCGACAGAGCATACAGCCAATCGAGCGTATGCGCGGCACGCTTGCCAAAGGCTTGTACAACCACGCCAAAGCCTTCCCAGTCTGCCAGTGCAGGATCAGACATAATGCCTTCGATAACGTCCAGAGAAAGATCAAGGCGATCCTGCTCTTCAGCATCTATGTTAAAGCCCATATTGGCCGCTGCTGCTTTTTTCGCCAGCTTCAGTGCTCGGGGCAACAGCTCATTCATTACCCGTTCTTTCTGACCATACTCGTAACGGGCCAGCAAGGCTGAGAGCTTGACAGAAATACCCGGATTTTTGCGCACATCGCCGGTGCAGTTCTGGGCAATGCTGTCGATAGCCTCGGAATAAGAATCGTAATAACGTTGGGCGTCGGCATCGGTGCGAGCAGCCTCACCAAGCATATCGTAGGAGTAGGTATAGCCTTTTGCCATGTAGGGCTTGGCTTCGCTCTGGGCTTCCTCGATATCACGCCCTAAAACAAACTGACGCCCCATTTCTTTCATGGCCTGCCCGGCAACCGTGCGAACCACCGGCTCACCCATCCGCTTAACCAGCCGACGTAGCGTATCGCCCACCGTGTGGCGCTCAGAATCTTTCAGCAGGTTGCTGGTCATAAGCAACGCGATAGTGGTGGAGTTAATAAACGTAGAAGACGCTTTACCTACGTGGGAACCCCAGTTACCAGACGTGATCTTATCCTCAATCAGCGCGTGAATGGTTGTGTTGTCGGGCACGCGCAATAAAGCTTCTGCCAAACACATAAGCGCCACGCCCTCTTTGGTGGTGAGGCCGTACTCTGCAAGAAACTTTTCCATGATCGTGGATTTGGCGTTATCCCGCACACTTCTTACCAGGTCGGCCGCCCGGGCAGAAATTGCCTCGCGCTCTGCCTCAGACAATTGAGCGTCAGCAATCATCTCGTGAATCACTTTGTACTCATCTGCGAGATAGTAATCGCGAACTGCCTGCCGGCTTTCGGCAAGCTCAGGTCTCACTGATTGCTGCGATCTCATAGTTGTACCCTCTCAATTATTTGTCTTTCCCGCATTCTACCGACAACAGCCAAGACTATTTCCCTGTAAGAATCGACATCACATGTCACTTTGGCTTTATTAGCTCGCGAAAGTGCGTAACTTCCCTCTCATTACATGCAAAACCAGGACATTGTCCTTAAAAAATAAGTTAGAATAGTCAGAAACCTATGCAGAATCCGGCATTTACAACCTACAGCATAGTGCCCATAACCAGGACTTGCCCAAAAGAGGCAGTTTTATGCTTTGTGAAGGATAAAACAACATGAACGAGCTCGACCGGATCGATCACTCCATCATTCGTGAACTGCAAAAAAATGCGCGAATTACAATCACCGAGCTAGCCTCAAGGGTGGGCCTTTCTAAAACCCCGTGCCAGGTACGCATGCGTCGTCTTGAGGAACAGGGTTTTATTACCGGCTACACGGTGCTGGTAAATCAGACCAAACTGGGACAAAGTCATATCGCTTTTGCTCAGGTTACGTTAAGCGATACCAGCAGCGAGGCGCTAAAAGCGTTCAATACAGCCGTTAAACAAATCGCAGCTATAGAACAATGCCACATGATTGCCGCCAATTTTGATTACCTGATGAAAGTGCGTACGCGCAATATGGCGGAGTATAGACAGGTACTGGGTGAGCAGATTTCCGCTCTGCCCCATGTGCTGCAAACCAGTACGTTTGTGGTGATGGAAAATGTGAAGGATGCCGGGCTATAGAAAGCCTACTTATTGACCCTGGCCAACCCAAGAGAAGATACGTGCAAACCAAGCTCACCTCGGTACAGTGAATTGCCGATACCAAGCACTATGTTTTCCACTGTGAAATTAGACGACACGGCGCTGGCACCACCAGGAGAACGGGATTCAAGCACAAGCACCAACCGAAGAAGATCAAGCAAACGAATCACCAAGTCCAGAACGCCGAAGTCTTCCGGTGCATCTTCAATGTGAGATATAACATGAGCTTTGGC
This sequence comes from Marinobacter sp., assembly GCF_052091845.1. Lineage (GTDB taxonomy): Bacteria > Pseudomonadota > Gammaproteobacteria > Pseudomonadales > Oleiphilaceae > Marinobacter. Next base: position 92,824 of record NZ_JBQDCO010000007.1, on the reverse strand, counting down.
GGCCCCGACCACATAGGCCTCGTGACCGGTTAAATACTCAGTTCCCAAATACTTAATGGATTCAACACGCTGCTCCCGCTCTCGCAGGATGGCCTCCATACACACTTGACCGGAGTTTTCCGGAGTGTCACTCCCACGCAGAATACCCGCCAACCGGAAATCAACCTTACCCTGGCTGCGCATCTGATCGTATTCGTTTTTCAGACTCTCTTTGGCATGAGGCAGATAGCGGTGGATCGCAGTCTCGCGGGCACGCTCCAGATCTTCCATAGTCGCAAGAGTCACCAGCGAGCTCATCACCCGCACACAGTGGAGCAAGTGTTGCCAAATAGCCGGCTCGATAGAATGTGGGTTATCCGGCAGCACGCGCTTGATAGAGACAAACTCGAAGTAGAGCGCTGTCACTTCCTGCTCCGAGAAATCAGACATGCGAATAATCCGGCGCAGCCCCAGCTTTTCGATATCCAACAAAAGGCTGGGTATCAACATTAGAACGTAATGTTGCGCACCTACCGATATCAACATGCTAACTACTGCCCCACTTTGGATTTGCCTGAAAACCTGGGATGTTCAACCCCCTGATGCTGCATCCAGCGATAAATGGTTGGCCGGGACACCCCATAGAAACGCGCCACCTCAGAGATATTCCAGTGATACTTCGTCAAAGCTTCCAGCAAGGGGCTGGAACCAAGGTGCTCATCATTGTTTTTCAGAACCGACAGCCCCTGTTCACCCAGACATTCGTCTGGCAAATCATCAACCGTGATTTCTGCGTTATCGCAGGTGGCCTCGGCAAATGCCAGCGCGTTGGCAAGTTGCCGGATATTTCCTGGCCAAGCGTAAGCCAGTAGAGCACTCATAGCATCCGCCCGAATGTGAACATTCGCAAGCTCACCTTCCTCAATTAACTTTTTGAGCACTCGGCTAATTACGTGCTGTCGATCGGCTCTCCGGCTCAGGGACGGCAAGCGCAAGGTAGCGCCGTTCAGCCGATAATACAGATCTGCCCGAAAAGTACCCTGTTCAATTAACCGGCCAAGTTCCTGATGAGTAGCAGCAATCACGCGACAGTTCACCTTAACAGGGCTACTGGCACCAACGGGAAGCACCTCGCCTTCGGAAAGGAATCGAAGTAACCGGGTTTGTAGCTGGAGAGGCATATCCCCTATCTCATCCAGAAATAATGTACCACCATCCGCCTGTTGAATCAGTCCGCGCATGCCTTTGGGACGGGCGCCAGTAAAGGCGCCTGAAACGTAGCCGAAAAGCTCACTCTCGATCAGTGACTCAGGAATGGCTGCACAGTTCACCGCCACAAAAGCTCGCCGGGAACGATGGCTTGAAGCGTGTATCGCACTGGCCAGAACCTCCTTACCCGTGCCGGTCTCACCCAGAATAAGCAAGCTGACATCTCTGTTCCGCAAACGTTTTGCCAATCCAAGAGTACGGCGCATTACGGGATCATCAGCGGCAAGCGCATCCAGTTGCGGCACGCTGTCTTCGCTCGACTGAATCGCTGGCGATAAAGGCGTCGGAGATTTGATTCTGGGCTGGATCAGGGCAGCAAAAAATGTACTTCCGCTAACACAGTGCCTGAAGGCTTTAACCTGATCATCGTGATCGTACGGAATGCTCCAGATATCCCTGAGTTCACAGTCGAACAGGCTGGCAAGATTGGGCCGGATTCCGGCGTTATTGTCGGAGTTTGGGTTCAACATCAGTGAACGCCCGGCAGTATTGGCCGCCTCGACACAACCGTCATCGTCAATAGCAAACAGATACTGACCATTAACCTGAACAAATTCACGGGAAGCATCGCAGCGAAAAATAACCTGATTCCGATAACGGCGGAGGAAATAGGCATCTTCTATCATTCGGGCATACAGCTGGGTCAGGTGTAACGCGAAGTTCTGGCTGCTGTGCGCGTCCGGCGAATCCATGGCTGAGATATCCAGAACCGCCAGGAGATTGCCCTTGGGGTCGAGAATCGGCGCGGAGGTGCAGGTAAGGTTGATATGGGTCGCATCGAAGTGGTCGACCCGGTGGCAGGTCAAGGCCTGCTGTTCCTGTATGCAAGTGCCTACGGCACAGGTGCCGGCATACTGCTCACTCCAATCAGCACCCAGGTATAAACCTGCCTTTCGAAAGCGCTGATCAACTCGCCTGTCGCCGAGGTACTGGACCGTGATGCCCCGGTGATCGGTAAGTAACAACACATAACCAAGATTCGCTATCCTGGAGTAAAGCTGCTCCACGCCCGCTCTTGCGACATTAAGGAACTCATCTACGGAGTCCTGATGCTCTCGCAGCGTTTGTTGCGTCACGATCCGTGGCCGCCGTGGCCGGCTGGGGTCCAGCCCAAACTCCTCTATACATCGCTTCCAGGAACGGCCAATCAGGGTCTCCGGAGACAACGCTGTATCAGTCTTGTCATCTGCGTAGTTCAAGATGGTATTGATATGTTGTCGCTGCACCATTTGTATCGTCATGCCACCCTCCTGCATCTCGATATCAGCATAGACCCATTACCAAGAACTCAACATCCTTCCTTAGTACCCCGTCTTCACGTTACATCTGTAAAGCATCCTCGGGTCAAAACATTACAGGTGTAATACAAGATCCCCAGCCATAGACCACGCCCGAACATCCTGTTCTCTACCAGGTGGACTTTTTCTCATTTAATATCAGCAGCTTAATTAAATTCCTGAAGCCTGAAACCGGAGCTGGCATGCCGCCTGCTAAACCTTTCTCGAAGGGTTCATTCCTGTACGGGGTGCCACAGGCATCCGGCTAACAAAAACAATGCAAACCTGGAGAATCTTAATGACTGAAGCACAAACCACTGCCACCCAACGAGTCCAGCAATGGCTCGACGCGTTCAACAAAACCTTGCAAGCAGGCGATTCTGGCCGAGCTGCTGAGATGTTTGAACAAAACGGCTTCTGGCGAGACCTTGTCGCCATGACCTGGAACCTCAAGACACTGGAAGGCCGCGACAGCATTCGTGACATGCTGGATAACACGCTAGAGCTAACCCGCCCGGGAAACTGGCAGGTTGCAGAAGAAGCCACCGAACAGGATGGTGTTACCGAGGCCTGGATCACCTTTGAAACCAAAGACGCTTTCGGTAAAGGTCAAATTCGCCTGCGCGATGGCAAAGCCTGGACCCTCCTCACCACTATGCAAGAGCTGAAAGAGTTCCCGGAAAAACGCAACTCCCTGCGGCCCAAGGGCGCCCAGCACGGCGCCACAAAATCCCGCCAAACCTGGCTGGAAGCACAGCAAGAAGAAGAGCAGGCGCTCGGCTACAGCCGCCAGCCCTATTGCGTGATCATTGGGGGTGGCCAAGGTGGTATCGGCCTGGCAGCAAGGCTACGCCAACTGGATGTACCTACGATCGTTATCGAGCGCAGCCCCAAGGCCGGCGACTCCTGGCGCAATCGTTACAAGTCTTTGTGCTTGCATGACCCAGTCTGGTATGACCACATGCCGTACCTGCCTTTCCCGGATCACTGGCCGGTATTCGCCCCGAAAGACAAAATCGGCGACTGGCTAGAGATGTACACCAAGATCATGGAGCTCAACTACTGGAGCTCGACGGAGTGTACCGGCGCCCGCTATGACGAAGCCGGCGAGGAATGGGTTGTTGATGTCTTCCGTGAAGGCAAGAAAGTCACTCTTCGCCCCAAACAACTGGTACTGGCAACCGGCATGTCCGGCATCCCGAACATTCCCGACATCCCTGGCATGGACAGTTTCGAAGGTGAACAACACCATTCCAGCAAACACCCTGGCGGTGCCGCCTACAAAGGCAAAAAGTGCGTGGTGCTTGGAGGCAATAACTCCTCCCACGATATCTGCGCAGCCCTCTGGGAAAATGATGCTGACGTCACCATGATTCAGCGTTCATCTACCCATATTATCAAGTCCGACACGTTAATGGACCTGGTACTCGGCCCCCTCTATTCAGAAGAGGCCATTCAGAACGGCATGACAACTGAGAAGGCAGATCTCACCTTCGCGTCGGTACCTTTCAAAATAATGCCTGACATGCACATCCCGGTTTACAAACAAGTTGCCGAACGGGATGCAGATTTCTACCAGCGCCTGGAAAAAGCAGGGTTCTTGTTGGACTTTGGTGACGACGGCTCAGGTCTCTTCATGAAATACCTGCGCCGTGGCTCCGGCTACTACATTGATGTGGGCGCCTCCGAATTGGTCGCACAGGGCGAAATCAAGCTCAAGAGCGGTGTCGGCATTGAATGTATAAACCCGCATTCTGTAACGCTAACCGATGGCACGGAGCTGCCCGCAGACCTGATTGTCTACGCGACCGGCTTTGGCTCCATGAATGGTTGGGCGGCACGAATCATCTCTCAGGAAGTGGCAGACAAGGTTGGTAAATGCTGGGGCATGGGGTCTGAAACCACCAAAGATCCAGGCCCCTGGGAAGGCGAACTCCGCAACATGTGGAAACCGACCCGGCAGGAATCTCTCTGGTTCCACGGTGGTAACTTGCACCAATCACGTCACTACTCGCTTTACTTGGCACTTCAACTAAAGGCCCGGAAAGAAGGGCTCGAAACGCCGGTATACGGTATGGAAGACGTTCATCACCTTTCTTGAAAGCAAAAAAGGCTGGCCAAGGCCAGCCTTTTTATTGTGCCTGCGGGTCAACTGAAGACACTCAGGCACAATTTTATACAATACCCAAGTTCACGGTCGCGTCAGACTCCTCACTCAACTTGCGATATTTTCCAGCCTGTATTTGCCCATCTGCTGGCTATCCCTTTCTACATGGGTACTGGCCGGGCGCTCTTTGCGCCAGCATGTTCAGCGGCCCCACAGCTGAAACCTCAACTTTGCTAGCCAATGAACATCTACATACAACATCGCCAAATCAGTGGTTGGGCATCAGCTAAGCGACTCATAAGGCAGTCTCCGCCTCCCTACCTTTAACTCCACGGGCAAAATAAATCACCACCACTCCCAGCGCCATCACCACCAGAGTGAGCCAAAGACCATTAGTGTAATTACCCTCCACATCTGCCAGGTAGCCCACCACAGCAGGCGCTAGCATCTGGGCAATGCCGTAGCTGAAAGTAAGTCGGCTCATGGGGCGGGAAGGGTTTTCAGGGAATACTCGCCCCACCATTGCCAACATCATACTGACAATACCAATGAAGCTGGCGCCATAAATAATCGCACTTAGCATAACGCTGACCATACTAGTATTGAGGATCAGCATCAGAATACTTACGGAATTGAGTGTGTAGGCAAGATAGAGCGCTGTCCATTGCCCCCAACGGCGGGTGAACACATCCCACAGCCAGCAGGCAGGTGTAGCTGCCAGGCCGGCAATGAGCCAGATAAGCCAACCCTGGCCACTGAGTTCGGGCATGGATTCGGCAATAGCCACGAGAAAAGTCGCCGTGACCACATAGCCAACACCGGCACAAAAGTAGGCCAACTGCAGCATCAGGATAAACCGGCTTCGGTCATCCCCGGCATTTGAACTGCCGGTTTTCGGCATAGCACAGGCGCGATAATCCGGCATCCAGCGCCATATAGGTATCAAGAGTACCAGCGCTGCCAGACCGTAGATCACCCATTGTTGATCCCAGGTAAACGCATCGCGAATCAGCTCTGCCAGAACGGCCGTCAGCACAATACCCAACCCTATCCCCGAGAAGAACACGCCTAGCTCGGATTTTTGGTTATTCTTAATGAGCCAACTCATCAACAGGCCAGCACCGAGCAACATCCCGGTTGAGGTGCTCAGCCCGGAAATGAAGCGCAGTGGATACCAAAGCCAGAGATTGGTGGTGTATCCCATGAGAACGGTGGAGACCACCGCCACAACAAGGCCCAGCTGATACAGCTTTACCTTGAGGCCGAGATCACTGATTCGAGTAATCAGGAGCGCGCCGGTAAGGTAGCCGGCGTAATTCACCGTGGCCAACATGCCAATCACCGACTGACTCAACCCAAGCGCTTCTACCATCTCGGGAATCATCGGTGTGTATGAGAACCGGGCGATGCCCACCGTGACCACAACCGCGATCACGCTGGCAACCAATACCTTGGCGGTCTCCTTTGTTATCATGGGCCTCCTTACCTCGGGCTAGGCCCGGCTTAAGAACTTTCGTTCTTCTACGTTGATCTTAATGCGATCACCGGTAGAAATATGCTCAGGCACCTGGATAATCAGCCCAGTGGACAAGTTAGCCGGCTTGGTACGAGCGGTTGCGGAACCACCTTTAACAGACGGATCCGTTTCAACAATTTCCAGCTCTACCGTTTGCGGCAGTGCAAGCGCGACCGGTGCTTCACTGACTAAAATAACCACAACGCCCTGGGTGTCTTCGGTGATGAACAGCAGTTCGTCTGCAATAGCTTCCCGGTTCAGGCTGTACTGGGTGAAGTCCTCGCTATCCATAAAAACGTATTCATCACCATCAGAATAGGAGAAAGTCGCCGGCCTGCGCTCAAGGTCGGCAAGATTCAGCATATCCGAATCTTTGAACGTTTCATCAATTTTGTTGCCCGTTACCACATCGTACATGCGCATGCGATAAAGGCTGCCGCCGGCACGACCCTGAGGCACCGAACGGTCGATATCCCTGACAAAATACACTCGATCCTGATATTCAACCGCAGAATTCTTCTTGATTTCACTTGCTCTAGGCATCTTTATAAAGCTCCAAAACAATACCGTAAACGCGTCCATGCTGGGTATGCGCCAGTGTGTTTCACACGAGCAACTCTACCCGCATACTTGCCCTGCAGTAACAGGGCGAGTGAGTACTATAGGCCATTCAGCAAAAAGCTTCTTGGCGCTTTAACGGGATTCATATAAGAAAAAGCCATTTGATGTAAGCTATGCGCCATTTACAGCTAAACTGAAAGGTTTTATGAAAGTACCCAAGAGATTACAACCCCTTGTCGACGACGGCATGATCGACGAAGTGCTTTACCAGCTTATGAGCGGCAAAGAGGCGCAGGTTTACGTGGTGCAATGTGGCGACCAGGTTTGCTGCGCAAAGGTGTTCAAAGAAGCGAAAAAGCGGAGCTTCAAACAGGCCGTTGAATATCAGGAAGGCAGAAAGGTACGCAACAGCCGCCGCGCCCGCGCCATGAGCAAAAAAACCCGCTACGGCCAAAAGGAGCAGGAAAATGCCTGGCTCAATGCCGAAGTAGACGCCCTGTACCGCCTGGCCAGAGCGGGCGTGCGCGTACCAGAGCCCATGGGCTTCGTAGATGGAGTGTTGCTCATGGAAATGATTGCCGATGCGGATGGCAAGGCTGCGCCACGGCTGGACGACGTCAGCCTGCCTGCAGAGCAGGCCAGAGATTACCACGGCCGGGTAATCAAAGAGATTGTCCGGATGCTCAGTGCGGGACTGATCCACGGCGACTTGTCGGAGTTTAACGTGCTGGTGGAAAACGACGGCCCGGTGATCATCGACTTGCCCCAGGCCGTGAACGCTGCCGGCAACAATAACGCCGAGCGCATGCTTGAGCGGGATGTGGACAACATGCGCCGCTATTTTGGCAAATACGCGCCCGATCTGCTGGTTACCGACTATGGCAAGGAAATCTGGGCTTTGTATGAAAGCGGCGACTTGCACCCGGACAGCGAACTTACAGGGTGTTTTGAGCACGATACCCACAGCGCCGATGTGGCAGAACTAATGGCGGTTATTGATTCTGCCAAAGAAGAAGAGCTTGAGCGCCAGGAACGCCTGCTGGATAACGACGAGGACTAGCCCTTACCACGCAAGCCAGATAACGTGTTTCGCCCCTTTGCCGGGGCGATGAGCCCTCACCGTTACGGCCTCCGCCGTAAGCCCGGCACGCTTCAGCCGTTCAGTAAACGCCGGGGCCTGCCCAGCTGACCAATACGCCAAAATACCGTCTGGCCGAAGCGCTTCCCGGGCTGCTTCAATGCCTGCCGATGTGTACAGCCAACCGTTTTCTTTGCGCGTGTGACCCTCAGGGCCGTTGTCGATATCCAGCAGAATGGCGTCGTAACTGGCTGGCGAATCTTTAATTAGCTGAACCGCATCGCCAATATACACCCTGGTGCGAGGATCTTTTAACGGGTAGCCAGATGCACGGCCTAAAGGCCCAAGGTTCCACTGCGCCACTTCTGGCACCAATTCCGCAACAGTCACTTCCGCTGTTTCACCCAAAGACTGCAAAGCCGCTGCGAGGGTAAACCCCATGCCCAGCCCGCCAATGAGCACTTTCGGTGTCGTGTGATCCGCAATACGCTCACAGGCCAAAGCCGCAAGTGCGTCCTCCGAGCCGTGCACGCGCGTGTTCATGAGCTCACCGGAGATACCAGTCACTCGGATCGAGAACTCATCATTGCGCTGAAGCAGGCGCAACTGTGTGCCCTTGCCAGGAATGGTTGCAGTGCCAAGCAACTCAAAGCGAGCCATAAAAACCTCTGAAGGTGAAACTCTGGGGGGGGGCAGAGTTAATAATTAAGGGTTAAGAATTGGGGGTTTAGAAGCTGAATAAATCAGGTCTGCGCGAGAATAGTTCGCTCTGTTTGCCCAGGCAGTATGCCGGTCAGCCAGGCTTTAATAACAACCTTTTCCTGCTGGTTGCACAACACCGCTTCTGCTTTCGCACGGTTGCGCTCTTCGACTTCTGTAATAGTAAACACGCAAGTAACGGTATCGCCAAAATAGACGGGCCGACGGAACCGAAAATTCATCCCCGAGGCTAGCCAGCCAATCTGCCCACCTATTTCGGTAATCATGCCGCCGACCAACAAACCATGGCAGATTTTACCGCGCAGGCCCTTGGCGGCTGCGAAGCGTTCATCGTAGTGAACCGGGTTCATGTCACGGCTGATCTCCCCGAACACGTTGGCGTCACGCTCGGTAAACGTTCGGGTGATGGTAAACGCATCACCTTGCTTGAGACCCCGGCTGGCCTGTTCTCGAATAGTGGTCACTTACAGTTCTCCGGGGCTCAGCTCGGCAGTTAAAGGTTCAGGTACGCCCGGCCAGGCGGCGCTCAACCCACGAATGGTAGAGTTTTGCCAGAGACGGCCGAATCAGCGGCAAAGAGATCAGCCACGCCAGCGGCTTAAGTACAGGGACTCGGGACATCAATAGAATATAGGCGTCCATCTCGCGATGAATTTCACCTTGGTCGTCCTTCACATGTAGTTCTCGGAGTGCTTTCTCCGGGTCTACGCCCTGCTGGCGCAACTCTTCATCCCTGCCGGTGATATCCAGCCACTCAACCGATTCGCCGGTTTTGCCCGCCAGTTTTTCATACCAGCGGCGGTCCCTGATACAAACAGGGCAGGAACCATCGTAAAAAACGATCAATTTACCTGAATTCAGTCTCATAAAAGCCCTCCGGTCAGGAACAAAGCCTTACCGGGACTGTAACACACTCAGCGCCGCTCAACTGACAGCCTCAGAACGGGCAACCTCTGGCTCCACTGATCGCTTGTTTTCGCTACGGGCGATTACCGAAGTAGCTACCAAATCGCCAGTCACATTAAGCCCGGTGGCGCCCATGCCAACCAACGCATCAATAGAAACCAGCAACGCAACGGTCTCGATTGGCAGCCCAACCTGGGCAAACACTGTGGCAATCATCACAATACCCGCGCCTGGCACACCGGCGGTGCCTATCGAGGTAAGCGTACCGATAAGTACGATTTCCGCCATGGTCATCAGGTCCAGAGGAATGCCCACTACGTTGGCTGCAAACACCGCAGAAATCGCAATACGGATTGCCGCACCGTCCATGTTGATGGTGGCGCCCAGGGGCAGACTGAAGCCATAGATGCGCTTGGGTATGTTCAGACGACGCGCGGCATCCAGGGTTAACGGCAAGGTACCTGAACTGCTCTGGGTAGCAAAAGCCGTGGCCATGGGGGTACGGGCTTCACGGAAAAATGCCCGCACACGCACACCATAGAGACGCATCAAAATACAGTAAACAACCAGATGCACGGCCAGTGCGATATAAAGCACCATGACCATATCGCCCAGTGCCAATATGGTAGTCATGCCCTGCTCGCCGGCCGTTTTGGCTACAATGGCGAATACCCCGACAGGCACGTATTGCAGCACACCAGCCATCACTTTCAGGGTGATTTCGTTCAGTGCTTCAACAACTTTGTAAAGGTGCTCGCCAAGCTCAGCATGCGCTTCAGATTCACGCAACTTTAGCAGCGCAATACCAAACACAATGGCAATGAATATGATGCCCAGCAGGTTCAATTCGGCAAATGCCGCAAAAATGTTGTCGGGCACTATGTTCAACAGCACACTCGCAATCCCGGGGTTATCCGGCACGTGTACTTCGGCGCTTTCATTCAGCGCCATGCCGCTGCCCGGCTCAAGCAGGCTTGCTATCACCAGACCGACGACAATGGCCAGTGCGGTTGTCATCACATAAAAGCCAAATAACTTACGCCCGACACGCCCCATACTGCCAATATTCGCCTGGTTAATGCCCACCATGAGGGTAAATAGCACGATAGGCACAATCAGAAACTTGAGCAGGCGCAGCAGCAACTCGCCAAAGGGCGCCAGCCAGTCCGCGACTTGTTGCCCACCTATCATGCCCACGACCACGCCAAGCACCAGTGCAACGCTTACACGCAGAATCAGGGAGGTATTCAGATACTTATGAAAGAGAGTTCTCACCAGATTACCTCCAATGAGACGGGCGCACACGATGGCATAATATGATTTCCTGATTCGGGATGGCGCAGAGTGTGGTGGAAATCAACCGATGGGTAAACCGCTGACCGGAACTATCTCCTTTGCAACCCAGACAGTGCTCTCACTGGGGCCACTTGGCGTTATATCCGCGCAGGTATCGTAACGCATCACCGTTGTTGCCGCACACTGGACCTTAAACGAACCCGCTAACCTTCCTGCGTCCCAGTGCACCTCAGCCGTAACGGTCTTGCCTGAAATGCCCGGTACCATAGAGCCAACACGTGCATGCGCTACATACCCCTGTTCACCAAGCCACTGAAGCACAGCAATTTCAGCGCATTGCCCGGCAGGCTCCAACGCTGAATTACCACGGTAACAGGGCAAATAAACACGGTTTTCTGACTCTGATTCGAGAAACGGCACAACTTCATCCGGCCCAATGCGGCCATATTTTCGGTGCGCAGGGAACACCATAACACTGGCAGCCAGGCGGCACCCGCCAAGGTGAGAACTCTGCCAGACATCAAAGTTATAACCACCTTCGTTCACAGCCTGAACCAGAGTCTTGAACGTAGCATTGCCAAACTTAGCGCAACATTTATCTTTCTTGCCATGAGTACAACACAGAATAAGAGGGCTGGCATTTGGTACCGGAAGCCAGGGATCAAGCGACGCGCCACGATTCAAAGCATCCAGAAAAACCGGCAGCTGGTCTCGCGGTAGTTCTATTTGCAGGTTCTCGGGCATAAGGAAAACCCGATGCTGCTCGGCTGGCTGCTGTTCACGGTGTATGAGATTAACCCGACGACCTGCCTCAACCGTGGCTTCAATTCGGCTGATCAAGTTTTCGGACATATCTCTAGCCCTGCGCAGGCTGCGCATCCATTTTCCACTGGGCCAGCTGATCAACAGATTGCGCTGTGCATGTGCACCAGTGCCCGCCAGAGGATCACCGGCCTGCTCACTTTCTACAGTACAAAATAAACGGGCAGCCACAGGCTTCATACCCACCGTAATTCTCCCTATGAAACCGCTTGCTGACTCAGCGGCTCAGTCGTATGCATAGCGCGACCTGTTTTGGGGATACAAACGGGTCTACCACTGTGCGGATCAGAAATGATATGGCTGTCCAGTTCGAATACCTGTTTCAGGTTGGCGGCGGTGAATACCTGTTCGGGGGAACCTACGTGCTCGATTTTACCCGCACGCAACATCACGATGGTATCGGCATACGTGGCCGCCAAATTCAGGTCATGGAGCACAATCAACAGTGTTCGCCCTTTCTGGTGAGCGAGGTTAACCAGCAACTCCAGAAGATCCACCTGAACCTTTAAATCCAGAAAGGTCGTAGGTTCATCCAGCAGGATTAAATCCGTTTCCTGCGCCAACACCATGGCAATCCAACAACGCTGTCGCTGTCCACCGGAAAGCGAGTCGACCGAGCGATCCGCAAACTCAGTAACATCCGCCGTATACATTGCCTCAGTGACAGCAACCTCATCCCGTTTTGACCACTGCCTCCAGAGCGATTGGTAAGGAAAGCGACCAAGACTGACCAGCTCTCTAACCGTTAACCCTTCTGGCGCAGCAGAACTTTGAGGAAGCATGCCAAGGCGGCGAGCGACAGAACGCGTCGACTGCCGGTGGATAGAGTGGCCGTCCAGCACGACTTGGCCCTCACCGGGCTCAATCGTGCGAGCCAGCGTCTTCAGCAATGTGGATTTCCCGCTACCATTAGGCCCAAGCAGAATCGTCACCTTGCCATCCTCGACTTGAAAATCAACATTCTGAAGGATCAACTTATCGCTATAGGCAACATTCAAGCTCTTGCCTTCCAGGCGGCATGTCGTATCTGTTATCGGGAACGCTGGCATAGGTACAATCGAAATCCATGGGTGCTATCAAAATTAAATAGGCATTATCGAAACCAAACGGGCATTGATGGTATTATTTATCATTCTCATTATCAATTTGCCGAGCACAAACTCAAGTCTCCATGCCGCTCCTTCTTCCTGCGAACCGACACTCTTGCCCTGCTCTCTTTCTTGTATCAGTGCACGCGTTTATTATTTTCATCGTGCTATTTCTCGAGGGAGCATCAGCAACTCTGGCATCACCGCCTGAGCAGTTGGACCAGCATCATCCACAACGGATTGTTACGTTGTTTCAGGGGGCCACCGATACCGCTGTAGCCCTTGGCTTGGAGCCAGTAGGGGTTGTTGAGTCCTGGTCTGAACAGCCCATGTATCACTACTTGCGCCCATATTTTCAACAAGTTAAATATCTGGGCCTTGAAACCCAACCTGATTTGGAAACCATTGCGCTGCTAAAGCCAGATCTCATTATCGGAGAGCGAGGCCGGCATCAGCTGATAGCCCCCTTACTGTCACGCATAGCACCTACAGTTATTGCTGAAAAACTTTTCGATTTCAAATCACTGCTTAAAGTGATTGGCGAGGCTGCAGGTCGCCAAAGCGAGGCAGAACAACTGTTGTCCTGCTGGCAGCTTCGCGTGGCAGACTTTCGCAAAAAGATGGCCACCCGGGCAGGCCTGGACTGGCCACAGGAGGTCTCGGTCATACGCTTCCGGGGGCCAAGTGCCCGGATTTACTACAGTGGGTTTGCTCGCTCGGTTTTGGACGAGCTTGGCTTTACCCGGCCCGCTTCGCAAAGGAACCCAGGCTGGGGTATCAATCTAACCAGCCAGGAAAGCATTCCTGCCATGGACGCCGACGCCATTTTCTTCTTTATGGTTGATTCCAACCCCTCCGTCATGGAGACCTACCGCAAGTGGACTCAGCATCCACTCTGGCAACAACTAAAAGCAGCGCAAACGAATCAAATTTTTCGGGTCAATGCTGTGACATGGAACCTGGGCGGGGGTTATATCGCGGCCAACAAATTGCTGGACGAGCTTTACGCTCACTACAGCTTGAAACCACAAGAACCAGAAGAGTCAACGAAGGGTTGTTGCCAATGCTGATATCACCAGCAAGCAAGCTTGCAGGCTTGCTCTTTGCGCTTCTGTTGGTTTTAGCCAGCTTTGCCAGCAGCCTCGCTTTGGGGCAATCTTCAACATCATTCGATACGCTGGCACATACGCTTACGGCCTATGATCCTTCCTTAACCAGCCATCTCGTCATTATGACTGAGCGGCTTCCACGGGCAATGATTGCAGTGCTGGTAGGTGCCAGCCTGGCTGTGTCGGGCGCCCTTATGCAGTCCCTGACACGAAATGCCCTCGCCTCCCCGGGCATTTTGGGCATTAACGCTGGCGCCATGCTGTTCGTCGTAATCAGCGCTGCCTATTTTACTGGGAACATGCCTTTATCATTGATCTGGGCTGCCTTTCTTGGCGCGGCAACAGCTGCCAGTATGGTTTATTTTTTGGGCTACGAACGCGGCTCAGGGAGTTCGCCCCTGCGCACAGTGCTTGCAGGCGTAGCAATAACGGCCCTGTGCGTTTCGTTTGCCCAAGGGCTGCTGGTGGTCAATCAAGAGCGGTTTGGCAGCCTGATTTTTTGGCTCGCCGGTTCGGTCTCAGGACGCAGTCTGGATAGCCTGTGGCCATTGATGCCTCTATTCTTAGGTGCGGCACTAATTTGTGTACTGCTAACCCGTCAGCTCAATATCCTGTCACTGGACGATGAGGTCGTTCGTGCCCTGGGCCAGCGAACAGGGCTGGTCAGACTATTCGCTGGGCTTGTTGTGGTTACTCTTTCTGGTGCCTCCGTTGCCCTGGCAGGCATGATTGGCTTCATCGGCCTAATAGTGCCCCACATTGCCCGAGCTCTGTTTGGTCGTGACCACCGCTGGCTGCTGCCTGCCTGTACTCTGCTCGGTGCCGCCCTGCTGCTCATCGCCGATACCGCTGCTCGATTTGTTATACCTCCGGAGGAAGTTCCTGTCGGAGTCATGACCGCACTACTCGGAGCGCCCCTGTTTCTCTATCTTGCCAGCCGCAGGAGCCAATCACTGTGAACGAAAACACGATTGTACTGAGAACGCCGAACGAGCGTCTGGCTCTGCGACTTTCCCGACACACCGTCAAAATCGTTGCTGTACTGGGCGCCATCCTGCTTGCCAGTGTTTTTATTTCATTGTGCCTGGGTAGTCACACGACTTCTCCAACGGATGTATTGCAGGCGTTAATAGCACCTGGCGAGAGTGATATGACATTGATCGTTCGGGAGATACGCCTGCCACGCATTCTCCTGGCGGTTTTGGTCGGTGCAGCGCTCGGCGTCGCCGGCCTGTTGCTACAGGGTTTGGTGCGCAACCCACTTGCATCACCCGACGTCATCGGCATTACCAGCGGCGCCTCAGCTGCAGCTGTCTTCCTGCTAACCATCGGCGGCGTGGCGCAAGGCAGCCCGTTACTACCGGTATCAGCCATAGCGGGCGCGTTTGCGGTGGCACTGACCATTCTCTCACTCGCATGGCTAAAACACGTGACACCCGGGCAGCTTGTTCTCGTTGGTATTGGTATGGCTTCGGCTATGGGTGCGCTTATTACGCTGATGATCGTTATGAGTCCGGACACACCTGCCATGAATGCGTACCTGTGGTTAACAGGCAGTTTATATGCTGCGCAATGGGGGGATATTTTTGGGCTACTGCCATGGCTGGCAATTTTTCTGCCGCTGGCTGTCAGCCGGGCTCGTCATTTGGATATTATGGCCATGGGAGATGATATGGCCACAAGTCTTGGTAGCGCGCTAAACCTAAATCGGTTCGTTTTGCTTCTATCGGCCGTCGCACTGGCGGGCTCAGCGGTTGCTTTTGCAGGAGGGCTGAGTTTTATAGGCCTGGTAGCACCGCATATGGCCCGCAACCTAAGCCGTTCGGGCGCAACAGGGCTCGCTATTATTGCCGCAATGGTAGGAGCGCTGATACTGCTTTATGCGGATCTCATCGGTCGGATCGGATTTGCCCCGAGAGATCTGCCGGCCGGCGTGTTCGTTGCCTGTATTGGCGCACCCTACTTCGTTTATCAGCTCTATCGAATGAAGCGCTGACACATGTCTCGCCAACCAAAAACGAATTTGGCGAGACATGGTTCCTTGCGGCCTTTACTTAGAAATCGACGGTGTAGCCAAGACTCACCGAGCGCCCACGCCCAGTAAAGTAGTACTCATCACTCACCCTCGCCGCTTGAGAGTAGTATGTGATGTAGTCCTTGTCTGTGAGGTTTTCGATGCCCAGGCTGAGGCGCCCTTTCGGTAAACGGTATGCAACGGATGCATCCAGCAGTGTATAGCCATTAAAATCGAGCTCAGGATCATCGGTGCTGCGATCGCGATAATGAGACACTTGCAAACGCGAGCTTAACCGCTTCGACCAAGCACTGTTCCAGCCAGCACGCAAGGTGTCTGGAGCAATACTCAAACCGGTTAGTTCTGTATCAACAGAGCCATCTCCTGTAGTATCCGATTTTCCTTTTGCATGGGTATAACTCATTGTCAGCTCGTGTGCATCGGTAACACGCATTTCACCGCTGACTTCCACACCCTTGATCTCGGTTTTTTCCCGATTACCAACCCAGACTCCGCTCCCCGAATCGAAGCTCAGCCGTTCACCAAAGTCTGAATAGGATTCGTAATAGCTAACCTCCAGGTTATATCGATCCCAGTCGAAGCGTGCGCCGACTTCACGGTTGTCGGTTACAATAGGCACCAGGGTAAGAAGGGTATCGATATCCTGGCCGGGATCGCCGATGCCACGCAATACACGGCCAACATCCGGCATACCGAAACCTTCGGAATAATTGCCGTAAAGCTGCGCCCAGTCAGTCACGTTATACACAAGACCCGCATTAAACAGGGTCTCTTCGAAATCAGGGCTGCCCCCACCTACGGTTACGTTATCCTGGGTTACATTACTTCGGTCAATCGTCTGGTAGGTGTCTACTTTCAGCTCTGCATACTCATGACGCGCACCGGTATGAAAAGTCAGATCGTCAGTGATAACGACATCCCCCTGCAAAAACACGGCATAGTTCCGAAACTGCGATTTCGGAACGTAAGTACGCCCAGTGTGAGTAAGAACCTGCTTGGTTTCGTCCTGAAGCACATCAAGGCCAGTTGTCAGTGTCAACCGATCATTGAACAACCCGCCTCGAACGAGCGTGAATTTTCCGCCAATCTTATCGGACTCATTGCGGGTCTGGTCATACAGCGTATTGCCGCTATCAGCCAGGTAGGGAAAATAGGGGGTAGTCGCAAACCGGGCACGAAAGGTCTGACTGTACAGCTGGGCGTCTACCTGATTTCCCAGCCAATCGCCATGTGAGTAGGATAGGCGCGCGGTCGTTACCTCGTTGTACCCCGGATCACCGATCGGTGCCCCCTTTTCCGCTGTTGTCGGAACACCGGCATCCCGATCGCCGGGCACCGGCACATAGTCGCCGTTGCCTTCGAGTTCAAAGCGATTCACAAAAAACTCAACGCTCTGCTCGTCGTCAATCCAGTAGCCAAGCTTTGCCAGAACGTCGTAGCTGGACGAGTTCTGAATTTCACCCGGGTAGGCGATCCCAACTAGGTCATCGTTGCCATCATAGAAAACGCCACGCTCCTGGATGGTGGCACCGGCAAGATAATCCCAGTCGCCTTTTTGCCCGCTTAGTTGATAGTTCAGCTTGTAGCCAAGGCCATCAGACTGAACATCATCATCTGTCACCATTTCTACACCGACAGACTGCTTGAACGTACCGGACTCCGGCCTTTTGGTAACAAAATTGATAATGCCACCAGTCGCGCCCAGGCCGTGCTCAGCACTGGCACCGTAGATAACCTCTATACGTTCGACCATGCTCAGATCGATGGTGTAGCTGGCGCGGGCGCTGTCTCTAAGCGGGTTTGACTGAGGTACACCGTCAATCAGAAACTGGGCAGATCGCCCTCGAAATGTTTCTCCCGCATTCGACATTTTTTGGCGGCTTGGAGAATAGGAAGGAATCAGATTACTAAGAACCTGACCAGGATCATTGGTGATCGCAAGCTGCTGCTCAATATCTTCCCGGGAAATAATCGTGACTTTTTGGGGTGTCTCGCCCCGAACACTCTTGTTTCGCGTCGCTGATACCACAATTGGCGCCAGTGTTTCGTTTGTGGCTGCCACTGAGTCCGTATCGGAAAAAGCGACTGAGGGAAAGAAAGCTCCGGAAATGACCGGCGCCAACCAGAGAAACCGTGGCTTTGGCACAGCAGGCATGGGTGTGTTGTTCCTTATCATCAAACGATATCTTGCGTAATCCACAATGGTGAAATCACCAGAAGGACTACAGTTTTGATCGAGGATGATAATCACTACCACTTAGATCTGCAAGTGAGACCGGTCAGCTTTTGCACACCTGCCAAAGGCTGATCAACAGCCACCGAGACCAGGCCCAAGTATACGCCAGGTGGGCACAACTGACGAAAAAGCTGTGGAAACACCACCCTACTTGCCTAAAAGGCCACGGCGATCAGGAGGTTGGCGCCGACGCTACCGCTTGCTTACCTGCGGGCGTGGGGCTATTGGCGTCTGAAACCGTTTCGGCTGTGCGCTCAAACGTCAGCGCCATACGCTCAAACATCCCCTCAATGTTTGCTATTTGAGTATCGGAAGATTTCGCTGCCTGAATGGCTGCCAGCAGTTGCTTGCTAACCACCCGAAACTCGGAATTCATATCGCCACGAGCGCTCATCAGATAGGTATCCGCCAGTACCTGCTGCCACTCTCCCAGTTTTTCATCCACCACAACGCTGCGATGGTTCTTAATACGGCGCCGCAAGCGGATAGACATGTGGCCAATATTCAGCCCGGTAAAGCCCAGATCCGTCATGTAGCGATTGGGACTGCCGGAGCCGCGATCATAGTTCGAAAGACGCAATAGCCGTTCCCCCATGCGTCCATTAAACCAGTTCTCTGGCCGGCGTTTATAATCGATACTTATGAGATCACGGGCTGTGGCCTTAAGCAGTCGCCGTTGCATAAACGGGCCGTCTAGCGGCGTGATTAATTTGAACACCCAATACAGAATACTGATGCCCACAAACAACCCCAGGGCATTACTGGTCGCATACTCCATACTGAACGTCATACTGTTGCTGGGCTGGACAATAAGCGTGAACGGAATACAGAAGCCCAAACCGTAAGGCAGAGTTGGTCGGTCTGCGAGCGCCAACAAGCCAATAAAGTAGGGTCCGGCCAGTACCAATATCAGCATTTCGAAGTCGCCACTGCTTCTCGACAACAAGCCCAATCCGAAAAACAATGCAACCGGGATTGCTACCACCACCCCAAGCAGCAAACGCCGCAATATAAACGTCAGCAACACCAGAGAAAAGCGGGCAAACATCACCGAAAACACCACGGGCATAATCATCAACATAATGGCTGCCTGGCTGCCGGTATACAGCCACACTGCGCTCCCGATCATGAATACAAGGGCGGTGCGGAACCCGTTAACAGCGCCAATCAATGGGTCCTGATGGGTTTTCAACCTAGAGGCTTTCAGCAAGGTCTGGTCGCGGTTTTCAAGTGCGTTATAGGCCCTCAATACCATCACCAGATCGGCCACAAGCTCCACCGCTGTGTGGGTTAGGCGGATCACGATGGCCGCCTCATTCACATAGGCCGCTTTATGCGCCAACAATGCTCGCCTCAGAGCCTGAGCCTGCTGGTACGAGCCATCATAGCTGTCGGCTTCGGCAATTTTAATGAAGTGAGCGCGCATATCCGACAGTAGTTCACTGAATGCCGGCGAGACCAGTTCCGGATGGTTACGGGGGAAGCGTCCCATAATCTGTATCACCGCCAGCAACGATAACACCTTGTTGCACAATAGATGTGCGGCCCTGCTACGCCCTGGCCCTTCCGGGCCCTCATAGGCCACGGCACTGGAGTCGTCGTTGAGCACAACCAACGTTTCCAGAATCTCATCCGCGTGCTGGTGTCGCTGTTTATGTGTGCTGGCCGGGTCCAGTTCCAACGACAGGTATTCAAGGGTTTTGTTAATCACATTGCGAGAGTGGTTGCGAAGGCCGTCTTTAACCGTTATCGGCCACAATAGCTGGCTCACCAACATGGCACAGAGAGCGCCCACGGTGATTTCGCTGATACGGGACTGCGCAACATCAAACACGGCCTGGCTGTTTGCCCCACTGGGGGTTGCCATCACCAGTATCACCACCAGGCCGGCAGTCATTCCCGACATGGCAAAAGCATAGATAAAGTTGGTGTTATGCACCATGGAAGAAGCGGCGGCATTCAAGCCGATCCAAAGGATCAGGCAGCCCAGAGCCAGCACAGGATATGGCATAAACAAAGCGAGAATCACAATCCCCACGCCGCCACCCACTGCTGAGCCAAAAATCTGGCAAAGGGCTTTCTCGATAACCAGTCCGCTTTCCGGCCGAATCTGTAGAAAAACAGCAGAGACCAGCGCCCAATATGGGCGATCAAGCTGCAGGTACATAGACACAGCCAAAGCCAGCGCCATGGATATCACCCCTTTCAGGGCAAATATAACTGCGCGCCTGTTAGGCATGAGCAGCTGGGCTAGCAGCGGGTGGAGTGTCATGGTCGCAACTCCGTCAGTCGGCTTCCGGATCAGCTTCCAGATATACAGAAGCCGTCATGCCAGCGCTGATGTTTACGTCTTCCGGAAGCGGGTCAAGCGCAATATCCACCGGAATTCGCTGAGCAAGCCGAACCCAGTTAAAGGCCTGTTGTACCTGGGGTAACATTTGGCTGTCGCTACTGGTATTCGGATCTGAGATACCGCGGGCAATGCTGACCACTTCGCCGGTAAGTTCCTCACCGCCAGACACCAGTGTGACTCGGGCCTTTTGCCCTACCCGCACCAATTGCAGCTTGGTTTCTTCGAAATAGGCCGTTACATAAAAAGAGTCTTTCCTGATCAAAGACAGCACGGCAGATCCGCGCGCGACGTAATTCCCTTGTTCCAGTGTAAGGTTGTTTACTGTGCCGTTTTCCGGCGCCAGAATCTTTGTTCGCTCAAGGTCAATACGCGCCGAGCTTAACTCGGCCTTTGCTAACTGGTAGCTGGCCTTGGCAGACTCCGCGCGAATGCCATAAGCCTCCAGGCTTTCCTCACTGATTGTCTGGCGGTCAGACATCCTCTGCCGACGCTCATATTGATGCCTGGCGAGATTCCACTCGGCGCGAGCCTGGGCTAGCCTGGCCTGTCTTTCAGCAAGCTCTGCCTGGTAGCGCGCATCGTCAACGGTGAAAAGAGGATCGCCCCTACTCACCGATTGGTTATTTTTCACACTCAAATCGGTCACCCAGCCAGACACATCCGGGGCTATCGTTATAATATCCGCCCGGACTCGGCCATCCCGGGTCCATGGGGAATAAAGATAGTGATCCCAGACCCAGGTGCCAGCGACAACAGCGGCAGTCACCACTAGCAATGTCAGGCCAATACGTAGCAGTTTTCCCATGAAAGCCCTTTAATCCCCAAACAAATACACAATAGCTGCCAGATAGCAGATGAACACGGCCACGTCGAACCAAGCCTCTTTCCAGATATAGTGGCGAAGCCCGGAATAATGCAAACACAGGCGCGTAGCGGCAGCCAGAATAAACGCCACCGGCACCAGCACCACAAACGGGCTGAACAACATTCCACCAATACTCATCTCGTGAAGCATGTCATCCTTAATATTGCTGCTATGCCGTCGTTACTTTCGATTCGGTTTCGATGATAAGTGCGATTTAAGCGACTGACCAACTAGCGTATGCTAACCGCGTAAGGGTTTCATTATCGGCTTTAGTGGGCGCTGGCCAAACATCAAACGTTTGAGATTACAGCAAACCGACTGTACATACGCATGAAGCGAGTTTAAGACAATGTCCTCAGTAAGTGTATTTGCAGTCTTCGCCGTTGTCTTCATCGCATTGGCCGTTTTTTATCTGTTTTTCTATCGCGCCTGGCGCAGAGACCGGGAACTAAAACAGCCCTTCCCGAAAATCTGGAAAAAACACCTTCAAGCAACTGTTCCCCTTTACCGCCGACTGCCGGCACAGCTTCAGCAAACGCTGGAAAGACAGGTTCAGCTGTTTCTCTCAGAAAAGAACTTCTATGGGTGCGATGGGTTTGAGATGACTGATCGCGTTCGGGTGGCCATCGCCGGACACGCCTGCCTACTGATTCTCAAAAGATCGTACTCCGATTTCGACGACGTACGCAGCATCCTTGTATATCCGGAGGTCTACCGGGTGCAGGCATCGGAGCGGGATGGCATGGTTGTGGGTGTCAGCGATCAGGTTCGCGCGGGTGAAGCGTCAACATTGGGGCAAGTGGTGCTGGCCTGGTCGGAATGTGAAAGCGGGGCGATAAACCCCGAGAGTACCCACAACGTGATCCTCCACGAGTTTGCCCACCAGCTTGACTACCTGGACGGAACCGCAGACGGAGCACCGCCGCTAAGCGGGGAGCACGCCAAAGAATGGCAGCAAACCATGACCATTGCCTACGACGACCTCCGGCACTCACTGAGGCACCACCGAAAAAGCTGGCTCGATCCTTACGGGGCTACAAAACCGGCTGAGTTTTTTGCGGTGCTAACGGAAACCTTTTATCAACAACCACAGCATTTGAAAGAACAGCAGCCGGCTGTGTATCACCTGCTTAGCGACTTTTACAGAATAAATCCTGGCGAGTTAACCCGCGGCCAACCCACCAAACCTGCCTGTTAAGACGTCAGACCCAGGTTCTGCGAGTCCTTCTCGATGCAGCTATCCAATAGCTCAAGGTATCCGGCCTTGGCCTTCAACTTGGTCTGGGCATGTGCTTTCAGGCTCAGTTTCCGAAAACCCTGAGCCAGTTCGGTCGCACGACTTATTAGCTGCTCTGGTGCCACCACTTCATCCAGAAAGCCCGCTGCCACGGCGCCTTCAGGATTATAAATTTCAGCATTGATGACCGAGCGATAGAAATGGGCAGGTGCCAGCCGGTGCCGAGCGATCTCTATGCCCGCATGGTGCATAGTCATGCCGATGGCCACTTCGTTCAGGCCAAGTTTGAAGCTACCCTCAATGCCCACGCGGTAGTCCACAGACAGCATGATAAAGGCGCCCTTAGCAATGGCGTGGCCGCTGCATGCGCCAATGACCGGAAAGGGAAAGGCCGCCAGGCGGCGAGTAAACCTTGAGCCTACTGTGACCAGTGCGGTGGCTTCATTCATGCCCTTCTGCATTTCCTTGAGATCATAGCCCCCAGAGAAAACGCCTGGTTGTCCTGTCAGAATCACAACGGCCTTGTCTTGCTCAGCTTGATCGAGCGCCTTATTCAACGCTTCAAACACATCGTGACTCAAGGCATTCGCCTTGCCGTTGTTCATGACGATTGTCGCGACACCATCGTTCAATGTGTAGTCTACTAAGTTTGTCACCGGCATATCCTCTTGGTGTAGTTGGGGCTGAATGCGCAGAACTTTGCCAGTTTATTCAAGCTGCCACAAATCATAGATGGAATTCTTTTGAGAAGAGCAAAGAAGGCAGACGAACAAGCCCTCTCAGGAAAAGTAATACCAAATCAGTTGCACCACGATCAACAAGGCCACCAGTGGAAAAATGAACCTTGTCAGGTTGCCGTCGTTACGTGCTTCACCTTTCGGTGCATATTTTTCAATCAGAGGCAGTATAACGATCAGCGCAAGAAACAGAACGGCAAGGATAATCAGCAATGTCGACATAGCGAAACTCCTTTAAAAACAATTCACTGAGCTGGCCAGACACGTCCATGCACTCCTGCATGTAAGTTATCCCGGGAATCTGTGGATAACTTTGTGAAAAGGCGCGGGACAAGCATACTCAGGCCAGTTAAAACGGGCGTTCGGCAAATGTGACCGTTAACTGACCAGGTTAATTACTAACCACCCGACACCATGCCACTCTAAAAGCTAGACAGCTCATCTTGCAGGTCTTCCTTCAGTTCGCCGGGTTCGGTTATCCACACGGTTTTATCAAGCCCCGGGAATACGCCAATATGCAGTCCATCTTTCGAAAGGCCCGGCACCCATTTCCTGAAAAAATCCGGCAGGGAAATGCTTTTTGTTGTTAAGTCGCCCGCCCCTTTGGCGTATGCAACAGCAAATTCCGAGCTAGGCCAGACCGGCAGATGAGCCACGCCATCCTCTTCTGACACGATTGACAGGAAGCGGTTCTCGGAATTGATCAGTATCCAGATTTCCCGCTCCTCCAGCACTTCACTCAGAAAATAGTCGTACCGCTCTTCGCCGCTCAATTCGAGCACACTTGTTAACTGCTCATCACTCATAATCTGGATCTCTGGTTAATAAATGAGGCTTAAGGAGTCTGAACACTTGCACGTTGCGCCTTTCGATAGATCCAGGCAAGGCCCACGCCAAGCAGAACGAGTAATGCTTCCAGGCCCTTTTTTTACAAAAGCCCAGATCAACCTGCTGGGCCGGTTCCTGTAATGCATATCCATATCAGTATTCTGGCGCCGCTTGGCGCGGCATGGGTGGACGCAGCGTGCGCCTATGGTACTGATGACAACTCACGCAGGTACTAAAATCAAGCCCCTGATGATAATCATCTTTCTTAACGAGATCTGCATGGCAAAGCCTGCACTGATCTGTGGGCATGGCACTGGCAAAGTTGTCGCCGGCACGAACGTGGCCATTATGGCAGTCCAGACAGCCATCCGGCTGAATATGCCTGGGAAAATCACGGCGACCCACAATGTCCAGATACGCGGTTGAATGCGCACGGCGCTCGCCGAGCACCTTGTCATGGCAACCCCGGCAACTGGCGTTCAGCGGCGCCTGACTGCTATTGACACCAAGATGACATTCGTCGCATTCGAGAGTGGCATGTCCCTGAGAGAGCGGCGCCGGATTTGCGGTGGGCTGCCACTTGCCGGTCATTAGCAAAATCGCCCCCAGACACACAGCGAGCATGAGGCTATAAAGCAGGATACGCGTGGTGGAAGTCATCGTCAGCAGCCGGTTGGTGGACTTGTCAGGTGTTTAGTATTGGTAGACAAACACGATATGAATCACCGTTGCAGCTAATAAAGCGAGTGTGGCGGCATGATGACCAAGGCGCAACCCAACCACCCCACGACGGATTTTTAACAGGGCACCACTTAAAGCGACCAGCAACATCAGCCCGACCAGGCTGGCACCAAAGCCGGAACTGTGTGAGGGACCACCCAAAGAGTGCAGCGGCAGTAGCAGCAGCGCAGCGCTTCCCAGCCACATGTGCCACCCGTAGCGTCGGCGGTCGCCGCGAAGCGCAAGAGTCGTCAACATAACGGCGGTCAATAGGTAACCACTGGCCTCCCGAATGCCGCTGTTGGTCAATAGGCGATAGGCGGTAAAATCGACATAAAGAACACTATCAGGAACCGGCCAGACCGGCAGTGATCCTAGTAAAATGACCATAAGCAGAATCGCCGCCACCGTTAACCAGCGCGTCCCCCGACTTTGCCAGGAGTTGCTGCCACACAGTGCGGCAATGTCATCAAGGCAACCGCCACAATAGTTGCCTGCCTGGGTTACCTGACAGACCATTGCCAAGTCACTGCCGTACTCGCTGATGGCAGCGTGAATCGCTGAGCGACGCACGCTGGCGCAGCGACAGATCAGCGGGTCTGGCTGCCGGCGTGGCGGCAGCCAGACCAACCGCTGCAAGCTAGCAGATTCCCAGTGGGACAATATGGCGTGATTTTGCCAGAGTTCCGTGAGCCGTCTGGCCGGGGCGTGAGGCAACAGTGCTTGAAACGCGACGACGGAGTGATGTTGCATCGTCACGGACGCTACCCGATTAACGCATTCATAATAGTGCTTATGCAAAGCCTTAGGCTCGATCGCCGGGTGCAAGGCCGCTATCACAAGCCGGCAGTTATCATTCAGCCGACATTCCCGGTACTGCCCTGCTGGACATTCCGGTGTCTGCTCCTTGTTAGCGAAGGCCAGGGCCAGGTCAGCCATATACAGCACTTGCGTGATATTACCCCGCATTGCTGGCCAAGGTGGCTGAGCACAGTCGCCGACAGCGAAGATGCGCTTATCACTTAAACTGCGCATGCAAGCGTCCACCAAAATTCCCGTGTCAACACCAAGACCTGCCTCGCTTGCCAGGGTCGTGTTGGGCGCACTGCCACAGGCCAGCACCACTTGTCGTGTCGCCAGTTGCCGGCCATCAGCCAATTCCACACCGGTGACACCCTCGCGGCCAAGCAAGCGTTGCGGCGTCGCTTGCTCCAGCACCCGAACACCGAGTTTTTCGAGTCGCTGGACAACTTGCGCACTCATCTTCGGCTCAAGGTAGCGTCTCAACAACCGGCTGCGGACAATCAAAGTGACGGAAGTATGTTTGGCCGCTAAAGCAGCGAGTTCGACGGCGAGCAGACCACCGCCTATTATCAGCAACGGGGCTTTGTGCTCCAACCCTCTGAGCAGGGCATTGAGCTCGTGGCGAGTATAGAGCGTCTGCACTCTGGCGAGCTGGCTCCCGGGCAGTTCGGGACGCAGGGGCGCCGCACCCAGTGCAAGAAAGAGCCGGGAATACACATGGGTCTGGCCTTCATCATCGAGGATTCGACAATTATCGCGATCAATATGAACTACGTTACGACCAGACAATAGGCTAACGCCGGGCGCTAGCGGCAAGAATGGCCGTGCTTGAGCACCTTTATGTGCGTGAGAAAACTGGACATGGGTGAGTAACTTGGGGCGAGCCTCTGTTGCCCCGGGGCTTTCAGTATCGCTGTCCAACACCAGTACATTGCCATATTGGGCTAGCCGGCGCGCGATACGCATACCCGCAGGCCCCGCTCCGATAATAATGGGTGATGCCGCAGATGGGTCAGCTGATGACGACATGTGTCAGGTGAGGCGCGCGTGCGTTAATTTTCCGCACAGCGTTTTTTGAAGTCGGACGGCGTAATTCCGAAACGACCTTTAAACGCGGTCGAAAAATAGCTGGGGCTGCCAAAGCCGTATCTATAAACAACTTCCGTCAGGTTTAATCGCCCGTTATTGGCTTTGATGTAATCGGCACACATCTCCAGGCGCTGAGTTTTTACATAGTCTGAGAAAGTCATGGAATCGCCAGCAAAAGCACGGTAAAGACTTCGCACCGATACGCCAATATGGCTAGCGATCATCGGTGCGTTCAGGCCAGGCTCACCCAGATTATCTTTTACAAATTCAGACGCAGCCATGAACACTTTGTCGTATGACTCGCTACTACGAACACTCTTTAATACCGAGGGCTTTATAAGCGTCGCCAACGAATCAAGAATGGCAGCACTCTCTTCCGGATTCAGGTTTTCATGCCTGGAGGCCTCAACCACCAACTTGCTGGCAAAGCGCGCAATATGAGAATCAGCAGGAATTTTGACACCCAGTTCAACCCTGCTCAGGTTCAAAATCCGCTCAACAATCTGGCGAGGCAATATCAATGATATCTGCTGCGAAGATTCCTGAAATGAAAAACGAAAAGGCAACGCGGAATCAACCAGAACAACGTCTCCCGAAGTGAGAGAAGAACGGTTCCCTGCCTGTTCAACCAGTGAGCGCCCTCGAATCTGGAAAACACAAAAAAAGTCAGGCACACCACTTTTCTGTATCTCTTTTGGCGTGCGATAAAGATCTGCGCCCAAAATATTCACTTTGGACATATTGAGCGACCCGCCAACTTTCTCTACAGACCCTAAAAATCTGTCACCCAAAGGGCTCGCCAGGAAGGGCCCGCATATATCATTGATATTACAGATCCATTTTTCGAAATCACCAGTCCCGCTATTGCATGACGACACGTTTATGACCTCTTACTCTTATTTATTATTGCTAACGTCGAAAATGACCAGAAAACAAACAAAAGTCAAGATGCCTTGGCGGAGCCAGCACCTGGTTTCGATACAAGCGCAAGACAACAGCAAACAAAAAAGTGTCGGTTTTGAACTAGACTTCTGGTGCTTTGGCGCAGTAACGAAATGTTCTGGCACCGACAAGAAAGCACACGGCAAGACGAGTTGATTAAGATGTCGGCTATAGTGTCAGTTAGCCTCAGGCCAACAACCTGAACACCTGCGCTCAAACGATGGCGGCTTATTTCTTCTGACCGCAAAACGGCACCTGTCGGCCACTCGCCCGGTATGGCGAATCAGGCTTTCCATTGCTGGAGATTACAACATGCACATTTACCGGAACACCGTGGACGGAACTCTAACAGAGCCGGCTAATCACTATGAAATCTTTAACCCTGCCAACATGCAATCGCTGGGTTTCGCGCCAGAGAGCGATGAGCAAGAAGTTGACCGGGCCGTTCAATCGGCTGTAGATGCTCAAAAAAGCTGGGCAAAGCGCAGTGATCAGGAGCGGCGGGATATTGTCCAGAAGGTGGCGCACATTCTGGAGGAAAATTCTGAATACCTGGCTGAATTAATTACTCGGGAACAAGGTAAACCTTTGTCAGGCCTTGGCTCCAGGTTTGAAATGCAAGCCTGCGTTGGTTGGACACAAGTGCCCGCAAGCCTGGAACTGAACCCCGAGGTTGTTTACGAGGATGACGAGCGCAAAGACACCCTTCACCGCGTACCTCTGGGAGTGGTGGCAGCTATTGCTCCATGGAACTGGCCGCTGATGATTGCCATATGGCAAATTATTCCGGCCATACGGATGGGAAATACGGTGGTATTGAAGCCTTCCGAGTACACCCCTATTGCGACCCTGGAAATGATTCGATTGATCAACCAGGTTCTGCCGGCGGGCGTTCTCAATACGGTCACCGGGGATGGAAACATTGGTAGCAAACTCACGCATCATCCTGACATTAGCAAAATCATGTTCACCGGCAGTGAAGCCACCGGGCGCCGCATTATTGAAGCCTCGGCCCGGAACTTGTCACCCATCACTTTAGAGTTGGGCGGTAATGACGCCGCCATTGTAATGCCAGGAACGAACATCAAGGCCATTGCCATGGATTTGTTCTGGGGAGCATTCCTGAACGCCGGGCAAACCTGCGCCTGCATTAAGCGGCTCTATGTTCATGACACCGACTACGAAGAGGTTATGTCTGAGCTGAGTTCGATTGCAGGCCAAATGAAGATAGGCGACGGCATGGATGAATCTGTGCTGATTGGCCCCCTCCAGAACAGCATGCAATTTGAAAAGGTCAAAGAACTCATCTCTGACGCCCAAAAGAATGGTTGCGACGTACGTGAGTTTGGCAACGTGCCGGACAAAGGCTACTTCCTGCCCCTTACCCTGGTGGGCGATATCAAAGATGGGCAACGCCTGGTCGACGAAGAACAGTTCGGCCCTGTGCTGCCCATCATTCAGTATAGCGAGCTGAGTGACGCCATCGCATCCGCAAACGGGCTTGAGGCAGGACTGGGTGCGTCTCTGTGGGCACACAACACAGCCGACGCAAACGAACTCGCACCCCGGTTGGAGGCAGGGACAGTGTGGATCAACCAACACGGTGCAATTCATCCGATGGTTCCCTTTGGCGGCAACAAAGCATCGGGCTACGGAGTTGAGTTCGGCATTGAAGGGCTGAAAGCAGTCACCCAGGGCCGGACTATCAGCATAAAGAAATAAAAAAAGACGGCTTCAAGCGCAAATTGAAACCAATAGAAAATCAGGAGCGTGATTGCCAGTGAGCCACCGCGCCCCTAAACCAGAAAAACAAATATTGAGGATCTTGATGATGCATCTCACTAAAAAACTGGCGTGCTGCCTGATGGTCGCGTCCAGCTTTATCGCTGCAACGGCAAACGCTCGTCTTCCCAATGAAACCGTTGGCAGCACGACTCTGCCGCTGCCAGACGACCACAGAAGTTACATGGTGGACTTTGAGTTCAACAACATGGTTTCTACCCGAATTGCTGTCATTGACCCGGACAAACAGAAATATTTGGGCATGATTCCCACCGGGCACGCAGCTCCGGCCACGCTTTCACGGGACCGCAAAACCATTTTCACGGCTGACTTCTTTTTTACTCGCTATGTGCGCGGCGAGCGCACCGATGTGTTAACCGCCTGGGACAGCCAGACCCTATCCCCTAAATGGGAGCTGGAAGTTTCCAGCGAGCGCGCCTTCACACTAACGGAGCGCTTTTCATTGGCAACCAGTAGTGATGACAAGTTTGTCTATATCTACAACTTCACGCCCTCCACGACTGTGACGGTTGTCGATACCACCAAACAAGAAATGGTTAACGAGATTGCGATCAATGGCTGCATTCTGAACTACCCGGTCGGCGAGCGGAGGTTTGCCTCCCTCTGCGGTGACGGGTCACTTCAATTAATTACGCTGGATGACAATGGCAAAGAAGTAGATCGCTCCAAGACCACTTTTTTTGACCCGGATAAAGTAAAGCTCGTCGAAAGGGCAACCGTTGTTGATGAGACCTATTATTTTGTAACAACACTGGGTGAAGTAGTGCCAGTGGATCTGTCCGGAGATGAGCCGGAACTACTGCCCCGCTGGTCCCTCGTTACCGAAGAAGAACATGCAGAGGGATGGGCACCAGGCGGCTGGCAACTACTGACAGCAGCGCCTGGCCTGAATCGCCTGTATGTGCTCATGCACCCGGACCACAAAGCCTATAACTGGGAGGATCCAAGCCAGACTATCTGGGAGTTCGATCTGGAAACCGGTGAAAGGCTTGGAACCCTGGAGTCGCCGAACCTTATCTGGAGCCTGAACGCCACCTCAGATGACAAGCCTCTATTGCTGGGTGCAAATATTGAAGGTGGGCTGGAAATTTTCGAGCTTTCCACAGGTGAGCATACCGGCACCATGGAAGGCGTAACCAAAACGCCGACGCTGATTCTGAACCACTGAGAGGTGACGTGATGATAGACCCTATTGTCAGTACATCGGCTGCTCTGGCGCTGGCTGTGATATTCGCCAGCGCGGCAAGCCATAAACTCAGACACCCACATTGGTTTCGTCGCCAGGTACGCGAATACGCACTCATTCCAGCATTAATGGTGCCAGCTGCAGCTCGGGCCCTGCCAATCACAGAACTTGTGATTGCCGCGGGCTTGCTCTGGAGTGCCAGCAGACCCTACGCCGGTCTTCTGGCATTTTTGCTGATAGCTCTCTACGCGCTGGCTATCGCCATAAACCTGGCCCGTGGCCGCAAAGACATCGACTGTGGGTGTTCTGGCCCGGCAATGCGTCAGCCTCTGCAACCAGCGCTGCTGGGGCGTAATGCGTTGCTGGCTGTCATTGCACTAGGGGCATTACTACCCATGCTCGACCGCCCTCTGAGTCTGCACGATAACTTTGTCATGATCGCAGCGGGAACCGTCCTGGTTTTGCTCTATACCGCCACAGACCTTTGGTTGGCCCATCGGCCGTTACTGCTAAAATTGTCAGGAGAAAAATAAGATGCAAGCACTTATCGTTTCAAACATTCTGCTTTGGCTGCTTTTGATAGCCAGCTCTTTGGTGCTGCTTGGCCTTATTCGGCAAATCGGCGTTTTGCATTCGCGGATCGCCCCTGCCGGCGCACTGATGCTCGATAAAGGTGTCGAGGTTGGGCAGCCGGCACCACAAGTAACCGCGGCGGATCGTTTCGGTCGCCCGGTTAATATTGGTTATGCCGGTGAGCGAGCTACTCTTCTGTTTTTCCTTTCACCAACATGCCCGATATGTAAATCGTTGATACCAGCAATCAAGGCCATCAGTCGTTCAGTCAAAGATCTGGACGTTGTGTACGTGAGTGATGGCGATGCCGCCGAACACGACAAACTTATTGCCGA
Organism: Marinobacter sp.; assembly: GCF_052091845.1. Taxonomy (GTDB): domain Bacteria; phylum Pseudomonadota; class Gammaproteobacteria; order Pseudomonadales; family Oleiphilaceae; genus Marinobacter. The sequence continues at coordinate 61,353 of NZ_JBQDCO010000007.1, read as the reverse complement.
TGCAGGCCTCGAAAAATCCACCTATGTGGTGAGCCCGGAAATTGGCATGACCTACCAGATTGGCAAGCTTCCATATGCAGCGTTGATTGATCAGTCCGGCACACTGAAAGCCAAGGGTCTCGTCAACTCAAGGGAACACCTCGACAGCCTTTTTGAAACCGAATTGCTAGGCTCATCAACACTTCAGGACTACATAAGGGCGCAGTCTGAATCACCTGGTATTCACACCCCATCCTGATTACGGAGAACAATAAAATGAAATTTCTTGATCGCTTTTTTGAACGCTCATCACGCCACGTAGCCAATACAACAGGGCGGCGGCAGTTTATTGCAAAATTTGGTTCACTTATGGCCGTCGGCGTGGCTGCGCCTGCTCTTCTTCCTATAGACAGAACCGGAAAGGCACTTGCAGCCGGGGAGGCCTCAGCCGGCGACCCGGGTGACCCCACCAGTTGCGATTACTGGCGTTACTGTTCTGTCGATGGGTTCTTGTGCAGTTGCTGTGGTGGCTCGGTTACCACCTGCCCACCGGGAACAGAATCCTCCACGGTTACGTGGGTCGGCACATGCCGCAACCCCGCCGATGGCATCGATTACATCATTTCTTACAACGACTGCTGCGGCAAACACAGCTGTGCCCAATGCGCGTGCACGCGCAACGACAGCGAAGAGCCTATGTACAGGCCCTTCAACAACAACGATATTAACTGGTGCCTTGGTACTGAGAGTAGCGTTTACAACTGTACAGTCGCTGTTATCAAGGGCGTGGCGTCCTGAGGAGCATAGCAATGCGCTCACTATTCTGCGTTTTGGCTTTGGCTCTGGTCATTGCCTCCCCTTCGGGGGAGGCACGGGTTATTCCCGACCCCAGGCAAAAGCCAGCACCTGGTAACGAGGCGCGACAAACCCCCATACACCAGGCCAATTACTCACCGGCGGTGAACTATCAGCTGCAATGTTTGGGTTGTCATCTGACTAACGGCGAAGGCGCACCTCGTAGCGACATTCCGATGATGAAAAACTTTGTCGGAAACTTCCTGAAAGTGGAAGGAGGTCGGGAGTTCCTCATACAGGTTCCAGGCGCGTCGCAGTCTGCTCTTAGTAACTCGCAGTTGGCTGAGCTGCTCAACTGGATGCTGAAAGATGGCGGCATAGCCGGTGGTAGTGCGCCAAAAGGCTTCGAGCCCTATACAGAGCAAGAGGTTGAAACCCACAGAGGAATAATGATTAAAGATTTGCCTGGCTACAGGTTGAACCTCATCAAGCAGATAAAGGCCCTTAACATAGACATCCCGAAAAACGTCACGCCTTATTGATCATTCTCACTTAAAACGCGGCTCTTGGTACACCCTGCCCTGAGCCGCGATTTCCTGTTCTTACCTCTACAGATTGCCCTTCTTCACAGACACTATCCAAACCCTGCACTTTACGTTAAGGTCAACATACCGTGCCTCAAAGGATTTTACCCGATCCACAAAGGCTGGCAATGCGAGCACCATTGCAACACCAGCAGGGTTGCATAAAGCGTTCTATACTCTGGCAAACCACCAGTAAAACAGAATAAGGCTCCATTAATTACCGAGGCCCTCACAAGGGGCACTCTGCTCCTCAAGCCACCACCCCAGGAAGAGGATTATGACAACAACAAAGTCCAAAACCGTTTATACCCCTGTTTTTACAGACGGTGCGGAATACCGCGTTCCAACCTTCAAACTGCTGAAGCAGGACGGCTCGCTCTATAAGAGCGGCAAAGCACCTGATATTGATAAAGACAAGGCTCTGCGAATCTACCGTGCGATGGTTACAACCCGCGTACTGGATGAACGCATGCTGGGTGCCCAGCGCCAAGGCCGCCTGAGTTTCTATATGCAGTGTACCGGCGAAGAAGCTGCCATTATTGGCAGCACTGCCGCACTGAACGATGCCGACATGATCATGGCTCAGTACCGCGAACAAGGCTCCCTGGCCTATCGCGGCTTCACTATTGAAGAGTTCATGAACCAACTGTTTGGCAACGAGAAAGACTACGGCAAAGGCCGGCAGATGCCGGTCCATTACGGCTCCAGCAAGCTCCACTACATGACTATTTCATCGCCGCTGGCCACCCAGATCCCTCAAGCCACAGGCTATGCCTATGGCCAGAAAATGGCCGGTGACGGCCACTGCACCGTGGTGTACTTCGGCGAAGGTGCTGCCTCAGAAGGCGATTTTCACGCGGGCCTTAACATGGCTGCAGTACATCGTGTACCCGCTATTTTTTTCTGTCGCAACAATGGCTATGCCATTTCCACCCCCGCAAACGAACAGTTTGCCGCCGATGGCATAGCACCCCGGGGATTTGGCTACAAAATGGATACCATTCGCGTAGATGGCAACGATATTCTGGCCGTTTACCAGGCCACTGAAGCAGCCCGTAAACTGGCCGTGGAAGAGAACCGCCCGGTTTTGATCGAAGCCATGACGTACCGTCTGGCCGCGCACTCTTCATCAGATGACCCTTCGGGCTATCGCAGCAAAGACGAGGAATCGGTTTGGCGCGAAAAAGACCCTATTTTGCGCATGTACAACTGGCTTATAACACACAAATGGTGGAGTGAGGGCGAGGAGAAAAAACTGCAGGAAAGCCTGCGCCGTGAGGTGCTCGAAACCATGAAGCGAGCTCAAAAACTGCCACCACCGGCACTGGACTCCCTGGTAACGGATGTATACGACGAGGTACCCCCGTTGCTGAACGCACAATTTGAAAAGCTCAAAGCACACATTCGCAAATATCCGGATGAGTATCCAAAGTCAGCCGGACACGTTGAGGGAGGGGCATAACATGGCGAAAATGAACATGCTGCAGGCCATCAACGATGCTCTGGATATGGCAATGGCCGCCAACGATCGCGTGCTGTGTTTTGGCGAAGACGTGGGTATTTTTGGCGGCGTATTCCGTGCTACCAGCAATCTGCAACAAAAGTACGGCAAGGATCGCTGCTTTAACACGCCACTGGTAGAACAGGGCATTGTCGGTTTTGCTAACGGATTAGCGGCCCAAGGCTCGTTCCCGGTGGCCGAGATTCAGTTTGCTGATTATATTTTTCCAGCGTTCGACCAAATCGTTAACGAGTCTGCAAAGTTCCGCTACCGCTCAGGCAACCTATTCAATGTAGGCGGGCTAACCATTCGGGCGCCCTACGGCGGCGGCATCGCTGGAGGTCTCTATCACTCCCAGTCTCCCGAAGCTTATTTTGCCCATACGCCTGGCTTGAAAGTGGTGGTGCCGCGCAACCCGCATCAGGCGAAAGGGCTGCTACTGGCTTCCATCAACGATCCCAACCCAACCCTGTTCTTTGAGCCCAAACGCATGTATCGCGCCTCCACAGGCGAGGTGCCAGAAGGCGAATACCAGTTACCCCTGGGCGAAGCCGAAGTACTAAAAGAAGGTACTGACGTGACGCTTCTGGGCTGGGGTGCTCAGATGGAAGTGATCGACAAGGCCGTTGAGATGGCGGAGAAGGAAGGCTTTTCCTGCGAAGTGATTGACCTGCGCACAATCCTGCCCTGGGATGTGGAAACCGTTGCCGACTCGGTGCTTAAAACCGGGCGTCTGGTAATCACCCACGAAGCACCTCTAACAGGCGGCTTTGCCGGTGAAATCGCCGCCACTATTCAGGAGCGTTGTTTTCTCTATCTGGAATCCCCGATCGCGCGGGTCACCGGCATGGACACACCCTTCCCGCTGGTGCTGGAGAAAGAACATTTCCCCAACCATCTGAAGGTCTATGAGGCCATTCGGGAAAGCGTCGAATTCTAAGCGGATATCCGGACAGGAGAGTAATGATGAGTGATTTTATACTGCCCGATATCGGTGAAGGTATCGTGGAATGCGAGTTGGTTAAGTGGCTGGTCAGCGAAGGTGATTTGATCGAGGAAGACCAGCCAGTGGCAGAAGTGATGACCGACAAGGCGCTGGTAGAAATCCCCGCCCCCTACAAGGGCCGGGTAACCCGCCTGTATTGGAAAGAAGGCGACACTGCCAAAGTGCATGCCCCGCTATTTGAACTGGTTGATGAAAGCGGAGAGGGCTCCGACCAGAACTCTGATGAAAGCTCGGGGGAACAGGCCGAGACCAGCGATAAAAACAAAAAACCTGAGCCAGAGGCAAGGCAGGCTGAGGCTGAGGCTGCCCGGCATTCTGAACCTGCGGCAGAGCCAGCCGCGGCATCTGCTGTTTCCCCGGATGGCCAACGAACGCCAGCCAGCCCCGCCGTGCGCCGACTGGTTCGCGAGAACGAACTGACGCTCGGGAATATCCAGGGCTCGGGCAAAGATGGCCGCGTGCTCAAAGCAGACGTGTTGGCGCACATGGACCAGTCGGCATCAGGAGGTTCATCAGCGTCTGAGAGTTTACCCGGGAATCGTCACACACAGAGCCAGGACGTTCGCATTGAGCCAATCAAAGGCATGCAGGCCGTGATGGCCAAGCGCATGGTGACTTCAGCATCGACCATCCCGCACTTCAACTTCAGTGAAGACATTGATGTAACAGAATTGCTGAGCCTTCGCCAGCAACTCAAGCCCGACGCCGAAGCTCGGGGTTCTCGCCTCACGCTGATGCCATTCATCATGAAAGCGATTGCGCTCGCGGTTAGGGAATACCCCGTGCTCAATAGCCAGCTAAACGAAGATGTCACAGAGATTCACTACCAGCCAGGCTGCAACATCGGCATGGCCGTGGACAGTAAAATCGGACTGCTTGTACCTAACGTTAAAAACGTAGGCCAACTTACTCTGCTGGAAATTGCCGATGAGGTAACCCGACTGACCGAAGCGGCCCGGGAAGGCAAGGTAAGCCAGGCAGATCTTAAAGGTGGCACCATTACCATTTCCAACATTGGCGCTCTGGGCGGCACCTACGCTTCGCCTATCATCAATGCGCCGGAAGTGGCGATTGTAGCCCTGGGGCGTACCCAGAAGCTGCCGCGCTTTGATGCCAACGGGCAGGTGGTAGAACGTTCAATTATGACCATCAGCTGGGCAGGCGATCACCGTATTATTGATGGGGGCACCATCGCCCGATTCAATAACCTGTGGAAGGGCTACCTGGAGTCACCGCAATCCATGCTGCTTCACCTGGGCTGATTGCATGGCACCACCGAACCAGTCGTCGTCGATGCCGCCACCGTCGCAAATACAGCAATTTTACATCCCGGAAGAGCAGTCGGTGTATCTGCTCAGCCACGACGACGCGAGAAAGCTGAAAGACTGGGTTGAGCTGTGTACAAAGCAGCTCAAACAGATGGGTTATGCCGACATCTCGATGATTGGCAAGGGCGCCTATGGCTTTGTATTTTCTGGTCGACGGCCTCTGGAGGGCACGCGTGATCTTGAGCATGTGTTCAAGTTCACTCGCATCACCCTGGCCCAGCATCTGCACGACCGGCTGGAAGACGAAGCCTACATTCTGGAGCAAGTGAAGCACCCAAGGGTGCCTCGGCTGATCGCCTTCCACCGTGCCGGTCGCCAACCCATTCTGGTGATGGAACGTGCACCAGGGTTTAACCTGGAAGAAGTATCCTTGCGGGAAGGCCGCCTGAGCCCGCGCCTGATTATCCGCATCGCCGGCCAGCTAGCCGACATTCTTCGCAATCTGCGGCGTGAATCTGATAACGGTCAGCGCCCCATCGTGCATGGCGACATCAAACCGTCCAATCTGGTGTTTGATGACAAAAGTGAGAACATTGCGCTGATCGACTGGGGTTCTTCTGTATTTGCTCAACTTGATGCCAACCAGCAGTTCCTGAGCCCCAGCGTGATGGAGCTTATGTCAGACAACCTGCAGCAGACCAACGCCCGCTTGGGCGATGTTTACTTTATTGGCGAAGAACAACTCTATGGTGGTCTGTCGTCCCCGAGATTTGACGAGCAAGGGGCAGCCGCTACGCTCTACGCACTGGCTTCCGGGCAGTCCTGCCGTTTTGGCCACCTGGCTATACCGGCCACATCCCTCGGCTTGCCCATGGAATTTGCACGCATGCTGGACGGCATGCTCGATCCGGACCCTGCGCTGCGCATGCGTGCCGGAGATCACTACCTGAACGAAATGCCACGTTTGGCCCGAACAGTGATGGTCGATCTGCCCGAACCCACGCCCACACACTTGGTACCCATATGGACGCGGCACTCCGACCGGGAAATCGACACGGTGGTCTACAGTTCCCGCAAAACCTTTCTGCGACAGGAAGGTGCCCCGGAAACCCTGAACGACGTCAACGACGTGCAACTCGACCGCTACTACAAAAACTTCATGCAAGGCATGGGGGAAACAGAAAAAGCATTCCTCGCAGCGGTCAGTCGCCTTGGCCGTTACCCGGTGGAAGGCGGGCTGGCGGTGCGCTGGGAACCAGACGGTGTTTATGTGGATACTTCCCTGAACCTGCACGATCCGGAACTCAAAACCGCCTTCACCACAGCCGTGAACAACATGGTACATCTGGCTCAGGCAATCTACCGACAGGGCATTTTCAAAAGCTGCCTGTTCAACGCCCGGGACACCTTGCACATAGAGCGCGACGAGCCAGATCAGGCATTCATGGCACCGCCCGAGATGCGACTGCCCTATCAGGTAAGCTCTGCACCGGAAGTTGAAGACCGCTCGCGGGTTCACTCCTATTTTGAAGACGGCCCGGACCCCGAAGAGTTTCTGGTGCTACCCCAATCCATCATCAAATCCCTCGAAGGGCTCAACGCCATCCGTCATACGGGCATGATTATCTTTGAGGCTTTGCCCCGCCACCTTAAAATCCACAGCCAATACCGACTGCTGGATCCCGGGAAAGAAAGTGAGTTCCGACAGCGACTGGATGAGATCCTGGCCGCTGTGGATCAAATAACCGGGCTGGGCGTGTCTGGCTTTATGAAAATGCCCTACAAAGATGCCCGTTTCTTCCCCTATATAGAACGATTGCCTGAGCGCTACTACCCGAGAAACCCCAGGCAGGAAGTGACAGAGGCAAGCTAGTATTTTATCTGATTCGCAAACCTGTGGGAGTGGTTTACGATGCGTTGCCATAACCTATCCCCCGCTGAATCAATCAGGCTGCCATGTCTTCAAATTATCTGTATACCGACCTGTCTGGCTACTACGACTTAATGTGCGCAGATATTAACTATCACGCTCAAAGCTACAGCGTTTATAGGTTGCACCAGCTGTTCGGCAATAATGGCGATACCCACCTGGATTTGGCCTGTGGAACCGGGCCGCATATTCGGCACTTTATCGAGTTTGGATACCAAAGCAGTGGTCTGGACATCAATCAGCCCATGCTGGAACAAGCCAGAACCCGATGCCCGAAAGCGCAGTTTTCACTGGGAGACATGTGTGATTTTGAGGTGGATGAAGCTCTCGATTTAATCACCTGTTTTTTGTATTCCATCCATTACAGCAATGGCATCGAAAAGCTGAAGCAATGCATCGCCAGCGCACATAAGGCCTTAAAAAGCGGTGGAGTGTTTTGCTTTAACTCAGTCGATAAAACCAGAATAGACAACAACCTGTTTGAAAGGCACACCGCCAAGCACCAGTCTGGTCTGTTCACCTTCAGCTCCGCATGGCATTACGATGGCGAGGGTGACAAACAATCTCTCCGGCTCGGTATCACGAAAACCACGGAAGGCATTACTCAATCCTGGGATGACGAACACCCAATGGTTGCAACAAGCTTTAAAGAGTTAACGAACATTCTACAGCCGTATTTTGAGGTCCATATTCTTGAACACGACTACCAGAAGATCACGCCTTGGGATAAAGCGTCGGGCAACGCGATCTTTGTCTGTGTGAAAGCTTAAGTTTAAGGCCCTGTCTGACTATGGGGTAATCAACCGAACGACTGGATTTTCCACGCCAGCGGCGGTAACCTACCATTTCGCTTTATCACCAGAATCACATACCTTCAAGGATTGAAGATATGCCCCAGGCAAACGGATTGCAGTTCACTGCGCGTGTCGGTGAGCTTCCCGAAGATGTATTTTCTGTCGTCAGTTTTGCATTAACCGAAAGCCTTTCCGCGCTTTTCCATGGCCGCTTGATACTGGCCAGTACAGATCCGGCCATTCAGGTTTCAGAGGTACTGGAACAACCTGTGGACTTGGTAGTTTGGCAAGACAGCATGCCCCTTCGTCGCTTCACCGGCGTGGTGAACGAATTTGCCCGGGGCGACACCGGCCATCGCCGCACATGCTACGAGCTGATCATTCAGCCACCCTTATGGCGCTTAGGATTGATGCACAACAGCCGCATATTCCAAACCCAGACCACAGACACCATCGTGCGTACCCTGCTGGAAGAAAGAGGCATTGTAGGTTCGGTGTTTGATCTCAAACGCACCCCACAAGAACGGGAATACTGCGTACAACACCGGGAAAGCGACCTGGCGTTTATTGAGCGGTTAGCTGCAGAGGAAGGCTGGCACTATCGCTATCAGCACGGAAATGTAGAAGGCGATGAGCAGCCCGGCCTGATTATCGCAGACCACCACGGCGATGCACCAAGATTAGAAGCCGTCGAATACAACGGCAAAGCCGGCGGCAGCACCAAGCAGCCAGCGGTGTTCCGCTTCCGCTACGAAGAGCGCGCTCGAGCTGCCTCCGTGGCAATCAAAGACTACACCTTCAAGAACCCAGCCTACGGGCTGATGCACGAACACAGCGCAGCCGGCGCTAGCCACCGCCAGGATTATCAACACTTCGACTACCCGGGCCGATTCAAAGCCGATGCCAGCGGGCAACCGTTTACCGAAGCCAGACTGGACGCCCTCCGAAACAACGCGACCACGGCCAATGGGGAGAGTAATCGCCCGGATTTCACCTGCGGCGCCAAGGTTGAACTCACTAACCACGACAGCGCCAAGCTAAACCAGGACTGGCTGCTTACCGCTATTACCCATGTGGGCGAACAACCCCAAGCATTGGCAGAAGAAGGCGGTTCTGAACCGACCACTTACCACAACCTGTTCAGCGCGGTTCCGGCCACAAAAACCTGGCGGCCTTTGTGCGATCACCAGCCCCTGATGGACGGGCCCCAAATTGCCATTGTGGCCGGCCCCGAAGGCGAAGAAATACACTGCGACGAATATGGCAGGGTAAAAGTCAGATTTCCCTGGGATCGCTATTCTGAAAACAACGAACACAGCAGCGCATGGCTGCGCGTGAGCCAAGGTTGGGCAGGCGGCCAATATGGATTCATGGCCCTACCAAGAATCGGCCACGAAGTGATCGTCTCCTTCCTCGATGGTGATCCCGACCAGCCCATCATCACAGGCACAACACACCACGCCAGCAACACACCGCCCTACCCGCTGCCGGAGCATAAAACCCGCACCACCCTGAAAACCCAGACCCACAAAGGCGAAGGCAGTAACGAACTGCGGTTTGAGGACGAAGCAGACAAAGAGCAAATCTACATCCATGCACAGAAGGATCTGGACCTGCTCACGGAGAATAGCCGCACCGAAGTCATCAAAAATGACAGCCACCTGACCGTTGAAAACAACCGCTTCAGCCAGGTGAAAGCCAACGACCACTCAACGGTAGACGGCGAACACCGGAAAAAGATCGGCGGCGACTACAGCCTCACAGTTAACGGTAGCCACCACAGCAAATTCGGCAAGGCGCAGCTTGTGGAAGCGGGGAATGAAATTCATCACAAAGCAGGCACGAAGATTGTGATTGAGGCCGGTGCGGAAGTGACACTGAAGGCCGGGGGAAGCTTTGTGAAGGTGGATCCCGGTGGGGTGACTATTTCCGGGCCGTTGGTGCGGATGAATTCCGGGGGTGGGCCGGGGAGTGGTGCTTCCACAGCCGCCAAGGTTCCTGTGTTACCTAGCTCTGAGGGGGCCGAACGCGTTGGTGGGGATTCAGCCACGCTTGCCCTTAACGACCAGCGGAGTAATGCGACTTCGGGCGCACAGGAGCCTGTTACCGATTACTCAGCTTTACTGAAAGAATCCACCAGTAAGGGCGCCTCAATCATTTCTGACTGCGAGTACGATGAGCATGGACGCTGCACTCTGCATCAACACGCTTGACCAATTACCTACAACGCCTGAAGTACCCGTAATGCCAGATTTCGCTCTAATTGATCTGGCTGGGACACCGGAGTTTTTGAAGACTCTGTATAGTGCCATGGATCGGGGCCCCATCCGTTGGACTTCCCTTCTTGAAGGTACTCGATGGCAGAGCGGCTGGCAGTTTGGCCCCATTTTGGTCGATTTGCGTGGCCGGGCTGACTTTCAGGCAATCGTTACGGACATTCTGACAGCCGGAGCGATCGGCATACTGATGAAAAACAGCCTGGACTATGAGAAAACTCTGGCCTGGAGCAGAAGTCGCCTATTTGCATTGGCGAAATCTGATGATCGCCTGCTCCGTTTCTATGACCCTCGCTCCCTGAAAGCCCTTTTGGCTGCGTTAGGGCCCCGAACACAGGGACTTTTGCCGCCAGATTGGATGTTGCTCTGGCACGACACAGGCCAGTGGTTAAGTTGGCAGGATCATAGTGAAATAAAGCCGGGTTTGCCTGCTTTGGAATGGAAGCTGTCCGAAGCAGATTTGGCCAGTTTGCCTGATTATCGAATGGCAGACCGGGCCTGTCGTTGGGCTTCAACATACAGCGACCATCTCAGTTCTGACGGAGATGAACGCCTATGGGTGCTGGAGCAGCTACGACATGCTCATGATCACGGGTTTCTCAAGGCTGCCCAACAGGAACGATGGCTGAGGCTGGCCATTCAGAGTGACGCACCTCTATTGTCCGATTCGGCATTCAGAGCCTCGGTGGAAAATGCTGATATGACCGACGAAGATCGTCTTGAAGCAATGGAATGCTTAATGGAGTGCGACCATGCAACAACATAAAGTTCAAGCTGGCGAAACCCTTTCAGACATTGCCACTCGCTACAAAGTATCACTGGATGCGATCAAGGCCGAGAACCCGGTTATCAAAGATGTGAATCACATTGAAGCGGGCTGGAGCCTGTTGGTTCCCAAGGCTGCTGAACCGACCAAGCCTCTGCCACCGGCACACTCTGCTAACGATGATTCATCAGACGATACTGAATGCTCCGACTGCGCCTTGGAATGTGTAGCCCTTGTTCAACTTACCGACGATGGCGAGCAGGTATTTGCTCTGACCGAAACCCAGCTGAATGAGCTGGAAGAAGAGACCCGCACCCTAAATGGGCCCCTCGCGGAACTGGCTGAGGCAGAGAAAGGTGCTGAGGACAAGATTCCTGAAGCAAGGGCAAAGGCTTGGGACAAGCTGAAGGCATTGGGTGCACTACCGAAACCGGATCACAGCACCACTGCCCGGGAGTTGCTGGCGGATTATGAAGTCCGCTGGAAGCGTGAGCAGAAACGCTTGGAGCACCAGATTCGCCGAAAGAAGCGGATCCACTACGAAATCCATAATGTCCGTCAGCAGATTCTTATTCCCGGCCGAGAGCGCAATCTCCAGGATTCCAGAGACAGACTATCGCTGCAGTTCTTTACTCTCTATTGCAGTGAGCTGGAATCCACGCTGCCAGGGATCACCGACAAAATAGAGGCCCACCAGAAGGCTACGAAAGGCTATGAGCAGGATCTCTCCCGCATGAATGAGCGCCTGAAGCTCCTTCGGGCAGCACTGGAAGCAGAAATTGAATACCGGGTGGCGGAAAAATCCGAAAAGTCTAAGTCGATAGTTGCCCAGCTCCGTTACGAAGCGGACGAGCTTAAAGAGGCTACCCTTTGGCCAAACTACATCTCCGAAACGGATATCGAAAGCCTGGCTTCAAAGACTAAACGGTTCCGGGAATTGGACGCTGACCTACTCCCATATATGGACTATGTCATTGAGTATTCTGCCAAGGTCAGCTCTGCCGTCTGGCTGGCTACCGTAATTGCCGATGATACGGTTCAAGCGCACCGCAAACGCCAGGAAGAACGTCGGTCACTAATGGCCGATATAGAGAAAAAACTGAGAGAACTGGTAAGCAATAGCACCCCGGTAGAACATATCGCGAGGCCCCAGGTGGCGTCGATGAGACGGCACCCCCTGGTGGAAGTGAAACACACTGGTACCGGCGGTTACCGCTACATGCGTCGAGAAGTAGTGGATCAGCTACGCAAGAACTGGAAGTCCCTGAAAACATCTGATGTCCGGGCAGCCATGAGCGCGGGCGAATTTAAACGCGCCTGGGGCGGTGCCAAAGAGGCACTGAAGACCAGCAAGACCCTGTCGCTCAAAATGGGTGAATGGAAAAGCAAGGACGACAATTTCTTCAACCGACTTGAAGTGGAGCTTCTTAAAAAGGAAGTATCCACCGAGGATGGTCGCTTTTCCGCCAGTGCCGAGGCCCAGATGTTCCGATTTGCTGCCCAGTGCGGCCTGGCCGCTGCCTACGACCCGGAAAAAAATAAAGCCTACATCGGCGGAAAACTGGAAGGTGTATACAGCCTCATGCAGGGCGAGGCCGTTCTGAAGGCTCAGATTCCGAATGAGTTAGGATCGGAATTAATTCTAAAATACGAGAGCCATGAAGGTAATCAGAAAGAGCTTCACTGCGGTTATTTCCGAGCAGATGCCGAGTACCGAATCCGGGGGTTTGCCGGAGCCTGTGCATCCCTTGCAGCCAATGCGAAGATATCCAGTGCGCCGGGGAACGTGGGGATTTCCGGTGAAACCAATGGAGAAGCCTTTGCGGGTGCCAGCCTGAGTAATGAGGCAACATTTGGGGTTAAGTGGAAGGGAGCTTATCAGAAAGTCACTGAATCCCAGCCGAGCAAACCCAGACCTGGCTCTGTTAGCGACAAGCAACGTGACGCTAACTCCGAATATCGGTCTTTGTTGGAAGTTAAAGGTGAGCTAGCTGTTTCTGCCGGCATTGGTATCGGATTCGATTTCCGGATAGGTCTCCAGGAAAGCAAACTTGTAGCCTATATGAAAGGCCATTTGGTGCTCGGGCCAGGCGGTGGCGGTGGTGTCGCGGCGGAACTTAACGGAACGCAGATTTGGGAGTTGGTTAAGTTTGTTCGTTGGTCGCTGGAGCAGAGTGATTTCAGGTTTCTGGATTGGATTGATAGCGCTGCGTTTGAACATCTATCGTATCTAGTGCGTGTGTTTGCGATCAGTGACGAAGCGTTCGTTGATGTCGTCAGCAAGAGCTTATTGAGCTTGTCGGAAACTTGGGCCTCCATTACTACCGCTGAAACAAGGGTTCGCGATACCGCCACTCAAGTGCTGGAGAAACAGGATCTGGAATTCTTAACCCCGAAAACGAAAGCGGACTTACTAAGTATATTATCTGAAGATAGCGGTCCCCTCATTGGATTCGGAGACCCGTACAGAGAGCTTTCTGCGGCGGCCAGTATCAAAATTCTCCAAACGATCAAGAGTCATCGTGAACTAGTAGAGGTGCTTAAGCGGATGGGAATGAAAGACCGCAAAGGTCGGGTCGGAACTCTGATGCGAAACTATTATCACGTAATTTTTCGTCGATTAATGCAGTCCTCGCAAGCTACAAAAACTGAGGTCTGGTTACGAAGTGTAGTTAGCAGGCAGGCAGGCAGCAACGAGCTACCAACTTAATAGCCACAACGAAACCCGGTGGTTTCGCCGGCTCCATTTTGAATTTCCTTTCTTCTGGTCACCGTTGTATTTCCGACAAAGTCTTTAAAATTTCCGCCCCGCAACACTCGATAAGGGTTACCAGGCGGACTTGAAGCATCGGGGGTTTTGGGGCCAAGGGGGTTGTGGGCTTGAGAATATTCGTAATAGTCTTTTTGATAGTAGTCCTGAACCCATTCAGCAGCATTCCCTGACATGTCATAGAGCCCAATTGGATTCGGTGGGAATTTGCCTGGCGGGTGGGGCACTAGGCTGCCAACAGGCGATTCGTCGAAACGAGCACGAACGCGCCTAGGCGCCATGGTTTCATTTTCGATAGCCTCACCGTCCTTCGTTGCATAACGCAGCGCTTTTCCTCGCGCACGGGCGGCATATTCCCATTGAGCTTCGGTTGGCAACTGGGTTGGCTCGTTAGCCTTTTCGCCCAGCCAGTTGCAGTAAGTGACCGCATCCCTCCACGATGCAACCGCTGGCAAATCGGAGTGGTAACGCTTGGGGTTTTCATCCCTCCATTTACCATAAAATCGGCTGGAAGGCTCATACCCCGTCACTTCCATAAACAACTCAAAATCCCCCTGAGTCACCTCATACTTCTGGATATAGAAATCATCCAGAACCACACGGTGAACCGGTATCGTGTCACTTCGGACACTCCACCCCCCAGGATTCCCCATCATGAACTCGCCCCCCTTCACAAACACCATGGCATCCATCTGGCGCTCTATCATATCCTCGGCTTGTGATTCGTAGTAAGAGTTGCAACCAGACATTCCAATGGCGGTGATTAACAAGCAGGGAAGAAAACGGGTGAGATTTCTTTGCGTATTCATGGGTGCGGTATCCTTTCCGACTTATACAAGTAATGGGAATGGATTCTACCGGAATGCTCCAGGTGGCTCCATCAAGAAAACCTCACTCTCTTATAACAAGCTACGGTGCCCCGTTACCCCTATGTGTCGGCGTAGTTGTCGCCTGATTATTTCAGAGGACAACCATGCCCCATTACTCACCGGAACGTAAGGAAGCCATTCTTCAAAAGATGGCGCCACCTCAAAGCCTGACCGTAGCAGAGCTATCCAGTCAGGAAGGCATCAGTACCGCAACTCTGTACAATTGGCGAACAGCCGCCAGAAAACGAGGTGCCGTTTTGCCATCGAATTCAGCCATTCCTGACAAGTGGAGTAGCGAAGAAAATTTCCGCATTGTTCTTGAGACCGCCCCGATGACCGTGGCGGAACTCAGCGAATACTGCCGCAAGCACGGATTGTATCCCGAGCAGATTGAAGCGTGGAAAACAGCCTGCATAGGTGCTGTAATCCCCCCAATCCCTCGGGGCCCTATGACATGACCGGCAATGTAGCGGAATGGACGCAAAACTGGTTTCAAGAAGACTTCTACGAGCACGCGCCTGGCAACAACCCCAGTAGCCCGGCAAAGCCGATAAATCCAGACAAACCCCAAAAAACCGTTAGAGACTGGGCTGGCCGTGGAGATCACATGGGCGGAGGCGGAACCGTATTTACCAGAGCAGGTGCGCATATAGAAAGCTCGGGCAATGGCTTCCGCTGCGTCATCAACAGCCCCGAACCGGTGAACTGATTCGTTTTAATCCGGAACACATACCCAAACAGGTCCACCACAAAAGCTGACCAAGCGAGTATGCGAATTCTAGAGACGGTAACTAAGCATCGGGAATTGATTGAGATCCTGAAACTTATCGGAAATGCGGGGAAGAAAGGTGGATTCCACGATTTCAAAACCAATTATAGGAAATTGGTTGTTCGCCAGTTACTGCATTCTTCTCAGTCTCAAAAAGCTGAGCAATGGTTGTCAGCTATGCTCAACTAGGTCATGCGCAAACACTTTTATTCCGGGTTTCCAGCGCACCTGAACCCGCGGGTTTCAGATGCGAGCGTCTGAGATCCTTTGCGGCGGGTAACCGTTGTATTTCCGAGGAATTCTTTATAATCACCGCCTCGGAGAACCCGATAGGGTAGTTTTTCAAACATATCTCTTTGGCCTTCTGTGGGGCCTTGAGGATTATCGATTGGTGACTGCTCATAGTAATTCTTTGAAAAGTTGTCGCTAACCCACTCCCCGACGTTTCCCGACATATCATATAAGCCCAGCGGGTTTGGCGGAAATGTGCCTGGCGGGGTGGCCATCGCAACTTCATAGGGTGGTGTGTCGTACCTGCTATTTTTGACTTCAGCGGCCATGGTGACACCTTCAATTGCTTCACCGCTCTCGGTTGCATAGCGAAGCATTTCCCCCCGGGCTCGTGCAGCAAATTCCCACTCTGCCTCTGTGGGGAGTCGTACCTTCCTATCGACTCTTTCCCCCTGCCATTGACAGAACGCATTCGCATCTACCCAAGATGCAACGGCTGGCAATTCATCATCAAAACGGTCGGGCCATTCATCTCTTTTGTTGTCGTAGCGATCATCGGAAGGCTCATACCCCGTCACCTTCATAAATAACTCAAAGTCCCCCTGAGTCACCTCATACTTCTGGATATAGAAATCATCCAGAACGACACGGTGAGCCGGTACCGTGTCACTTCGGACACTCCATCCCCCAGGATTCCCCATCATGAACGCGCCACCCTCCACAAACACCATGGCACCCATCTGGCGCTCTATCATATCCTCGGCTTGTGATTCGTAATAAGAGCTGCAACCAGACATTCCAATGGCGGTGATTAACAAGCAGGGAAGAAAACGGGTGAGATTTCTTTGCGTATTCATGGGTGCGGTATCCTTTCCGACTTATACAAGTAATGGGAATGGATTCTACCGGAATGCTCCAGGTGGCTCCATCAAGAAAACCTCACTCTCTTATAACAAGCTACGGTGCCCCGCTACCCTGAAACAGCTAAACCAAGCGCAAAATTATACCCGCAAACCATCACCAATTCACCCAGTTCGCGCTAGACTGGTCGTTATGAATAACCGCGATACAGTGGTGACTGTTTGAAAAAGCTAATCCTGATTTGTGGCCTGGCCTTGCTGATGGCGGCTTTTTTTAGCGCCATAGCCAAGCCGGTTCCTATTGAGCAAAAGCTAATCAATATTCATGCTCAAGATGTGCTCGGTGATTTTCCCGGCATCGAACAGGAGCCTGTTGAAATTCAGGCGATACTGCTGGATATGTCCGATGACCCTCTTCTGCTTCTGAAGGCGCAGGCTGCGTTCATACGTTATCCGGATATGGCCCGAAATGTGTTCCCGCTTTACGCTGCAGAACCGGAGTTTCAAAACATCCTTAGGCAGTATGGTGAGGGCATCCTGCCGCCTATCCAGCATTTCGTGAGCCAGCCCATCAGCACGATTGAATGGATGAGCAAGGCGTCCCGACAATATCAGGCGGCCAAACGGTTCTTTACCGGCGAGCCGGAGAGCTCGAAACCTGACAACCAGCCCTCAAGCGACGGCAAAAAACTGTCACCGGAAGAGCGAGGCTGGTACGCCGTCAACTTCATTCAAAGCGAAGGTCACGACTTTCTGGGACAGTTTGTTGTTGACAGCCAGGGCGCTACTCAATGGATTGGCACAGAACGGGTGCTGGAAGGCGTGAATCAGTTTTTTGCCAGCGGCATTCGTGATCTGGAGCGCAACTACCGTTCCGGGAGTGAGATTACCGCAGGCGACGTTGGCTGGGCGTCGGTGGACGTGCTGATTTTTGCCAGTGCAGCGAAAGTGCTCCGCGTTGGGCGCACTGCGGCTGTCGCCACCAAGGGCGCAAGCCGGGGCACTCGCTCCGCCGCTCTGGCCGCGCGGGTTTCACGCAGTGGGAAAATGGTTTTGCGCAGCGCCCGTTACGCCAAGTGGCCCCTTATGGTTGGCGCCAGCTACTTGGTTATCGCCCACCCCAGCATTATTAACGATCTGTTTGCAGGTATTGCAGATGTACTTGGCTACCCAGTCGTTGTCGTGCAGTTTGTAGGCTGGTTGCTGCTGCTTGTTCCTGCGCTTTATCTCGGTAGCTGGCTGTTATGGCTGCTGGCACCGTTGCTGGTGGGGCTATTGCGGGGCGCCAGTCATCTGCTCGCAGTTCTGAGCGGCCGCTACCGGCGCGGCCCTCAATACTGGCGGTTATGAAAATCAATTCCACCCCACCTCGTCAAACCGAACATCTGCCTGCAGGCGCCCGAATATTTCCATATCGCTTTCATTTTTACCCAGCCGCAAAACCAGTGTCGCTTCGCAGTTTTCAGTTTTTGGCTGACGAATCACACTCCGGTTTTTGATCTTCGCGCCCTGCTCTTCCAGTTGGGCGATCACATCCGCAAGCAGATTAAAATCGCCTGTCCATTTCAGCTCAAGCGACGCATAACGGTCGCCTCTAAAGGGCAGCCGGTGCAGAACATACAACGCAACGAGCACCAGAAGAGTAACCACGCTCGCAATCAGGTATTCCCCTAGCCCAACGGTTACCCCGATGGCTGCAACAGCCCAGATGGAGGCTGCTGTCGTTAACCCACGCACAAAATCGTGGCTTTTTACAATCGTGCCGGCGCCAAGAAAGCCAATTCCCGTAATCACGCCTGCAGCCGCGCGAGCCGGATCCATCCGGATAACAGAATCTGCATCCACACCTAATTCAGAAGAGAGCTTCTGAAAGGCTACAATCACGGCAGCTGAGCCGAGGCAAACCAGGATATTGGTTCGTAAGCCCGCCTCGCGGCCTCGTGACTGGCGCTCCATGCCCACCAAACCACCAAGGAGCATTGCTATCAAAAGGCGCAACACAAAGGCTCCATCACGGGCAACCACATCAAGAAAAGGTTCCATCAATATTCCCCCAAAATCACGCCAGATACGGAATGGTTACACTCAGGTATAATGCACGATCTGCGATCAAGGCGACAATCAAGCGTCCGCGAATAAAAGCATTTGAACCGGAACGAAGCGCTAGCCCATGGCACACCCCTACTTTTTTGGCTGCCCGCAATGGCAACACCCCGCTTGGAATAACGTATTGCCATCGGGTAAAGCTCCCCTGGAGCGCTATAGCAAAGTGTTTAATTGTGTCGAAGGAAACACCACTTTTTACGCCACACCAAGCCACGAACAATGCCTTCAGTGGCGCTTGCAGGTGCCAGGCGACTTTCGATTTCTACTCAAGTTCCCCCGCACCATCACTCACGACCGGTTGTTGTCGGGAGTAGACGCAGGTATGCGAGATTTTCTTGACATTATTGCGCCACTGACGGACGTACTCGGACCCTTTCTGCTGCAGCTTCCCGCCGCATTCGGGCCTGAACACCTGAATAACCTGTGGCGTTTTGTAGACGCCTTGCCCGCGCCCCTGAAATGCACAGTCGAAGTTCGTAACAAGGCTTTCTTCAGCAAAGGTGAAGCCGAAAAAATCCTGAACCGTGGCCTCCGTGAGCGACATATCGCACGCGTATGCCTGGATAGCCGCGCTCTGTTTGCAGCAACCCCTGATAATGACATAACCCTTGAAGCCCAGCGTAAAAAACCCCGTGTGCCTGTGCATATACTTTCAAGTGGTGTCGCGCCGGTTATCCGATACATCGGTCATCCGGAGCTAGAAACTAACCGCCGCTATCTGGCGCCCTGGGTTGAGCGGATCGGCTCCTGGATTGAACAGGGGATACAACCCTATTTTTTTCTGCACATGCCGGATATTGGCGATGCCCTGTCGCTGACTGAACTCTGGACTGAATTATTGAGCCATCGACTGACGGGAATTGAAGCCCTGAGCTTCAGGGAACAACAGCCCCAGATGGGGCTGTTCTAAAAAGCCAACGCAGATCCGTTAGCTACTTTCTCTTCCCAAAACTCTGTGACAAAACGTAAGGAAGCTATTAACCTTTAAAGAAATTGAACAAGCGACAAGCATAATACCTTGGGCCCTCGCTTTTTACTGGAGATATTTAATGGCCATTTCCCGCCGGGATTTTCTAAATGGTGTAGCGTTGACAATCGCCGCTGGACTGACCCCGCTGAGCATGCTTCGAGCAAACCCGGAATCAATACCCGCCATTACGCACTGGCATGAGAGGCAATCACCCTGGCTCGTTCGAAGCTGCCCACAAGCTGGCTCGGGAAGGCCATAGATTTGCACTGGGTGGGTTGAATGTTAAGGAGGCCTATGACCTGGTCGTCGTGGGCGCCGGCATCAGCGGGCTCGCTGCAGCTTGGCTCTACCGTCAGCGCAACCCCGACGCAAAAATCCTGATTCTCGATAACCATGATGATTTTGGCGGGCATGCAAAACGCAACGAATTCAACGTGAACGGCAGCACTGTGCTGAGCTATGGAGGCAGTGAATCGTTTCAGTCTCCGGATTCCCTGTTCAGCGACCAAGTAAATCAACTGCTTGAAGCATTGGGCGTGGAAATATCCCGGTTCAAACAGTATTTCGACCGCGATTACTACTATGAGCAAGGCATGAGCCGTGGCGTCTTTTTTGATAAAAACCACTTTGGCGTCAATAAAGTCGTGGGAGGCAGTCCGGAAATGGGCGTGGCCGACGACCTACGCCCGGATCTTCTGAACTCACGCTCTCTGGAAGCGTATATTCGCGACTTCCCGCTACCCGAAAAGGATATTCAGGCACTGCTGACGCTCCACACAGCTCCCCCGGACTATCTGCCAAACATGTCGGTTGATGAAAAAGTCGAATACCTGAGCACAATCAGCTACAAGACTTTTCTTAGCGAGATAGCGGAGCTCAGTGAAACAGCGTTGTTGTATTTCCGTTCTACCAGCAACGAATTTTACGGCTACGGTGTTGACGCAATCGCCGCGATAGATGCCTACGAAGTTGGCTACCCCGGTTTAAGCGCAATGGGGCTACCAGAGGCCAGCGAAGCAGTTCAGGCGGAGCTGAACGACCCCTATATCTATCATTTTCCCGATGGCAATGCCTCGGTCGCCCGCCTGCTGGTGAGAGACCTGATACCAGGCGTAGCGCCCGGCAACACAATGGAAGACGTCGTGCTGGCCAAATTCGATTACAGCAAGCTTGATGTGGATTCAAACAATGTCCGGCTTCGCCTGAACAGCACCGTCGTGAGAGTAGACAACCCGGGCGGCCCGGTTGATGTAGGCTACCTGACCGATGGCGTGTTGCACCGGGTTCAGGGGCGTAAATGCATTCTTGCCTGCTACAACATGATGATCCCATCGATGGTGCCGTCGCTGCCTGCCATGCAGAAAGAAGCGCTGCATCGCAACGTAAAAGCCCCCCTTGTGTACGCTAAAGTTGTCCTGAAAAACTGGCATGTATTCAAGAAGCTGGGCGTACACTCGTTGTATTCGCCAACGGCTCCATACAGCCTTGTAAAACTGGACTACCCAGTAAATATGGGCGACTACACGCACGCCTCCGGCCCCGAAGATCCGATCGTTGTGCACATGGTGCAGGTACCGACCGCCGCCAATACAGGGCTGGACGTGCGCCAACAGATGCGCATGGGCCGAGCAGAACTATTAGGCCGTTCTTTCGCTGACATGGAACACGAAATATTCTCTCAGCTAAGCGCCATCCTCGGTATTTCAGATACTGAACTTGAATCGCTTGTTGACGCGGTTACCATCAACCGCTGGTCACACGGCTACAGCTACGAGGAAACCAGCCTGTTCGACACGACAGAGTCGGCCGAACGCACCATCAATCTTGCACGCAAAAGGCATGGGCAGATTGCCATTGCAAACTCAGACGCTGGCTGGAGCCCGTATATGCATGCAGCCATAGACGAGGCCTGGCGTGCGGTAAATGAACTGACCGGCCAGGAGGGTTAAGCCATGATCAAAACAAGCGCTTTCGTGATCGCAGCCTGCCTGTTCACCACACCGGTACTTGCCGCAGACAATGAGTTGATCCAGCAGGGCGAATACATGGCCAGGGCCAGCGACTGTGTGGCCTGCCATACCGCACCCGGTGGCAAACCCTTTGCCGGTGGTTTAGCCATGCCTACTCCAGTGGGCGATATATACACCACAAACATAACACCCGACCCTGAAACAGGCATAGGCAACTACAGTCTGAAGCAATTCAGTGCTGCACTGCGCCAAGGCGAGTCGCCCAGTGGCCCACTCTATCCCGCAATGCCGTTCACCAGCTACACGAAGATGACAGACGAGGATGTTGCGGCGCTGTACGCCTACTTCATGAAGGCTGTTGAGCCAGTGCGACAGGAAAACCAGGAGTCTGATATCCCCTGGCCATTGAGCATGCGCTGGCCCCTTCACATCTGGAGCGGCATGTATCTGGAGGAAGGCGTTTACACAGCCGATACAACGCAAACTAACCAGTGGAATCGCGGCGCTTACCTGGTTCAAGGTCCCGGACACTGCGGTTCGTGCCATACCCCCCGGGGCATGGCCTTCCAGGAAAAGGGTCTGAGTGAAAAAGACGAGGACTTCCTGACGGGTGCGGAACTGGACGGGTGGTGGGCTACCAACCTTCATGGCGATCCCCAGTCCGGCATAGGTGCACTTTCTGCCACTGATATAGCAACCCTGCTCAGAACAGGCATGGGCGGACAGGTCAGCGTGTCGGGCTCAATGAGCGAGGTCATCAATCATAGTACCCAGCACCTCAGCGACGAAGATTTACTGGCAATCGGTACCTACCTGAAAACGCTGTCGCCTGCGAAGGACAGCGTTGCGACCAATGTTAACGAACCCACGCTGAACGGTGGTGAGCTCTATCATGAGTATTGCTCTACCTGCCACGACGATAGCGGTTCAGGTTATCCTGGCGTAACACCGACACTTGCGAACAATGCGACGGTAAACGCAAAGGATCCTGGCTCAGTGATCCGGGTTGTTCTGGAAGGACTGAAAAGCCCGCTCAGCGGCCCAGGCCATACTCAGCGTCTGATGCCCGGATACGACTGGCGGCTAAACGATGAGCAGATCGCAAGTTTGCTGACCTTTATGCGCAGCCGCTGGGGCAATGATGCCGAGCCCATTTCAGCTACGGAGGTAAAGAAACACCGCTAGAACCGAAGGGAGCGGCAAACATGTCGCTCTTTTCTTACGCGATTTTTTGACAACTCGTTGCTACGATGCTTCAGGTCGTGGCATTTTGCGCCGCATTGGTCGCACCCGGCAGTTTTTTAAATTTTTCAAAAAATAATCACCTGAAAGGAAAGCTATGACTCTTCACCTCGAACTCGCCCCATTGATTAGTCTGGGCGCCGGTATAGGCATTCTGGTATTCCCCCGTCTTCTCAATTACATCGTAGCAGGTTACCTGATCACACTGGGTGTGCTTGGGCTGTTAGGGCATACGCTCTAAGAGTTTGCATTTAGTTATAAGGCACGAGCCTACACAAAGTGTAGGATATATCTCACGCGCCATCGAGCCGATTTCCGATATGCCACACTTTCATCCGCTCTATAATACGAAGCGTCAGGGATGACAAGCCAGCAAGGATGCCGGCATCAAGGATGAAACGCTCAGGATGAGCTGCAAGCCTGAAGGATCAGGCGGGGGTCAGCCACGGAATCGGGGATCACATGGAATGTGTCCCCTGCCCGTGCACTGCTTCTCAAAAACGCCTTAACTTCGTTAGCTGTTGCTTCGTCTCAGCCTGCCAAAACCTGCTCCTACTGCCTTGTGCTCTGACTCATAACCATAACGACACACGTCAGCCTCAGGAGTCACCTACATGAAGCACACACCTTTGTTCGCTACACTTGTTCTATTGTTCAGCCTGGTAACCGGCCTTGCCTACGCAGAAGAGCCAACCGTTAATATCAACAACGCAGACGCGATCACCTTAGCGGGTCTGGACGGTATTGGCGCCAGCAAGGCTGAAGACATCATTGCCTATCGCGAAGCAAACGGTCCTTTTGAAAACGCTCAAGATCTTTCAAAGGTGAAAGGGATTGGTGCCCGCACCATTGAAAAAAACAGCGAGCGATTAACGGTAAAGTAAGTAGCGAAGCCTGATTCCCAAACATTTGGCAGAACGGCAGCTTTCGCTGCCGTTCTTGCGGATTTTCATCAACAACCTATCCCCTGCACCACAAAAGTCGTCTGGCATGCCTACTAATGCTTTGCTAACCTCCGGGCCATCCAAAACCGCCGACGTTGAACAGGCCCTGGCTTAAGGTGTTCACGGTCCCAAAGAACTGATCATATTGGTTATAGAATGATTCGAGGCGCCCTGCTAATCGCCCTGGCAGCCCTTCTCTGGGGTACCACCGGGATAATTGCAAAACTGTTGTTTGCAGAAACCAACTTGCAGGCCGCCACGCTGGCTTTGCTGAGGCTGCTCGTTGCCATGCCGTTTTTCTGGCTGCTAATGCACAGGGAACAGCGACAAAGAACCAACGCGGTCTCAAAAACGCCGACCGGTTCTGTGCGGCAACTAAATTTAAAAGCCCTCGCACCTGTTGCAGCACTCGGGCTTTTCCAGGCTATTTACCAGGGCAGCTATTTAACGGCTGTGGATATGACCGGCGCGGGCATCGCCACCCTGATTGCGCTGTGTCTGCCCCCGGTGTTGGTGGCACTACTTTCCGCTCCATTATTGGGAGAAAAGCCAAGCCTGCTCACTGTTATGGCGTTAATTACCGCTGTCATCGGCACCGCTATGCTGGTTCTCAGCGACATAGATACCAGCGGCACCCTTCGCATTGCCGGTATACTCATGGCGCTTCTGGCTGCTCTGGTATACACCGCCTTCACAATGACCAGTCGTTACAGCTCCACTGGCACGCCCGTTTTCACCACCGCTTTCATCTGCTTTTTTACCGCGGCACTTGTTTTGCTACCGTTCGTGCTACTCACCGGTGGTTTTGAAGGGATTGGAGAGCTTGAGTTACGACACTGGCTGATGATCTCATTCATCGGCATAGTCCCCACATGCATTGGCTACCTGTGCTTCTTCACAGGCATGCAAACCACGCCAGCGACGCTCTCCAGCATTATCATTACGCTGGAACCGCTTTTTGTCGCGTTACTCGCCTGGGTATTTCTGGGGGAGATACTGGGGCCAATTGGTATTGCCGGCGCACTGATACTAACCATAGCGGTAATAGTGGCCTCTCGTTACGGTGGGCAACCGGGTACGCCCCGAAGGGCAACCCGGCATCATCAGCATGATTAGTTTTTCTTACGCTGCTTTTCCAGCATATTCGGCTGCAGGATCTCTATCCAGTAACCATCAGGATCCCTGATAAAAGCCAGGCCTTTCATCTTGCCGTCGTCTGGCTTCTTGGCGAACTCAACGCCTAAGCTCTCAAAGCGCTCACACGCTGCGTAAACCTCGGGCACGGCAATGCCGATATGACCGAACCCCTGGGGCTCGTCGTTGCCGTTGTGATAAGCAAAATCCTTGTCGTTTTCGGTGCCCCAGTTATGGGTCAGTTCCAGCATGGCTTCGCGCCCGAACGTAAACGTTGTCCGGTGAGCATCATCCGCCGGCACAAGGCCCGCTTGCCGTTCATCAAGGTAGCCAAGAAAGTACAGCGTAAACTTCATTTCCGGGAAGTCCAGCTTGCGCACTAACCGCATTCCCATCACCCGTGTGTAGAAATCCATGGAGCGCTCAGGGTCTTTAATGCGCAGCATGGCCTGGTTAAACACATAACCTTCTGTTTCTGGAACCGGTGCTTCATGCAGGCCAGGGGCTTGCTCGAAATGCTTGGGCATGGAGTTTCCCTTTTTTGCTTTTGAAAGTTCGGTATCGTATTTGTGTGCGTGTGTGCACAATTTCAAGGGCCAAACAAGTCAGTTTTTCACACGCCTTCCACACGCTTTGTCCTCTACCTCTAACTGTGATTGAACTCACAGACATATCAACACTTCCCGCCTACCGTAACAACATGTAACGTTTTTACTCCCGCTGCATTGGTTATGCTGTCCCCTGCGGCTGGGGAGCCTGGTAAAAGCTCCCTACCAACAAAACAAACCATGATTACGGGGCCACCATGATCCAGCCGCATACCTGTCGCCGCCCGGCAAGACCCAAAGCACTTTCACTCTGGATACTTGCACTATCTTTGCCTACCCCTGCCATGGCGGAATTTCAGCCACTGGATGACGGCACTCTCGCAGGGGTAACAGGCCAGGCCGGCGTAACCATTGAGCTGGCGACCAAGCTCAATATCGATCGCCTGACGTGGACAGATGAAGGCTCGCTGAATGTGAACAACATGCGGCTTTCCGGGCATAACAATACAGCGCTGGATAACTTGAAGTTAACCGTCGATATTGCCGGCACAGGTGAAGTACTCGAGCACGGCTTTTCAGACATTGCCCGCCGGGCGGATGCAGGGCTTCTTAGCACCAGCAATGCCGACGTTACCGATGCCCTTGCAACCTATTCCATGGCAGGGGAGTTTGGCAAGCAGTTCAATAGCGGCGACCTGGTGATCCACTTGGGTGCAACCGATTATGGCGACCCAACCAGTCTGACCGACTATTTGCAGGCAGTGGATTTTGAGTTGGAGGTTGAGAGCATCACCTCAAGCGGATCCGAGGGCACGGCCACATTGTTTTCAGACGTACTGTTGCAGGGCTATGTAGGGCCAACCGACCTGGTTATTCGCAACCAGGGCGGATCAAGTAAAACACTCGGCAATGGTAATGTAGTGTCTGGCGCCGAATTGCAGCTCGACACTCACTTCGAGATTACCAACGGCAACCTGAACTGGGATGCTGCAGATGTCATACTGCTGTTCAATTTCGCAGCCGTAGGTATTGAGGGTCTGCAAATTCATAACCGGCGCGGCGACGACACCCTTGGCCACTTTGGTATGGCAAGCGCCACTGCCAAACTCTCGAAGGGCACGGGCTCTGTGTCTGGCAAAGAAGGCCTCTCGATTCATGATGTAGAGTTCCGGGCCGATATTGATATGCCGGTGTTCAAAATTGGCCAGACCAGCATTGGCCGCGTTCAATTCACAGACTTTGCCATCACAGACACCAACATGTTGGTTTATGGCCACTAGTCTCCTGTAAACTGCCCGTCTCTTACTGACGGGCAGCACATGACTGACAATACTGAAAGCAGCTACCAAAAAAACACCTCTGCGCACCGGCTTATACTGTTCAGCCTACTTTTCATTGCCCTCACAGCAGCAGGGCTGTACGCCGTATACGATCAGTTTGCAGGGCGCAGCATCAGTTTTGACGAGCAGCTGATTGCACCCAAAACCCTTCTGGCAGTGGCGGCCCTACTGCTGGTGTATTTTTGCTCCGACGGCTTACGTTTGCACTTTACGCTGCGGGCATTGGGGCACAAGTTGTCCTTGCCAGTTATCTTTCGACTGGTTTTTATCAACCTGTTTTTCTCTAACGTTACACCCATGGCCACTGGCGGCGGGTTTGCACAAATCTGGTACCTGCATCGCCACGGGGTACCAGTAGGCAGAGCCACGGCTGCGACAACCATTCGAACGGTGCTGGCAGTGCTATTTATCTTCTCCCTCACACCGGTTTTTTTGCTGACACTGGATGCGTTTGACGAACACACCATCACCGGCGACATTGGCTTTGCGCTAGCTATCTTCATTCTGCTGTATCTCGGCTTTTTTATTGTCCTGCTGTTTCGCACACGCTGGCTTATTGGACCACTCAGCTACCTGCTTAAAACCTTAAACCGTTGGCATATAATCAACGAGACCCGCCACCAACGCTGGCAGTTCAAAGCACGGCGAGAGATGCTACGATTTTCCCACAGTTTCAGTGATTATCTGCGCGGCAGGCCGCTTTTCGTAGCGCTGTCTGTACTTTTTACCGCTATATTCCTGCTTAGCCTGTTCAGCTTTCCCGCCTTGCTGATATATAACCTGGGTTACGATATAGACTACCTGGTGTCACTGGGGTTGCTCGTTGTGACGACATTTATTATGTACTTCTCACCTACACCTGGCGCATCGGGCATTTCCGAAGGTGTGTTTGGCAGCTTCTTCAGCGACCTGCTTTCGGGCAATCACCTGATCCTGGTTATTGTAAGCTGGCGCCTGATCACCATTTATCTGGGTATGATCATAGGCTTGATCGTATTGCAAAAAGAGCTGATTACCCATCGCAAGGCATCCAGATGATCTTCCGAAATCCGCTAAAACTGCTGTTCTACCTCTGCCTGCTGATCGTAATACTTCTGGTCGGTTATAAAGCCTACCTGAACTTCTTCATGGAAGACTTTGCGGGCGTTCATACCAAACAGGCAGTGCAGATTCATCGCGGTATATCTGCGACTAAACCCTTCAGTTTTGCTGTGGTTGGCAACATCAATAACTCGGTCGGCATTTTTGAGGAACGTATTATTCCAGAGCTGAACGCTTCAGAAATGGACTTTATGGTTTCTGCGGGCAATGCGGTCAGCGGCGGTGGCGAAGACAAATACCGGGCCTTGTACGGGTTGCTCGATCATCTAAATATTCCATATCTGCTTACCTTCGGCTCCCACGAATACGAGGATTTTGGCAGCTTCCGTTTTTACGATCATTTCGGGCCACACTTCTACAGCATCCAGGTGGGCAACAGCCGACTGATTTTTCTGGACAGCACAGGAAAAACACCCTGGCAGTGGCAAATGCGCTGGCTCGACGATCTTCTCAGTCAAGACACCTCGAAAGCCAGAATTTTATTTATTGGGCATCCGCCGCTTAAACCCAAAGAGGACGCCCTATTCGAACAGCCTGAAGACTACCTGGCTCCACCAGAATTTCGAAACGCTTTGCTGGAGGCAGCGCAAAAACACGATATTGATATGATCTTCTCTGCCAATCTTTCGTTATATTCCGAGATGCAGCAGAACAACACTCAGTTCATCACGACCGGTGGCGCAGGTGGGCTAATCCTTAACGACGACACCAGCTTCTACCACTACGTGCAGGTAAATGTCAGCTCAAAGGGAGAGATCACTCACAGTCTCCAGCAACTCGAAGTCGGCCAGCATCCCATTCTCAAACGCCTCGAAAGCCTTTGGTTCTTCGTTTATTCACTTTTCTATACGGGTTACCTCAATTTCCTCCTGATCGTCGCGGTGTTTGCAGCCATCGCCATCAGGCTCTACGCCATCATCTTTATTGGCAAGGATTACTACCCGGATTACAACCTGGACCCGACACCATGGCTGGAGAGGCCACTGAGAGTGGCCATGTTCACCAACAACTATTTGCCATTTATAGGCGGGGTGCCCATTTCCATCGCCAGACTGAGGCGCGGTCTGGAACAACTGGGCGATAAGCTGCTGGTAGTGGCGCCACGCTACAAGGACCAGCCGGAAGTCGAAGAACATGTGCTTCGAGTACCCTCCCTACTCACCATGGGTGAGAAGCGAGAGTTTCGGCTGGCCAATATTTTCCTTGGTCGTATTCGTAAACGGGTGCGCGCTTTTTATCCGGATATCATTCACCTTCATCATCCGTTCTGGCTGGGTTCTCTCGGTCTATTCATGGCGCGTCGGCTCAAGGTGCCAGCCATATATACTTACCATACCAGGCTGGAGCACTACGCCCACTTCGTGCCGCTGCCCGGGCTGATTTTTCGCAATCTCATTTCCCACGCACTGATTAAACGCTTTGCTAACAAGTGCGATGGCGTTATCGTGCCGACTTACTCAACCGAGGAATATCTGCGAATGATCGGCGTAAAAACGCCCGCATTTGTGCAGCCAACAGGGATTGAATACGCTCGTTTCCAGGCTGTGACAGATAACGAAATCTCCAAGCTTCGCAAAACGCTGAAACTGGGGGATGAGAAGATTTTTATCAGTGTGTCGCGGTTATCGAACGAAAAAAACATCGATTTTATGATCGAAGCGATCAGTGAACTGCAACAGGCAACAAGCAAGCCTTTTCACTTCCTGATGATCGGTGAAGGCCACCAGAAAGAACGACTTCAGAACAAGATTGAGGCCCTTGGCCTGGAGACCCATATCACGCTTGTGGGCGCCGTGCCGCCTGAGGATATGGCAATGTGGTACCGCTTGGGCGACGCCTTTCTGTTCGCCTCCAAGTCTGAAACCCAGGGCATGGTTATTCTGGAGGCCATGGCAGCGGGCCTGCCCGTGGTTGCGGTACGCTCCAGCGGTATCGACGACGTTGTACGCCACGGCTTTAACGGCTACAAAACACCAGAGCGACAGGATCAGTGGTGCGCCCAGGTGAAACATCTGTTGGAAAATGACGAATTACGACACACGCTCTCCAGACAGGCCCTGGCATTTGCCAAGGACTTTTCTGTTGAGCAGTTTGCCATGGATATTCGCGAGATTTACGCCACCACTCTGGCACACTGCTACAAGAACCGTTACAAACCCCGTGATGAAAAGCGAAAAAAGCGGAGAGTAATATGAGCGGCATTCCTGTAGGAATAAGCACCTGCCTGTTAGGCAAAGAGGTTCGTCACGACGGCGGCCACAAGCATTCCCGATACTGTACCCAGGTATTGTCACAGCATTTTGATTTCCAAGCCCTTTGCCCGGAACTGGAAGCAGGCCTGGGCGTTCCCCGACCCGCCATCCACCTACGGGAACACCCGGATGGTATGCGCCTGATAGAGACAAAGGGCTCTGCGGATCACACAGAGGCCATGCAGGCCTTTGTTACCCGTATTATGCCGCACTTGAATGGCCTGCGCGGCTACATTCTTATGGCTAAATCTCCCAGTTGCGGCATGGAGCGCATTAAGGTTCATAACCCCGAAGGCCAGGTGGTTCGGCGTGATGGGCAAGGAATGTTTGCCGAAGCACTGATGTGCGCCTACCCGCTAATGCCCGTGGAGGAAGAGGGACGACTGAACGATGACACCCTGCGGGAAAACTTTATCGAACGCGTGTTTGCTTATGACGACTGGATGCAGAATGTTGCTGGCGGGAACCTCTGCGCCAAAGCACTTATCGAGTTCCATACACGACACAAATTCCAGCTGCTGGCGCACTCCGAAAAAATCTACCGGCAACTCGGGCCTTTGCTGGCCGACCTGAAATCAGACAGATTGGAAAACATCGCGAATCGCTATATCCAGGGGTTCATGGAGGCCATGGCACGAAAAGTAAGTCGTGGCTCGCATATAAACGTAATGCAGCATCTGATGGGGTATCTGCGGGATGCGATGGGAGGCGAGGACCGCAAGGTCCTGGTCGAACAAATTGAAGCCTATGGCCGGGGCGAAGTGCCGTTGATCGTACCCATGACGCTCCTGAGAATGGCGCAGCGCAGAGAACCTGCTGACTACCTGCGCCTGCAACAGTACCTGACCCCCTATCCGGACGAACTGGGGCTCAGGAGCAAAGTATAAAGCTTTGGCTCAGAAGCCGTAGAGCAGTGAGATGGAGGTCTCTGTGTTTGTGGAGTCGGAACCGGCTGGCGCATCGGATACATGCTCCACACGATAAGCCAGCTTCATGGACAGGTTGCCGACAACGTTAGCCTTGAGGGCCGTCTCTGATTGGCTAATCACGTTGTTCTCATCTAATCCAATTTCGGTGCTCAGCTTCTGCTGGAACAATGCGTTTTCCGAAAGCCCATAGTTAAGCTGGGCCGCCAGTCGGCCGATTGCTTCCTTCTCCTCGTCCTCACCTTCGTCGTTCACATCCTCCAGCTTGTTGAAGCGATAACCAACACCCACCGAGAGATCAAGGAACGAACGCTTACCCTGGTTCCAAACCCGGTTACCGTAACCGGTTGTGGCTGTGGTTTCGAAATCGTACCCGGAAAAACGATCTCTCTCATACGCGCCGCGCAGAAAAGCATACTGATTTTCATCAAACTTGTAGTTGGTCTCGAGGGAAGTTTTGTACTTCTCGGTGGTGGTTTCATCCTCAGCTTCAGAGTAGTTGGAGCTAAACTCTGCAATATTCCGCCAGCTTTCGACTTCGTGTTTTAGACCCAAGCGCCCATTAATGTTGGTCTCGTCAGTATTGCCGGTCGTTATAAGTACACCGAGCTCTCCCTCGCCTTCCCAGTCTTTTGCATCCTGGCCATAAGCCAGTGGTGCCGCTGAAATGGCTATAATGGCAACGGTTTTCTTAAAACTCATGAAAGCTCCTCGATCGCTGGCTCAAGCGTATTAATACATGTTAACGAGCGGTCTCATTCTGACGCTCTCCTTTCAGGCTTTTTTCTGCCTGACGCTCACGTTCTGATTTCTTGCGTGCCCTGCGTTCAGCTATGACACGAGCTGCATCACCACCCACATGAGACTCCCCGCGAGCCTCTGCCAAACGCATCTGGAGCTCCCGTTCCGCAAAGCGCGCCTTCTGCCCCTCGCTTAGGGATTCGATGCATCTGTGGCAACTCACACCCGGCTGATAGTCGGCGTGCTGCTTATCAGCCTCGGTGATCGGGCGACGACAGGCGTGACACTGGTCGTAGCCGCCGCGCTCAAGACGATGATTGACCGTAACCCGGTCGTCAAATACAAAACATTCACCTTTCCAGAGACTTTGCTCCTCTGGCACCTCTTCCAGATACTTCAAAATGCCGCCTTTAAGGTGATAAACCTCCTCGAACCCCTGTTCCCTCAAATATGCCGTGGACTTTTCGCAGCGAATGCCACCGGTACAAAACATGGCAACTTTTTTATGCTTTGCCGGGTCGAGGTTCTGCTTCACGTAATCTGGAAACTCGCGGAAAGTGTCCGTGGCCGGGTTGATGGCATGTTTGAAAGTGCCAATGTCCACTTCGTACTGATTGCGGGTATCGACAAGAAGAACCTCCGGGTCTGAAATCAGAGCGTTCCACTCTTCTGGCTCTACATAGGTGCCAACGATTCGCTTAGGGTCAATACCATCCACACCCATGGTGACAATCTCTTTCTTGAGCTTCACTTTGGTGCGTTTGAACGGCTGGATATCCACAAACGATTCTTTGTAATCAACCCCTTTAAAGCGTTCATCTTTGGCTAGCCACGCCTGCACTGTATCAATACCTTGTCGGCTACCGGCGATCGTGCCGTTAATGCCTTCCCGGGCCAGCAACAATGTGCCGTGCACGCCATTGGCGAGCATGGTTTCCAGCAATGGTTGGCGAAGGGTTTTGTAATCATTCAGAACGGCAAACTTATAAAGTGCACATACAACAACGTTTTGGCTCATAGGAGTCTCCTGCGGGCCGGACCGTAAATCCGGAGCATGGTTTAACTATCTGGAAGGCCGAAGCCTAAGAGGGCGAGAATTTTAACCGACTCAGGCTTTTGTTCAAGTCAGGGCTGACCGAAGCAAGGGGGACCGGCTATTTGCCGGCACTGGAAAGCTCCCGCTCCACAACAGCAGATAGCTGGCCCCAGCCAGGACGGGTAAGGCGAATATTATCGACCATCACGGTGGGTGTGCTGGTTACTTGCAACTGCATAGCCACCTTGCGGCTTTTTTCAATGGCTTCGCGATGGAGTTCGGTCGTCATACAATGGCGCAGGCGGCGCTCCTCCAAGCCTATATCCCTGCCATAGCGGGCAAACGTAGCCACAGGATCGTTAGACCCGCTCCATTCAGATTGTGAATCGTAGAGCCTGTCGTACATGTCCCAATAGGCACCCTGGTCGCCGGCACAACGCGCTGCCTGGGCGGCAGGAAACGCATTTTGATGCTGTCGTAAAGGCAGTTCAAAGTACACAAACCGGACTTTTCCTGTGTCCACGTATTCTTGCTTCAACCGTTGGCTAATCTTGGCAAATGCACCACAGGCAGGGCATTGAAAATCTGCAAACTCGCGCACAACGACCGGCGCATCCTGCTCACCCACAGACACACCGTACTGATCCAACTCCGCAGGAAAAGCCTCTGCACCTGTCGCTGCAACCGGCAAGTTGTTGGATGTGGGTTTAGGCGATGCTGTAAGAAAAAGCACACTGACAACGACGGTCGCCAGAACCAGCACACTCACCCCAATAATCAGTGGCTTTTTGGAGTTGGTTTTCCGGGGCGGTGGCGCACCCGTTTGTTTACGACGCTTGGCTTCACCCATCTTTTACTCCTTGTTGCTTTGAAGACACTACCTGTTGTTCGTTAGCAGGCGAACATTCCCACGATCGCTCAGGCAGGCTAAGATCCTTTATACCCTACAAAAGTTTCAATGCAAAAGAAGGAGATATCATGTCACTCCCCGTTTTTAACGCAGACTCCCTGAGTTTGCCACTGGTCTCTGCGCCCATGTTTCTGATCTCCGGCCCTGAAATGGCGCTTGCCTGCTGCCGGGAAGGCATAGTCGGCAGCTTCCCCGCGCTGAATCAGCGCACAAGCGAAGGGCTTGAAGAGTGGTTGATTCAAATGACAGAGGGTCTCCAAAAGCTCAAGAAAGAAAGCCCCGAGGCCAACATCGCACCCTATGCCGTCAACCTGATTGTGCATCGCTCCAACCCCCGCTGGCAGACCGACCTGGAGCTGTGCGTGAAGCATCAGGTGCCCATTATCATCACCTCACTCGGTGCGGCAAGCCAGGTGGTTGAAGCTGCGCATAGCTATGGCGGCGTAGTGTTTCACGATGTAACCAACCAAAAGCACGCGCGCAAAGCTGCCGAGGCTGGCGTGGACGGCATTATTGCGGTGTCTGCGGGTGCCGGCGGCCATGCGGGCACCGTCAATCCGGTTGTCCTGGTTCACGAAATTCGCGACGTGTTTGATGGCCTCATTTTGCTGGCCGGCGGGCTTTCCCACGGTGAGGATCTACTGGCCGCGCGAGCGCTTGGTGCAGACCTTGCGTACATGGGAACACGCTTCATCAATACCACCGAATCCCAGGCTGAAGACGCTTACCGAAACATGGTTTTGGAAGCTGTATCTGACGACATTATTTATACCCCGGCGGTGTCAGGCATACCTGCCAGCTTTATGCGGCAAAGCCTGGAAGCGGCTGGTTTTCCTATGGACAAGTTACACCAGGCCGGTGAGATCAACTACGGTGAAAAGCTCAAGCCCGTGGATGACGAAGCCAAAGCCTGGAAAACCGTGTGGTCAGCTGGCCAGGGAGTCAGCCAGATAAACGACGTGGTGAGCGTGCAAGCGCTGGTGTCACGGCTCAAGCAGGAGTATGCAGATGCACGGGCCCGCATCTGCGGCTAGGCGAGCATAAGTCAAGACCTCCCAGCCCGCCTCATTTGGTTTTGGGAGGTCTTGAAAGCTCGGATGTTCTGTTAATCATCCTCTTTAATGCTGGTCGCCCTGTAGTCAACGTTGCCTGAAGGTACTTTTTCATACTCCACTTCCAAAACGATTTTTTCGCCCTTCTTGCGCCTCACATCAAGCTGATAAAGGCTATCGCCCTCAAATACATCGGGCGTCGTTCTAATCCAGTCACCAAGCACCTTGATATCATTTTGTTTTACATCGTTCAGGTAGCCTTCCACCTCGTATTCACTGTCCCGCTCATCAGAAAGCTCACGTTCAACCCGCAACGCCTCAACATACACTTCGTTAAACTTGTCTTTCCTCTGAAGCCCTGACACTTCAACTGATATAAATTTCGGACTAACAAGTTCAGGCTTTAAGTCGTCGATTGTTAGCCTTTCATCACTTTCATCATCTGTGATGATGGTTCGTGAAGTAACAACCTGAACCCGAACACCCCCAACGGTGAAGCAGTTCGACATACGAATACATACTCCGTCGATAGTGCCTTCCACTTCGGCATCACCTTCACGGGCCTCAATCTCGCTAGCCAGGAGCTCGGTTGGAGAAACAAACTTGCCCTCTACTTGCACAAGCACCCCTGCTTTCAAGTCAGCACTGGTGAGGTCATCCAGATCTGTCTCATCCGTCACTTTAATCGTAAGACCATTTAACCCGAACGATTTTGTACGCTCTTTAAAATCAGACGACACTGGCCCTGCTAACTCCATATCCTCCCCACGCCTCTGGTAACGGCGGAAATCATCCCGCTGAACGCGGCTGGCCAAAAGAGTGTCGCCCTGCAACTTGCCCTCAACCTCAAAATAGGCGCCCTGCTCGCTCAAGTTATCTGCCGACAGTCCATCGCCAAACTCCGCGTTGCTATAATCAACCAGGAGGCCATTCATACTGAACCGGGTGCTGGTTAGCGACCTGTTATCCACTCGTCCTTCAATTTCAACGGGATCGTCTCCGTAGCTTTGTGGATTAAATTCAATGTAGCTCGCCCGGTACCGATCATCAGCCTGCCTCCAGGCGCTAATACGAACAAAATCACCCGTTTTAAAGTCAGCGAATTGCTTTCCTTTCAGAACCGTTTGAGCGTCGGCAAACACCTTCTGGTTATGAATCTCAAACTCAAGCCGCCTCTCAGCAATATTGGCTGTCAAACCGGAAACCGTGCCCCTTAAGCTGTCGTCATACTCCATGGATTTAGCTTGGCCGGTTCCACTTTTTTCCCATTCACCCTCGATCCGAAGAATCATTCCTTTTTGAAGGTCGCTCTCATTTTCAAGACCGTCATTACTTTTAACCTTACGGTTCAGAATGCTGTCAGTAAAAAATTCAACACCATTTACAAACACACTGCCAAACCCAGACACCGGTCCCACGCTAGAGCCCGTACCGCGAATTCCACCGTCCGCTACTGTGGTTTCGCCGCCGCATGCTGAAAGCAGACTGAAAGCCAGTGCGGTCGCCAGTACGACAAGTGAGTGCTTGCAAGATGTACGTTCCATTGTGCTCTCCGTTTCGGATAGCGCCGCTGTGTCGCGGCGTCCGGGAATACTGATATTAGATTTCGTCGCTTTGCCGCCGTCCAGCACTACGGCCAGGGCTATACCTCTGGCGCCTCACCTTGGGGTAGGTCTCAATACCAGGTGCATCGTGCACATAGGTACTTCGCCTTAGCAGTACCTGTCCACTGTCTAACTGCTCGATTACGCCTTTATGCAGCAATTCATCAAGGACCACTGAAGGGGCAAAATCTGGATTCACCGCCCGCACGAGTTGGCTAAAAGAGGGATCACTATGATAATTCACCGCTAACAAAACCGGGTGCAAATTCTCGTCAAGAAAGGCTATGGCGCGAACCCAATGGCTTACCACTTCACGGCTCGGGGCAGACAATATGGTACTGGCCAGCTCGGTGGGCTCCCAGCGACACACAAACTTAGGCTGACGGCTGGAATTCATGACGCTCTCACTTTTTTGGCGCCGGGCTGAGTGGCTTTTGTGGCAGGCCCCTCTTCAAAATAGAAAATACCAACACCTGTTCTGAAAGAGTCCTGCTGCGACTCATTCACCAGTTTGCCCGACATATCGCGATCCTGTGGCGCCAGCCAGCAATCCAGTTGCTCCAGCAATGCCTGAGACTGCTCTGCAGCATGCTTGCGCCAAGCCTCCATCACTTCGGGAGGAATGTTATTATACGCCAGCGTGCGTTGGAACAACGGCTGTCGGCCGCCTTCACCACAGACCAGGTTATGATCCACTGTGGCTATAAGGTCTGATACGTCCTCGCCAAAGATTTGGAGCATTTCTTTATTGTCCCCTATGGGTACATAGGCTCTTTGCTTCAAGGTTAGTTTGCCGGTGTCGTTCTCTGCAGACACCACGCCAACCCTGAGCAGCTCATCAAGTACGGAACGCGGGGGCATATCACCACTGTACTTTTTTGTCAGTTCGCAAAAACTTTGCGGCCCGTCAAAGGCAAGTGTAGCTGGTTCGCCAGCGATGTCCTGAAAGGCGGGGTCGTGCACCCAGCCAGAAACCACGCGGGAGGCACGATTGGTGTGCAGAATCTCGGATTTAACCGCAGGTTGTCCGGCAAGAATGTCCCGCTGGCGCTTGACCTCTTTGCGGGTTAGCCCTGTTTTTACTGCGGCTCCGGAATCGGTAGGCTTGCGCCGTTCACCGGGGAAATCTTCCAGTGCCGCTTCCACGTAAGCTCTTTTGACCAACTCAGCAAACTCACCATAGGGAATACTGTTACGCAGCAACAACCTCGCAAGAGGTCGCAGAATGCGGAGCAGGGCCTGGTGCAGTGGATTAACTGGGGCGTCCTTCATGTTTGGGATTGTATTCCCATTTTAGTCAATGGGCCAGACCTTCTGCGCTAGCAGTCAGCCTGGCCCGGATTCTAACAGGTAATGCGTGCGTTTAATCGTCTGCCTGAATCTTCACGATATGGTATTCACCACTGACGTTTTTAAACTCGATTTCAACTTCTTCGCCTTCTTTGAGGTTCGTCAGACTACCTTCGCTATCTGAAACCATTTGCAGCTCTAGCCCCATCACAGTGACTGTGTTTTGCGTAAGGCTGCTGATTTTTCCTTCAAGCTCCAGTTCATCATCGTCATCCCGCTCAATATAGAACGCGATCAGGCCACCACCATTTTCTGTTGTCTCCCTGCCTTCGATCTCTATATATTCGCCAACGTTCAGGCTTTCAAGATCATCATTGCGCATAACAACAGACTCTTGAGCATCTTCGGTGACTTCGTCTTCGATCAGCGTGCTATCGGTCAATGTAACCCGCACGCCGCTAACCATCAAAACTTCACCACCCTGCTCTTTGCTTTCAATAAAGCCTGACAATTCAGCATCGCCGTCACGCATTTCAATTTCTTCGGCCACGATGATTCCATTACGGTATTCACCTTCTACCTTGATTTCGGCGCCTTCAGTGAGGCGATCAACAGTAATGTCATCGTCGAGATCCGTCTCTTCGTCCACCTGAATGGCGAAACCGTTAAGGTGGAATTGTTTGCTGTCCGGATCGTAGGCAACAGTCACGGCACCTGAAATTTCAACGTCGTCGTTGTTGTCGAACAGATCGTCTTCGAACTCGATTTCACTGGCAATCAATTTGCCATTTTCAAGCTTGCCTTCAACCTCAACAACCACGCCTTCTTTCAAATCTTCTTCGGCGCCGTCATCAAATACGGCTGTCTGAAAATCAACTTTCAACCCGTTGATTTCAAAGATCTGAGTGCCGAGATTTGAAACAACACCCTCTACTTCCACTTTATGCCATTCGCCAACCCAGCCACTGCCGATTTCTTTCGCGCCCACAAAGGTTGCCTGAAAACTGCCATCGGCCAAACGATAGCCACTGATACGAACCCGGTAATCTTCAGCGGAAGCGCCGGTTACACTGTCAACCAGTTGCTTTGGCGTAGCGCCCTTGAATACTGTGCGACTATTTACGGCCACGTCCAACCCGGCAATGGTGATCACGCCAGCCTTTGCCTCGGCATTCCAGGACATCGTCTCAACAGGTCCACGAAGCGTGTCGTCATAGTAAATAGAACTGGCTTCGCCTTCGCCATCGGCACCCCAGGAACCAGCTACCTTAACGATCATTCCCTTTTCCAACTGGGAATACCGCTCTACGCCATCGTTACCAGTATAGGAGGCACCATTCACACCAAAGTGCGTGCCGTTCACATAAACACTGCCAAAGCCAGACACCGGGCCAACACTGCCACCGGTAGACCCGGCATTGCCGTTACCACCATCGGAGCCGCCGCCACAGGCCGCCAGAGAGCCCATAACTGCGCCCGCAGTGACCATTTTGATGACTGAATAAAGTTTGTTCCGCTGCATCGTTTTTCTCCTGAGCCATTGGCTAGCCGATATCGTTGGCTTGTGACCGTTCTTTATTTGGGATTATTTTCCCAAAACGCAATGGGAATTTAATCCCATTTAGTGACTTTGTCCAGTAATTGTCGTACTTGATTTGTGAACTTTCGGTCAGGACGAACGTAATCTACTGAACACGCATGGGAAATAAGGCGCAATGATGTTGGGATTTTTGAAAGGTGATCCGAGAAAAAAACTGCAGAAAACGTATGAAGATAAACTGGAAAAAGCGCTGCATGCACAGCGTAATGGGGATTTAAGGAGTCACGGAACCTTGATGGAGGAGGCAGAGGAGATTTACGCCGAGATCAAGGCACTCGACGCAAAACAATAGAGCCGAGGGCGCTTTACCCTCTCGTCAATTGCTGCAGCTGGCGCTTAACTTGCTCCATTTCTTTTCTCATCTCCTGGACTTCATCCAGAAGCTCCAAAGACATGGCCAGGCCGGGCAGGTTCATCTTCAAATCCCGCTGCAAACGCAAGGCCTTGTGCAATCGGGCAAGCGCTGCCACATCGAACAGCCATTGGCGAGCCTCCGCGGCTGGCTCCACAGGCGCGATAATGCCATAGCTAACCAGTTTGATCACAAACTCCGCATGGCATTCGCCTCGCAGGCACACTTCCTGAAGAGTGAAGGTGCTGCCATCAGAGTCCATCACTTCAACGGTCAGAATGCTGTCTTTTTCACTCATCCTCTACTCTCCCTTCACAGATGGAGCTTACTGCGTGGATCGAACGCCTTCTCGGCTTCTGCGAGCTGCTCGTAGAGTTTTTCTGCCTCTTCGGAGTGCTGCTCCGGGACGGCTACCTGCAGAACAACCATCTGATCCCCCGGGTGTTTACCTGGCAGCCCTTTGCCCTTGAGGCGCAGTTTGCGGCCAGACGATGTCCCCTTTGGCACTTTCACGTTCACCTTCGAGCCCACCGTGGGCACGGTTATTGTTGCTCCTAAAGCAGCTTCCCAAGGCGTTATCGGAATGGTGACTACAACGTCTCTACCTTCAACGCTGAACAACGAATGAGGAGCCAATTCAACTTCTATCAGCAAATCGCCAGACTCGCCACCACCCATGCCGGGCGAACCCTGGCCTTTCAAACGTAAATGCTGCCCTTCGCGCATCCCTGCAGGAATTTTTACTTTCAGATTTTTCTGGCGTGCGACAACACGACCCTGGCCATCCGCTTCTTGCACAGAGAACGACACCTGTTTATCGCTACCGGAAAACACGTCCTCCAGAGGCAATGACAAGCGGGCGTGAACGTCTTCGCCCCGGCTGCGCATAGTCTGTCGGAAACCACCGCCTGTTGCGCCAAAACCATTACCAGCAAACCCGCCACCGCCAAACATTTGCTCAAAAAAGTCGCTGAATTGCCGGGAATCAGCGCTGGTGTACCCACCACCACCAAATCCAGACGAACTCTGCCAGCCAGGAGGTGGTTGGAACGAGCCATCCGACTGGGCGCCGTACTTTCGCAACTGGTCGTACTCGCCACGTTTTTCCGGATCTTTCAGTACCTCGTAGGCCTCGCCCAGGTCTTTGAATTTCTCATCGGCGTCGGCCTCTTTGCTCACATCCGGGTGATATTTCCGGGCCAGTTTCCGGTAGGCTTTTTTGATCTCGTCGGGAGAGGCAGATTCGCTCACACCGAGTACAGCGTAATAATCTTTAAAGTCCATCGAACCCCTCGCATATGGTCACAAATTGTTCTCTTGCTATATATGATTGGCGCAAACCGGCGAAATACAAGCTCTGTCCCGAGCTTTCAAAGATGTAGTAACCTTGAGGCAAATCATAGTCCAAAGCCAACGCAGAGAAAGGAAGCCATGACCGAGAAGCGCTCCAAATCCGTATCCGCCTCCGCCATTGAGAAACACGTCTATAAAGTTTTCCCCAATGACATGAACGCCCACGACACGGTTTTCGGCGGAATGATTATGGCAAAGTGCGATCGCTTGGCACTGGTGGTTGCCGAGCGACACTCAGCACGGGTTTGCGTGACCGCTGCGGTAGACTCCATCCACTTTCGCGCGCCGGCAAAAGGCAACGACACTCTGCTGTTCAGCCTGGCTATGAACCGGAGCTGGGGGTCATCAATGGAAATCGGCGCCCGTGTTGAAGCCGAGAATAGTTACACAGGCGAGACCCGCCATATCCTGTCGGCATTTTTCACGTTTGTCGCTCTGGATGAAAACGACAACCCGATGGATGTACCTGCGGTTACACCGGAAACAGCCAAGCAACGCAAGCGTTTTGAGAAGGCCGAAGTTCGCAGGGAGGGTCGATTGAAAACCCGTACAGAGCTGGCAAAGATGTCAGAAGACAACAGCAGTTAGCCGGCCGAGATTCTGAAAGCCCGCCAGCTATGGTAGGGTCTCACAAACTCCAGACTTCCCCACCAACATTATTTAGGAGAATTCCGTGATTTGGACTGTGTATCTCTCTGGCGAAATTCATACAGACTGGCGTGAACAGATTCAGGCCGGTGCAGACGCTGCCGGATTGCCGGTGGAGTTCACTGCCCCCGTTACCAACCACGAGGCCAGTGATGCCGCCGGCGACATGCTGGGCAAGCCAGACGTAGGGTTCTGGCGCGATCACCAGTCATCCAAAGTGAACGGCATTCGCACCAAAACGCTGCTAGAGCAATGCGATTTGGCAGTGATTCGCTTCGGCGACAAATACAAGCAATGGAACGCGGCTTTTGATGCTGGTTTCTGTGCCGCTATGGGTACGCCCTACGTCACCCTGCACAACGACGACATTATCCACCCGCTGAAGGAGGTGGACGCATCTGCCATGGCTTGGGCGCAAACACCAGAGCAAGTGGTTGAGATTTTGAAGTACGTAACCACTGCTCAGTAAAAGCCTGATTTATCTGGCGAAGAGCAACACCGTTTGTTACTTCGCCAGATGCCCCACGTAAGCTGCAATAAACGCTGTTTCCTGAAATACTTTCAAACCGGTCTCTGAGAATGGAACAGGCAGGGGGTTTGAAGCAAGTGTGGATTTTATGGTCGCAGACGGCAGTAAGCTAACCTCAACTTCGTTGCCAGACATCAACTGAATAGCTGCTTCCATTTTGAAACTTATGGCACCTCCAGCAAATTTGCCTTTGGGCATGCGCTCTTTAATCGCCACCTTTTTTACGTCGTGCTCTGCTATAAACGCCGCAAAAGACGCTTGAAATTGCAGCAGGTCTTCGCGGCTGTGATTCTTCTTCAGCGTGATTTTGCGAACCTTGCTTTCCGGCAGGCTGAACTGCCCCTTATTCAGGCTCAACAAACACACCACGGCGTCGCTACCGCTCAGTTCAACACCACAAATAAGCATGTGTCATT
The DNA here is from genome assembly GCF_052091845.1 of Marinobacter sp. Taxonomy (GTDB): domain Bacteria; phylum Pseudomonadota; class Gammaproteobacteria; order Pseudomonadales; family Oleiphilaceae; genus Marinobacter. Next base: position 18,891 of record NZ_JBQDCO010000007.1, on the reverse strand, counting down.
CTCTATAGGCACAGATAATGGACCCCACGATATGGGAGTAAGAATGGGGTGACCAGAATACCATTAGCCACACTCTTAAAGCGATCGGCAGATACGCGGTGCATTTCCCGCATCTCAAACATGATGCACACCTTGAGTGCTGGCTGATTTGAGTGATTAAAAATGATCCAAATCATAAACACTCAAGCATCAGATTTTCGATTTGAACAACTGCGGTTATGCTGGGTGGATACATAGTTGGATGGCAAAGGAATCAATATGACAGACCACATGCCGGATGATTTGTCCGCAGCTGGCCGCGACTTACGAGCCTATACTGATGAGCTGCGCCCCAAACATCCTGTCGTGCGAAACACCAAGGGCGAATGGGTGCTGCTCCGGCACGCCGACGTTCTTGCTGCTGCTGTAGACAACGAACGCTTCTCCAGCCAAGTCTCACGCTATCTGCAAGTACCGAACGGGCTAGACGGAGAAGAACATACCCGCTATCGCAAGGTTATCGAACAATATCTTAGCCGTGCTGCAGTAGAGCCGTTTATACCTGTTTTCAAGCGCGTTGCCAGCCAATTGGCAACAGAGTTGCCGAAAGGCGAAGTTCTGGATGCAGTAAGCGACATAGGCGCTGTATTTGCGGTACGTGCACAGTGCGCTTGGCTGGGATGGCCGGCCGAACTGGAGCCGCGGCTCTTAGCCTGGATGGGCGAAAACCATGCAGCTACACGCTCCGGCGATCATAATTGGATGGCGGACGTGGCTGAGCAATTTGATGAAATCATCCGCTCGGTTGTCCAACCGCGCCGAGCGGCCGGCGACAACGCGCCCGACGACCTAACCACCAAACTCTGCCGAGAGACAGTGGATGGGCATCCGCTCACGGAATCAGAACTGGTCTCAATTCTACGCAATTGGACAGGTGGCGATTTAGGTTCCATCGCACTGTGTGTTGGCGTGCTCATCGCTCATATAGCCAAGCACCCGGAACTGGTAGGCCAATTATGTGAAGCGTCCGACGCCGAAGTAGAGGCTGTTATCAACGAGATACTTCGCATCGACAATCCGTTTGTGTCCAATCGGCGCGTAACCACCTGCCCTGTTCATATCGGTGGCAGGGATATCCCAAGTGGCGCAAAGGTTAAGTTGAACTGGACATCCGCCAACCGCGACGAGAACGTGTTCGGCAACAATCAGTTTGATCCGCAAGCAAACGCAGCAGCGAATATTGTTTACGGCGCTGGGAAGCACGTATGCCCCGGTCGGCTGCTGGCAACTTGGGAGTTAAGGATCGCACTACAAACCTTGCTAGCCTCAGTGCAAACGATTGAGCTGGTACCAGAGCGCCCGCCAGAGCGGGAAGTCGCACCGGTGGGTGGGTATCACAGCGTACCGGTGGTACTAACCTAAGGCGCCCGGTACAAGACAATCTATTAGCGTAATCGAAAGATCCCGAAAAACCGCATCCGAGGCCACAACGCTCGGAAAGCGATCATAGACCCCTCGCCGGCAAGTCGATGTGCGCGCCTGCGCTTTTTTAACGCAAGAGGCATAAGCTTCAGCGCCTTCGGCTTGGCCAGTGGCTTTCTCGCATAGACTAGGCACCTGGGTAATCACCCAATCCACGGTGGTACTGAGTTTAGCGGGATGTGATGCCAGTTTGGTGAACCGGCTTGCGTCTATGGGTGGGGGCTGTTCGCGGGTTTGATCCCAGAGAACAAAAAGCAGTGCGGCAGAAACCAGAGTAGCGGTAACGATAGGGAATTTCATTAGAGTTTTAACACGTTACCTTACTATTAGGGGACAGATCATTTTGTCCCCCAATATAACAGCAGCGCAAACTTATTTCTGCACTTGCTCAAAGTAGCCGGTCAAACGGTCCTTGTTGGTGGCGGCACTTTCGGTCAACGTATCGACGGCCTTTTTAGCACTGTCGTAGTTGGTCGCCTCGCCTACCTGAATGATGCCCGTCATATTAAGAGCCGCGTGGGGTGTGCATTTGTATACGTAAACACCTTCCTCTTCCACAGTCACGGTGATGCCTTCGTTTATCTCACCTTGCCAGCTTTCGGCCCCTTCGGGCACTTCAACGGACGTTGAGTTGTGAGCCTGGTCGACAAGTACAAATTTAACCGTGTCACCCGGATCGGCGTTTACATAGCCAGGCTCAAACACCATCGCGCCGTCGGCACCCGAGTTTTTCATCTCAACAACATGCTCTGCCGCGAGCGCAGAACTGGATAGAACGGTCAGAGCTGCTACGGCTACTGCTTGCTTAAAGGTAACTTTCATATTCAACTCACCTCGTCGATTAATTTCGAACATTGCATAAAGCACTACGAAAGTGTGACAACCGAAGACTGGTTTTTGCTCTACGAGCATGTACTAATGGGTGATATTGACTCAGATCATTTGAGCCTGCACATTGGGAATAAATACACGATACTGAGCGGGATGAAGCAACCCTGGCGAAAGTCAGGACCTTTCTACCACACGATGGTTATCGATCATGCTAACTGAAGACGCTCTTACTCTTTTCGCACGAGCGGGTTACGCGGCTAGCGGTATTGTTTATCTGTTGGTAGGGGGCATTGCGGAGCTGTTCGAAACGTTTCGCGGCCAGCCCTTCGGGATGTGGCTTATGGCCTTCGTAGCAGCCGGGCTGTTCGCATTTGGTGCTTACAGCATACTGGAGGCGTTTTATCGTCGAGTAAATCCATCCGCCGGAACCAACTGAGCGGAAAACGAACAGGTTGCCATTCAAATTCAATCCGTTAAAGAACACGCGTTGGGCCACTTGAAGCTCCAGGCCGTGAATGAATGCCATTCAGTTTTGAACCATTAAAGGGTGACTCAGCGTATTCACATCCAACATGCTGTAAACCAAAGGACGTAGTCGATCATGACATCGCGAATACAGGAAACTACCCCCTACGCCGAATCTTGCAAAGCGCCGCTCAAGCCAATCGCATTGCGCAGAACACCGGAACTGGACGGCGATGCACCAGAGGATAAACGCAAGGAAATAGCCCTCTATTTCACCAATACCTTCGACACCTACACGCGCCTGTTTGAATGCCTGGCCGATGACTCGGGTTTTTACCAGAAATCCATTCCTCTAAGGCACCCGCTGATTTTCTATCTCGGCCACACTGCGACGTTTTTTGTGAATAAACTGCTGCTAGCAAAACTTCTGCCCGAGCGGATTGACCCTCATATGGAGTCGGTTTTCGCCGTGGGTGTTGATGAAATGAGCTGGGACGACCTGAACGAAGACCATTACGAATGGCCAAACGTTTCGGCCGTGATGGATTACCGGGCCGACGTTCGTTCCACGGTACTGAATTTGATTGAAAGCCTGCCCCTGAACCTGCCCATTACATGGGAAGGTGCCTGGTGGCCAATCATTATGGGTATTGAACACGAGCGGATTCACCTCGAAACCTCTTCCGTTCTGATCCGCCAGCACGACCTGAAAAAAGTGCGGCCACAGCCTGAGTGGGCCCCGATTCAGGAAACCGGAGAGGCGCCCCGAAATGAACTGATTACCGTGCCCGCCGGTGAAATCCACATCGGCAAGCCTTACGACGATGCTTATTACGGCTGGGATAACGAATACGGCGAACACAGAAACCGGGTTGAAGAGTTCAAGGCCAGTCAATATCTGGTCAGCAACCAGGAATTTCTGGAATTTATCGAGGCAGGCGGCTACGAGCTAGACCGGCACTGGAGTGATGAGGGGCTATCCTGGCTCCAGTATACCCGGGCCAAACACCCAACCTTTTGGCGCTGGCGTAATGGCTGGGTATTGCGACTGATGACCGAAGAAGTCGACATGCCCTGGGACTGGCCGGTTGAGGTGAATTACCTTGAGGCCGAGGCTTTCTGTGGATGGAAGCGCGAGCAAACAGGGCGACCCATTCGCATGCCCACTGAAGACGAGTGGTACCGGCTTTGCTCGGTAGCGGGCGTAGAGGAGGTGGGCAACAACCCCGCCAATGCCAACCTGCATCTCGACCATGGGGCGTCTTCCTGCCCTGTGACGCGCCACCGGCATGGCAAATGGTTTGATGTGGTGGGCAACGTGTGGCAATGGACAGAAACGCCCACTTATCCATTCGACCACTTCAGGGTTCACCCACTATACGACGACTTCACTACACCCACGTTTGATGGCCAGCACAACCTCATCAAAGGTGGCTCCTGGGCCTCGTGCGGTAACGAAGCGCGCCTTGCAGCCCGCTATGCCTTCAGGCGCCACTTTTTCCAGCATGCCGGATTCCGGTATATCGCATCGGATGCCAAAGTCGTGCAGCCCAACGCTTACTACGAAAGCAATAAGCTACTGACGGAATACGCGGAATTCCACTTCGGAGACACTGCATTTGGGGTTGAGAACTTTCCGAAGGCCATAGCCGATTTGGCACTTGAGGCCATGCAAGGGAAACCCACCGGAAAGGCGCTGGATATCGGGTGTGCCTGCGGGCGATCGAGCTTTGAGTTGGCCCGGCAGTTCGAAGTGGTAGAAGGCGTTGATTTCTCAGCTAATTTTATACGCCTTGGTGTCGAAATGGCTGACCAGGGTTCTATCCGCTATTCCCTTGTTGAAGAAGCCGAGTTGGTTAGCTACCACACCCGTTCGCTCCAAGCCCTTGGGTTGGAAAACCACGCCGGAAAAGTGTCGTTCCACCAAGGAGATGCTTGCAACCTCAAACCCCTGTTCACCGGTTACGACCTGGTTCTGGCGGCCAACTTGATCGACAGGCTTTATCGACCAAAATACTTCCTTAATCACATTCATAACCGCATTAACGATGGCGGCCTGCTTGTTATTGCATCACCTTACACCTGGCTGGAGGAGCACACGCCAAGGGAAGAATGGGTTGGCGGGTTCAAAAAAGACGGAGAAAACTACACAACCCTGGATGGCCTGAAAGACCACCTTTCCAGCCACTTCAGGTTAGTAGGAAAGCCTCGAAAAGTGCCTTTCGTTATTCGCGAAACCGAGCACATGCACCAACATACCCTGTCGGAGGTTACAATCTGGGAGCGATTGCCGCGCGTATAAGCGCTGCAATCGCCAGCCTTCAGGCAAGCATCAACCACCCACCTTCACCTTCAGGGTTCATCGACATTGCTCATTTTTCTCGGCGCAGCCTTCTCATTCAGCGTGGTAATGATCGGCACCACCATGCCAACCCCGCTGTATCCGATATATCAGGAAGCCTTCGGGTTTTCTCAGTTGATGATCACCATTATCTTTGCAGCTTACGCCTTCGGGGTTATTGCCGCACTGGTGACCACCGGGCGCTGGTCCGATCAACTGGGGCGCCGCCCAATACTGCTTGGCGGCCTGGCATGTTCAATTATCAGTGACCTGGTGTTCTGGCAAGCTGACGGCTTGACGATGATTCTCGCGGGCCGGGTACTCTCCGGACTCTCAGCCGGTATTTTTACCGGCACCGCAACCGTAGCAGTACTGGAACTCGCACCGCCACATTGGCGTGAACGGGCCACATTTTTTGCCACCGCCGCAAACATGGGAGGACTAGGCCTGGGCCCCATGCTTGCGGGCGTATTGTCGCAATATCTGCCCGCCCCACTGGTGTTAACGTATTTAGTGCACATTGCGCTTGCCATTCTGGCGGTTATCTGTGTTTGGCGGGCCCCGGAAACCGTAAAAAAACCCAGTCACCCCAAGCTGTCATTTCAGCGCCTGAACGTGCCCCCGGAAGTTCGCGGCGTGTTTGTGCCGGCCGCCATCGCAGGTTTCGCGGGGTTTGCCGTGTGCGGTTTCTTTACCTCGATTGCGCCAGCAATGATGAGCAATGTACTGGGGTATGATAATCGACTACTGATTGGTGTGGTTGCAGGCAGTATTTTTATTGCCTCCACACTCGGCCAGTTCCTGCAGGATAAATTGCCGTTGCACCTTCGCCTGCCAGCTGGGTGCGCTACCCTCGTTGTTGGCGTATCACCGGTAGCGCTCGGCATTCATACACAATCGTTGGCGCTGTTCATGGCAGGGGCGATAATCGCCGGTATGGGTCAGGGCATCGCCTTTCGCGCTGGCATGGGCGCCATTGCAGCCGCCAGCCCGCCGGCAGAGCGCGCAGCGGTCACCTCCACGTTCTTTATTGTTGCCTATATCGCTATTTCCGTACCGGTGATTGGTATCGGTTTGATGGCCAGCGTGATCAGCCTCCAGTCAACCGGGGTTATCTTCTCCATTTTTGTTGGCGCTATGGCTGCGGTGGCACTGCTGATTCTTTTGTGGCGCGGCCGTCATACAGGCCGATAAAAGTCAGGCGTCAGTCGGCGAAAATCATTTGTCGGGCGGCGTCCAAACTGGCACATCCTCAGGTTTTGGCGCCTCCCAGTTCCGATGCATGGCGCTGTTTAATGCCTCTTCCAGTTTCATGAACAACTCGCCATAGCGAGGGCTGAAGTTGATGCCCTCTTCGATTTCCTTCCAGGCATCAAATAACTCATCTTCATGGGCTTTCTCATTGTCGACAAAGGCCCAGGTCATCTGGCGCGCCCGCATGGGATGCACACCTACGGCTGTTAGCGCATGACTGCCCAGCTCCAAAGCAGAAAGATAGGTTTCACTAACCACATTGTCAGCACCCGCTTCCCGAAGCTCATAGCCATGGCCACGGTCGAATGCCCGCGCCAGTATCCAGACACTGGGAAAGTACTTCTTCACATGCTTCACGATCCCGACCGTACGCTCCCGGTCATCAATGGCCACCACCAGCAAGCGGGCCTGTTCAATACCTGCAGTTTCCAGCAATCCAGGGCGACTGGCATCGCCGAAGAAGCTCTTGATGTTTATTTTTTGGAGGTTTTCAATCTGTTCAAACTCGTGGTCCAGCGCCACGATAGGAATGTCGTTGGCCCGCAGTAAGCGGCAAATAATCTGCCCGAACCGCCCCACCCCAGCCACGATCACTGGTGCGTGCTCATCAATGGCATCGGCTTCCCGCTCATCGTTCGTCGACCGGCGGTAACAGGGCAACACAATGCGGTCATAAACGATAAATAACAAAGGCGTGAGGAACATAGACAGTGCCACCACCAGCGAGAGCATCTGGGCAATATCCGCCGGCACTACCCGGTTTTCAACACTGTAAGTGAGCAGCACAAAGCCGAATTCACCCGCCTGCGCAAGCCCGAGAGTGAACAACCAACCGTTGCTGCCGCGAACCCCGAACCTCATTGCAAGAACCCAAAGGATCAGTGTCTTGACCGCGAGAACTGCCAGCACCAGCGCGAAAACGGTGTGCCACTGGGACACCAGTACTTCGAAGTTGATATCAGCCCCAACGGTAATAAAGAACAAGCCCAGCAACAGTCCCTTGAAGGGTTCGATGCTTGCTTTTAGCTCATGACGGAACTCGCTGTTGCCCAATACCACTCCAGCCAGAAACGCCCCCAGTGCCGGCGACAGATTTACCACGCTCATGAGAGCGGCAATACCAATAACAAGCATCAACGCCGTCGCAGTAAAAATCTCCCGCAACCTGGATGCCACCACATAACGAAATAAGGGGCGGCTCAGGTAATAGCCGCCCACAATTACGGCGGCGATTGCGCCCACAACGACCAACGCATGCCCCCAACCCGGTAGCCCGGCAACCAGGCTCAGGCCCGAATCGTCGCCCGGCACGGCACCGGCGTCACCTTTAAGGCCTGGCAAGGCCATCAGCGGAATCAGCGCAAGCATGGGAATAACAGCGATATCCTGAAACAGCAAAACAGCAAACGCATTGCGCCCGCCTTCGGTTTTCGACAGGCCTTTCTCATCCAGGGTTTGCAAAACTATCGCCGTGGACGATAGCGCGAAAATAAAACCAATCGTTAGCGCCGTCTGCCACTGAAGCCCCAGGAACCAGCCTACCCCCGTTCCAACCGCAGCAGTCAGTACTACCTGAAGGCCGCCAAGCCCCAGAAGTTGCCCCTTGTGAGCCCAGAGCGACTTGGGGTCGAGTTCCATACCAACCAGAAACAACATCATCACCACACCGAATTCGGCAAAGTGCTGAATGGTATCGGCTTCTTGCCCCACAAAGCCTGTAACAGGCCCAATTACCACACCCGCAACCAGGTAGCCCAACACAGAACCCAAGCCAAAGCGCTTTGCCAGTGGCACTGCGATCACGGCAGCCAAGAGGTAAATAAAAGCTTGAATGAAGTAGGCAGTCATTGGGCGGTTACCATGATGATATCGGTAAAAAGCTTAGTTGAAAAAGACGGATAGTTTACACACGCCGGCAGGCTATTGATGCAAATGGCAGACTAACGCCTGCTCACTGACCGAAACGCTTTAGCTGCATTTCCTGCAAACGGCTAAGGGTACGACGAAATGGAAAAGCCAATGCCCCCTTATTGTAGAGTTCGCTCATGGGCACAGCGGCACTCAGATACAGTGGAATACCACGGTCGTAGCATTCATCAACCAGTGCAATAAAGCGGCGCACGCCGTCATCCTGATGTGACAGTGCCTGTAGCTGTCTGTCTCCGGCTGCCACCTGAGTTACGGCATCTTCAGTACCGCGAGCAATGTCCGTTTGCTGACCGCCACCCGTAAGCCTGGGCACGTCACTCAAGAATACATGAGAGAAACGATCACACAGCTCGATAAAATCCTGTATGGCCAGCTTTTGCTCGCATAAGTCGTCGTAGCGACACCACAACGCTTTCTGGTTACGTTGCACTACTTTGATTTGACAGTGTCCGAGCGACAAAGGGTTACTGTTAGCCTGTTCGCCATCGTTGAGTAATTCGGTAAACGCGGCTTCAAGAGCCTGTAGGTCATTCACCCAATAGCGTGGCTGGCACTCACCGGGGTGCAACCGGTGATCCTGACCACCATCTACACTCACTACTTGCACGCGCTGTTTGATGGCCGCAATGGCCGGCAGCAGACGCTCACGGTTAAAGCCACCCTCGTACAACGCATCCGGAGGCTGGTTAGACGTGCATACCAGCACCAAGCCTTTGGCAAACAGCTGCTGAAACAAACCGCCTAACAGCATGGCATCGCCAATGTCATTGACAAACAGCTCGTCCAAACATAGCACCCGCGCTTCAGCCGCCAGCTCTTGTGCAAGCAGGCCAAGCGGATCTTCCTGCCCGGTTAGCTGAAACAAACGCCGGTGCACCCAGCGCATAAAGTGATGAAAATGCTGCCTCCGCGCAGGCACGGTTAACGCCCGGTGAAAACGATCCATTAACCAGGTTTTCCCTCGACCCACCGGCCCCCACAGATACACTCCCCGGGCTTCCGGCTCACCCGTCTGTAACTGCTCAAAGCAGCGCTGCAAACACAGAGCGGCTTCGTGTTGAGCCGGGTCGTCTTTAAAACCGGAGGCTAATGCCTGCTGATAGGCCGCGTAGGGAGACATTTGGGACAATTCATTCATTGGCGAATATGCTTCCGGTACCAGCGACGCCCCAAGGCTCCGTGGAAATGCCAGGAGAATGTCGGAATGATGCCTCGCCGGCGCAGCCAGAAGCCATCCGGCACGGGTGCTGATGGTTCTATCGCCTGTAAAGTGATGTCAGCGAGTACAACTCCCGGGCCCTCTTCATAACGGCGGCTAGCAACCACATTGCCCGCACCATCAATAACTGCCGCCTGGCCTTCAAGGTGCCCGCGATAAGCTAAGGGCAGCCCCGGCATCCGGCAGCTGAGCGCATTACAGTGTGACCCGTGAATAACCGGTGCCCCCACAAGGCGCGCAGTGTCCCGCACTGTTTTAAGACTATTTTCCCGATTAGCTGGCTCAAGCCGTGAATAGAAGGCTGGCCAGTTTTCCGGAATGCTCCACCAGCGCGATCCACCGATGATCACATCCACTTTGTTTCGCAAACGCCGAGCAGTTGCCGTGCGCAAAAACTCCCAACACACAGCTGTGCCGACTCGAATGCCATCAACACTCCCAAGCTCGCCGGTATCTTCAGGGGCTCCGCCCTCGTAAAAGGCACTTTCCCACATGGTTGGGTAATCCTTATCGTGATACCCGGCCCGCTCTCCCCGGTTAAAACACAGGTACCGGTTGCGAACACTGCCATCGGCCACACGGCACAAAAAAGAGCCGCCCAGCACAATGCCATGTTTAGCGGATAGCGTTTGCAAGAATTGCGCAGAAGGGCCGCGTTCATCTTCAATGGCGTTAGCAAGGGAGGGCTGCCACGCAATGCCAGTGTTAAAGAACTCGGGTAAGCCGACCCATTTTGCACCAGCCATGCAGGCTTCTTCGACCAGCGCTTCGCAGCCGGCCAGATTGTATTGCGTGTCGCCGATGCGGGTGTCAACTTGCAGTGCAGCGACGCGGATGGAAAGCGCGGTTTTCAACTCGGACAAATCCTTCGTCTATTCAGCGACTGAACGTTTGGAAGCCCAAAGAGGTCTTTCAATCCGTAACGACTCAATATGAATTGAAACCAACGATCACAATTAAATATTCAAGTTGTCGCAGTAGAAGTCGTTACGCAAATTATCAAACACTGGTGGTTGGCCGCCAGCTTACCTACTAACCCACTTCAAATCGACACCGGGAGTTACCCATGTCCCTGACCGGCAAATTAAATAACCTATCGGTTGGAAAAAAGCTCACTGGCGGTTTTGCCTTTCTCGTCTTTCTGGCTGTGATGATTGCGATTATAAGCATTCAAACATTCAGCCAATACAACGAACGCTCATTGATTGTGGCCGCGGTCAGCTTCGCGGAGTCTTCCCTGCTGGACGCCCGCACTGACGAAAAAAACTTCAGGCTACGGCGCGAGTCTCAGTATATAGAAAGCGCGAAATTGCTGGCGAATAGCGCGGCGACAGAAGTGGCACCTCTCAAAGACATGTTGGTTGTGCCTGCCGACAGAAAGCAAGTCGACACCATTATAGCGAGCGTTGAAGAATACAGTGCACTCCTGGACAAGTTTGAAGCCAACATTTCCGCTGCCCCCTATGTACTCCTTGAGATCGAAAGCAACCTGCAGGCCGTGGCCCGCCGGGCAGTTGAAACGGCGAGAACGCTACAAGAGGTGCAACTTCAACGGATGAAGAAACAATACAACAGTGCTATTACCATGTTGGTCACTGTTGCTCTCGTCGCCGTTCTGGTGGCGGCCCTCATCGCCTGGCTACTAACACGGGCTATCACTCGGCCGGTGAACGAGGTTGTTGAGATCGCGAATAAAGTGGCGTCTGGCGACCTTACCGTGGAGGTTCGAAGCGATCGTGGCGACGAATTCGGACAGCTTCTTGCCGCATTCAGCGCTATGGTCACTAATTTACGGGAACTGATCCGTGGGATAGACACAGGTGCTGCAAGCATCGCTTCCGCCTCGGAGGAGCTTTCTACTGTAACTCATCAGACCAGCCAAGGCGTCGCAGAGCAGCAAAGCCAGACAGACCAAGTGGCCACGGCTATGAACGAAATGGTGGCCACAGTGAGTGATGTTGCCAGGAGTGCGGAAGCTGCTTTCCAGGCTGCCAACGATGCCAGTGAGAAATCGAACAGTGGCGAAAAATCGGTGAAAGAGACCCTCCACTTTGTCGGCGAACTGAGCAAGCAGAGCGCAAACGTCATGCAGCAGCTCAACGGCCTCCAAACGGCGACCAATAACATTGGTACGGTGCTGGATGTTATTAAGTCGGTTGCAGAACAAACAAACCTGCTGGCGCTTAACGCGGCTATTGAAGCTGCCCGCGCCGGCGAGCAGGGGCGCGGCTTCGCTGTCGTCGCTGACGAAGTACGCTCACTTGCCCAGCGAACCCAAAGCTCGGCCGGTGAAATTGAAACCCTGGTTGAAAACCTCGTATCCAGTGCCGAAACTTCCGTTTCCAGTATGGAAACCGGCATTAAACTGGCGGAGCAGACCCTCGAGCGAGCTGAGTATGCCGGTACCACCATCCGCGAAACCGCCGAGGCTGTTGACGAAATTCGTAATCACAACAGCCAGATAGCGACAGCGGCCGAGCAGCAAACCTCGGTGGCTGAGGACATCAACAAAAATGTGACTCAGATTCGTGATGTGGGTGACCAGTCAGCGGCCTCTGCCGAGCAGGTTTCTGCAGCAAGTGACGAACTAGCGCAGCTCGCTGAAGGTCTCAGCGGGCAAATCGCCCGCTTCAAGATGTAATACCTGAAATTAGCCGGGCTAGCTGCTCGGCTGTATTCTCAAGGTAGTGCGCGGCGTTAGCGATAGCGTCCTCTTTGCTCGTTGGCCCCGGGGCGATTGGAAAAACCGCGGTAATGCCTGCTTCGTGAACGGCCTGCATGCTGCCCTCGCCCAGCTTACCCGCAAGGCCAATAACAGGTACCTGATAGCGTTTTGCCAGTTTGGCCACACCCGTTGGCGTTTTGCCCGACGCGCTTTGCCCGTCGATAGCGCCTTCAGCCGTGATTACCAGATCTGCGGCCTGCATGTGTGTTTCCATATCCACGGCTGACATCACCAGCTCAATGCCGGGTTTCAGAACGCCACCCAAAATACCGGCAACAGCGCCGCCAATACCGCCAGCAGCACCACTCCCTTCAAAGCTGCTTATGTCGTATCCGCTTTTCTCCACACAACGGGCGAATGTGCCAAGATTGTTGTCGAGCACGTTTACATCGTCTGGCGAAGCACCTTTTTGCGGGCCAAATACGGCGGCAGCTCCCAGATCGCCAAGCAGCGGGTTAGTAACGTCGCATGCCACCACAATCCGTACATCGGCCAGATTGGTTTTCGCCTCCGCAATGTCAAAGTCACTGATGTGCTGAAGTCCCTCACCACCAGGGGGGATGGGGTTGCCGTTTTTATCCAGCAATTGCGCACCCAGTGCCTGCAGCAAACCTGCACCACCATCGGTGGTAGCACTGCCGCCCAGGCACACAATGAGTGTATCTGGCTGATGCTTCAGGGCCGCCATGATAAGCTCACCTGTGCCGTAACTGGAGGCTGTCATCGCGTTGCGGTCAGATTCGTTCACGCAGTCCAGGCCACTGGCCTCAGCCACTTCAACAATGGCTGTTTTCCCATCCTCTATCAGCCCGTAACTGGCGCTGACAGGGGCTCCGTTGGGCCCGGCCACGGTTGCCTGATGGAGCGTGCCGTTCATTGCGCTAGAAAGCGTGACGGTGGTGCCCTCACCGCCATCTGCCAAAGGGATTTGTACCACCTGATCAGCCGGTGCGCCTCGCACCCAACCGACGGCAATAGCATTGGCAACAGCTTCCGCTGTAAGACACTCTTTAAACGAATCCGGGGCAATGAGTATGCGCATGCAGTGCTTCCTTATCGATCATTTTTGTTATTTGTCGTTGTGTGTGCTTACAGCGCCACCATGGATACCAGCCACACCAAACCAATGGTAACCAGCCCCATAAACAGTGTCGCACCTGTATGTGAGCGATACGCTGTTGCCACATCCATTTTGCTGAACTGGGACACTACCCAGAAGTAACTATCGTTTGCATGGGAAACCGTCATGGCCCCAGCGCCAACGGCCATCACCGTTAATACGCGACCCATGTCTGAATCCAGCCCCAACTGCGGCAACAGCGGAGCCACCAGTGCAGACGCAGTAACCAACGCAACCGTGGACGAGCCCTGTGCTGATTTAAGTGCAGCAGCCACAATAAACGGCATAACCACACCCAGCCCCAGTGTAGACAGATTCTGGCCCAGGAATTCCCCCAGGGGCGTTGCAGCCAATACGGCGCCGAATGCACCACCGGCACCGGTAATGAGAATTATCGGCGCTGAGACAACCAGACCTTTCTCGGTATGTCGGCCAAATTCTTTGAGTTTTTCTTTGCCCTGAATCAAGAACAAGGCAAACCCGAGGCCTATCATCAAGGCATTCAACGGCTTACCAAGAAAGTTCAGCACTTCATATAGAGCGCCATCACCTAATGGTGCGGTGGGGTAGCTGGCTACCGAGCCCAAGCAAATCAGTACGATAGGAACAAAGATAGGCGCAAAAGCCTTCCACGGGCTGGGCAACTCGCCGTAGTGCTCTTTGCCTTCCTGAAATGCCTCCTCCGCCTGCTCAAGCTCATTGCTGGGCAAGTTGCGTGAAAAATACGCCCAAACCAATCCGGCTAACGCTGCGATGATGGCAAACACAAGTCCAACGCCAATGACCAGCCCAAGGTTGTCCTCCAATCCCAGGTTGCCCGCTGCCGCAATGGGGCCTGGCGTGGGCGGCACCAGAGTATGGGTCGCAAACAAGCCAGTGGAGAGTGCCACTGTCATGGCGACGGGGGATACGCTTAATGTTCTGGCCATAGAACGCTTCAGACTGTTCAGAATAACGAAGCCTGAATCACAAAAAACCGGAATAGATACAATAAAGCCCACAATGGACATGGTCAGGGTGGGAAATTTTTCACCCAAAAACTTAATGATGGTTTCAGCCATCACAATCGCTGCGCCAGTGCGCTCAAGAATGACACCAATGATGGTTCCCAACACAATCACAAGGCCAATGTAGCCGAGAATTTTGCCAAAACCGCCACGGATCGTGGATTCGATGGAGTCAAATGGCAGACCAAATGCAAACGCGGCAATAAACGATGCCAGCAGCAGCGTGATAAACGGGTTAAGCCGCAATTTACTCGTTGCGAACACAATGAACGCAATAAGAGCAATTAAAACCAAAACCATATACATAGAGAATCTCCGGCATCGCCTCGATTATTGTTGTTCCAGCGGGGGAACCTGGCTCAACCTTAGAGTTTAGAAGCTGAACAGACACCCGTCTTTAGACAAACGACTCAATATTCACAAGACAACCGGCCTGCATTTAGTGCACGCGCACAAATCAGCGCTTTACCAAACAATTGTCTGATGTAAGTGCCAGATGTAAATGCAGAAGCTCTGGCAGCCGGAACGGCGAAAGCCCGGTAAGTTGCTCAATGCCTTTCAAACGATAGCGAACAGTGTTGCGATGCAAATGCAGCGCCGCCGCACATTGCTTTACATCGCCATTGGCTTTAAAAAACGCTTGCAGCGTGCGTATATACAAAAGATAACGGGGATGCGCCTGCAGGGTTTGTAGGGGGCGCAGGAGTTCCTGCTGCTGCCAGCCGGGGTGCAAGCTCTCCCACAAAATGGCTACCGGGTCATCCGAGTAACAATGGATGTTGTTTTGTGGAGACTCACGCCGGCCATGGGCCATGGTTGCAAGGGCCGATTCGTAGCACCCTTGCAGGCTACCCTCAATATACTGCCCGGCCGATATCACAACGGCCATACGGGTAGCTGCACAGAGGCTGGACTGAAGAAGGGACAGCGCATGCTCAGTCATTAAGTGCGGGGCTGTTGCGGCTGTCGTTTTTACAGGCGCGAGCACAAGGAGCCTCTGTGGCGCCACCTGCGCCAGAAGCAGACTTTTGTCGCGAAGCTCTATCTGTCGCATCAGGGAAATTACAAAGTCATCGGCGCCCGGTAGTTGTGCCGGTTCGACGATCAACGCCAAGCGCGGCTGAGACGGGTCAAAATCGATTCTATCCAGCCAGCTCTGTGGTACGGTGCGGCCATTAATCAACGCGAGCAGCGTATCCTCTATTTGCCGGCGGCGATGCTGCCCCAACTCCAACAGGGCCGTTTGCTCGAGCATAAGCTCGGCCGTAATCTTTACCAGATCTGCAAACGGCAAAACCTTGCTGGGCTCTCCGGAAATACCAACAACGGCAACCAGTTGCTGGCCAACAGCAATGGGAAGGTTAACGCCATGGCGAACTCCGGGATACTGCGCCGCATTTCCGGCATCCACGGCCAGGGGTTCACCACCCAGCACCACATGACGCGCACCCGGATGAACCTCACCCACCCGTAGCGGATTGCCCGAGGCTATGATGACGCCATCTGGCGTCATTACATTGACCGAATGCCCAATAACCTGCATTGCCCGGTCTACAATACGCTGAGCTGTAGTGTGGTCGAGAGTGATCATGGCCCGCCCTGTCAATCATCCGGCCAAGCACCGGAATCTGGAATAGCACCATAATGATCGCTTGGCCCGCAGCCTGTCTAATTTATAGTGCCACCCTGGCCTGATAATGCCCTTTGAGGGTTTTCGCAACGCGAATTGTGCAAACATAAATTGTGACAGCGGTGAACCAAAACGTCATTTGCAGACTACAACACTGACTTGATCCTTTTTCTGCTTGAATGGAGTCCGTGCATGATTACAGTTCATCATCTTAATAATTCGCGCTCACAGCGTATCCTCTGGATGCTCGAAGAACTGGGAGTGCCCTACGAAATCCAGCGCTACCAGCGTGATTCCGAAACCATGCTGGCACCTGAAAGCCTCAAGAAAGTACACCCGCTCGGCAAATCGCCAGTAATCACCGACGGCGACCTGGTCGTGGCCGAATCCGGCGCCATTATAGAATACCTTGCCCACACCTACGGCAAAGACAGCATGCTACCTGAAACCGGCGGTCAAGCCTGGCTTGATTACACCTACTGGCTACACTACGCCGAAGGCTCTTTGATGCCTCCACTGGTTATGCGCCTGGTGTTTGAAAAAGTAAAAACCAGCCCTATGCCGTTTTTTGTGAAGCCGGTAGCAAAAGGCATCGCTGACAAAACCAATCAGATTTTCATTGGCCCAATGATCAAAACACACATGGATTTTGTGGAAGCTCATCTGGCGAAAAATACCTGGTTTCTCGGGGACAAGCTCAGCGCAGCGGATATTCAGATGAGCTTTCCTCTGGAAGCCTCGGTTGCCCGGGGTATCGTCGATAAAAGCAGACCCCATATAGCCGCGTGGGTGGAGAGGGTGCACGCCAGACCTGCCTACCAGAGTGCTCTGCAAAAGGGCGGAGAATATGATTTTGCTTAAAAGCCAGCTAAAAGGCATGGCTCAGATCAGGGGGTTGGAGCAGACCTGAAGCGCATAAAACCGGTTACAACTTACATGGCAAACCACGCAAACAAAGGGAGGCAAATGCCTCCCTTTGTTTTTCTGGCGAGTAGAACTACGCAGCTTTCCGTCGAGCCGCGCCAAGTCCGGCCAGGCCAAGACCCAGCAGTGCCAGTGTGCCTGGCTCCGGCACCTGATAAGCAGAGCCTTTCCAAATAACGCCAGTCGCGTAGTCTGCATCGTTTGACACCACGAACTTGAGCGACTCGCCAGCAGTGACGAGGAAGGGACCAGTGATATAGTCGAAAATATCAATAGCCTGTGTCCAGGGCTCGGAAATCGGGTTACCAAGAATCTTTGAGTCGAAAATAGTCTCAGTGCCGTTGACGATTTTCAGGTTATCGTCGAAAGAGACAAACAATGAATCAACAATTGAGTCAGTGGCGAGCGAGCCAAAACTCTCTTCCCAGACACCGAACTCCGCGTCATCTACTTCCCACGCTGCGCTATCCTGTATCCAGGCAGCTCCATCAAGATTTCCAGTTGGGGTGACATAGTGCTGATCGACTTGATCTGACAGGCTGCAACCATCACAGATATCGTCAAGACCAGACTTGAATGGCACGGCTTGTACCATGGCAGATCCCAGGCTGAGTACGATCACTCCTAGAGCCAAACTGACTGTTTTCATTTTGTTCTTCCTTATGTGGACGTTTTTACGCTTCGAAAAATAAGCGGCTCGATGCCATTTTAAAAATAAGCAAAAAACAAACCACAAACAAAAAACAAATATAAAACAACAATATAAAAATAAAATCGATAAATTTTGATGCGTCTCTTCGATGGACATGTATAGATTATCGACATCAAATTCCTAATGGGCACTTGCGATTTGAGAGTTCAACCAACTCTTTAAGCAACAGCCGGTGCACGAAACCTGATTCTCAAATTGCTTGCTCTGGCCTGCAAAGCGAACGAACACATGCTTCTATTTGAACTCGTCGTCATCTTGCTAAGCCTCTCCGCATTATTCAGCTATATAACCAAAAATTTGTCTGAGTTTTAATGTTTCTGTAAAAATTCCCCTGCCTCCAATACTTGGTTGCGCCCGGCTCTTTTAGCTTCGTAAAGCGCTTTATCTGCACGCTGAATCAGCAATTCAGGTGAAATTCTCTTGCTCGGAACCAAGTTACAAACACCTGCACTAATAGTAACCACCGGCGCCACACCTGAGAATTCATGAACAATACCAAGTGCCTGTATGGCGAGCCTACAGGATTCAGCAACCGCAGCTGCATCCTGGGTGTTCGGCAGTACCAGAGCAAATTCCTCACCGCCATAACGAGCGATCAGATCAGTGGGTCGCCGCACCGCCTGAGCCAATACTTGCGCGACCTGCTTCAGACACTCATCCCCTCCCAAATGACCATAAGCATCGTTAAATGCTTTAAAGTAATCAATATCCACCATCACGATCGCAATCGGCTGACGTTGGCGTAAAGCCCTCGACCACTCCTTCTCAAGATAAAGATCAAAGTGCCGGCGATTGGGAAGCCCGGTTAAGGCGTCGGTCAGGGAAATTTTTTCCAACTCGCTCTTGTCCGTGTTCAGTTCAGCATTGTGCCGCAGGCTTCGCACGGCATAGAACACCAGCAATGCGATAAAAGAGAAACCAAACCCAAGAACAAGGGCCGGCAGGTAACCTCGCCTGTCACTCACGTATGCCTTCGCAGGCATGGCTCTAACCATCCACTTTCGGCCAGCTACCGGCGCAAGAGGTACTTCGTGAACCTGGCTTTTCAACCAGCGCGCACCGCTAGCCTGAATTTCTCATAGTGTCCCAACAAGCGTCGCAGGCCAAGGCAGAAAGCGCGAGATCCAGGTGCTTGTGGTCGGATCTGGTTACTATTTAATCATTCTCGACCATTCGGGCGCAGCTCCCCCTTTCCCCCATTGGTGTCGGGCCGGGGGAGCCCGATTATCTACTGGGGCACCAATCGCTGAACCAGTGCTGAGAGATCGTTCTT
>NZ_JBQDCO010000006.1:0-105216 GCF_052091845.1 Marinobacter sp. | reverse complement strand
GGTTGACGATGGCTGTATTATCGCCGATTTTGAGACTTATTCAGAGTCTCCTTAGAATACCGGTTCGTAAAACTTAAAACGATGATGAGAGGTTAATCATAATGAAACTTAAACACTATGCTGTTGCGGGTCTTTTCGCTTTGAGTGCAGCTGTTCCCGCGGTGGCTTCTGCCGCTGGTGATGTCGAGGCTGGTAAGGCAAAAGCAGCCGTTTGTGCTGCTTGCCACGGCCAGAACGGCGTTGCACAGATTCCTATGTACCCAAACCTGGCGGGCCAGCATGAGCAATACCTGGTTTCTGCTCTTAAGGCCTACAAAAACAAGCAGCGCAGTGGTGGCCAGGCGGCTGTCATGCAGGGCCAGGCCGCAGCCCTGAGCGATGATGACATCGCCAACCTGGCGGCTTATTATGCAAGCCTGCCAGCCGGCGGTAAGTAAACGACATGCATCAGCGCAACAGCTCAGGCTGTTGTGCTGATAATACGGTAGCTGGGGCTGTAGGCTGATGTGCCGGGTAACTTCATTCGGTTTTGCGCAACAAATTGTTCCAGCATAGCCTCGAGTGGTTTGATCAGGGTGGGGTCGCCGGCGATCTCGAAAGGCCCTTTCTCCTGAACTTTCCGAATACCCCCTTCCTTTACGTTTCCGGCCACGATGCCACTGAACGCTTTTCTCAGATTTGCTGCAATCAAGTGCACGGGTTGTTCACGGTGCAGGTCCAAGGCGCGCATGTTCTCGTGATCTGGCTCGAAAGGCAGCTGGAATACCGGATCAATTTTCAACATCCAGTTAAAGTAATAGGCATCCTGCATGGCACGGCGGAAGGTCTCAACGTCTCCCATTCCCTTTTTCATGGTTTGCGCCACTCGTACCGGGTCATCAATAATGATTTCGTATTTGCTGGCGGCTTCGTTCCCCAGAGCATTGCGGATGAACTTGTCGATCATCTCAAAATATTCGGCGTTTTCAGGCCGACCGGTGAATACCACCGGGAAGGGCAGATCGGCGTTATCCGGGTGTAGAAGAATGCCCAGCAGATAGAGAATTTCTTCAGCGGTGCCCACGCCACCCGGGAACACGATAACGCCGTGGCCACAGCGCACAAAGGCTTCCAGGCGCTTTTCAATGTCCGGCAGAATGACCAGTTCATTCACAATAGGGTTGGGCGCCTCTGCCCCTATAATGCCCGGCTCGGTAATGCCAATGTAGCGGCCATTCTTTACGCGTTGCTTGGCGTGGCCAATAGTGGCGCCCTTCATTGGTCCCTTCATGGCACCGGGGCCGCAACCCGTGCAGATACTTAATTCACGCAGGCCCAGTTGGTGGCCAACTTCTTTGCTGTATTGGTATTCTCTGTCGCTGATGGAGTGCCCGCCCCAGCATACGATCAGGTCGGGCTGACGCCCTGGCTGAAGGGCACGGGCATTGCGCAGAATATGAAACACCATGTTGGTCAGATCGTCTGGCTCATCCCCCTTAAGCACACGGGCAAACTGTGGCGAAGAGTGGGTGTAAACAATATCTCGCAGCACCGAGAACAAGTGCTCGCGAAGGGCCCGTAACATTTCTTCGTCCACAAAAGCGTGCGCCGGAGCATTAATGAGTTCCAGCTTCAGGCCTCTGGGTTGGGGGATCAGACGTATATCAAAATCGCTGTGGGCCGCCATCAGATCCTGGCAATCGTCGGTCACGACCCCGGTGTTCAAAACGGCCAGCGCACATTGTCTGAAAAGCCGATACAAGCCACCTTCACTTCGGTCTTTAAGTAAATTGACCTCGTGATTAGACAGTATTTCCAAACTGCCCTCGGGGGAGACAAGGGCATTGATTGTGGGGTTGCTCATGAACGAAGAAAGCTCCTGGATGTTGCGGTAATACTCTATTTTAAAGGATGACTGCGAACGGTTAGACTATGCGCTTTTCCTAATATATACCACCCGACAAAATATCCTCTTATGAAACTGCTTATTCGCCCAGCTCCGGAAGTCGCCACCAAGAGCAAACCTGTTCGTCGCCAGCAAATGCGCCACCTGCGCCAAAATGTTCGTAAACTTCTTGCACGGCTCGACCACAATATTGTGGTGAGTGGTTGCTGGGACAGGGTAGATGTTGAAGTGCCAGACGATCGTGGCTTGAATGGTGCTGTGGTCGACGAGGTGATGCGTATTCCCGGTATCTCCACTATTCAGGAAGTCGCGGCGTTTCCGCTTGTCAGCCTTGAAGATATTACCGAAAAAGCGGTAACGGCTTTTGATGGTCGTCTTGATGGGAAAACCTTTGCGGTGCGTGCCAAACGTCATGGCAATCATGATTTTGATTCAGTGGAACTTCAACGTGCAGTGGGCAGTGCGCTGATGCTGGCGGCCACGGATGCCAGCGTCGCTCTCCGTTCGCCAGATGTGGAAGTGCGCATTGAGGTGCGAGATGACAATTTCCACATCGCCCATCGCAAACACCGGGGCCTGGGTGGTTACCCGCTGGGCAGCGTCGAGAATGTAATGACTTTGGTATCCGGTGGCTATGACTCATCTGTGGCAGCTTATCTTATGTTACGCCGCGGGCTTCGCAGCCACTTTTTGTTTTTCAATCTTGGTGGTATAGCCCATGAGGTGGGGGTGCGCCAGGTGGTTCATTATCTGTGGGATCGCTACGGTGCCTCCCACGGTGCCAAGTTTATCTCTGTGCCTTTTGATGGCGTGTTGGAAGAAATCATGAGGTCGGTAGGTCATCGCCATTGGGGCGTGGTGCTGAAACGACAAATGCTCAAGGCTGCCAGCGAGCTTGCTCAGGGCAATAATGCCTCTGGCCTGGTTACGGGTGATGCGGTGGCCCAGGTATCCAGCCAAACCCTGACTAACCTGAACGTGGTTGACCGGGCCAGCGACGAAGTGGTTTTGCGCCCGCTGATCGCTATGGATAAAGAAGCCATCATTGCGATCGCCCGGGAAATTGGTACAGAGCCTTATGCCCGAACCATGCCCGAATATTGCGGCGTAATATCCCAAAAGCCAGCGACTCGCGCAAAGTTGAGCCGGGTAGAGGCAGACGAGGCGGCAATGGATCCACAGGTCCTGATCCGTGCGATTGAAGCCCGCAAGGAAACCAGGGTCAGTGAGCTTCTGGACAGCACCGCAACGCCGGAAGAGGTGGAGCTGGTAACCACGCCCGCTGTCACAGACGTTATCATTGATGTTCGCCATCCTTCAGAGGGGGAGCAGTCGCCGCTGCAGCTCACGGGCAACGAGGTTCTGAGCATTCCGTTTTATGAACTGAACCGGAAGGTGGCAGAGCTGCCCGCTAATCGCCAGTACCTGCTGTATTGTGACAGAGGTTCCATGAGCCGCATGCACACTGTGCATTTGAAGGCCGAAGGGCATGGCAACATCAAAGTTTACGCGCCAGCTTCCTAGCAGGTTGCTGGCACTCCGCGAGTCATCTGTTCGTCATGCCTTTGAAGAACTGCTGTACGTTCTCGCTCAGGGTATCCAGGTCATAGCCGCCTTCCTGAACCACCAGCGTTGGCAACTGAAGCTCGCGAACCCGCGAGCTGAGCCGGCAGAACCCTTCCGAAGACACAGAAACCTTGGCCTGGGGGTCATCCTTGTAAATATCAAAGCCCAGGGTCAGAATCAGTGCGTCTGGCTGAAACAGTCCGATAGCCGTGATTGCCTCCTCCAGCTTCTCGAAAAAGACCTCTTCGGTTGAGCCGTGGGGCATTGGCATGTTGATATTGTAGCCATAACCCTCGCCTTCACCCCGCTCATTTTCGAAGCCGCTTACCACAGGATAAAAGTTAGTGGGATCGCCGTGGATGGAGATATAAAGCACGTCGCTGCGCTCGTAAAAAATTTCCTGAATGCCCTGACCGTGATGCATGTCGGTATCAAGAATCACCACCTTTGGAAATTTTGATTTCATGTGTTCGGCAGCAATGGCGGCGTTATTCAGGTAGCAAAAACCGCCGGCAGAATCCTTGCGGGCGTGGTGCCCCGGTGGCCGGCATACTGCATAGGCAGAGCGGTCGCCTTCCAACAACGCGTCGGCGGCGCCAAGAGCGCTCTGGGCAGACCAATACGCCGCGTTCCAGGTGTGCTCGCCGATGGGGCTGCTTCCGTCTGCCTGGTAGCGCGCTGCTTCCGCAAGAATACCGATGAGGTGGTTTGGCGAACGGACGAAGATATTGGAAATGACCTCTTCTCCCCAGTCGCCCATTTTTATCCAGCGGCGGTGGGCAGATTGAAGAAAGCGTAGATATCCCAGGTCGTGTACCTTGGAGATAGGCCCTGCGTTATGGTCCGCCGGCTCTAAAACCGGAATGCCCATCTCCTTCAGACCTTCCAGCATTTGGCGGGTACGATCTGGTATTTCCTGGGGCTCGCGCATTTGGCCACGGGTGAAGTAGGTTTTCGGACAGTGCTGATCTTGTGCAGGATGGAAAAACGCTTTCATTATCCGACCTCCAGGGTTTCCGGTTCTACGGGTATGGGCACTGGGAGTATAGGCACAGATGGAGAATGGTCAAAAGCCATGCTATTGGCTTTACAGGTTGAGAATCTGCATCCACTATGGAAGACATACCCAACTGACGCAAATGTGCACCTTATCAGGTGTCGTTACTGACTGAACAGGAGCCGAAATGATCGAGTCACCATTGCTTGAAAAACTGACTGGCTACATTGGCGGTCGCTGGACAGACAACGAACAGGGCAATACCTTTGACGTTTATAACCCGGCAACGGGAAAGGTGATTGCGCAGGTCGCTTCCATGCCGGAACGTGAGGTAAAGGCGGCAGTTGATGCAGGCAAGTCGGCGCTTCGGCTGACCAGCCCCTACACTCTCGAAACCCGCAAACAATGGCTGGAAGATATCCGTGACGCTCTCCGCGCCAACAAAGAGGAAGTTGGCCGAATTCTGTGCCTGGAACATGGCAAGCCGTTGCACGAAGCTCAGGGCGAGGTGGATTATGCCGCCGGCTTCTTCGATTACTGCTCCAAACACATTCAAGCGTTAGACGCTCATACACTCCCGGAAAAACCCAAGGACTGCACGTGGACTGTGCACTATCGCCCTGTAGGGGTTGCCGGGTTAATTACGCCCTGGAACTTCCCTATTGGCATGATTGCCAAGAAACTCTCTGCCGCTTTGGCTGCCGGTTGCCCGTCAGTGATTAAACCGGCCAGCGAAACGCCGCTGACCATGATTGCTCTGTTTGCGCTGCTGGATAAACACGTGAAGCTGCCAGATGGCATGGTGAATCTGGTTATGGGCAAATCCAGTGTGATTGGCAAGGTTTTGTGTGAAAGCCCCGACGTGCCTATGCTGAGCTTTACCGGTTCTACCGAAGTGGGTCAGAAACTGATTGTGGATACCGCCGGTCAGATTAAAAAGCTGGCTTTGGAGTTGGGTGGTAACGCGCCGTTTATTGTGTTTGATGATGCCGATCTGGACGCTGCGGCAGACAACTTGATTGCGAACAAATTTCGTGGCGGTGGGCAGACATGCGTGTGCGCGAATCGGATCTTTGTTCACGAGAAGATAATGGATGCCTTTGGTGAAAAACTCGCAGAACGCGTAAACAAGATGACGGTGGGGGATGGCATTACCGGCGATGTTGATCTCGGACCGCTCATCAATAAAGCCGGTTTCGACAAAGTGAAGCAACACCTGGAAGACGCCCTGAATAAAGGCGCGACGCTGATTGCCGGCAAGCAACCGGCTGATCTGGGGAGTGGGCATCTTTTCTTCCCGCCAACGGTTGTCTCGGGCGTTACACGGGATATGCGCTGTTCCCGGGAAGAAACCTTCGGGCCGCTGGTTCCCATGGCAAGCTTCCGTACCGAGGACGAAGTGATCGAAGCCGGTAACGATACAGAATTTGGCCTGGCTTCTTATGTTTTCACCGCAGATGTTGAGCGTGCCCAGCGAGTCACAGCTGGCTTGCGGTTTGGCCATGTGGGCTGGAATACCGGCACCGGGCCTGCGCCTGAAGCGCCTTTTGGCGGCATGAAAGCCTCCGGAACCGGCCGCGAAGGTGGGCTTGAGGGCCTGTTTGAGTTTGTGGAAGCGCAAACGGTGCCCAGAGGGTTCTGATTCAGGAGCAAGTCGTCTAAACAAAGAGGGCGAGCCAATGGCTCGCCCTCTTTGTTTCCGGCTTCTGTTCAAGGTGTGAGAATAACCTTCACAGAGCTGTCTACGTCGGCTTCATCAATATAGCCAATGGCGCCGGGCGTTGATGAGACCTGGGCCTTCATCGCTGCCCCGCTGGCGGCTTCTGCAGGTGGCTGGCCACGGCCGGTAAACACCTGCTTGGACCAGAAGGCTTTGAGCTGGGCATCGTTGCGACCGGTGATCTTGTCGTGGAACTCGGCGCGAACCGCATTGCCACCTGGAAGTTCAAAAGGGCTGGCTTTTTGACCATCTGGTAGTTGTTTACTGCGATTCAGGTACAGATCACGTACCTGATTGTTGGTGATAGTATCCGGGCCAGCGGTATTGCCAATAACTACAACATCAGCTATCGCAAGGGGGCTGACCAGCAAGCTGGTCGCGAAAATCAGGCTTAGCTTTTTCATGGGAGCCTCCTTTAAAACGCTGAGTCGAGTTTGAGGGTAAATACATTGGTGCTGTCGGTGTCATTGAACACCATGTGTTCAACATTTAAGTTGCCGTAGCCTTTATCGAGACCGCGGACATGGGTTACATCGGCTTTAATGGCCACGCCCGGAGTGATATCCCAGCGTGTGCCAACGCTGAACTCCTCGCGCTGATAGTTCAGGATGGATTCTGGAACTGCGCCGGGGATGAAAGCACCTGTGCGTTCGCTTTCATCCTTGCTCTCAATCCAGCCAGCGGCCACGTATGGTGTCCAACTCCCAAAGCGATGACCTACAGAAAGATAGGCGGAATCAGTGTCTGGGAACTTGCCGTCTACCTCCACTCGGGTCACTTCACCGATAATTTGCCACTCGCCATCGTCATAACTAGCACCAACTCCGTAAAAGTTGCCTCGGCTGAAATCTGCAAGAAGGCTGTTTACTTTAATTCCCGGCGGTGCCAGAGCACCTAGTTTTGTGGCATCAATATAAGTCTCGGCAGTAGCTGCAACACCGCGCACGGTCCAGATGTAATCAGTCCAGGTCAGGTTAATGCCACCCATGTTGCGGAGCTCAACGTCTCCTGAGTTGCCATCTTCATCGGTAAAACCTGTAAATGCCGTTGCAGTGAGAGATGAATTTTCAAAGTTAAAGTTATAACTGGCATCAGCACCCACGTAGCTGGTGATCGCAATCGGGCCGTAAACGCTTTGTGGTGGGCGTGCCCAAGGCTGTGCGTAGCCAACTTCAAGAGAATCGGAATACATGAAGAACGGGATGCGCATTTTGCCCGCTCTCAACTGAAGGTTATTAGTGGGGCGATGGCTCAAATAGGCCCACTCTACCTGTGGCTCCCAGTCATCAGAGCCGCGGCCAACCAGTTGCAAAACGGCCTGGCTTTTCTCGGTTACATCAAACGTGCCTTGCAGTGCCAGCAAGCTTAGGTCGGCCACGTTGGTTTTTTCAGTAATGCCAGCGAAGCCAGCGTCGTTACTGGCCCGCGCCACACCGGTGCTGAAGAAGCCGTTAAAGCGTACGCGGTCATTATTGGTGGCATTCAGCTGTTGCTGCATGGAGTTCAGCTGCTGCTGCATGCGGGCCAATGTGTCGTCAGTGTCCTGGGCAGAGGCACTGCTCGCAGCAATAGCCAGGGCCAATGGAGCGAGGTGTAGCAATTTTTTCATAGGTTTTGATCCGTAGAAAATTTATCGTGATTTATTTACACGCGGAATTGGCTGGCAACGGTTTGAAGACCGTTGCTGACGCTCTGGATATCGCGACTTACGCCATCCAGTTCGTCGGTGCTCTCCATGACTGCCTCGGCATTCCGGTGCATATCCGTCATGTATGTGGTGACTTCATTAAACGTGGTGCTTTGTTCATAGGTGGCGGCAGCAATTTGTTCATTCAGCTCACTAATTTGCTGCACGTTCTGCAGAATTCGGGAAAGAATCTCGCCAGATTCGGTGGTTGCTTCCACGCCTTCATGGGCTTTATTTACACTGGATTTCATAGACGTAACAGCGGAAGACGAGAGCTTTGACAGCTCGGAAATCACACTCTGAATCTCTTCAGTCGCTTTATGGGTGCGTACAGCTAACCCCCGAACCTCATCTGCAACCACCGCAAAACCTCGGCCATGCTCACCGGCACGGGCGGCTTCAATTGCGGCGTTTAGCGCCAGCAAGTTTGTTTGCTCTGCGACTGTTTGAATGGTGTCCAGCAAGCCGCCGACACGGGCGGAGAACTCGTCAAACTGATTAACCAGGCCAGCGGTATTCTCGATCTCGTTTACCAGTTCACGAATGGTCGACACATTATTTTGAACCTTCTCCTGGCCAGACTGGGCAAAGCGGGTGGCATCCTGAGTCTGATCCGAAGCGCTGGAGGCAAAGCCTGCGACTTCCTCAACGCTTTTTACCAGCTCATCCACAGAGTTACGGGTGGATGAGATGGATTGCGCTTGGCTGCTGATACGCTCCAGGTTCGTCCGGCTGGCGCTTGTTAGATTACCTGTGGCCGTATTGAGGCCGTTCACGTCGTCGCTGATGGTGGCAAACGAGTTATGCAGCTTGGCAACAAACAGGTTGAACTGGTTAACCAGCTCCCGGAGCTCATCACGGCCTTCGTAGTTCAGGCGCTGCGTGAGGTCGCCCTCGCCAGAGGCCATGTTTTTCAGGGAATCGATAATTTGAGTAAGGCTGGAAGATATGGAACGCCCAATCACCAGGCTGATCACGATGAGCACAATGACCGTCACTACCAGAATGATCAGCGCCAGTGTCTGGGCGTTGCTTGAAGCGGTAACTGTTTCTGAAATAGCGCTCTGGAATTTAGCCCGATTGGTTTCCCGCATGGCTTTCAGGTCTGCCTGCAATTTTTTCAGACGCTCTGCATTTTGAGCCGCATCGTCACCGATACGGCTGAAGTCGGCAGAGCCATCAATAATAGAGGCCGCAATGCGGGTGGCATTGTCGTAGTAGTTGTTCAGATTACGATTAAGTTTTTCGATGGTGTCGGCTTGGGTTGGGCTTAACTCGGCGATTTTTTCCAGGTTGGTCGCGATAGTGTTGCGATAAGCCTGTGTTGACTCAAGCTGTTGGTCGTCACCGGTGGTAACCGAGCCGCTGATCTGCTGTTCCATTAACTTTAACTGGCCTTCATTAATGGTGGTCAGTTCCAGTGTTGGATAAAGCCGATCCTTCACTTCACTCAAACGGTCAGAGTTGGATCGCTCGGTCATAAATGCAAAACCCTGACTGATCAGGAAGGCGAGAATGGCGATGCTGACAAGCAAGCCAAGCTTTTGTGAGATTTTCAGAGATGACAGCATAGTCTTTTCCTGGGGGTATAACCTGAGTTAACGGTGCGGATTATATGGGCCGGTCGTTATAGGCGAAGTGGTAATCGTGTTTCATGCTGTTACCTTCTGTTGTCGGCCGGAGTGGCCATAACTTTATAGGGGTGTATACGCATGGCACACAATCGTTGTATAGGAACAAGGCAGGGTGCAGCCCAAATTGTTATAATCCATCGCCTGAATTTTCAACTTACCGGACTACAGTGATACCCCAATGGATGTCTCCCACATTATCGATTCCCTGAATGATGCCCAGCGTGAGGCAGTGACGGCCCAGAACGACCATTTACTGGTTCTGGCCGGTGCCGGGAGCGGTAAA
Source organism: Marinobacter sp. (assembly GCF_052091845.1). Classification (GTDB taxonomy): domain Bacteria; phylum Pseudomonadota; class Gammaproteobacteria; order Pseudomonadales; family Oleiphilaceae; genus Marinobacter. The sequence continues at coordinate 95,444 of NZ_JBQDCO010000006.1, read as the reverse complement.
ACCCGGGTGCTGGTACACCGGATTGCCTGGCTGATGCAGGTAGACCGGGTACCGCCTACGGGGATTCTGGCTGTTACCTTCACCAACAAGGCCTCGAAGGAAATGCGTTATCGCATTGAGCAGATGATGGATATTCCTGCCCGGGGTCTGTGGTTTGGCACCTTCCACGGTATCGCCCACCGGCTGCTGCGGGCCCACTGGAAAGACGCCGGCCTGCCGGAGAACTTTCAGGTGTTGGACAGCGACGACCAGTTGCGGCTGGTGAAACGGGTGATGCGGGAAGCGGGGATTGACGAGAGCCAGTTCCCGCCACGCCAGGCCCAGTGGTTTATAGGCAGCCAGAAGGACGAAGGCCTGCGGGCCGACCATATTCAGGAGAATCCCGGCGACCATTTCACCGCCACCATGCTGAAAATCTATCGCCGCTACGAGGCGCTATGCCAGCAAAGCGGCCTGGTGGATTTCGGCGAACTGCTGCTGCGCTCCCACGAACTCTGGTTGCACCGGCCGCAATTGCTGGCCCATTACCAGCAGCGTTTCCAGCACATTCTGGTGGACGAATTCCAGGACACCAACACCATTCAATACGCCTGGCTGCAGGTGCTGGCCAGCAACCGGGTGCCGCTTACCGTGGTGGGCGACGACGACCAGTCCATCTACGGCTGGCGCGGTGCCAAGGTGGAGAATATCCAGCAGTATCAGCGGGATTTTCCCAACGCCCGCCTGGTGCGGCTGGAACAGAATTACCGCTCCACCCAGCTGATTCTGAAAGCTGCAAACTCAGTCATCGCCAACAACCAGGGCCGGTTGGGCAAGGAGCTGTGGACCGAGGGCGTAGAGGGCGAACCCATCAGCCTGTACGCCGCCTTCAACGAACAGGACGAAGCCAACTACATCGCCGACAGCATTGCTGCCTGGGTGGATGAGGGCAACCTGCGCAGTGAATCGGCCATTCTGTACCGCTCCAATGCCCAGTCCCGGGTGCTGGAAGAATCCCTGATGCGCCAGGGCATTCCCTACCGGGTGTACGGCGGCCTGCGCTTCTACGACCGCCAGGAAATCCGCAACGCCCTGGCCTACCTGCGGCTGGTGCACTACCGCCGGGACGATGCCGCCTTTGAACGGGTGGTCAACCTGCCCACCCGGGGCATCGGGGCCAAGAGCCTGTCTGAAGTGCGCGAATACGCCACGGCTCAAAGCATTTCCTTGTGGGAATCCGCTCAACGGCTGCTGGACGCCGGGCAGGTGAAAGGCCGGGCCAAAACCGGTTTGCAGGCGTTCATCGGCATTATTGAAAGCCTGTCCGAGATGGCGGAAGACGCCTCGCTGCAGGGTTTGATGAAAGAAACCATCGAGGCGTCGGGGCTGAAGGATTATCACGCCAAAGAGAAAGGTGAGAAGGCCCAGCAAAAAGTGGAGAACCTGGAAGAGCTGGTCAGTGCGCTGGCGGACTACTCGGTGGAAGAGGGCGTGGATCCGCTGGTCGAGTTCATCGCCCAGGCGGCCCTGGACGCCGGTGAGTCGCAGGCGGAAGATCACGAGGACAGTGTGCAGCTGATGACCCTGCACTCCGCCAAGGGGCTGGAATTCCCGTTGGTGTTTCTGGCGGGTGTGGAGGAGGGTCTGTTCCCCCACGGCATGTCGCTGGAAGAACCGGGGCGCATGGAAGAAGAGCGTCGTTTGGCCTATGTAGGTATCACCCGGGCGATGAAGAAGTTGGTGGTTACTTACGCCGAATCCCGCCGTTTATATGGGCAGGAAAAGTTCAACGCTGTCTCCCGTTTTGTGCGGGAAATCCCCGGGGACTGCATTCAGGAAGTGCGGCTACGCAACACGGTCACCCGCCCGGCGATGATGGATCGCCCCAACGAAGGGCTGTTCAGCCAGGATTCTGCCAGGGAGTCCGGGTTCAGCCTGGGACAGCGCGTTCGGCACCCCAAATTTGGCGAGGGCGTTGTAATGAACGCCGAAGGCAGCGGCCACCATACCCGGGTGCAGGTGAATTTCGATGAAGGCGCAAAATGGCTCGTGCTGGCGTTTGCACCCCTGGAGGCCTGCTAGACTTTCGGAGTTGGCAGAGGCTGGGTAAGGCTTTTCAAAACACGCTCCTTGCGGCACATCCATGTGACGCTTGGGCTCCGCCCTTTAACGCTTCATGCTCCTGCGTCGCGCTAAAGGTCCTGGGCAAGCCGTCCTTGGCTTGCCCGTGAAGTGCTTCGCACTCCACCCATGGCTCCGCACAGTTTTGAAAAGCCTTACCCAGCCTCCGCTGCAAACATTTTGCTGGCCGCCGCCTACATCAACACCGCGTAAATAACCCCAGCCAGAATGACCCGATAAATCACGTAAGGCCACATGCCCACTTTATTCAGCCATTTCAGGAAGTAGTGGATGGCCGTAATCGCCACCACAAAGGACACCGCGCCGCCTACCAGAAACGCACTCCAGTCTACCATTACATCCGCCGTGGCCACTTCCAGAAGCTTTACCATAGAGGCCAGTGCGGTGATGGGGATGGCCAGCAGGAACGAGAACCGGGAAGCTGCCTGGCGGCTCATGCCCAGAAACAGGCCGGCGGTGATGGTGATGCCGGAACGGGAGGTGCCGGGTACCAGGGCGATGGCCTGGGCAATGCCCACCAGCAGGGCGTCCTTCCAGTTCAGGCTTTCCAGGCTGCGTTGGCGCTTGGGCAACCAGTCGGCCAGGCCCAGCAGCAGACCGAAGAACAGCGTGGTGGCGAAGATGATTTCCACGGCGCGCAGTTCGTTGTCAATAAAGTCCAGCAGGGCCAGCCCGGCCAGGCCAGCGGGAATGGTGCCGATCACCAGATACAGGGCCAGCGCCCCCTGGCCGACCACGCGCCTTTGGCTCATGGAGATCAGCCCGTCCCGGGCGATGCCGAACACGTCTTTGCGGAAGTAAATCACCACCGCCAGCAGCGTGCCCACGTGCACCGCCAGGTCAAAGGCAACGCCCTGGTCGACCCAGTCGAAAAAAGCCGGGATGAGAATCAGGTGAGCCGAGCTGGAAATGGGCAGAAATTCGGTCAGACCCTGGAGTAGGCCAAGGTAAAACGCCTGGAGAAAGTCCATTCTGGGGGTTCCGTTGGAGTCAGGGGTTCATCGTTCAATGCGTATAAAAAGTGGGCGGGATAGTAGCAGGGTGGTGGTGTACTGAACAGGCCCGGAGACGCTGCAGGTTTGGCCCGGGCCTGGATTGATCGATCAGTTGGGAAATTGGTCCCGGGTGTTGTTGGCAATACGAACCAGCACCAGCATCAACGGCACCTCCACCAGCACGCCCACCACGGTGGCCAGGGCAGCGCCGGATTGCAGCCCGAACAGGGCAATCGCCGCTGCGACAGCCAGCTCGAAAAAGTTACTGGCCCCGATCATCGCGCCGGGGGCGGCGATGCAGTGGCGAACCTTCCATAACCTGGCCCAGCCGTAAGCCAGGAAGAAAATGAAGAAGGTCTGGATCACCAGCGGCACCGCAATCAGGGCAATGTGCAGCGGGTTCTGCAGAATCACCTCGCCCTGAAAGGCAAACAGCAGCACCAGGGTGATGATCAGCGCCGCCGGGGTGATCGGGCCCAGGCGTTTCATGAACACCTCGTCGTACCAGGCCTGGCCGTGGCGGGCGATGAGCGTGCGACGGGTCAGGTAACCGGCACTCAGGGGCAGCACTATGTACAACAGCACCGACAGTAGCACTGTGTTCCAGGGCACCTGGATGTCGGAAATGCCCAGCAGCAAGACCACAATAGGGGCGAAGGCGAACAGCATGATGATGTCGTTCAGGGATACCTGTACTAACGTATAGGCGGCATCGCCCCGGGTCAGGTGGCTCCACACGAAAACCATGGCGGTACAGGGGGCGGCCCCCAGCAGGATGGCACCGGCCAGGTATTCAGCCGCCAGGGGCGGTGCAATCCACGGCTCGAACACCACCATCAGGAAGAACCAGGCGATGGCGAACATGGTGAAGGGTTTGATCAGCCAGTTCACCAGGGTGGTGATGGCCAGGCCCCTCGGCTCTTTGCGCACACCGACCACAGCGCTGAAATCTATCTGCGCCATCATCGGGAAAATCATCGCCCAGATCAGCACGGCTATGGGAATCGACACCTGGGCGTATTCAAAGCGGGCCAGGGTTTGTGGCACCACTGGGGCAAGCTGGCCCAGGGCCACGCCTGTGACAATGGCCAGCGCCACCCAAACAGACAGGTAGCGGCCGAACAGGTCCATGCCTTCAGTGTCAGAGGCGTTATCGGCTTCGGTACTGTGGCTCATGGTCGCCTCTCAGATAGATCGTTGGTTAACGCGTTTTGATAGATCTTCTGCGTTTTCCTTGCGCTCGGAGTAGCGGTTGGTGAGGTAGCTGCTGTGGTCGCGGGTCAGCAGGGTAAACTTCACCAACTCTTCCATCACGTCCACGATTCGATCGTAGTAAGGAGAGGGTTTCATGCGATCCTTGTCATCGAACTCCATGTGGGCTTTGGGTACTGATGACTGGTTTGGAATGGTCACCATGCGCATCCACCGGCCCAGCACCCGCAACTGATTGACCACATTGAACGACTGGGAACCTCCGCATACCTGCATCACTGCCAGGGTTTTGCCCTGGGTTGGTCGCACGGCGCCTATAGACAGGGGAATCCAGTCGACCTGGGTTTTCATAATGCCGGTCATGGCGCCGTGACGCTCCGGCGAACACCACACCATACCCTCGGCCCATTGCGCCAGTTCCCGAAGTTCCTGAACTTTTGGGTGTGAGGCATCTTCTGCGTCGGCCAGTGGCAGGCCGCGGGGGTTGAAGAGGCGGGTTTCGGCGCCCATGGCATCCAGTAAACGCGCGGCTTCCTCAGCCGCCAGGCGGCTGAATGAGCGCTCACGGAGCGAGCCGTATAGCAGCAGAATTCGCGGTGCGTGCTCGGAAGGCGCATTGGCGGATAACTCTTCTGTGGCGGGGGCCATGAACAGCTCGGGATTAACGTTGGGCAGGTCATGTGCTTTCATAGGGTAGCTCGGAGGTTCCGGAAAGTTGATGATTGGAGTCGATGGCCGGCGTCTTTACTTTGTGACATTTCACGCCTAATATCGCTTAAAGCATATATGCGGGAAATCGAATATTCAATCACGTGAAAGACAAGCATGATGGATAGAAGTGCTGTGCCAAAAAGTGAAATTCGCCAGAAAGCAGCGCATATCAGCCCGGGTGCCCTGTTCAGGGCCTTTAGTGATGAGTTGCGACTGGCGGCGATGCTGCTGATTCGGGATCAGCAAGAGCTATGTGTGTGTGAGCTGACTGAAGCCTTTGGAGTGTCCCAGCCGAAAGTCAGCCGCCACCTGGCCATCCTCAGGGATTTAGAGCTGGTGGAAACGGAACGTCGTGGCCAATGGATCTATTATTGTCTTAATCCCCGGCTGCCAGCCTGGATCCTGCGGGTTCTGGATGAAACTGCGCAGAACAATGGCGTATTGATTGAAACACCTCTGGCGCAGTTGCGGGCCATGGCGGAGCGCCCAACTGTGCAGTGTCCCTGATCATTTACCGGGTACACGGGTTGAGAAACTCTCAAAGAGGTCTGTATGAGTAAGGTCACAGTAGGCATTAACGGATTTGGCCGTATTGGTCGGCTGGCTCTGAGAGCAGCCTGGGGCTGGCCGGAGCTGGAATTTGTTGCCGTTAACGATCCCGGGGCAGATACCCATGCCCTTGCACACCTGCTGAACTTCGACAGTGTGCATGGATGCTGGAGCCACGAGGCTGAAGCCCGTGGTGACAAGTTAGAGATTGAAGGCAAGCGCATCAACGTCACCCACAACCAAGCTATCAGCGACACCGACTGGTCTGGCTGCGACCTGGTGATCGAGGCCAGTGGCGTGAACAAGACGGTAGCGGTGCTGCAGGGTTACCTGTATCAGGGCGTGAGGCGCGTGGTGGTTGCCGCGCCAGTCAAAGAAGAGGGGGCCAAGAACATTGTCTTGGGGGTGAACGAGCACATTTTCGATCCGGCTAACGACCGCATAGTTACCGCGGCTTCGTGTACCACCAACTGCCTGGCGCCTGTGGTTAAAGTGATTCACGAGAAACTTGGTATCAAACACGGCTCCATTACGACCATCCACAGCCTGACCAACACTCAGACCATCCTTGATGCGCCCCACAAAGACCTGCGCCGGGCTCGGGCCTGCAGCAGCTCGCTGATCCCCACCAGCACAGGGTCCGCTACCGCGATTATCGAGATATTCCCGGAGCTGAAAGGGCGGCTGGATGGCCACGCTGTGCGAGTGCCGTTAACCAATGCTTCGCTGACCGACTGTGTGTTTGAAGTGGAAACGCCGACGGATCGCGACACCGTAAACCAGCTATTGAAAGAAGCTGCCGAGGGTGAACTGAAGGGTATTCTGGGCTATGAAAAGCGCCCGCTGGTGTCTATCGACTACAAGACCGACCCCCGTTCCTCCATTGTCGATGCCCTGTCCACGCTGGTGATCAATGGCACCCAGGTGAAGATATACGCTTGGTATGACAACGAATGGGGTTACGCTAACCGTGCCGTAGAACTGGCACGCAAGGTAGGTTCTGCCTGAAATGACGGCTGCTATCCGTCAGTATCTGGTAATAACCGGTAACTACTGGGCCTTCACCTTGACGGACGGTGCTCTGCGCATGCTGGTGGTGTTGCATTTCCACCAGCTGGGTTATTCGCCCCTGGAAATTGCCCTGTTGTTCATCTTTTACGAATTTTTCGGGGTGGTGACCAATTTGCTGGGTGGGTATCTGGGTGCCCGCATGGGCCTGAACCGCACCATGAACATCGGGCTGTTCCTGCAAATTGCAGCGCTGGTTATGCTGGCAGTGCCCGCAGTCATGCTAACGGTACCCTGGGTGATGGCAGCACAGGCTTTGTCCGGCATTGCCAAAGACTTGAACAAGATGTCCGCCAAGAGCGGTATCAAACTGCTGGTGCCGGATGAGCAGCAGGGTAAGTTATACACGTGGGTGGCCATCCTTACCGGTTCGAAGAATACCCTGAAAGGCGTGGGCTTTTTTCTGGGCGGCGTATTGCTGATGTCGGTTGGATTTACCAGCGCAGTGATTGCCATGGCGGCGGCTCTTGGGTTGGTGTGGCTGTCCAGTCTGTTCCTGCTCAAGCAGGAACTGGGCAAGAGTAAAGCCAAGCCGAAGTTTCGCGAGATCCTGTCAAAAAGTCGCGCCATTAATGTGCTATCGGCCGCACGTATGTTTCTGTTTGGCGCCCGGGATGTGTGGTTTGTGGTGGCCTTGCCGGTGTATTTGCATACGGTGTTTGGCTGGGATTTCTGGAAGGTAGGGGGCTTTATGGCCTCCTGGGTCATCGGTTATGGCTTTATCCAGACCGTTGCTCCCCGAATCACTGGCAACCTGGAAAGCAAAAAATCTGCCGTGCTCTGGGCAGCTGCCCTGGCGCTGATTCCCGCCGCCATTGCCATTGGCCTGATGGTCGGCTGGCCGCCGCAGTGGGTGGTCATCGGTGGTCTTGTGTTATTCGGCGTATTGTTTGCTGTCAACTCATCCCTGCACAGCTATCTGATTGTCAGTTATGCCCGGGGCGACGGCGTGTCGCTGGATGTGGGCTTTTATTACATGTCCAACGCCGCGGGCCGGCTGATGGGTACTATTTTGTCTGGCTGGGTTTATCAAGGATACGGTTTGGAAGCCTGCCTCTGGATTTCTGCAGGACTGGTAGCGATGGCGGCGCTGTTGTCCCTGATGCTTCCCGAAAGGCATGAAGCCCGGGCCTGACAGCGACAGGGTTCAGAAGCGCAACACCAAGCCCGCACCCGCTTCAATCTGAAGGTAACCGCTGCTGCGATATTTAAGCTCACAGCCACCGGAGCAGAACGCCGAACCGCCCGAGTTTAGAGCCGTATAGATACCGCGCAGGTCAAGCCGCAGGCGCAGGCTGTCGCTGAGAAAGAACTGATACCCTCCACCGAGGGATAGAGCAAGTCGGTGGTTAGTGTCGTAGGCGGAGTTGTGGCGGGTTACACCCAGTACGCCAGACGCAAAGCCACCGTAGGTTTTGCCTCCCGGAAAGTATAGGCCGCCGAATTGCAGCTGGTAAATCGTCACGTCGATTGCCTGTGTGCCTGGGGCAAACTGGCCGTTATCAAGCTTTGCCGAGGTTTCCTGCCGGCCAAAATACAGCTCACCTTGCTTGCCTGCCTCAGGCAGGTCGAAGTTCAGGGTCAGCCCATGGCTTGTGGTGTCTTTAAATCGGACTTGGTCTTTGGTGTTGGCGCTGGCGGATTCAATATCCACGGAGCTACCCATACGGTAGCCCGCGAAAGGCGCAATTCCGATATCGGCTGCCGCTGGCGAGGCTGCCAGTGCAAGGCCTGACGCCAATGCGATTGACTGCCTGAAGTTCATGGGTTTTGGATCTCTGCTGTCGCATTTTGGTCAGGTTGAACGCTATGGTGTCACCATTACAGATACGGGCGACCTTGCCAATAGGTGGGGACGATCCAACAGAACGATGATTCTGATCAGAATGGAGGTGTTTTTTATGTCGGAGACCAAAGTTGTTGTAATCACCGGTGCCAATCGCGGCATTGGTTTAGAGCTCGCCCGCCATTATGCCGGAGAGGGGCATGAAGTGATTGGTGTGTGTCGGCAATCGTCCGAACAACTGACAAGCGTGGCCACACAAGTAATCGAGGGGATAGATGTCACCACCGACGAGGGCATTGCAAAACTGAAGGCCGAGCTGGCGGGCAAAGATATCAGCTTGCTAATCAATAACGCCGGCTTGCTGCAGGATGAGCAGCTTGGCAGTATTGATTTCGACTCCATCCGGACACAAATGGAAATTAATGCTTACGCTCCGTTGCGTGTAGTCGAGGCGCTAGTTTCATTGATGGGGCAGGGTAGCAAGATCGCTAATATCACCAGCCGCATGGGCTCCATTGCTGATAACGATTCAGGTGGTCGCTATGGCTATCGCGCCTCCAAAGCGGCGCTGAACGCCTTTGGTAAATCTTTGGCGATGGATTTGAAGCCCAAAGGTGTGGCCGTTGCCCAATTGCATCCAGGTTATGTGAAGACGCGCATGGTGAACTTTGGTGGCTTGATCACCCCGGAAGACTCCGCCCGCGGCCTTGCAGAACGTATTGCCCAGCTGAGTTTGGAAAACACCGGCTCATTCTGGCATAGCAACGGTGAAGAACTGCCGTGGTGAAGCGGTTGCCGAATTACTGATTATTGAGGCTGCTCCGGCACTTCCCGGATGCGGCCTTGTTCATCAATGGCCACGTATACAAAACAGCCTTCGGTCACCTTGCGCAGGGTTTTTGCGGTGCGATCCAGAGTCCACACTTCTACATTGATTTTCATAGAGCTGCGCCCTATGTCCACCAGTTTGCAGTAGCAGCCGACTTGAGAGCCAACCCGCAGAGGCGAGAGAAATTCCATCCCGTCCATGGCAACAGTCGCGTTGCGGCCCAGTGAAATACGCCCGGCCATGGTGGCGGCGGCGATATCCATCTGTTTAACCAGCCAGCCGGCGAATACGTCACCATTGGCATTGGTATCCTGGGGTAGTGGCACAATCTGAAGGGTCAGGTCGCCTTGGGGTTTGGGTTTGTCGTCATCGTATGCAGTCATCAAGCCAGCCTTTTAAGTCTCTAGAATTATTTTCTTAGCATGGTAACGGTCTATCACGTGGCTGCAAGCTTATTTGCAACTTCTGATCAATATTTCAAATGATGTAACAAAGCTGTCATACAGGGGCTTTAACCTTCACCCATCAGTAAACCGGTGCTGTACACAAACTAAGTGACTGATGGAGATTTAACGTGATTAAACCGAATATGGCTCTTGCTATTGTTGCTCTGACTGGCGGGTTATCCATGGTTTCTGCCCCAGCCCTGGCCCGCGACACCGTAAACGTTGTGGGTTCTTCAACGGTTTACCCTTTTGCCACGGTGGTTGCCGAACGCTTTGGGCGCAACACCGATTTTCCAACACCTAAGTTGGAATCAACAGGTTCGGGCGGTGGCTTCAAGTTGTTTTGTGCTGGCACTGGCACCCAGAACCCGGACATTACCAACGCATCCCGCCGGATGAAGTTGAGCGAGTTCGAGATGTGCCAGCGTAACGGTGTAGAAGCCATCACCGAAGTGAAAATCGGCGCAGATGGAATTGTGATCGCCAACTCGAAGGACGCTCAGAAGCTCGATTTAACCCTGAAGCAGGTGTTCCTTGCGCTGGCCAAAGACGTTCCAGACCCGGTGGGCGGCGAGAAGCTGGTGCCGAATCCCTACAAAAAATGGAGTGATGTAGACCCCGGCCTGCCTGACACCGCTATTCGCGTAATGGGCCCGCCGCCAACCTCGGGTACCCGGGATGCTTTTGTGGAAATCGCCATGGAAGGGGGCTGCAAAACCTACGACTTTATCGCGCAAATCAAAAGCGACGACAAATCCCGCTACAAATCTGTATGCCACAGTATGCGGGAAGACGGCCCGTTTGTAGAAGCCGGCGAAAACGACAATTTGATCGTGCAGCGTCTGGTGCAGGATAAAGACACCCTGGGGATTTTCGGGTACAGCTTCCTGATGGAAAACAGCGGTGAAATTCAGGCCTCAACCATTAACGGTGTTGAACCTACGCCAGATACCATTGCCGATGAGCGGTACCCGGTGGCCCGCTCGTTGTTTTTCTACATCAAGAACGCCCACGTAGGTGTGGTGCCGGGTATTCAGGAATATGCCGAGGCGTTCACCACCGAAAATGCCTGGGGTGATAACGGCTACCTGGTGGATGTGGGCCTGATTCCGAACCCACGCAATGTGCGCATGGAAACGGCGAAGGCGGTTAGAGCGCTTAAACCAATGACAGGTGATGCGCTTTAATGCAGACCGCTGATTTATTGCCCCTGGTTCTGGTGCTTGCCGCAGTCGCTTTCGGGTTCGCTTATATGCGTTCCCGTGCGGTAGCAGCACCTCTTGGCGGCATTCGTAATCTCAAGGCTCTGCCGGCGTACTATGCCGCCAGGGCCGCACTTTGGTGTGCAATCCCGGCGCTGATCATCCTGGGCGTTTGGGCGGCCTTTGAGGGCAAGGTCATTCAAGACATAGTGATGGCCTCCCTGTCCGAAGAATTAGCGCCACAGTCGGAGGGTCAGGCCAGCCTAACGCTTTCCCAGGTCAGTAACCTGGCTGCCGGCAAGCTGAACCCGGCTATAGTTCCGGATGGGATTTCCGGCGCAGCAACACTGTTGCAAGAACTGCGTGAGCAAAGCGGTCAATTCAAAACGCTGTTGGTGATTCTGTTAGCCGTTCTGGGCGGTGCTTTCGCATGGGCACGGGTCGCGCCGCACATCAATGCTCGTAAGAGCGTTGAACGTACGCTTCAGAGACTGTTTTTTGTGTGCGCCGCCGTGGCGATTCTTACCACCATCGGCATAGTTTTTTCCGTTATTTTCGAAACCTTCCGGTTTTTTGGCAAAGTGCCGATCAGTGAGTTTCTGTTTGGTACCAGCTGGAGCCCGCAAACGGCGCTACGTGCCGACCAGATAGGCTCAGAGGGCGCGTTCGGCGTTATTCCGCTGTTCACCGGAACCCTGATGATTTCCGCCATTGCCTTGTTGATCGCCGTGCCAGTCGGCCTGTTGTCGGCGGTGTACCTTTCCGAATACGCCAGCCGGCCGGTTCGTGCGGTGGTTAAGCCATTGCTGGAGATGCTGGCTGGCGTGCCCACAGTGGTTTACGGCTTCTTTGCAGCGCTCACGGTGGCGCCTTTTATCCGTGATCTGGCGTTGGCGCTGGGGCTTGAGGCCTCCTCCCAGAGTGCGCTGGCTGCGGGGCTGGTAATGGGCATTATGATTATTCCGTTTGTGTCGTCACTGTCTGACGATGTGATCAACGCGGTTCCGAGAACCCTTCGGGATGGCTCATTGGCACTGGGCGCCACTCAATCCGAAACCATGAAGAACGTGATTTTCCCCGCAGCATTGCCAGGCATTATGGGGGGTATCTTGCTGGCGGCTTCCCGGGCCATAGGCGAAACCATGATTGTGGTGATGGCTGCCGGCCTGGCGGCAAACCTGACTGCCAATCCGTTGGATTCGGTGACCACCGTAACGGTGCAGATTGTCAGCCTGCTAACTGGCGACCAGGAATTTGACAGCGCAAAAACCCTGGCTGCATTCGCGCTCGGCATGATGCTATTCATCGTAACGCTGCTGTTGAATGTGATTGCACTGAAAGTGGTGCGCAAATACAGGGAACAATATGACTGATCCAGGCTCGCAGGCGGAGCTTGTCCGCCGGTCGCTCAAGCGCCGCTACCGTAAAGAACGCCGCTTCCGGTGCTATGGCATAGCCGCCATCGCGATTGCGCTGTTTTCACTGGTGGCGCTGTTCACAGATATTATCAGCAAGGGCTATACCGGTTTCATCAAAACCACGGTAACTCTGGAGGTGCATTTGGATGGCGAGCTGATGTATCTGAATGACGCCACGGACCCGGATCAGATCGCCATGGCGGATTTTCAGGCGCCCATTATCCAAGCGCTGCAAAGGTATTTTCCGCAGGCTACAAGCCGCGGCGATAAGCGGGAACTCAGCCGGATGACCGGCAGCTACGCCAGCAATCAGGTGCGCGACCTGCTGAAAGCAAACCCGGGTTTGTTGGGCACCAAGGTAACGATGGAGTTTCCGGCCCACGATACGGTGTCGGTTTATGTAAAGCATGCGGGCGATTCCGGGTACTCCATACGTTTGACTGAGCAGCAGCAACGGTGGACAGATGAGCTACGCCGCAAAGGCGTGATTGATGCCGCCTTCAACGATGTGTTCTTCAGCCGGGGTGACTCAAGAGAGCCGTCTAATGCGGGCATTCTCGGGGCGCTGATCGGGTCGGTACTGACCATGGGGGTTACCCTGGTCATCGCCTTCCCCGTGGGCGTGTCAGCGGCCGTTTATCTTGAAGAATTTGCGCCCCGTAACTGGCTCACAGACTTTATTGAGGTGAACATCAACAACCTGGCTGCGGTGCCTTCCATTATCTTCGGATTGCTGGGGCTGGCGGTGTTTATTGGTTTGTTCGGTATGCCCAGGTCGGTGCCCGTGGTGGGGGGCCTGGTGCTGGCGCTGATGACATTGCCTACCATCATTATCTCAAGTCGGGCTGCGATTAAAAGCGTGCCGCCGTCGGTTCGCGAGGCTGCCCAAGGCATTGGCGCATCGAAAATGCAGGTGGTTCTGCACCATGTGTTGCCTTTGGCCATGCCCGGTATGCTGACCGGTTCCATTATCGGCATGGCCCAGGCATTGGGTGAAACTGCGCCTCTTTTATTGATCGGGATGGTGGCGTTTATAGTGGACATTCCAGAGGGATTCTTCAGTTCCGCCACCGTTTTGCCCGTACAAATTTTTATCTGGGCCGGCAGTGCTGAGCAAGGCTTCGTGGAGTTGGCCTCCGCGGGCATCATGGTTTTGCTCGCCTTCCTCATTACTATGAATGCATTCGCCATCTGGCTGCGTAAGCGTCTTGAGCGCCGGTGGTAACGAGATCACTCCTATGGGCATGAATATGAATCCAGCAGAAACCATGATTGAAGAGGGGCGAACCGTTGGTATCCCTTTCTCGGACGAACCGAAATTCAAACTGCGGAATGTTAACGTATTTTATGGCGAAACCCAGGCGATCAGAAACATCAGCCTGGATATTGCCCGCAATGAAGTGATTGCCTTTATCGGGCCATCTGGCTGTGGCAAATCTACCTTTTTGCGTTGCCTGAACCGCATGAACGACAGTATTGAGAGCTGTCGGGTTAAAGGTTCTCTGCAACTGGATGGCCAGGACATCTATGTAGCCAAGCAAGATGTGGTGGAGCTGCGTGCCCGTGTGGGCATGGTGTTCCAGAAGCCCAACCCTTTCCCCAAGTCGATCTACGATAACGTTGCCTATGGCCCGCGCATTCATGGCCTGGCTAATCGCAAATCGGAGCTCGATGACATTGTAGAACGCAGCTTGCGCAAGGCCGGCCTGTGGAGCGAGGTGAAGGATCGTCTGGACGCCATGGCAACCGGCATGTCTGGTGGTCAGCAGCAGCGATTATGCATCGCCCGGACCATAGCTGTAGGCCCGGAAGTGGTTTTGATGGATGAGCCGTGTTCCGCGCTGGATCCTATCGCCACTGCCCGAATTGAAGAGCTGATTGCCGAATTGTCCCAGAATTACACCATTGTGATCGTAACTCATTCCATGCAGCAGGCCGCTCGGGTATCTAACCGCACCGCCTATTTCCACCTGGGCCATCTTGTGGAAGTAAACGACACCAGCAAAGTATTTACCACACCGGAACACGAACTGACCGAGTCCTATATTACGGGCCGTTTCGGCTGATCCAGGTGCCCGGAACAAGAGAGGAACCCAGAATGGTTGCTAAAACAGATGACGTTTATGGGGATCACATCTCCAATAAATTTAACGATGAACTTCTGGCCCTGAAAACCCGTTTTCTGAAAATGGGCGGCTTGGTAGAAGCTCAGATAGGCAGTGCCGTTGTGGCATTAATGGAAGGTGATGCCTCTTTCGCAGAAGAAATCCGGAGCAAGGACAGGTTGGTGGACCGGATGGAGATGGATATTGATGAGGAAGCCATGCTTATTATCGCCCGTCGACAGCCAACGGCCCGGGATTTGCGACTGGTCATCTCGGTGATCCGAATGGTTGCGGACTTGGAGCGAGTGGGGGATGAAGCCAAAAAAATTGCCAAGTTTGCAATGAAGTTGTCCGAGGAAGGAACGTCGCCCCAAGGGTACGGAGAAGTCCGCCACATTGGTGCCCATGTAATGAGCATGCTTCACGACTCGCTTGATGCGTTTGCCAGGCTGGATTCTGAGCAGGCTTTGCAGGTGATGAAAGAAGACAAGCGAGTGGATGAAGAATATCAGACCGCCGCACGAACCCTGCTGACCTTCATGATGGAAGACGCCCGCAACATTTCACGTTGCATGTCGGTGATGTGGGTTCTGCGAGCGCTGGAGCGAGTCGGGGATCACGCCTGCAACATTGCCGAGAACGTGATCTTTATGGTCAAGGGGGAGGACGTCCGCCATACTTCCATGGAGGAAGCAGAGCGGGTTGTGGGGCGCTAGGCCCCACTGTATGCCTTTTTCAGGGCTATTCAGGCTTGCTTCATTTTGTCGGTATAAGGAGGCCAGCCCAATGGCTTGCCCGCCAACAGATGAAGGTGAATGTGAAACACCGTCTGGCCGGAGTTTTCACCACAGTTCATCACGGTGCGGTAACCGTCCTCAGCGAAGCCCATGTCTTTGGCAAGTTTGGCGGCAACCCAGAATAAGTGGCCAGCCAGTTCGCGGTCCATCTCCTCGATATCATTGATGGTGGCAATTGCTTTTTTCGGAATTATCAGCAAATGCACCGGTGCCTGAGGGTTGATATCGCGGAATGCCAGACTGATGTCGTCTTCATAAACAATGTCAGCAGGGATTTCGCGGTTGATGATTTTTGTGAAAAGCGTATCTGCCATGATGGATTCCTGTTTTGTCGCTTGGTTTTTCATGCACTCAAAGTTGGTTCAGTCCCGGAAGCCTGGCGGTTAATTGCCGGATGACCGCCGGTAGTTCGTCATCGATCCCCATGGCATAACGTGCCACCTGGTTACGGGCGAAGGGGACGGCTCGGGCGGTTCCCAGCCCGATGTTCCGAAGCAAGTGGAGCGGCGGAGCCTGGTTACTGAACAGGTGGTAGAACGCATCCATGGCAAACATCATGCGCCGGTTCGCCGGCCTGCGTTGCTGTTCGTAGCTGGCCAACCGTGTGGAATTTGCCAAATCCTCACCCGCGCGCCAAGCCTCCCTCAGAATAGCCTGCAAACACTGGGCATCCTGGAAACCGAGATTCACACCCTGGCCTGCCAGCGGGTTGATGGTGTGGGCGGCGTCACCCGTCAGCACAATGCGCCCAGCCGAGTAGTGCTTGGCGTGTTGCCGGGCGATGGGGAAGCTGGCCCGGCCGTCAATATGAGTTAGATGCGGCAGTTCTGCCGGAAAGCTCCGCTGGATTTCTGCCATCAATGCGTCGTGGCTCAGGCTTTTAAGGCGCGCGATGTTCTCGGGTGCGTCGTACCATACCAGTGATCCTCGGCTCTCGCCCGGGTAGTCGGGGCCTGCGCTATGCAATGGCAAAAAGGCCCTGGGGCCAGAAGGATAGAAACCCTGCCAGGTGATGTCTTCCACTTCGCCTTGATAGCGCACAGAAATCACCATGGCCTGCTGGCCATACTGATTCCGGGTAACACCTATGCCAGCCATGTCTCGCACCCGAGATTGGCCACCATCGGCGCCGATAACCAGTGCGGCGGTTAACTGCTTGTTGTTCTCAAGCGTTACCGTTGCCAGCTCATGTGTCTGGGTAATACTGGACACGCCATTGCCGGCCAGTGTGGTAACGCTGGGCTCTGCTTTTGCTGCTTGCCAAAGGCCTTGCTGGGTGACTGAGTTTTCAACGATATGACCGAGGTGCGTGGTGTTCAGACCGGCAGCATTGAATTCCACCCGGTTCGCGGTTCGCGGCAAAAGCTTGCTAAGCGGGTGTTGGGTCTCATCCCACACGGCGAGGCGATGATAGGGGGTCGCACGCATCTTGAGTATGTGATCCCAGGCGCCCAGGCTTTGCAAGTATCGTTCGCTGCCAACACTTAAGGCAGACACGCGGATGTCTGGAGCGGCTTCCGGATCGAATGTGGGGGCAGGTGCGCGATCAACCATCGCAACGTGAAAGCCTTCACGTCCGAGGCCGGTGGCAAGAGCGGCACCGACCATGCCGGCGCCGACAATCACAATATCAAAAGCTTGAGTCATATCGGGTTCCTGTCTGATGCCCACAGTTTACGCGAAGGCAAAAAACAGACAAGCGACGGAGATCAAGCCGGCTATAAATGCACTCTTACTCCAGCATGCCAGACACACTGCGCTCTGGTGAGTTCTCAGGCCGGTGACGGCTTTTCAAAAGCCAGGCCGGTTTCTGCGAGCCAGGTTTGATAAAGCCCCTGTTGAGTACCATTGGCTGAGCCAGGTTCAGGAAATCCCGGGTCTTCATATGCAGGGTTTCGGTATGGCTTCCCGCGGCAAAGGCGAGTTCAGTTTGATCTGTCAGAGCCTCTGCACAATAAACCGTCATGCCAAAAAGGCTGCCAAACGGCGGCATGGCACCGACTTCGCAATCCGGAAACCGATCCTGGAAAGCCTGTTCATCGGCCAGGTCGACAAAGTCGGTATCCAGTATGCGGGAAAGGCTATCCCAGCGTACACGCCAGGTGGCCGGCATGACCAGCATAGCCATTTTCCCATCCAGCTCGATAATAACGGTCTTGGCAACCTTGTCACCTGCAATTTTTACGTGGTGAGCCAGTTCCTGGGCGGTAAACGCGGGAGGGTGATTAAGGCACATGTATTCAACATTTGCCTCATCAAGAAACTCTTTTAGCTGCTGTATCGGCACAATGAAAGCCTCCTACCAGCAATGACAGCAATCCGGAGCGGCTGACTTGATGCCAGCTCCGCTTCGACGACGGTCTGACGGGGCGTATTTTGCCCCGCCATTATTGGTCAGCTTAGCTGAGGTTACCGAGTTTGCGAGTAACGTGTTGTATCATTTTGCGCGGTTGCTGTTTCTTGTCCAATCTGCTGCATATTAACGTTACGCTGTGGCAGCGGAGCATGCAGGCCTTCTTCGTCAAACGCTTTTCTGACACTTTCGTGCATGTCCCAATAATATGGCCACAAATCGTCTGTGGCGACCCAGACACGGAACATCAGGTTAACTGAGCTTTCGCCAAGACTGCCCACGCAGATTCTGGGTGCCGGGTCGGTCAGCGAGCGCTCATCTTCTTCCATCAAGCGTTGCAGTATAGCCTTGGCTTTGTCAATGTCGTCGCCGTAGCGAATGCCGAATGTCATATCGCAGCGGCGGGTGTTGTAGATGCTCACATTTACCAGCGTGGCGTTGGACAAGCTGCCGTTCGGAATAACAATTCTGCGGTTATCGAAGGTATTCACAATGGTGTAGAGAATGCTGATCTCATCTACGGCACCCAAATAGCCCTGTGCTTCTATGGTATCGCCAACCTTGAACGGCTTGAAAATCAAAATCAGTACGCCGCCGGCGAAGTTTGCAAGGCTACCCTGCAGGGCCAGGCCAACAGCCAAACCGGCCGCACCGATGAGAGCCACAAAGGATGTGGTTGCAATGCCGACCATGGAGGCAACGGAAACCAGCAGCAGCACTTTGAGAACAACGCCGATTAATCCGCATAAAAACTTGTTCAGCGTAGGGTCTTTTTTGCCCAGTTTGGAGTCCAACAGGGTCACAAGGCGATTAATCAGCCACAAACCGATAATCAGCGTGATAATGGCCAGCAGAACCTTCGGCGCGTAAGTCATGACCAGTGAAATAGCCTGATCAATGTATTCCGAGGCGGGTCCGTCGGCGCTGAATAAGTCTTCCATAGGGGCTCCTTGTGATTTTCGATTTTTGATACGCTTAAATTTTCAGCGTAAGTCTGAAATGAATGGGTGTATTCAGCGCTTTATATAGCAGACAAAGCGGCCGAGGTACATCAAGGTGATGGTGGCAATGCCTGTACCTTACGCAGAGGTATTCCCTTTGGCCCAGTCGATAATGACATCCGGGCCACCGCGAACCAGTATTTCCCCTTGTTTTTGCCCAAGCTGATAGTCGTACATCGGGTCGTAATAGTTTTGAAGAAGCGGTTGAATCCAGGCATCGTGGGCATGAACATCGCCGGTGCTTTCCTGTTTTACCAGCGCTTGCTCCATAAAGCCGCGCAATTGGCTATACCGATCGCCGCCCAGGCGTTTGCTTATGCGTTCAAGCGCCCCCAGAAGGTAGTCCCGAAAATTCAGCCAGCCGGCTTCATCGCCGTCACGTGCCATATAATCAGCCGTCATGTTTTCTACGTAGTCTTCCCGGATAATCTGTGTGCGGTCTTCCAGTGATTGTTCCAGAACAAGCAGGGGCGCGTGTGCCATGCGCTCCTTCAGGGAGTCCGGTATGGCGCAGCGGCCAACCAGACGGCTTTCATCTTCCAGATACACCGGGCCGCCAATCAAGTGGTGGGCCTTTAACATGGCAACCGCTAAACGGTTTTCGAAATCTATCTGTGATGGCTGTGGTGTTACCTGACGCCCGAAGCTGGAGCCTCTGTGGTTTGCCAGCCCCTCAAGGTCTACCGGATTCGGCAGCTGTTGCAGTACCCGGGTTTTGCCTGTTCCTGTGCGCCCGCTGATGATTTGAAAACTGCCCGTTTCAACAAGGCTTTCCAGGCCATCTATAAGATACCGACGCAAAGCCTTGTATCCACCCTGAACGAGCGGGTAGTCAATGCCTGCCTCTTTTATCCACTGCTGAGTCAGCCTGGATCGCAAGCCGCCCCGGAAGCAGAATAAATAGCCCTCCGGATGGCGTGCTCCAAATCGTTTCCAGGCTTCGATGCGCTGGGCTTTGATGTCGCCGGCTACCAGTTGATGGCCTAGTCTGATGGCTTCGTCCTGACCCTTGTCTTTATAACAGATGCCTACGCGGTGTCGTTCCTCGTCATTCATGAGTGGCGCGTTTTCAGCGCCAGGGAAGCTGCCTTTTGCAAATTCTACAGGCGCTCGCACATCCATCAGAGGAACGTCGTTCAGGAACAGGGAAAGGAAGTTGTCGGTATCAGGTCTGCTTGCCATTTCAGGGTTCAACCGCTTGCTATAATGAAGCGGCAGTATAGCGGATATGGGGTTTTTCTGCTTTGTGATTGGTTTTTAAGCGGCGCGTACGCAAGTTTTGCACAAAAAAGGGTAACCCATGGGTTACCCTTTAACGAAACAGATCAGCGCGTCCTTGCGCTGCGTGCAACAGCCGTGTTGCGAGTCCTTGTGCCATTCCCTGGTGCCGGCTTCCTGGCCAGCAACCCGAATAGTTGTCCCTTAAGCCTGGTATCCGTGAGTCCTTGCTTCTCCCTGCAGTCCTTGCAAGGGTGCATCCAGTGCATCGTCCTTTTCCCTGTCATCCTTGACGACCACACTATAGCAATTGATTACATGGAAACCTATCAACTCTGAACACTTATGCGGCATGTTTTGTGGTTTTTGAGATGGTGAGCTATACATATCAGCAGCTTGGGAGCTTTTTTAGCGATGCTGGCAACCGCTGCGTACGCAAACTTACCGTAAGTTCCTACAGGATTGTGCGAGATATCTCACAAGATTTCAGGTGAATCTCTCAAATCTCTTTTGCGGGGTTTGCGTATGCCCGGCCAGGGTAAAAGCCCTATCAGTATTCCTGCGCCGTCGGCTGCGACATCCGCAAAGGAAAAGTCCCGGTAAGGCAGGTTGGCCTGAACGGCTTCAATGCCCAGCCCGAAGCCAAGAAGCGCGGGCACATACCAGAGAACGCGCAGTTGCGGCCAGGCAAGCCGGGTAACAATAGTGAGCTCAAAAAACGCGATCAGGTGATTCACTTTATCGCTGGACGCTGAGGGGATCGGGTAATCGTTGCTTGTGGTCGCCAGATAGCCAACGCCTATCACGGACAGTATAAGAGCCGTGCGCCACAGTGGCTGAAAGTTAAGCAGCGCCAGCAGTTGGTTTTTCAGTGTTGCCATTGGTGACATCCGTCAGAGTTCTCTGGCTGTGTGGAGGTTTTCAACATGATATGCTTTGCGCCCCGTCACTGTCATCGAAGCGGAGGACTATTCAGTAATGCTCAGAGGTAATTTTTTTCGTGGGCTGGGCTATCTGGGTGAGGGCTTCCGCCTGATACGCCAGCCTGGCTTGCGGCTGTTTGTCGTGATTCCGCTTGTCATTAACATTCTGCTCTTCGGGTTGCTTTTCTATTTTTTGGGTGAGGTTTTCAGTGCGTTAATCGCCACAGCCATGGGCTGGCTGCCCGATTGGGCCTGGCTGCAGTCGCTGGACTGGCTGTTCTGGATCCTGTACGGAGCTGTCATCCTGCTCATGCTGGCCTACGGTTTTGTGATCCTTGCCAATCTTATTGGTTCCCCGTTTTATGGTTACCTTGCAGAACTCACCGAAAAACACCTTACCGGCCAGGAAGTCAGTCCTGACGACGGCTGGGCAGCTATTATAAAGGACATTCCCCGAGCGCTCTGGCGCGAAGTACAAAAAATTGTTTATTACTTGCCGCGGGCTATTGGCCTGTTTGTTATAGGGCTTATCCCGGTAGTTAACTTGATCGCTGCAGTGCTGTGGTTTGTCTTCAACAGCTGGATGATGGCGTTGCAATATGTAGATTACCCTGCAGATAACCACAGGGTGAGCTTTAAGGCATTGCGTCAGCTGCTTGCTGACACCCGGCTGTCTGCAGTGGGATTCGGGCTGCCGGTTGCCCTGGCCGCCATGGTGCCGGTTTTGAATTTAATCGTGGTTCCTGCAGCCGTCTGCGGTGCAACTGCCTATTGGGTGCGTGAAAACGGCGCAACACGAAATTAAAGAGTTTGGAGGTTTTTTGGACGCATCGGAATTTGTGGTTGGTCAGCGTTGGGTGAGTCACAGTGATACAGCGCTTGGTTTGGGCATAGTGACGGACATTTCCGGTCGGCGGGTTACCCTGGGGTTTCCTGCCGCTGATGAAGAGCGCACTTACGCCATTGATAATGCACCGCTTTCGCGCATTGTGTACCAGCTTGGCGAGGAGATAGAGACCTTTGAAGGCGCCAAATACACCGTGCGTGCGGTAGAGGACCTTGGTGGTGTGCTGTTGTATCACGCTGAGCTTGTTAACAGTGAAGGGCTTGAGGAAAACCTTGAGCAGATATCTGAAGTAAAGCTTGCCGGGTCGGTGAATTTCTCTGCGCCCCATCAGCGCCTGTTTGCCGGTCAATTTGATCGAAACGGGGCGTTCCGCCTGCGTTTCGCAACAATTCAGCACATGGATCGGCTGCGTGCCTCGCCGGCCAGGGGGCTGATTGGTGCGCGCACACAACACTTGCAGCACCAGATTTACATTGCTCACGAAGTCGCAAAGCGTCACGCGCCGCGAGTGCTTCTGGCCGATGAAGTTGGCCTGGGTAAAACCATTGAGGCCGGTCTTATTCTGCATTATCAGTTGCAGACAGGTCGCGCCCGCCGCGCTCTGATTGTGGTGCCTGACTCGCTGATTCACCAGTGGCTGGTGGAGATGCTTCGTCGCTTTAATCTGCGTTTTTCTATTGTCGATCAGGGCCGCTACGACGCCTTGAAAGACAATGAAGACGATGTCGACGCACTGATGAGCCACATTTTTGGCGATGAAGATGCCATTAATCCGTTTGAGAGTGACCAGCTGGTGTTGTGCAGTCTCGATTTTCTGGTTAACAGCAAGAAAGCCCGGAAAGATGCACTAAAGGCCGACTGGGACTTGATGATTGTAGATGAGGCCCACCACCTGGCCTGGAGCCCTGAGGGCGCCAGCCCTGAATATCAAGTGATAGAAGAGTTGTCTGCAGCCAGTGAAGGCTTGCTGCTGCTGACCGCAACACCGGAACAGGTGGGCGTAGCCAGTCACTTTGCCCGGCTTCGCTTGCTGGATCCGGCGCGTTTTCACGACTTACAGGCGTTTCAGGACGAAGAGCAACAGTACGAAGCGATCAATAGCGTTGTGCGGCGCCTGCAGGACGAGAATGCAGACATTCATGGTGACGACCAGAAAGCACTGGAGAGCTGGTTGGGCGATGAGCTGCAGCAGTTGTTGAAAAGCGATTCGCCACGTCAGTCCATTATTGACGCATTGCTCGATCGCCACGGCACCGGGCGGGTTCTGTTTCGCAACACCCGGGCGGCCATTCAGGGGTTTCCCGAGCGCCGCGTAAACGCCGTGCCCCTGGAACTCCCGGCCATGTACCAGGGTCAGGAAGTCGGTTACCCGGGGTTGGCACCAGAGCAATCAGTGCCTGAAGAACAGTGGTTAGCCGAGGACCCCAGAGTTGCCTGGCTGGAGAAAAAACTGGCAGGGCTACGCCCGGCTAAAGTGGTGGTTATCTGCGCCAGGGCTGAAACGGCCATGGCTCTGGAACACTATCTTCAGTTGCGGGCCGGTATTCGCAGCGCCGCATTTCATGAACACCTGAGTCTTGTGGAGCGTGATCGCGCCGCGGCCTATTTTGCCGACGATGAACAAGGCGCTCAGGCGTTGATCTGTTCAGAGATTGGCAGCGAAGGTCGCAACTTTCAGTTTGCTCACCATCTGGTGCTGTTTGATCTGCCCGCCAACCCGGATTTGCTCGAACAGCGAATTGGCCGTCTTGACCGGATTGGTCAAACCCAGACCATTGATATCCACATTCCCTATCTTCAAGGCACTTCTCAGGAGATTCAGTACCACTGGTTCCATGAGGGCTTGAACGCATTTGCCGAGAGTTGCGCGGTGGGTGTCGCGGTGCAGGAAAAGGTTAGCAAGCAATGGCAGAGTGCCATTGATGGCGAGTTTTCTGCGCTGAACAGTTTGGTGGAATCGTCCTCTGCCGAGGCTGCCCGGCTTAAAACACTCCTGCAGAATGGCCGGGATGCGCTGATTGAGCTTAACTCCTGCCGGGGCGATATTGCGGATACGCTGATTGCCGGCATTGAAGAGGAGGAGGGCTCCGCACAGGTGCGGGACTACATGGTAGAAGCGTTCGATATTCTCGGGGTGGACATAGAGGATCACTCGGAGCATGCCGACATTCTGCGCCCGGGCGAGCAGTATCAGGCAGGGCATGTAGCCGAATTGCCGGAGGACGGTGTAACCGTTACCTGGGACCGCCAGCATGCCCTGGAGCGCGAAGACATTGCCTTTATGAGCTGGGAACACCCGATGGTCACCGGGGTGATGGATTCTGTAACCAGTTCCGGGTTGGGCAAAGCAGCGTTGGCCAGTTTGTCGGTGAAGGCGTTGCCTGCCGGTACTCTGCTGATGGAGGCGGTGATGACGGTGCATTGCCCTGCACCGGACGCCTTGCAGTTAACTCGCTATTTGCCCGTTTCGCCCCTGCGCTTGTTGGTAGATGTGAACGGTAAAGAGCTTTCGGCAGCTTTGCCCCATGATCGTTTGAACGACCTGTGTTCAAACATCCGACGCCGCACGGCACAGGCGGTTGTGCCGCAGATCCGGCCACAGGTAGAAACTATGGTGGACCATGTGGAGCGGCTGTCTGAACCGCACCTGGAGCCGATGAAGCAAAAGGCGCTGGAGCAATTAGCGGCCAATGTTGAGCCGGAAATTCGTCGGCTGGAAGCTCTGAAAAAAGTGAATCCGGCTATTCGGGAAGAGGAAATCGATTACTTCCGCAATCAGCTGAGCGCCGCCCGTGAGGCAATTGGGCATGCGAGCCTGGCACTGGAAGGTATTCGGGTCATTGTCACGGCGTAAGTGTTTTGCGACACCGCTCACCGTTGGCGGCTACGGCACCGGTTGATGAATGATAATCTGGTACTATGCCTTGAACGTAGAACTTCGAGTCTTTAACCATGGATGACAGAGAGAACCTATGATGACTTTCATTCTGTTTGTAGTGGCGCTGGCAGGCCTGTTGGTGGTCATGCGTCGTGAAGCCGGTGCTAAATCGGCTATTGGCGTATTGGTTGTGGTTGGCGTTTTATCGATGCTGTTTGCATCCGGGTGGCTGGCCTTCATTCTGTTTGTTGGTGCAGCCGCGACTGCCGCCGCCGGGCTGCCTGCTTTCCGCCAGAGCTGGCTGACACCGCGCATTTTCGCCATGTTTAAAAAGGTTGCCCCGAAAGTGTCTGAAACCGAAAAGGTTGCCCTCGAGGCCGGCACCGTAGGTTGGGATGGCGAGCTGTTTACCGGCCGGCCGGACTGGCACAACTTGCTGATTAACCGGAACACCGGGTTAAGCGACGAAGAACAGGCCTTTGTGGACGACCAGTGTGTTCAGGCTATTTCCATGTGTGATGCCTGGGATGTTGCCGTAGAGCGGGCCGACCTGCCGAAAGAGCTTTGGGACTTCCTCAAAAAAGAGAAGTTCTTCGGGATGATTATTCCCAAAGAGTACGGCGGGCTGGGTTTCTCTGCAAAAGCGCAGACAGCCGTCCTTCAAAAGATTGCCGCTAATGAAACACTGATGGTATCTGTGGGCGTGCCTAACTCTCTCGGGCCTGGCGAGCTGTTGGTCAAGTACGGCACTGATGAACAGAAGGATCACTACTTGCCACGCCTGGCCGATGGTCGGGAAATTCCCTGCTTTGGCCTGACCGGCCCTCGTGCTGGCTCGGATGCCACATCACTGCCGGATGCCGGTATTGTGTGCAAACAGAAAGTTGACGGCAAAGAAGTTGTAGGCATTAGGCTGAACTTTGAAAAGCGCTGGATCACCCTCGCACCTATCGCGACGGTTGTCGGCCTGGCGTTTCGTATGTTCGACCCTGACGGGCTGCTTGGCGAAACCGAAGACTACGGCATTACCTGTGCGTTGATTCCCCGTGATACCGACGGCATGGAAATCGGCCGCCGCCATTGCCCCATTGGCAGTCCTTTCCTGAATGGTCCGATTATTGGTAAGGATGTTTTCATTCCACTGGATTACATTATTGGCGGTATGGAAATGGCCGGCCAGGGTTGGCGTATGCTGGTCGAGTGCCTTTCCGTGGGTCGCTGCATTACGTTGCCCTCCGGTGCCGCCGGTGGGGCAGCTGCCGCTGTTGGTACTGCGGGTGGATTCACTCGCATTCGTCGTCAGTTCAATACGCCTGTGGCAGACATGGAAGGTGTGCAGGAGCCCCTGGCGCGAATTGCTGCCAAAACCTACATTGCCCAGTCGGCCGTTAATCATACAGCTAACATGATCGATAAAGGCGAAAAGCCTGCTGTGCCGTCTGCCATCCTTAAATATCACCTGACGGAATACCAGCGCGAGGTTCTGACGGATGCCATGGATGTGCACGGTGGCAAAACCGTGACCCTTGGGCCGCGCAACTACCTTGGCATTGGTTACAGTGGCGCTGCAGTGTCCATTACGGTGGAAGGCGCTAACATCATGACTCGCAGCCTGATGATTTTTGGTCAGGGCGCTATTCGTTGTCATCCGTATGTGCTCAAGGAGTTGGCGGCTAAAGACAACGACGATATCAATGCGTTCGATGATGCCTTCTTTGGCCATGCCGGTCTGGTTTTCGGCAACGCAGCCCGAGCCTTCACTCAAGCACTTGGTCTTGGCCGTGCAGATGTGCCGTTCGACAGTGCCAGTCGCAAATACGCGCAAGCTGTGTCGCGCTTCAGTGCTGCCTTTGGCTTGTGCTCTGATGCCGCCATGACAACTCTGGGCAGCGACCTTAAAATGCGCGAGCTGATTTCCGCACGCCTTGGCGACATGCTATCCAATTTGTACCTGGCCTCCATGGTTCTTAAAAACTGGCACGAAACCCAGCCAGTGGAGGGCGAAAAAGAAGTGATGCAGTACAGCCTTGGGTTTTTGTTGCATCGCACGGAAGAGGCTCTTGAGGGGTTTCTTCAGAACCTTCCCAACCGCGCCGTTGCAGTGGTTCTGCGCAGCATTACGTTGCCGCTGGGTCGGCGTTGGGGTAATCCCCATGATGACCAGACCCGCAAACTGGCTCGGTATATCTCTACTGATACGCCCATCCGTACCAAGCTGCTTGACAGTACCTGGACTACCGAAGGTGCAGGTTCGGTTCAAAACCCCGTGGCCACCTACAACGGTCTCTTGAAAGACTACGACAAAGCCGAGCAGTTATATCGTAAAGCCGGAAAAGCGTACGCCAAAGGCGAGTTGCCTATGACGGCACTGCATCCGGAGCAGCGTTTTGAGGCTGCATTAGAGGCCGGTGTTTATACTCAGGAAGAGGCGGACTTTATGGTTGAGTATGAAGCGGTGGTTCTGGAGATGCTCACAGTGGATGATTTCCCGTTTGATAAGTTTGCTCACAATAAGGATACCGTGATAGATCACAATCCAGCGTAATAGAGCGACAGCCATTATGTGGTTATCGTTTTTTGCAGTCAGTGTTGGCGCCGTTATCGGCGCCAACCTGCGCTGGTTTCTGGGGCTGTGGTTGAACACTGGCTACCACGCTGTCCCCCTGGGTACGCTTGCAGCCAATCTTTGTGGCGGATGGCTAATAGGTCTGCTGATTGGTTATTTCAGCCAGGCCAGCACGCTGGCGCCAGAGTGGCGCCTGTTTGCCATTACCGGGCTGTGCGGCGCTCTGACGACATTTTCGACGTTTTCCCTGGAAATGTTCGCCGCGATTCAGGATGGCAAATGGCCGATGGCAATAGCCGGTATCCTGCTCCATGTGGTGGGTTCCGTCTTGATGACTGCGTTGGGTCTTTACACATTTGGCCTGGTAAAGGGTTAACTCGTAACACTACGTACATAAATTGTTGCAAATCTACTTGGCAAACCCATGATGCTAGAGTAGAGTCGGTGGTGAAGGAAAGATTCAGCAAAGCATTTCATGAATAAGACGTACTCCGCAGTTAGTAGTGACCGTCCTGTTTTTGATACCGCGAGTTCTGTATTTCCATAAAACGCTGACCCGACACATTCAGTGGATGGCAGCAGATAATATGATTGATTTCAGGAAGTTTAAGTATGTCTACTACTACCGGTACTGTTAAGTTCTTCAACGAAGCAAAAGGCTTCGGCTTTATCACTCGTGAAGGCGGCCCGGACGTTTTTGTTCACTACAGCGCTATTCAGGGCAGCGGTTTCAAAACTCTGGCAGAAGGCCAGCAAGTTGAGTTTACCGTTACTCAGGGCCAGAAAGGTCCTCAGGCGGAGAACGTTACTGCTCTTTAATCCCGTTCGGATAGAGCAATAACCGCCAAAAAGGCAGCTTCGGCTGCCTTTTTTTGTTGTAAAAGCCCTGTTATTTTCCTGTGGCGGGGTGTTGATGTGGGACCTTTTCAATCACACACCGAGTATGACTGGGTTTTACAACCGGAGAGTTTATGAAGCTGATTGGATCAACTACCTCGCCCTATGTTCGGCGAATTCGCATTCTGCTGGACGAAGAGCGCTACGAGTTCGTTAATCTGGATATTTACGGTGAAGATCGTGACGAAATCCGGCGCAGTAATCCGACACTGAAAATTCCAGTCCTGGAGAGTGATGGCCAGCAAATCTATGACTCCCGGATTATTGCCCGATACATCAGTTCTACGCAGGGTCGAGATCCTCTTACCTGGGATCAACAAAACCAGCTTACCCTCATTGATGGCGCCAACGATTCTGCCGTCACCTTGATATTAGCTAAACGCTCCGGACTGGATGTAGACACGCCGGGCGTGTTGTTTTTTGACCTTCAGCGCGAGCGGATTATGACCACCTTGCGCACCCTTACCGCCCAGGTTGAAGATGGGCAGTTTGAAGAGTGGAACTACCCCGCAATCTGTCTTTACTGCTTGGTGGACTGGCTGGACTTTCGCAGCCTTGTGGATTTCTCCGGTATTGAAAGCCTGCTCGCTTTCCGGGATAGCCGGAAAGAAACGCCCTGGGTTGCTGAAACCGATCCGCGCCGGTCAGAAGCCTGACGATCTGACGGGTGTGATTAGTACCATTTCCGAGACGGCGCCGGGTCTGAGGTGAGCGACAGGTCAGGGAAGACCGCGCGTAATTAATAAAGGATCGCCCCTGCCTTCCACGGCTGCCAATTCGGCGCTGGATAGCCATTCCCCGGGTGGTTTGTTTAGCACCTCTGCGCAGGCCACCAGGGCATGACCCCAGGAGCAGCCATTGGCAAACAGCATGCCGGCCTCATTCAGGGTGCCACCCTGGTTAGTATAGCCTAGCACCCTGCTGTGACCCGGGTCGGGGAATAGGGTGTGCACATGGCCACGGAACACTTCGGGGCGCATGTGGGTCAGCGCAATTCTTCGATGTAGCCGGCTCGGCAACAGTTTTTCCCGCTCAAGCTCTGAAAGACAACTTGCAGCTTCTACAGTATCCCTGGGTACGCGGAAACGGCCCGGCTCCTGCACATACACCAGGCGAAAGGATGTGCCGGTGTCACGCAAGCGTTCGCAGGCGCGAATGGCTTCTGATAGCTGATAGGCACCGTTGGCGATCAGCAGTACGGGTTCACCCCCGGATGTATCTTCGTCCACTACCAGGGCGCCACCGCGAGCAAGTGTTTCGGCCTCGCCGCTATCGAAAACACAGGGTCTGTCCCGCTTTGGAATGACCATGCAACTGATGGTTCCCCGATTGTTGTAAACTGAGGGCAGTACCGCAAGGGCGCTGTTGTAATCGGCGGGGAAAATAACCCGGGACACATCGTTCATTTCACCCAGCAGGCTTTCACAGAATGTGGTGTCTTGATGAGACTGCTCATTCTTGCCGTTCTCCCAAGTGTGGGAGGTGGCGATAACCGGTAAACCAAGCCAGCGGGCAGGTCGGCCGACCACTTTTTGATGCCGCGCGAAAATCAGTTCCTGCCGGATGGCACCGAGCATCTTCACACAGAAGGCTTCGTAGCTGGCAACCAGATTAAGCCCTGCCTTGTTCGCCAGGCAGGCTGACACCACGGCTTCTTCATTCAATACCGTGATGATTTTTCCGTGCACTGACTCGGATGCGCTTTCCGGGACATTTACCCTGTGCTTGAGTTCTTCCAGAACACCTTTCAGGCGGTTGCTGGCAAGCTCGTCGGGGTTGCCGACCCTGGGTCTCAGTTCGGGATTTTGCTTAACCAGTGCCCGGAAAAAAACGTCCACTGCCAGCATCGGTGAAATCCTGTCATGGCGGCAGGGGATGGCGGGAATCACCAGATCCGGCGGATTACGCATAGCCAACGGGTGGTCACGCTCCAAAGGTCGGTCTTGCCGGTTGTGTTCTTTCAGCCGCAGCGTGCTTTTTGCAAGCTCATCCGGGGCTACCCACAGCAGGGAAGCGTGTTCATGGAACAGCTGCCGGGCATGGATGTCGACGCGGGGGTTATCTGGTAACGGTAGGTTATGAGCAGGATTAAGACCTGCACCGTAGAAACCGAAACCTTTGACAGTCTCGGCGATGCCGTAAGGTATTCGAACCGGATAGTGCAGCTCGCCCGTTAAAGCTCGATTGCTGCGATCCTGAAGAGAATGCTCCATGTCTGCCAGGGCGCAAACAAAGGCCGCCGGGTCGCGACCATCAAAGCGGAAGGGTTCAAACCCTCTGGCTGCCAGGTGCGCCTCAAATCTCTCCAGCCCTTCGCGGGTGCCCAACTCGGTGCGTTGTTCGATGCGGCGGCCGTTGGCAATCATAATGGGCGCTACCAGGCCGCAGTCCTCGGACCGCCACCATCGGGGTATCCAATCGCTGCCCCGCTGCTCTTCTGCCGCGCCGTCGGAAAGAAACGCCACCAGTGATTCCCCCGGCAGCGGCATGTGTGCGTACTGAAGTTCGGCAAAACCCAGATAGCCGCCCTCCATAATGCCGCCAGCCGTGTAAGGGTTCACGTGGCTGCCCAGAGGTGCCGCCGTGCTGCCATCGGGCTTTTGCTGATAGCTATAGAAATCCGCTACCATTCGTGACAACCCGTCTGTTCCGGTGTAGCGTTCACTCTGTTCCGGGTGCAGGTTGCCGGTGAGTACGTTCAGTGCATCTATGGCTGCCACGCAGTGCCCTTGGCCCATCAGCCAGCTTCGTGTTTGCCCGGTCATGTTATTCAAGGCCAGGTAGCCCGCGTAAGCCGGCACCATGTTGAGTGCGCCACCGGTATGACCTTCAGGTTGGCATTTGAAATCCCGCGCGGCCAGCGGGGCGCCGGTGCTGTCAACCCGGTTGGCGTAGGTCATGTGCACAACCAGCCAGAGGCCGGCGCTGGTTATTCGGTCGAGATCTGCCAGTTTGCGATAAACCGTTGCAGAGTCCGGTTGATGACCTGCCGCAACAAGCCGGGCGGCGAGATTTTGTACGCGTTCACAGGTAGTGTCGGTGTGCTGAATCACGCCATAGCCGCGACGCCAGAGTTGGTACTCGGAACAATCTTCTGCTGGCGAAATGGAGAGTGACATGACATGCCTCCACGGCTTAATTATTTAGCAATGATTGTAAGACAAGACTGTACTCTATCATTTGATGCAGGTCAGTCTGGCAGACTTATGACAACAACTGTGGTTTGTGGATACTTTTGAGGAGAGACTGATGACTGATGATAAACGCCGCCGTTATTCCGCCCCCGTGGTAGACGGCATAGGCAAGTCTGCCAGCCGTGCCATGCTTAGGGCAGTGGGTTTTACCGATGAGGATTTCCGCAAACCGCAGGTTGGCATCGCCTCTACCTGGAGCAATTTGACCCCCTGCAACATGCACATTCATGAGTTGGCAGAAGCTTCCTCCGCAGGTGCCGATGCGGCTGGTGGTAAATCGCTGATTTTTAATACCATCACTGTGTCTGACGGCATCGCCAATGGCACATTGGGCATGAAGTATTCTCTGGTTTCCCGGGAGGTTATTGCCGATTCTATCGAAACCGTAGCCGGGTGCGAGGGGTTTGACGGGCTGGTTGCCATCGGCGGCTGCGACAAAAACATGCCCGGATGTTTGATGGGGCTGGCCCGGCTGAACCGGCCTTCGGTCTTTGTGTATGGTGGCACCATTCTGCCCGGCGAAAATCACACAGACATTGTCTCGGTGTTTGAGGCTGTAGGCGCTCATGCCCGGGGCGATTTGGACCTGATTGAAGTCAAACAGATTGAGGAAACGGCTATTCCCGGCCCGGGTTCCTGTGGTGGTATGTATACGGCGAATACCATGGCGTCGGCGATCGAAGCCATGGGCATGAGCTTGCCCGGTAGCTCGGCGCAGAATGCGGTTTCCAACAACAAGATAGACGACTGCAGTGCCGCCGGCGCAGCGGTTATGACGTTGCTTGAGAAAGACATCAAACCTTCAGACATTATGACCCGTGAGGCGTTTGAAAATGCTATTACGGTCATTATTGCCCTTGGCGGTTCAACCAATGCTGTGCTGCACCTGCTGGCAATGGCCAGCACGGTGGGGGTTGAACTAAGCCTTGAAGACTTCGTTGAAATCGGCAAACGCGTGCCTGTGCTCGCGGATCTACGCCCAAGCGGGCATTACATGATGTCCGAACTGGTGGCCATCGGCGGCATTCAGCCACTGATGAAAATGCTTCTGGAGCGTGGCCTGCTGCACGGTAATTGCCTGACCGTTACCGGCCAGACCCTGGCGGAAAACCTGGCATCCGTTGAGGCCTATCCGGAAGCCCAGGACATTATTCATGCCTTCGATAACCCCGTTAAGGAAGACAGTCATTTGCGTATTCTATACGGCAACCTGGCACCTGAGGGCTCGGTTGCCAAGATTACCGGTAAGGAAGGCACGCAGTTTTCCGGTCGTGCGCGGGTCTTCCATTCAGAAGAAGAGGCTCAAGAGCGGATTATCGACGGCACGGTGGTTGCCGGGGATGTGTTGGTTATTCGCTATGAAGGCCCGAAAGGTGGCCCGGGCATGCGTGAAATGCTGACGCCTACCTCGGC
Source organism: Marinobacter sp. (assembly GCF_052091845.1). GTDB lineage: Bacteria > Pseudomonadota > Gammaproteobacteria > Pseudomonadales > Oleiphilaceae > Marinobacter. The sequence continues at coordinate 62,915 of NZ_JBQDCO010000006.1, read as the reverse complement.
GATTATGGGCAAGGGCCTGGGCAATGACGTGGCGCTGATAACCGACGGGCGTTTTTCCGGCGGCAGCCACGGCTTTGTGGTTGGGCACATTGCGCCGGAAGCCGCTGAGGGTGGCCCTATTGCGCTGGTTGAAGATGGCGATACAATTACCATTGATGCCGTTGCCAACACCATGGAACTGGATGTGACAGCGGAAGAGCTGGAGCGTCGCCGCAAAGCCTGGGTGGCTCCGCAGCCTCGTTCTACCCGGGGTGTGCTGGCGAAATACGCCCGCACCGTGAGTTCCGCCTCCACTGGTGCCGTTACAGATCTGCCCTAGTGTGCCATTGCCGTAAGATAGAGTTTGATACATGCACAGAATGAATATGGTGCGAATGCTGTTGTGGTGGGTGCTTTGCCTGCCATTTGCCGTGCAGGCTCATCCGAATGGCTCTGATGCGGAAGCTCAGGGCCCGAGCCTGGCATCCGTTAACGCAGCGGTGGCCATCGCTGGCAATAACGACCTGGTGTTTGCAAAGAATGCCGACCGGTCTGTGCCCATTGCCTCGGTTACCAAGGTGATGACAGCGCTGGTGGTGCTGGAGTCTGGTGCGCCCCTGAATGAATGGTTGGTGTTCCGGAAGCGCCACACCCCGGCGGCGGCCAATGCATACACCCGTATCCGCGTTGACTCGCAAATGCGCCGCTCCGACGTGCTGCGCATTGCCCTTATGTCGTCCGAGAACTTTGCCGCCTACACCCTTGCACGAAGTCATCCGGGAGGGTTTGAGGCGTTTGTGGAAGCCATGAACGCCAAGGCAAAAGAGCTTGGCATGTCTGGAACAGAGTTTGTAGACCCCACGGGCTTGTCGGTGGAGAACGTCTCAACCGCCGGCGACCTGGTGCGGCTGGTCAATGCTGCTGCGAAGTATCCCGAAATACGTGAGTACTCTACAACCGATTACTTTCGGGGTCAGTTTCGCCAGCCCCGTTACAGCCTGTCATTCGGAAACACCAATGCATTGGTGCACCGGCAAAGCTGGGGCGTGGGGCTGAGTAAAACCGGCTACCTGTCTGATGCAGGGCGTTGCCTGGTTATGATATCCAATATGAATGGCAAGCGCGTGGTGACAGTGCTTCTGGATTCCCTGGGCACCCGATCGCCCATGGGGGATGCCGGGCGCATCAAGCGCTGGCTTGATACTGGTGCCAAGGGACAGGTAGCAAAGGCGGCGAGAGAATACTCCCGGGAAAAAAATGCGGCCTATAACGCCATGGCTCATAGCGCCACAGCCGCTTTGAAATAAAATGCGCAAGCTGAACAGGGCAAGGCTCTCATGATCCAGATTTTTACCACCGGCGGTACCATCGATAAAGTGTATTTCGATGCCAACAGCGAGTTTGAAATCGGTGAATCTCTGGTGCCGGAACTGCTGGCGGAATCCAATATCCACACGGGTTACCGCCTGCAGGGTTTGTTACGCAAGGACAGCCTGGAAATGAACGACAAGGATCGCGTGCTGGTGCGTGAAGCCGTTACTTCCTGCGACAGTCATCAAATACTGATTACCCACGGTACCGATACCATGGCGGAAACGGCCCAGGCACTGGCATCCTTGCGCCATAAAACCATTGTGCTCACGGGGGCAATGCAGCCTGCAAGGATGCGCCGCAGTGATTCCGTATTCAACATAGGTTTTGCCTGGGCAGCGCTGCAGCTTTTGCCAGCTGGTGTGTACATCGCCATGAATGGGGAAGTGTTCGAAGCAGGCGCGGTGCGCAAAAACCTGAAAGCCCAGCGGTTCGAGCGCACCTGAGCAGGTTTCAACTTAACCCGCCGAAGCGATTTCCTTTTCTGACAATTCGCGATATTCGCCAGGCTGCAATGCCGAATCGAGAACAATCCCGCCAATGCTTTGCCTGTGCAAAGCCTCTACATGGTTGCCCGCCGCTGCCAACATGCGCTTTACCTGATGGTAACGCCCTTCTGAGATCGTGAGTTCAATCAATCGGGGTTCCAGAACCTTTACCTGTGCTGGTTTGGTAGGCTTTGGATCCTGGTGCAGTATTACGCCTGCCTCAAGGGCTGCGATGGTTGAGTCCAGAATAGGCGTGCTTAAATTCACGCGATAGGTTTTTGGGCACTGTGTTTTGGGGGAGGTAACCCTGTGCGACCATTTGCCATCGGTTGTCAGCAATAACAAGCCCGTGGTGTCGGCGTCCAGCCGCCCGGCTATGTGAAGGTTGCGGGCTACCTCTGTTAGTTCAGCCGGCAGTAGATCCAAAACTATCGGATGTTCGCTGTCCCGGGTGGCGCTAACAATACCCCCAGGCTTGTTGAGCATAAGGTAGCGCTCACCCTTCAAGATGAGCCGTTCGCCTTCCAGCATGACCTGAGCATCGGCTGAGAGGTGCTTGCCGGTATCTTTCCAGACCTCACCGTTTACCTCAACGTTACCTGCATGTATGGCACGCTTTGCTTCTTTGCGTGAAAGAGGTGAGGTGGTGGCGATAAATTGATCAAGACGCATGGTTTTAACATTCCTCGCCGGGGGGCGGCGTTGTAAGACTGGCCAGGCACAGTGTCGGAATGGCGCCAGTCGTGCGGGCCCATAGTAGCGACAGTGCGCCGGTGTTCATGGCGGGCCGTGGCGCTCGCTCGCCATCAGCGGGCGTAAGGGTACCATTTCGTTCACGGGCCAGCACAAAAGAAAAAGGGTGCGCTCCTGGAATGCCCAAACGAATGTCGGTTGCGGTGATTTTACCGTTGATTGTTTTGTAGTCGAGAAAACCCCGGGTAAACCATTCCAGCCGACGGGCTTCCGGCCATTGTGATACGGCGTCCGCCAGCTCCGGTTGGCGCAGAAAATGCTCGAGCGTTAACGGGGCGCCACCATCCAAAAAACCTGTAACGATTTCAACTCGTTTTTGATCAGTGATGGCAGTGGCGCGCCAGAGAATGGTGTTGAAGGGCATAGGCTGTACGAGTAACTCAGCGTCGGCAAAGCCGGCTTTTGCCAGGGCAGGCTGCACACGCTCAGTAATCATCTGTTGAGCGGCATAAGACCAGCCGAGATACGCAGTAGACAGTAACAGGCCTGCGATTATGGCTCCCAATGCGGGAGGGCGCAGTAGAAGGGCAATGCACCCGGCGAGCAAGGGCAGAGTATAGAGTGGGTCAATAATAAAAATGCTGCTAATGGCAAGCGGTCGGCCAAGTGGCCAGAAAACCTGAGTGCCGTAGGTAGTAAACGCGTCCAAAACAGGGTGCGTCATCAATACCAGAGCGGTTAGTAATAGCCAGCGCGGAAACCCCAGCTTCGGCTTCCAGCGCCAGAGTAATGCAGCCAATAGCAGTGATAGCGGTGCAAGCACCAACAATGAGTGGCTGAAACCGCGGTGTTGGGTGAAATTTGCCACCGCCGTTCCGTAATCAATCAGTACATCAAGATCAGGAAGTGTAGCCAGCAGCGCGCCGGTGAGAAGGGCTGGTCGCCCAAGCGTTTTGCCTGCCAGAGCCCCGGCTATTGAGGCGCCAAGGGCGGCCTGGGTGATTGAGTCCATGAATTCCGCATATGTATAAAAAATGGTGGTGAGTATTATGCGCGGTTTAGTGATTCAGATCACGGAGAGCAGGCATTAATAAAATACAGGCGTTAAAAAAGCTGACGCCTCGAGCCTGGTGAAAGGGCGAGGTGCCAGCTTAGTGCTGTCTATGGATGGGGCAGGCTGTTTATCGACAGACCGCCTGACAACGTGTTAGCCGATCAGGCTTTGCGGCGACGTGCCATGCCCAGGCCGGCAAGGCCAAGGCCAATCAGGGCAATGGTGCCTGGCTCCGGTACAGCAATCGCGTGAAGCTTTGCCTGGAGTGTGTAGTCCTGGGTGCTGAATTCACCCGTTGAGACACTGTCGCCATCCTTGAAGCCAATAAGCTCCAGAGAATATATAAAATCGCCCAGCTTAACGCCTTCACTTGTTACAGTCTCTTCCTGCGTAATGACGTCGTACCAGCCGATGTCTTCGGAGTGAGAGAACTTGAATGTTCCATCGGTCGTGCCGGTCTCGCCAAAACCTGCGAAATCAAGTGTTATGGCCAAATCTGTCGATGTTAAACTCGTGCCCCAAGTGGGGTTGTTTTTGTGAGTCAGTGTGCCTAGATCAAAAGCTGAATCGTCATAGATCGTCTGCTGGCTTGCAGCTTTAAACTCATAGCTACTTTTTGGACCCGGAATGGTGCCAAAAATCGTTTCAATATCATTGCCCCGACTGATTTTGCTTTCGCCATTGCCAGTAATGTAGCTTCCGTTGGCATTAACGTTAGTGAATACACCATCAATCTTCGTTATATCAACAGGAAACGCCGCCACGCTCATAGCTGCTGACAACAACAGCGCACCAAAACCGCCTTTTGTTAACATCTTCATGCATTACTCCTAGTTTCAATGCTGAAATAACAAAATGTTATATCTATTGCCGCTACGAGAATGCTATTTTTGTGCCAACTTAAAAATCCATTCGATTACAGGCACTTGCAGGTTTTTGGTTTTTTGAGCTGTAAATAAAGCTGACAACCTAGGGAGTGGCTACCCCAAGCCCGTCAAGCAGTTCCGGTCCCGGGTAGCCATCAGCGACCATCCCTTCATCGCGCTGGTACTTCCGTATAGCAGAGCGGGTGGCTGGTCCGGTTATGCCGTCGGGTTTGCCGGCATCGTAGCCACACTCGTTGAGGCTGGTTTGCAGCTCAAGAACCGTGTCTCTGGAGAGGGAGGGGGCGTCTACCGGTGGCGGGTTCTGAAGAGTGCCTGCACCGGCAATACGGTCTGCCAGGTGGCCGACGGCTATGGCGTAAAACTCCGAGCGGTTCCAGCCCATGATCACTTTGAAATTGTGATATGCCAAAAAGGCAGGGCCACGATGGCCGGCAGGGATAATCAAGGCGGCTGAGATATCCTCACGTGCGAGGGGTTTGCCAAATGCATCGGTAATGCCCAGCTCCCGCCATTTGCTTAGGTTAAGGCGTCGGCCATCAGCAAGGGAGTAGTCAAAGTTTTCTGGTAGTAGCACTTCCCGGCCCCAGCGGTAGTCGCCATCCCAGTTCATGGATTCAAGAAAACGGCCGGCAGACATCATGGCGTCTGGCAGGCTGTTCCACAGGTCGCGGCGGCCATCGCCATCCCCATCCACTGCATGTTTGAGAAATACCGTGGGCATAAACTGAACGTGGCCCATGGCACCAGCCCAGGAGCCTTCCATTTGCTCAACCGGAATGGCACCTTCATCAATAATTTGCAGGGCAGCAATCAGTTGTCCGGTAAAAAAAGTGCTGCGACGGGTGTCGCACGCCAGGGTTGTCAGGGAATCCGGCACGGACATTTTGCCGAAATAGCTGCCGAAGTGGGTTTCAAGCCCCCAAAAAGCAACCAGATAAGGGGCAGGTACGCCGGTTGCTTCGGTTACCCGCTCCAGCAGGGCGCTGTGCTCTTGGAGCAATTCCCGTCCCTTGCTCACCTTGTCTTCATTCACCCGGCGGTTCAGGTAGTCAGCAAAGGTGGTGGTGAACTCGGGTTGTTTGCGGTCCAGCTCGATAACCCGGTCTACATGCTGAACCCCGGTCATGACGTTCTGGGCGGTTTTGGTGCTAACTCCGGCGGCAATGGCTTTTTCCTGCAGTTGCAGTTTGCACTCTTCAAAGCCATCGGGTGCTTTTGCCAGGGTAGGGTTCTCTGCCGCGACGGGCAGCGCAGATGTAGCCAAAACGGTGGACACACAGAGACGGCATGCCATATGCCGGTTGGGAAGAATCCTTGCAAGCTTGGTTAGCACGCGAGACCTCGGTCAGAGTAAAAGGTGTGAACGATTATGCCATGGTAGCGTGTTTTTCCGTCGGTGAAACACTTTGCAAGACCAGCGGGTGTGACAGTTCTTTAACTTATCTGTTTCCGTGTTTTCATAGAACTGTATCTTTTTGGGTGTTCGGGTTTGAAGTTTGTGGCTTTTTTGTAGCTTGCGGGTTTTCCAGGTGGGGCTTTGTTCTATAGTCGGGGTTAACATTTGCGAGAGTGGATAACATGGCAATGCTGAAAGCGCTGGTGGTTGATGACGCCAGTTTTGTAAGAGATCTGGTTAAGCGCACGATACGCCAACGCTTTCCAGTGATAGAAACGACAGATGCCCAGAATGGCCGCAGGGCGCAGTCGCTCATGATGCGGACAACGTTCGACTTGATTTTGTGTGACTGGGAAATGCCGGAAATGTCTGGTTTGGAACTACTGCAATGGATGCGTGAGCAGCCTCAGTACGAGAAAGTGCCTTTCATCATGATCACCAGTCGAGGCGATAAGGACCATGTGATTGAGGCCGTAAAGGGAGGTGTTTCTGAATACCTGGGCAAGCCTTTCAGCCCTGAAGGTTTGAGTAAAAAAATCATGAAAGTGATGGGTGGCACCCTGAAGGCTGCCATGGGCAAGAGTGGCAGGTCCATGGCAGGGCCAACCGATGCGTTCAAAGAGTCGGCCACTTTGCTTACGCAAAAGCGAGAGCCTGCACAGACGGCCTCGCCGGCTGGTCAGCCTGCCTCTGCACCACCGTTATCCGGGAATCGGGCCTCAACGTCGACAAAGGGCAGTGTGAGCCTTGCTTCGATACGCTTTGCCGACAGTACCCTGAAATCTGCTGTTAAGGATATCAATCTGACGGAAGTACGGGTGATTGCAAAGCGGGACCAGGCGTTTCCGGGTATTTTGGATCAGGCGGTTGTTGATATAGAGGTAGCTGAAGGACAGATGGCACGGTTGAACGGCTATGTGCACCAGTTGCAAGCGGTAGACAAGCGCCGTGATACTGACTTTGTGAGCGTTATTATTCGGTTTGTGGATGAGGATCCGAAAAAGCTTGAGGACCTGTCCCGGTTTGTTGCCCGTTTTCGGGCCGGCAAGCGCTGAATTCTTCTCGCATCTGTGACGGGTGCTGTTTCAGGGGCGGCACCATTATCACGAGGGCTCGGCGGAGCCTGCAGCTAGCCGATCTGCCGGGAAGTGACAAATAAATTCGCTACCTTCGCCAAAGCGGCTGAGTATTTCCAGGTTGCCATCGTGGTTGATTAGCACATGTTTAACGATAGCCAACCCCAGCCCGGTGCCCCCGGTATCTTTGTGTCGGCTAGGGTCAGCACGGTAAAAACGCTCTGTTAACCGTGGAATATGAACTTCCTCGATACCGGCGCCCGTGTCCTTTACCGAAAGATAGCCTCCCTCGTGATTGCTGAACCAGGATACGCTGACCCTGCCTTGCGCAGGGGTGTACTTTACGGCGTTGAACACCAGGTTGGAGAAGGCGCTGCGCAATTGTTTTTCATCCCCCTTCAGCCGATGCCCGCCGGTGCTTGTGAAGGTGATTTCATGCTGTTTTTCTTCGCTGAGCGTTCGGGCGTCCTGGCAGATTTGCTGGATTAAGCGGTTAACGTCTGTTGTTGTATCGTTTATTTCCTGCTCGCCGGCTTCAATTCTCGACAGCAGAATGAGATCGGTGATCAAAGCTTCCATGCGAAAAGATTGGGTAGCCATGGTGTTGACGGCTCGCCGCCATTTGGCAGGTAGCTCATCGGCGTTGTCCACCAGTGTCTCCAGATACCCGCTGATGACAGTCAGCGGGGTTCGCATTTCATGGGAAACGTTGCCTACGAAATCCCGGCGCATCTTTTCCAGTTGGTGCAAGCGCGAAACGTCTTTGGCCATGATCAGCCGGTCGTCATCTCCGAACAGGCTGATCTGGATCTGCAGATGAATATGGGGTTTTGCAGGCGAGGGAAGTTCCAGTGGCTCGTGGTAATTTTTCGCATCAAAGTAGGATCTGAATGCCGGGGTACGTATCAGGTTATAGATGTACTGTCCCTGATCGGTGCTTTGACGAAACCCGAGAAGGTGCTCGGCTGAGCCGTTCCACCACTCCATGGCACCGCGCGCGTTGGTCATGACAACGCCATCATGCATGGCGTTTGTGGATTCCTGTATGCGGTCGATTCTTGCCCGTAGTCGATCCTGAGAAAGTCGGTGGTTCTGGTTGAGCTTGTGCAGTTTTTCGAACAGCTCACCCCACAAGCCGAGGCTTTGAGGCGCTTCGTTGGTAGCGTATGGATCTGCCAGCCAGTGTGCCAGCCGGCGGGTCTGATTCAGCGTCCACAGCAAATACACACCCAGCCCGGCGGCAAATCCATAAACCGGGTATCCCAGATAAAGGCCGACAAGCGTGGCGACCACGAGGCCAGCAAGGGTGTAGCGCAGGTGTCGCGACCAGATTGTCTGCATGGGTGTTGCTCTGTATTAGCGTTGAAAACGGGTAGTAAGGGGTGTCGCCGGTTTTTAAGTTGACCGGGTAGAAAAGCGGTAACCGGCACCTCTTACGGTTTGAATCAGGTGATCGTGTTGTTTCCCCACGGCTATCCGCAATCGCCTGATATGTACGTCGACAGTTCGCTCCTCAACATACACGTTACCGCCCCATACCTGATCCAGAAGCTGTGAGCGTGTATACACGCGCTCCTGGTGTGTCATGAAAAATTGCAGCAGGCGGTACTCGGTGGGCCCTATGTTAAGCGGGTCATCGTTTGAGGCAACGCGGTGGCTTGAGGGGTCCAGTGTAAGCCCGTTCACTTCAATGGGGCTATCTACACCGGGCGGTGTTGCCCGGCGCAGTACAGCCTTCAGACGAGCGACAAGTTCTCGAGGGCTGAAGGGCTTGGTGATGTAGTCGTCAGCGCCCACTTCCAGGCCGCGGATTTTATTATCTTCCTCAACTTTTGCAGTGAGCATGATAATGGGAATATCTGCGGTGGTATCTTCTTTCTTCAGGCGTCTTGCCAGCTCAATGCCGCTGGTGCCTGGCAGCATCCAGTCGAGCAGAATAATATCCGGCTGTTTGTCGATAATGGTTGCGTGGGCTTCACGGGCGTCTGCGGCTTCCAGGCACTCATAATTGGCCATTTCCAAGGCGACGGCGATCATTTCCCGGATGGCGGGCTCGTCGTCGACAATCAGGACTGTTTTCCCGATCATAATCTCTAACCTGTTTCAGATCCTGGTGTGTTGTAAGCCCATTACAACGTCTCATTGTTACAGCACTGTGACAGACCTGCTCAAGAGAGAGTCAGGTCGATGGCCAAGCCTGTAAACACGGCAAATCCCGCCCAGTTATTGTTCAGAAAGGCTTTAAAGTAACCGTCCCGCTCGCGGTCTTTGGCAAGGTATTGCTGGTAGATAAACAGGCACGCCATGGTAGCCAGCCCCAGGTGATAGAAGGGACCAAGGTCGTAACGCTGGCCGACGATGGCCAGAATGAGCACAACCATGGCTTGCAGGATGCCGATAATAGCCCGATCGGCCTCGCCGAAGAGTATGGCTGTGGATTTTATGCCTATTTTCAGATCGTCGTCGCGATCTACCATGCCATAAAGCGTGTCGTAAGCCACGGTCCAAAGTAGGTTGGCGGTGAACAATAACCAGGTGACCTGGCTAAGCTCACCTGCCTCGGCGGCCCACGCCATGGGAATAGCCCAGGAGAAGGCCGCGCCCAGAAACAGCTGGGGCAAATGGGTATAGCGCTTGGTGAACGGATAGATAAATGCCAGTACGGCACCCCCAAAGGACAAGTAGAGTGTCAGGGTGTTGGTAAACAGCACCACCATCAAAAACGAAATAACACATAGCCCGCCAAACAGGGCGACCGCCTCCCAGGCGTTTACCCGACCGGTAGTCAGTGGTCGGTCTTTGGTTCGCTTTACGTGCTTGTCCCAGTCACGGTCGGCAAAGTCGTTTATGGCGCAACCGGCCGCCCGCATGAAGAAAACGCCCAGCGTGAAAACGATAATGTTGCCAATGCCGGGGCTACCGTTGCCGGCCAGCCAGAGAGCCCAGTAGGTGGGCCAAAGCAAGAGCAGGGTGCCAATGGGACGGTTGATGCGCAGCAACTGCGCGTAATCGGTGAGTCGGCCCCGTATGTTTTCTGGCACGGCGTCAAGCAGCATGGGTTTGTCCGTTTGCGGTGTGTAAAAAAAGAGTGTCTGAAAACTGAAAGTGCAAGGATTATAGCCAGTGACAGGTATCGGATGAAAGCCGGCGCCTGTGTTGACGCTGCTAGCGGTAAAGAACCGGAAGCAGATATTCACCTACCAGCAGGGCGCTATCCTGGTTGCTGAACAGGGATCGGCGGGCAATTTCGGGCATGCCGGTTATCGGCTTGTGGTGGTCTTGTTGACGACAAAGGCCGGTTTCCAGTGGCCCCCGTTGCCAATTCTGGCTGCTGAACAGATAAGCGCCCAAGGGCTTATTGCCCAGATGAAGAAGGCGTCTGCCTTTCCCTTTCAGGCAGGAAAGAGGGATAACCGTGCGGGCAAGCGCCCAGGGTGTGCCGTCACCGCATAGACGCACTTCACGAATCCAGGCCTGCTGGCGCATAGGGATCTTAAGGCGCCTGGCTTCTTCAAGGGTGGGTGTCGCAAATCCTTCCCGGGGTACTTCAACATGGAACGAGCGTTTGCATTGCTTTTGGAGTGCCCGAGTGAAGGAGCCTTCTACCTGCAGCCAGTACCGAGCCGGGCCATGAACGCTTGGGTTACGGAGACCGGCTGCAGCAAAGGACTGGTACCAATCGGTTGGCGGAATGGTCAGGCCTGGGTCGCTAATATCAAAGCCCTTTGACGGCATAAATTCCGGGTGCATTACGCCAGTAACCCTTGTAGTCCATGCCGTAGCCGAACAGAAAGCGGTCTTCTACCTCAAGGCCGGTGAAATCTGCTTTGAGGTTCGGGTAAGCCTTACGGTCATGTTGTTTGTCCACCAGTACAGCTGTTAGCACCTCTTTTGCACCATGGGCCCGGCAATAATCGGCAATGGCGTTCAGGGTTGTGCCTTCATCAAGAATGTCGTCAACAATCAGCACGATACGATCCTTCATATCTGCGTCAGGCTGGATTCGCCACTCAAGGATACCGCCGGTAGTTTCCTGCCGGTAGCGCGTTGCGTGAAGGTATTCTGCCTGCACCGCGAACTTGAGCCGAGGTAGAAGCTGGCCGGTAAAAATCAGCCCGCCGTTCATTACACAAAAAAGCAAAGGGTTGCTGTCTTCAAGGCGGTCAGTAATGTCGTCGGCCAGGTTTTGGATGGCAGTCTGTACCTGTTGCTCATCAATCAGGCAATCAGCCTCTGCCATTACCTGATTCATTTCGGCGACGGTATCGCTCATAACGGTCGGTCCTGTCGTAAAACGGGAAATTATACCGCAGCCGGGCGGCAGAGGGGAGGGGGTGAAGCGCTTACAATTGGCAGAAAAACCCGGGTTGGGCGTCCGTAGCGGCATTGGTCAATGCCTACGTGCCGAGTATCATTGCTGTGAAACGCAGACAGACAACGTGTACGGCAGGCGTGGCAGTCTGTTATGGAAAAACACTTGTTTGGTGCATTGTTCTACAAATATTATTGCGGCCACACAGGTGTGGTGGAGAGATTGTCTATGAAAAAGTGGCAGTGTGTGGTGTGTGGCCTGGTATACGATGAGGCAGAAGGCTGGCCTGAAGATGGCATTGAGCCTGGTACCACATGGGAAGATGTGCCTGACGATTGGGAGTGCCCCGATTGTGGCGTGGGTAAGGAAGATTTTGAAATGATCGAAATCAGCTAAAACCGAGAGGAGCACGGTTATGGCAGAGCAGCTGAACCTGGAACTGCGCACCCATGCCACAGCAACCGGCATAGACACGGATAGTCACAGGTTGCTGCTGGGTGACAGCAGTTTGCGCTACAGTAAGCTGGTTCTGGCCTGTGCCCGTGCCTTGGCAAAAAGCCTGACGGGTGAGCGAACGGAGATGAGCTACGGCACTCTCTGGTCACTTTTCGTTGCGAAATCTTCCTGCTTGGGGTAGAAACCACTTCGTGTGCTAATTAATCAACTGGAGCAGGCATGCTTGAGATTACAAAAAAACTGGTGGAGCTGCTGTACCTGACTCCCACTGGCGACGACCACTATCGTGGCGACAGCCAGGATCTCGGGTTTCCCCACGTATTTGGCGGCCAGGTTCTGGGGCAGGCGCTAATGGCGGCCAGCCACACCGTTGAAGGCCGACTCTGTCACTCTATGCATGCTTACTTTTTGCGCCCGGGCAATCAGCATATGCCCATCGATTACGAGGTTCAGCGGGTGCGCGATGGCCGCAGCTTTGCGGTTCGCCGTGTCATTGCCCATCAGGATGGCAAAGAGATTTTAACCGGCTCCATGTCGTTTCATGCCGCTGAAGATGGTTTGGAGCATCAGCTGGATATGCCTCATTCGCCAAACCCGGAAACTCTGCGCTCAGAGCAAGACTGGGGTAAGATGATGGCTTCTCAGGTGCCCGAAAGGCTGCGGGAGATAATGACCTGCGACCGCCCCATCGAGATTCGCCCGGTTAACCCAATGAACCCGCTTCAGCCTGAAAAACGCCCGCCTCACAAGCAAAGCTGGATGCGTGCACTCGGGCCGTTGCCAGATGACCCTGTTTTACACCGCTGCCTACTGACCTATGCGTCAGATTTTTCATTTTTGGGAACATCCCTGAACCCCCACGGCGTATCCTTTATGAACGAAGGGCTGCAGATCGCTAGCCTGGATCATGCTATTTGGTTCCACCGGGATTTTCGCATGGAGGACTGGCTACTTTACGATAAAGACAGCCCAAGTGCCTCTTCCGGTCGCGGCTTCAATCGCGGCAACTTTTTTAATCAAAGTGGCACGTTGGTGGCCTCTACCACCCAGGAAGCGTTGATTCGCCAGCGTTAACAGCGACCGATCGTTCATCGGGGGGTGTGCTGGACGGCGGCCTTTTCTTGCCGTTCCGCGAGCCAGTCCAGCATGCCTTCAAGTGGCAAGGGCTGGCTTAGCAAGTAGCCTTGAATCATATCGCACCCCATTCCCTTCAACAGGTTGGCAACTGCCTCGTTTTCAACGCCTTCGGCTACAACCGAGTAGCCTAAGCTGTGGCACATATCTATGGTGGTTTGAACGATAACCCGGTCTTCTTCACGAGTGGCCAAATCTGTAATGAGCGAACGGTCGATTTTTATTTCACTGGCTGGCAATTGCTTGATATAGGACAGAGACGAGTAGCCTGAACCAAAGTCGTCAATAGAAACCGGAATGCCCGCATTTGCCAATGAGTTCAGCGCCTTCAGGGCGTTAGCCGGATCCTGCATCATCGATGTTTCGGTGACTTCAAAGATAATGGCACCTTTATGCTGAGGGTGGGCGCCCATGAGCCGTTGCACAAAAATCGGGAAATCCGGTTCCCGGAGATTATTGGGTGAGATGTTTACAGATAGATCGAGCTGATGGCCATTCTCAACAAGGCCATTACGGAGTTGCAAAGACTGCTTCATCACCCAGCGGGTCAGTGGCTTGATTAGCCCTGTCTGTTCAGCAAGTGCGATGATTTTATCGGCAGCCACGGGGTGGTCTCTGCCAGGCCAGCGTATGAGTGCTTCCAAACCGGTAACTTGCCCAATTTTCAGGTCCAGTTTTGGCTGTAAATAAAGTGCCAGCTCGCCATCTGACAGTGCTTTTTGTAACTCCGAAGCGATCGTGAGTCTGCCTGCACTGTAGGAATCCCTGGATGGGTTGTAGTACGCAATGCCTCGCTCATGGGCGCGCACCGAACCTTCCGCGATAGAGGCCCGGCGAATAAGCGAGGTGGCATCGTTACCATGAATCGGTGAAATAGCCACGCCAAGCTGGGCGTTTAGAGGAATCTTCATGCCAAGGTAATCGATTGGGCTACGAATGGCGTCCAGGGCACGAACAACCGCTCTGCGCGCATTTTCTGAAACGCTGGAATCCACCACGCAGGCAAAGGTTTCTGAATCCAGTGAAGCTACGAAAAAATTGCGCCCGTTGTGTTGGCCCTGGGAGATTACCCCCGGTAGCTCACCAATGATGGCGTTCAGGTTTTGCGAAGCCAACTCCAGTATGCGATCGCTGTTCTGATGTCCCAGAGTGTTGCTAACCGACTGCAGGTTGTTCAGGCGAATTATCACAATGCCGTGCCGGGTGCCCGGGGCTTGATGTGTCAGGTCATTCACTTGCATTTCAAAGTTAGCACGGTTGGGCAGCCCGGTCAGGGGGTTGTGGAGTGCATGTTCAATCAGTTTCAGTTCCGCTGAGCGCCTGGCAGCCATGGCGGTTAGTTCTGCCTCTCGGGCCTCTACTTTTTCCTCGCGCTCTTGGTAGAGCCTTGCCGCCAGAGCCAGGGTAAGCAAAATCGCCTCAACCGAGGACCCGATTTCCATGCCGTAAGTGGTTATAAAATTATTGGGTAATAATCCGTATTTGTTGGCCGCGGTAATGGCGCTGCCAAGGGATAGCGCGCCCCATGCCAAAGTGTAGTATCCCGCCTGGGGGTTGTTGCGCACCCATTGCAGTGGGCCGATCAGGGTTAGCAGTAAAGTGCTTGGAATGGCCAGTGCAACCGTTAGCCGGAGGGCGACGCTGTAATCCACGAACCCGGAGATTATGATCATTGCCGCGTTCATAGCGACAAACGCAATGACTATGCGGTTAAGCGCTGGTTCGGTGTGCTTGAGCCTTAGAAAGGAGCGTGAAAATAACAGAGTAAACGTAACGGCAAAGGGAACGGTAAGCCGTGTTGCCCAGCTGTGCCATTCAGGGCTCCCTGGCCAGATCAGCTGAAAGGCAGTGCCATTCAGGATACCAATCAGCAGCAGGTAACCCAGCGTTGAAAGAACATACAGCAGGTAGACCTGCTCCCGGAGAGCAATAAACACAAACAGGTTAAAAAAGATAACGCTGATTAATATGCCGTAATAAATGGCATGGAGTTGTTCTTCTACTGAGGCGTGTTCAAAAAAAGCTTGAGTGTTCCACAGCGCAAGAGGCGCCTGCAGCGTACCTGTGGTATGAATCTCCAGAAAAATTTTTCGGTCAGCAGGAGTGTCTGTACTGAACGGAAACAGGAAATGGCGGTTAAGAATGGGCCGCTGGGTAAACGGGTAGAGGTCTCCCGTAATGATTGTGTTGGTCAGTTCTCCGTTTTCAATAAGATAAAATGCAATGTAATCCAAATGGGCGTACGCAACTTCAAGCAAGTCAATGGTTGAGTTGGCGGGAATGTTAAAGCGGAACCAGACAGTATCCTGGGTGTAGCCAAAGTTAGGGCTGTTGGACTCAAGACGTTGCCAGTTTTTTAAGGCTGCCGCCTCGGCTGGTGAAAGCTCTGTGCCAGGCTCCAGGCGGAGGAATTCGACGTTTGGAGCGCGCGATGGCTCAGCGGCTTGGCCAGTGAAGGCCAAGGGCAGAAGCAATACCAGCAATGTCAGAACCCGAGACCATCGAAGCCTTGTCACGATTCACCGCATATTATCGTTGTTGTCTGAATCAGCATGGTATGAAGCTAGTTACGACACAAGTTGTGCTCACGTCAAGGCAGAAGATGCCCATTCTCTCGCCCAGGGCAACGCCTCATTTTCCGGCTCCTGAGTTTCCAGCGCGTCAATGCACAGGGTATCGCCAACCTTTCGGGCGGCCGTTTCATATAACGCTTCTTCCATCAGTTCGCCGGCACCGCAAAAGGTATCGCCGTAGGAACTGTCGCCCAGAACAATAACGCCAAAGGGTCTGCCTGGTTGCTGTGGTAACTGTTCGCGCAAAGCCACGTAAAAAGGTAGCAGGTTGCCCGGAACCTCACCCTGGCCGGTGGTGGATGTACAAACCAGTAAGGGTGCCGCGTTCAACGTAATGTCTTCAAGCACCGGATTTTCTAACACGGACACAGAGTATCCGTCGCTGTCCAATGCCTGTTTTATAGATCTGGCTGTCATAAGGGCACCACCGTAAACGCTGCCCACCAGAATGCTTATGTCTGTCATGAAGTTACCTGTTTACTACAAAAACGTATAATCAAGATGCGGGTATCGCTGAATAGTAATGGCCAGAGCACACGGTCTCAAGCGCATGGCTTGTTGGGAGCAACTGGTTCCTGGCAGCGAACTCTGGGTGAAATCCGGTTGCGCCCGGCTTCTTTTGCGCTGTAAAGCTGGGTGTCTGCGTGCTTAAGCAGATTGTCGATAGAGTCCATTTGGGCTATAGAGCAGACCCCAGCGCTCATGGTTACTGGTAAATATTGCCCATGATAGGTAAATGCATTGTTTGCTACTTCACGGCGTAAACGCTCGGCCAGTGTTAAGGCCGGGATTAAAGACGTGTCTGGTAACAATACCAGAAACTCCTCGCCGCCCCAGCGGGCAGCCACATCCGTTTGGCGTATGACGGACTGCACCAGATCAGCAAATTGCTTCAGGGCCTCATCGCCTGCGTTGTGACCGTATTGATCGTTAATGGTTTTGAACAAATCCAGGTCGATCAGGGCAATCGAGAAATGTCGTCCGGAACGTTGGTAGCGTGAAAACTCCTCTTTTAACCGGTTTAGTATATCCCGGCGGTTGGAAAGGCCGGTGAGCTCATCGGTTTTTGCGGCCTGCTCATGGGTCTGGGCCAGATTCAGAAGCTCATTGCGCGCCTTCAGTCTGCTTGCCTCCAAAACAAAGCAGAAAATGGATACGAAGGACAAGGTGGCAAAAAAACGGATTATGAAATCATTATTATATTCTGCAAGCACGAAGGGCAGGTTGGGGAACTGGAATACAATAATAGCGACCAGGTATACCAGCAGGAGAATCATGGTGCCGGTTTTCAGGTTCGTCAGAAAAAATAGCAGGGGTGGGAACACGTAGAACCAGAGAGGACCGGTATTGCTTTCGCCACCGTTGGCGATAAGGTAGGTGAAAAGCACACTGACAGTTACCAGAAGGCCAATTTTGTGTGCTTCACGGTTGCCCGTTTTCACAAACCAAAGCATGTTTGCCAACACCGGAACGATAAAGCTCCAAAGGGCTTGTGCGTGGTTGATATGGCCGGAGAGCCAGGCTTTAGCACCAATCCCGAAAAGGCACAGTATGGCCGCCAGTGATAGCCAGGTAAGCACGCGTGACACCTGAGCGTCTTCACGTTCGCGTGTAGCTTTATAGCCCGGGGATGCATTTATGGTCATAGCGGCCCTGTCTGGATAGGCGGTGCTTTGGGGTGGCGCTTTGGTAATTATATTCATTATGTATCAGGCAATGGTAGGTCTGCATCTACGGCGAGTGTATTGTGTGACGGCATCGAGTAGGCGCACATTTGTTTCAATTCCATGGCAAAAAATTTATAGTTGCGCGCGACACATCGGTTCGTTCTCCATTCAGACCAAATGAGACCTCTTCTGTTATGGCCCGTTCAAGCGGATTTCTAGATACCCTTCTTACCAGCAACACAACGGAACGATACCGGATCGGGTTCAGCCTGCTATTTTTGCTGGGAGTTTGGTTGGTTGTAGGCGCCTTTAGCGAGGGCATGCCCAACAGCACACTGTTAATGGCTGCTGCCGTCATTGGCGGGTACATGGCGATCAATATCGGCGCTAATGATGTTGCAAACAACGTAGGCCCGGCGGTTGGCTCAGGGGCGCTGTCTCTTGGTGCTGCTGTTATTCTCGCCGGCGTGTTTGAGTCTGCGGGTGCGTTGATTGCCGGGGGGGATGTGGTCTCCACCATCAAAGGGGGGATTATTGATCCCACGAGCCTTGAAGATGGTCGGGCGTTTGTCTGGCTGATGACAGCAGCCCTGCTGGCGGGCGCGCTTTGGCTTAATCTGGCGACCTGGATGGGCGCGCCGGTATCCACCACACATTCGATTGTGGGCGGCGTACTTGGGGCGGGTATCGCGGCTGGTGGCTGGGGTATCGCCGACTGGGGTGTTATGGCCAAGATTGCCGGAAGCTGGGTTATATCTCCGGTATTAGGTGGCACCTTAGCGGCCCTGTTTTTGTTTACGATAAACAAGACAGTGTTGTATCGAAAAAATGTAATACCCGCAGCTCGCACCTTTGTGCCCTGGCTTGTGGCCATTATGGCTTGGGCGTTCGGCACTTATTTGATGATTAAGGGCGTCAAAAAAATCATTACGGTAGATTTTCTGGAAGCCTCTCTGGTTGGCCTGGCCGCAGCTGCGGTTGCGTTTTTTGCAGTGCGCACTCTGGCCGCACGCCGAGCGGCCACTATGGAAAACAGCATTGGCGGGGTGAATACCTTGTTTACCTGGCCACTGATATTCGCCGCCGCCCTGCTGAGTTTTGCTCATGGTGCCAACGACGTAGCCAATGCCATCGGCCCGCTTGCAGCTATAAACGATGCAATCTCCAGCGGTGATGTGGTGACTGCCTCCAGTATCCCTTTGTGGGTCATGATGATTGGCGCCCTCGGCCTGACCGTCGGGTTGATGCTGTTCGGCCCGCGACTGATTAAAACCGTGGGCAGCGAAATTACCGAACTGGATAAAACCCGTGCGTTCTGTATTGCGCTTTCGGCGGCCCTTACGGTGATTTTGGCTTCGCAACTGGGCTTGCCTGTGAGTTCTACACACATAGCAATTGGCGGTGTATTCGGCGTTGGTTTTTTGCGTGAGTATCTTAAATCCAATTATGCGACTCAGTTGCACAAGATTATGGAGGAGCGTGACGCCGACGATCAGGAGCTTCTTAAACCTTTTCTGGATGATTTCCGAAACGCATCCGTTGAGGAAATGGAAAAGCTTTTAAAGCGAGCCAAGAAAAAGAAACACGTGCCCCTGACCAAATCAGACCGCAAGCGGCTCAAGAAAATCTACAAAGAAGAAATGGTTAAGCGGTCGCATCTGGTGCGCATCGCGGCAGCCTGGATTATTACAGTACCGGCATCTGCGATCATGGCCGCTATGTTATTTTTCACCTTGCGTGGGCTTTTCGTTTAACGCACTGGCTGGTTGTAATGCGCAGGTTTGGTCATACTGTGCGTTTGCCGGGGGAGTTATGTGCTTCCCGAGAATTCATTTGTCCGGAGGGTGAGGTATGAGTACACCGGTTGAAAGCCGTCAGGCCAGAGTGATTGATGAGCTGCGAGTGTTCATCAAGAAGGTGCTAAGCGATCCAACGATCGCGGTTAAGTCTGTAGACATCGCCCGAAAACTTCGCTCGGAAGCAGATGCCAATGAGTTGATCGCGCGGGAAATCAGCGCTAATACAACCATTCGTATTCCGGAGAAGTGGAGCGAAGCGGACCGCATGTTCCTGGATATTATCGATGAGGTGCTGGACGACGAGGAGGCACTTTACTAAGCAAAATACCTTCGAAAACTTAGGCTAAAGGCTAGCTCAGAGCGAGGGAGGGAGACAGACAGCCAAAACCGTGCGAAGCCGAGCGTACACGGACGTATTCACAGCGTGTTTTGGGTGTCTGTCTCCCTCCCTTGCGGGCATTGAAGGGAAGGCAGAACATCAGGCCTGCCTTTGACCCTTTTCATGCTGCTTTAACACGGCCTCTGCCATTTGATGCAGTATTCGGATGTCGTCCTGAATCTCTTCCTCCCCGGAAAGCTCCTTCTGCTCTTCCAGAATGTCTGCCAGGATTGTTGGTGTGGTGAGCGGATTCGCCAGCACCACCCGGAAAACAATGCATGGGAAATTATAGTAGCGGGCAGGCTCCAGGCGTGTCCGTGACACAAATGCCTTGCCCCGTTCCCGCTGCGTTTTCTGGATAAACTTGATGATCGTATTCAGGCAGGCATTGAGCTTTTCGGCCTGCAGCGGGTCGGCCAGTGCCAGAGCCTGCTGCACGTTCTTCGGGCAGTAGCGATAGGTGAGGATGTTCAGCTCGGGCCGGGTAACCAACTCAAAATCCGCCTGCGCTTCAATCATGTCGGCAAAGGTCACCGCCTTTTCGATGCCCTGGTCAATCAGAATCTCGTAGCCCTCCCGGGCCAGGATTTTCAGGCCTGAATGGATCAGCATCGACATGCCGGGGCGGGAACCCTCCAGTGTAGTGGTGCCCAGGTCCCGGGACCCTTTTCGGATGATATATTGGGCATGGTGTTCAACCGCACTGGCCAGGCTGGGGTCTTTGAACACAACAAGCCCGACACCCATGGGTACGTACAGCTGCTTGTGGGCATCGAAAGTGACAGAGTCTGCCTTTTCTATGCCGCGCAGCAGGTATCTATAGCTCCGGGAGAACAGCGTTGGCCCGCCCCAGGCGGCATCCACGTGGAAGTGGGCACCGAATTCACGAGCGGTGTCTGCCATGGCATCCAGAGGATCAACGTTACCGGTTTCGGTGGTGCCCGCCACGCCGCAGATGGCCATAATCTTGATTTTTTGTTTCTGCAGTTCCAGGCACTTGTCGCGCAGGGCGTCGGTATCTATCCGGTTGTCGTCGTCGGTATCTACGGCCACTAGTGCATCGCGGCCCAGGCCTAATACATCGGCTGCCTTGCCAAGAGAGTAGTGGCCACGGCGGGAGACGACGATAGCCGCGCCTTCGTAGCCGTAGTATTTCAGGGCACGGAACAGGCCCTCCTGGTGCAGGCCGCGAAAGCTGCCCTCTGCCGGGAAGGCGCGGTTGCGAGCAACCCAGAGTGCAGTCAGGTTGGCGACGGTACCCCCAGAGCACATGGCGCCAAGTGCGTAGCGAGGGTTGTGCATCCATTTTCGGTAAAAGGCACCGTCTTCCTGATACACCAGCCGGTGAATCATGCCCAAAACCTGTCGCTCCATGGGTGTAAAAGCCTTGGACGTTTCCGTTTTTACCAGGTTTTGGTTCAGGGCAATCATGATTTTAGACAGCGGCAGCATGAAGTAGGGCAGCGCTGAGGTCATGTGGCCGATAAAAGCGGGAGACGCCGTGTGAACCGAGTTGGCCACCAGTTTGTCCAGCAGGAACTGGGTTTGCTCGGACACAAACACAGGTTTTTCCGGAATGGCGTAGTCTGAGAAGTTTTTCTCGACGTCTGCAAGGTCGCGTTCCACCGCAACGATATGATTCTGCAGAAAACCTGCCAGGTTGTTTGAAATGTCCTGATCAATCCGACTTAACGTGGACTCCGGTGCCTCGGGCACGGTGAACACACGGTACATTGTCTCGACTGAAGCTTGAGCAGATTTTTTCTTGCCGGTCATAGGTACCACACACTAATCAGTGGTCATCCGCAGAGCCGGTTCCGGACGCCCTGCAGATACAGCCGGGGTCTGGTTCCGGCATTGGTTACTTGAAACCTGTCGCTCACAGGCACACTGGCATCCCTGAGGACGCGTAGTATACGGGCTGCTTTGATGTTGTGCCACAGGGCTTTGTCAGAGAATTTCGCGATGGCTATCGAGTATAGCGGCATCGATTCGTTCTTGAATGGCCTTCTCTATCTGGTCAAGGCGCTGAGCAATGAGTTGCGAGGAGGTGCCCAAAGCGGCGATTGTCCAGGTGGCGCAATCCAGGGCTTCCAGGTCGGCGGTTTCTGCGACGGCCAGGTCGGGTTCTTTGCCCCATACAGCGCGCAGCGGAGTAAAGACTTTGCGCTTGGCTTTGAGGTCTTCGCAGCCGTATAGCTGGAAGTGCAGGGTTAGTACGCCTACGTGGGGTGTGATCGTGGTGTGTTGTTGAGGTGCGTTACCTTCTTTGAGCAGTCTTCTGAGTGCTTCAGACATAGGGGTTTCGGCCTTGGTGGTGGAACCTGCGGGGAAGGTCTTTCCAAAACACGCTCCTTGCGGCACATCCATGTGGCGCTTGGGCTCCGCCATCCATGGCTCCGCACAGTTTTGGAAAGACCTTCCCTGCAGGTTCACGAACAATTCAGGTGTAGTCCCCCAGCGTCCGTATCTTTAAGCCCGGGCGGACAACAAATCTAGCCTACTATAGGCGTTGCGCGCTTGATAATGGCTGCTGCGTCTATGCCAGAGGGCAGGTTGCCGTAGTTCATGCCGCCATTCGATTGCAGGCGGGAGGCGCAGAAGGCGTCTGCAACGGCTTTGTCCCCGTTTCGTAGCAGTAGGGAGGCTTGCATGGCAAGCGCCAGACGATCGACCAGGTTGCGGGCCCGGTATTGGAGATCGCTGACGTCGGCGAAGTCGTTCTGCAGTTGCGCCAGAAATTGGTCAAAGCGGTAGTCTGTGCCTTTTGCCTGGGCAGCTTCGCGGAAGAAGGCGTCCAGGGTTTCCGGTTCTTTGTGGATGGCGCGTAGTGTGTCCAGGCACTGAACGTTGCCGCTGCCTTCCCAAATGGCGTTGACCGGCGACTCCCGGAACAAGCGAGGCATGATGCAGTCTTCCATTACGCCGCTACCGCCAATGCATTCCATGGATTCGTAGGCATGGTTGGGTGCGCGTTTGCAGATCCAGTATTTACCCACGGGCGTGGCCAGACGAGCAAACAGGCGTTCGTGTTCCTGATCCTGGTTGTCCAGGGCACGGGCGACTCGCATGGTGTAGGCAAGGGCGGCTTCGCTTTCCAGAGCGAGGTCGGCCAGCACGTTTTGCATCAAAGGCTGATCGATGAGCCGGCTGCCGAAGGCGCTGCGGTGGCGGCTGTGATGTGTGGCTTGAGCCACGGCCTGGCGCATGCCGGCGGAACTGCCAATCATGCAGTCGAAGCGGGTCATGGCGACCATTTCTATGATCGTGGGCACGCCACGGCCTTCTTCACCAATCATCCAGGCCAGCGCACCGCGCAGTTCTACCTCGCTGGAGGCGTTGGCTACGTTGCCCATTTTGTTTTTTAGTTGCTGTATCTGCCAGGGGTTTTTAGTGCCGTCCGGGCGCCAACGCGGCATCAGGAAGCAGGATAACCCGCCGGTCGCCTGTGCCAGCACCAGGAAGGCATCGCACATGGGGGCGGACACAAACCATTTGTGGCCGACCAGTTCGTAAGCCTGGCCTGGGCCTGCCTTACCTGTTGGGTAGGCCAGAGTGCTGTTGGCACGCACATCGCTGCCGCCCTGTTTTTCAGTCATGGCCATGCCGATGGATACAGAGCTTTTCTGGCTGTCGGGCAGGTTACGGGCGTCGTAGCTGTTAGCCAGAATTCGGGATTCCCATAGTGCTGCCAATTCCGGTTGTTTGCGGATGGAGGGAATGGCCGCAAAGGTCATGGTGACCGGGCAGCAGTGCGCCGCCTCCACTTGCGAGTGCAGGTAGTATTTGGCCGCGCGGCTTACGTGTGCCCCCTTGCCCGGGTGCTTCCAGGGGCTGCTGTGCAGGTCATTTTCAAAGGCGATGCGCATCAGCTCGTGATACGAGGGATGAAAGTCCACTTCATCGATGCGATGGCCAAAGCGATCGTGAGTGTTGAATACGGGCTTATTGTTATTGGCCCGAAAGCCCAGATCGATGGTTGCTGCGTCGCCAGCCAGGGCGCCGAAAGTTTTCAGATCGTTTTCGGCCTTGCCTGCGCCTTCGCGCTTTACGGCTTCTTGCAGTGCAATATCCTGTTCATACAGGTTGTAGTTTTCCAGCATCGGTGGCTGGTTGATGACTTCGTGAGTGACTGCCAGGTGGCGATCACCAGCTTTCTCTGAGGAGGGTCCGGCGTTGGGATGCGGTGCGTTCATAGCTAGCTCCTGGTGCCGGTCAACCCCTGTATGCAAAAGCGGATGATGGTGTCGACCAGCGGGTCGTTGTTATCAATTTCAGTTGCGGCTGCCTGCCCTGACTGAGTTGGCGACAAAGGGCCCACCAGGCTTTCCGCCATGGCACCAACCAGGCAGGTGCTACTTTGGCGCGCGTTGTGCTCGGGAATGCACCCTTCTTTAATGCCTTCCAGAATCGCCTGCTCAAACAAGTTGGCATAGGCTTTTCTATATGCCAGCCGCTCTACTTCTACTTTTGGGTCTACCGGTTCGGCAATCAGTGACCAGGCCATTATCGGGCCGGTGAGAGCCCGTGTGGCAAACTGTCGCAATGCATTTTCCAGGCGCTCGGTTGCGCTGCCGCCTGCAGCCAGAGCTTCCGCTACCTTGTCCATCTCACGCTGTGTGGCCAGGCGGAAGATCTCGGCAAACAAGTCTTCTTTTGACTCGAAATGGCGATAAATCGTTCCCGTGGCTACCCCCGCGAGTTGCGCGATGCGGGTAATCCTGGCATTGCGAAAGCCGCCTTCTGCAACGCACTGGTAAGTGCAGTCAGCTATTTCCTGGCGCGCCGCCGCTTTGCGCAGGCGCATTTTCTCTGTTTCACGATAAGCCATTCCGGCTCTCCTGAATTAGTGAATCATTATTCATTCTTTATGTCAACGCAGGTTCTTGCGGTCTGTCCCGGTAAAAAGTCACGTCTCGTCTATGATTCGTGCAGTATGTTCCACTCCCTGTTTTCCGGGGCTGTGTTCAAATCATCGACAAGTAAGGTTTGCCCGTTATTATGAAATCTGTTTCCCGACTCACTTTTACTGTGCCGGTGATCATAGCAGTTGTGATTGTAATCTGGCTGCTGGCAGACGCTGCCCAGCAGCCTGCGTCCACTTCTGCACCTGACCGCACCTCGGAGGCCACTACGGATGACACCGATTTTTCCGCAGCGGGTCAACAATTGCCCTCAAAATTGCTCGACAATGCCGCTGACCTCAATCAGTGACTCCGAGTGCATCCGCGCCGAGGCGTTCGAGTCCATTCGATAACCTGGCTACTGGAAAAGCGCCGCGGAAGCCTGCAACTGGCGGGCCGAGGGGTGTATGATGGTGCGAACGGTGCCCACAAGGCGCCGGGATTTTCAATCCAACTCTTTGCAGTGTCTTTCAGGAGGTTTTCTGTGTCGCTATCCACCCCCCGTGTTTTTCCCGCTACCCGCCTGCGTCGCAATCGTGCCAGTGATTTTTCCCGGCGGCTTGTGAGGGAGAGCCAGCTGACACCGGACAACCTGATTTATCCGGTGTTTGTGCTGGAAGGCGAAGGGCAGCGTGAGCAAGTGGAGTCCATGCCCGGGGTAGACCGCCTGAGCATTGATTTACTGCTTGAGCTGGCGGCCGAAATGGTGGAGCTTGGTATTCCTGCGGTGGCTCTGTTTCCTGTGGTGTCAGCAGAAAAGAAAAACCTTGATGGCTCTGGTGCCTGGGACCCTGATGGGCTGGCGCAACGAGCGGTTCGGGCCTTGAAAAAAGCGTTTCCGGAGTTGGGCGTGATCACCGATGCAGCGCTGGATCCATTCACCACCCATGGCCAGGATGGCATCATCGATGGCAATGGCTATGTGATGAATGACGTGACAGTAGAAGCCCTGGTGAATCAGGCCCTGTCCCACGCAGACGCGGGTGCTGATGTAGTGGCCCCGTCAGATATGATGGATGGGCGCATTGGTGCCATTCGCGAGGCGCTGGAAGCGGCCGGCCATGTTAATACTCGCATTATGGCGTATTCCGCCAAGTATGCCTCTGGCTATTATGGGCCATTCCGGGATGCTGTGGGATCGGCCGGAAACCTTGGCAAGGGCAGTAAAGAGACTTACCAGATGGACCCGGCCAACAGTAATGAAGCACTGCACGAAACCATGATGGATCTGTCTGAAGGTGCGGACATGGTAATGGTTAAGCCCGGCATGCCATACCTGGATGTGGTACACAGGGTAAAGACCGAATTGCAGGTACCAACCTTTGTATATCAGGTGAGCGGCGAGTACGCCATGCACATGGCCGCGGAGCAGAACGGCTGGCTGGATGGCGATACCGTGGTGATGGAAAGCCTGATGTGCATGCGCCGGGCAGGTGCGGACGGAATTCTGACTTACTTTGCGATGCGAGCCGCTCGCCTGATGCGACATCAGCGGGCCTGAGATAGTAAGCGAGCCACCCATTAATGGAATTGATGGGTGGGCACCAAGCAGGAAGTAGAAGGCTATGACAACAGACATTGCTAACCTGAGCACCGCAGACGGGGGGCAGAGTGTGCCGGCCCCGATTGATGTTCCGCCGGTTGGTGAAGTGATTAATCTGGACGCCAGCGAAAACTACTTCAATCGGGAATTGAGTCAGCTCCAGTTTAATTACCGGGTGTTAAAGCAGGCGCTCGATACCACTCACCCGCTGATCAACCGGCTGATGTTCTGCTGTATTTTTAGCAGCAACATGGACGAGTTTTTTGAAATACGGGTAGCTGGCCTGCGTCAGCAAATGAAATACGGCCGCGAGATTGTGGGTGCAGACGGCATCATGCCGGATCAGGCGCTGAATGAGATCAGCCGTATTGCCCACGAATATATTGATGAGCAGTACGACATACTGAACCATGTTCTGATTCCGGAAATGGAAAAAGAGCACATTCATTTTGTGCGGCGCCGTGAGTGGACACCGGAGCAGGCAGAGTGGGTTCGTAACTACTTTAATGATGAAGTTCTGCCGGTGGTGAGCCCCATTGGACTGGATCCATCTCACCCTTTCCCGCGGTTGGTGAACAAAAGCCTTAACTTTATTGTTGAGTTGGATGGCAAGGATGCCTTTGGTCGGGAAACAGGTATGGCCATTGTGCCGGCGCCGCGCTCATTGCCGAGGCTGGTTCGTTTGCCCGATGAAGTGTGTAAAGGCGGAGAAAACCTCGTTTTTTTGTCGTCGATGATTCACGCCCACGCCGACGAGTTGTTCCCGGGGATGGAGGTTAAGGGGTGCTATCAGTTCCGGCTGACTCGTAACGCTGATTTGGAGCTGGAAGACGATCTTGAAGACCTGGCATCTGCGCTGCGTGGCGAACTGCTTAGCCGGCGGTTTGGTGACGGTGTGCGGCTGGAGGTGGCGGACAACTGCCCCCGGGAGCTTGTTCAGTTTTTACTGACTGAATTTGGTTTGGCCGAAAAGGATTTGTATCAAGTAAACGGGCCGGTAAACCTGACACGATTGATGGCCGTTACCGGCCTGGTTGATCGCCCAGACCTGACCTATTCCGGTTACTCGCCCACCATACCCAAGCAGATTCGCAGCCGGGAAACGATGTTTGATGCCATCCGGAAACGGCCAATCCTGTTGCATCATCCTTTTGAGAGTTTTGCTCCTGTCGTCGATTTGTTACGCCAAGCGGCCAAGGACCCTCAAGTGCTGGCGATTCGCCAGACCCTTTATCGCACCGGCGCTAATTCAGAGATTGTTGAAGCATTGGCAGATGCTGCCCGGCGAGGCAAAGAGGTAACAGCGGTTGTTGAGTTGCGGGCAAGGTTCAGTGAAGCCGAGAACCTGGAGCTGGCAAGTCGGCTGCAAGAAGCCGGGGTGATCGTGGTGTATGGAGTTGTGGGGTATAAAACCCACGCCAAGATGATTCTGATTGTGCGTCGCGAAGAAGGGCGTCTGCGCCGATACGTGCATCTGGGTACTGGCAACTATCACGCGGTCAATGCGCGCCTGTACACAGATTACAGCTTTATGACCTGTGACGAATCCATTGGCGATGACGTAAACAAGTTATTTCAGCAACTGACCGGAATGGGCAAAGCGCTGAAAATAAAAAAACTGTTCCATGCGCCTTTTACGCTT
Organism: Marinobacter sp.; assembly: GCF_052091845.1. GTDB lineage: Bacteria > Pseudomonadota > Gammaproteobacteria > Pseudomonadales > Oleiphilaceae > Marinobacter. The sequence goes on along the minus strand of NZ_JBQDCO010000006.1, from coordinate 35,562 downwards.
CATAAGCGGCTACTCAGTTTGATTGAGCGTGAGGCTGAGCTGGGCGAGAAAGGCTGGATTATCATTAAAATCAACGCTCTAACTGAAACGCGGTTAATAAAAGCTCTGTACCGGGCCTCACAGGCGGGTGTGAAGGTTGATTTGATTGTACGTGGCATTTGTAGCTTGCGGCCCGGCGTGCCCGGCCTCTCGGAAAACATTCAGGTAAGGTCCATTGTGGGACGCTTCCTGGAGCATACCCGGGCTTATTATTTTGGCAACAATGGTAAGCCGGATGTGTACTGCTCGAGCGCCGATTGTATGGAGCGCAACCTGCTGAGTCGTGTTGAAACGGCGTTTCCCATTGAGGACCCGAGGCTGATAACACGGGTGCGCGATAACCTGGATACCTACCTTGCAGATAATTGCCAATCCTGGATGCTGCAGCCAGATGGCAGTTACATTCAAAATCAGCCGCCAGAGGGCACTGAGCGCGTGGCATCACAGCTGGTATTACTAAAACGCCTGACCAGCAAATCCTGATAGTTCCAGATGGAGAGAATTCTTGAAAGCAAAATGGATCATTATTGGTGCCGGAGTATTGGTTGTTGCCGGTACCATGCCTTGGGTAGTGGGGTATGTAACACAGCAGCAATGGCAGCAGGTTACTCATGAGCTGAATCAGTCGCAGCCGTTTGTACACCTGCAAACAGCAGGCTACCAACGGGGCTTTTTTAGCGCGGAATTAGACGGCACGTTAACGGTGCTTAACCCCGAAGATGGCGAAACCTACCCCATTGAATACCGTGCCAGTGTGACGCACGGGATCACCGGCAGCTTTATGGAATTTGAGCCAGTTGGTGGCTGGGCACCAGAAGGTGCTGACTGGTTTCAGGAGCAGCCAAGGCTTACTCTGGAAACTCGCCTTTGGGGGACTGCTGCACTTGAATTGGAAGCTCCGGCTTTGGCCATTGATAGCCCTGAATATAGTGAATCCCTCAGAACCAGCGGCGGAGTAGCGCGGGTCGAAATCAGTGACGCAGGCTCTCAGGTTGACGCGCTGGCGGTCTGGCCACAGCTGAGTCTTACTGGTCCGGACATGGATGTTCGCATCAATGATTTCCGTGTTGAACAGAGCATGGCACACCTGAGTGGCGATGTTTGGACTGGCACCATGAAGGCCTCCATTGCGTCTGCTGCACTTACGGCCCCTGAAACGCCGCCCATAACACTGGAGGATTTGTCAGCGCGCAGCGTTACAGAGGCAAGTGATGGCGGAGAGCGCCTGGATTCGCGATTATCGATTGAAGCGGGGCAGGTTCGTTTTGAAGATGAAGCCTACGGCCCCCACAAACTAGCCTTTGCCCTGGACAATCTCGATGTGGCGAGCTGGAGTGCGTTGACAACCAGCATGGCCGAGTTTCAGAGCATGACATTGGCGCCGGATGCCGGCGGCCGTGAGTCGTTTGAACGGCAGATGGCCGCCATGGAGCAGGTTAATACTGCCATGCGCAGCCTTGCAGCGGCAGGGTTTGCCGTCGGGTTTCCGGAGTTAACGCTGGATACGCCTGAAGGCGAGGTTACCGGCAATGTCATGATTAATCACCCAGAGCTTGCAAAGAGTCAGAAAGCGGAAATGCTGATGGTTATGCCGAAGTTGACCGGCGAGATGAATGTGAGTGTACCCATGGGACTGGTGGAGAATTATCCTGCAGTGCGTATGCAGCTTGCGCCTTTGATCAAACAAGGGTTACTGGTGCCTGAGGGCGAACGCTTTGTGCTTGCGGCCAAGCTGAGCGATATGGTTGTTGATATTAACGGCCAGAAAATGCCACTACCGCCTTTGCTATAAAAATATGCACCGTAATAAAAACGCCCCGGCCGGGGCGTTTTTATTACCTGCGTGGTGTTCATGCCGCACTGAATTTTTCTTTCAGTGCAGCCTCGACGGCTGGATCAACAAACTCGGACACATCGCCTCCCAGGGAGGCGATTTCCCGGATCAGGCTTGAGGAAATATAGGAAAGGTGATTGGAGGGTGTCAGAAACATGCTTTCCAGCTCCGGCGCCAGGCGGCGGTTCATATCCGCAAGCTGAAATTCAAACTCGAAATCAGACACTGCTCGCAAGCCACGGAGAATCACCGTAGCGCCCTGGTCACGAACAAAGTCAGCAAGCAGATAACTGAACCCGGTTACGCTGACATTGGGAATGTGCGTCGTTGCCTGTCGAACCAGGTCGCATCGCTCTTCCAGATCCAGTAGTGGCTTTTTCTTCGAATTGTAGGCCACCGCAACAATCACCTCATCAAACAACCGGCTGGCTCGCTCGATAAGATCTGTATGGCCGTTGGTGACAGGGTCAAAGGTGCCCGGGTAAATGACTTTAGGCATGCATAGCTCCTTTTCAAACAGGCCGTAAGAATATCAGCATTCCGGGGGTTTCTGTAGAGCGGCCAAAAGACCGACGCCGGTGTGCCTTTACCTGCTCATGATATCGATACTACGCTTTCAAGCGTTGCGCCAGCCGGGTGCTGTTTCGTGCAGCGAGAGCATAAACGGACAGCTGGGGGTTGGCGCCAATGCTGGTCGGGAAAATCGATGCGTCGTGCACACTGAGATTGCTCACCTGGTGATGCTCGCCAAATCCGTTTACCACTGATTCTTTCGGGTTGCTCCCCATGGCACAGCCGCCCATTTGATGCGCTGTGAACAGGCGAACCCTGTGAGGCTCCATGGGAAAACGGTCAATTGCCGCTTTGGCATCCGCCCAGTTGCTGTACCAATCGGAGTCCAGGTGCATCAGGCGCACACGCTCAGCGCCGGCGGCGAACTGGATTTCGGCCATGGAATAAAAAGCCCTGCGGAGGCCTTCCCATAGATAGTCAGTGATCGGATAGTCGAGTACCGGGCTGCCGTCGTTGCGAAGGGATACAGTGCCGCCGGGGCTGTTTTCATGAAAGCCGTCTCGCATCAACGCTATAACAGACTGCATCCAGGGCAGCCTGGCCAGGTTTTGCGCCTGGGCATCGCCGTGACCGGGAACAACGCCCGCCGACATAGCCGGGTGTAGTGGCGGCACTTCCAGTTTGTAGCCTAAATCCCCGTCTACGCCGTTACTGAAATTGAACTGGTCAGAATAAATGGACTGTGGCGCGCCATAGAATGGATCTACCAATTTGGGCATTTGCGCCACACTGGCGTTCACCGGATGAATAAATGATCGCTTACCAAGCCGTTCATAAGGGTCGGGCAGCTTGGAGCGCAGCAGTAAGCCGGGCGAACCTATAGCGCTGGCAGCAACCACAAAGTGCTTTGCTTTCAGTGTTACCTTGATGCCGGTGGGAGTAATGCCATCGCTGGCCATGGCAGTGGCGTGCAGGGCGTCGATGTGGCCCTGCTTCATGACCAGTTGTTCCGCGCGCAGGCCATGGTACATTCGTGCATCATGGTCCAATGCTCCGGGAATGGTGGTCATCAGTGCGCCCTGTTTGGCGTTGGTTGGGCAGCCCACGCCGCAGTACCCAAGGTTCCAGCAGCCCTTCACGTTACGCGGGATAATTTGCCAGCTTAGGCCGAGTTTTTCGCAGCCCTGGCGCAACACGTCGTTGTTGAGATTCGGGTCCATATGCCAGGGTGACATGGAATGACGGGTTTCGCGGCCTTCAAACCAGGGTGCCATGGCGTCTGGGGTTAGCGCGTCGAGCCCGAAGTGTTTGCTCCAGTAGTTAAGAGTTGCGTCCGGTGTACGGAAGCTGCTGGTCCAGTTGACCGTGGTGGAACCGCCTACGCATCGCCCCTGCAGAATCGAAATGGCGCCGTCTTTGGTGGCGCGGCTCATGCCCTCCTGATAGAGATTGGCGTAGGACGTGAGCTCGTCCATTTTAAAGTCTTTTTGATAATACAGACGGCCTTCTTCTACCAGAATAACGGTGAGGCCACTTTTGGCGAGAATTTCGGCCGTTGTACCGCCACCGGCGCCGGTACCTATGATAACGACATCGGCTTGTGCTGTATGGTTTTCGGTAAGGGTGGCACCATCGGTGACTTTCCAGCCTGATTCCAGGCCCTGGGCAATGCGGTCGGTGAACGACATGGAAGATCCTTACTTTTTATAAAACAGCCAGTTACACGGCATGCTGAAAATCAGACGCTGCGAAATTGGGGCAGGGCTTTCATGGCCCACTCAGGCGGCCCAGGGTAGCCGGAAAGGTGCCAGTTCTCCCGATATCCGTAAAAGGCCACGTTGCTGATTTTGGTGAGTGCAGTATAGCCATTATTGAACAGCCCGATGCCGCTTGAGCGCCAGCGTTCAAGAAACGCATTGGCCTGGTCTTTGGTGACCTTGGGCCAGGGCGACCAAACCCGTGCGACGGTGATGCGGGTAAAGCCAAAATTGAGCAGGTCAAACAGTTGCCTTAACTCATTCTGGTTGGCTGGTCCGAATTTGTGAATACCGGCATCAATGCGCTCGATCGTGCTGGCCATAGCTATACGTTTTGCGTTGGGCTGCTTCGGTAGTGCGGAACCCAAAATGGCCGGCAGTAGAGCTTCAAACAGATCGATGTCATCGGTTGTCAAAAACTGAAACTGATAACGGGCGTCCATCCGCGTTTCAACGGCACCAAGGCGGCCTGCAGGCGCGGTTGCACAGCCACTAAGGCCAGCAGTTACACTGACAGTACCCAGAAAAAGAACGCCACCCAGACCGGCGCGCAAAAAGCTGCGTCGGTCGAGAGAGATTGACTCCTGCCCTTGGGAAGGGGAAAGGTGATTGGACATAAAAACTCGCTCTTGCTCTGGTTGATAAGTACCGGGCGAACCCTCCCCGGTAACAATAGACGACACTCAGCGGATAAAGAGCTTGTAGATCATTTTGTGGGCGGACGTCCCGTACGGAGGGTAAACCAACCTGCCACTGTTGAACTTTTGTTTGGCAAAAATGGCACGCTGGTGCGAGAAGGTCAGAAAACCCTCTTTGCCATGGTAGTGACCCATACCCGAATCGCCAACGCCACCGAACGGCAGGTCATCCTGGGCTACGTGCATTAGCGAATCGTTTATGCACATGCCCCCGGAGATGGTGTTGTTGGTCATCTGTTCCTGTTCGCCCCGGTCGTAACCGAAAAAGTACAGAGCGAGAGGGCGCGGGCGATCATTAATGTATTGGATCGCTTCATTGAGATTGCCATAACTTACGATCGGGAGGATGGGCCCAAAGATCTCATCCTGCATAAGCTTCATGTCTGGCGTGGTTTTCAGTACCAGAGTCACCGGGATCTTGCGGGTGCCGTCTCCCATGTTTTCCTGTGCCGGGTTGAGTTCGATAAGTTCGGCTCCCTTGGCCCTGGCATCCTCCAGGTAGCCTTGCAGGCGGGTGTACTGACGCTCATTGACAATGGCAGTGTAATCGTCGTTGTCGCGCAGCGAAGGATACATACCTGAGAACTGCGTCCGGAACTCTTCGACAAAGGCTTGAGTGCGGTCGGCAGGACAGAGTACGTAATCCGGCGCCACGCAGGTTTGGCCGGCGTTGAATGCCTTGCCAAAGGCAATGCGCTGAGCTGCATCTTCCATGGGCACATCCGGCGAGACAATAGCAGGGGATTTGCCGCCCAGTTCAAGAGTAACCGGTGTCAGGTTTTCGGAGGCGGCCCGCATGACCAGTTTGCCAACGGACGTGGAGCCGGTGAATAACATGTGATCGAAAGGTCTGGCAGAGAAGTCGGCGGCAACATCGGCTTCGCCATTGATAACGCAGATCAGATCTTCCGGGAAGGTTGCTTCAATTAACTCTTTAAACAGTGCTGAAGTGTGAGGCGTGAATTCAGACATTTTAATCATGGTGCGGTTGCCCGCTGCCAGCGATGAAACCAGCGGCCCTACAGCCAGGTAGAGCGGGTAATTCCATGGCACAATAACCCCTACAACGCCTTTTGGCTGGTAGCAGACTTTATTGCTTGCCGGCTGGAACAGCATGGAAACCTGCCGGCGAGAAGGTTTCATCCAGCCTTTAAGGTTTTTCAGGGTGTAATTGATTCCCTGAATGGAGGGCATCACTTCGGCAATCAGGGATTCGTCGCGGGAGCGGCATGAAAAATCCCGGTTAATGGCTTCTAAAAGTCGGTCCTGGTAAGCCAGTAGCGCCTGTTTAAGGCGCTCCAGGTTTTCCTGGCGTTCAGTCAGCGATGGCGCTGGCTTATTGTGAAATGCCGCTTTCTGGTCTTCGAACACCTTGTGAGTATGCTGAATATGTTTTTTGCTCTCTGTGAGCTGAACAACGCTGGCACCCATGGTGTCCCCCTGTTGGCTAAAAAACGCTCAATTTGCACCTGAGAGTATTATTAGAGTATATACTCTAGGGAGTCAAGCGAGCCTCATGTCGAATCGGGCCATCTGTGAGCTGTAAAACAACAAGCACTGATGAACTTATGAAAACCAGAGACAAAATATTGCTGTCCAGCCTCGAGCTGTTTAACGATCAGGGCGAGCGAAACGTCACAACCAATCACATTGCGGCGTACTTGGCGATTTCGCCGGGTAACCTTTATTACCATTTTCGCAACAAGTCCGACATTATTTACGAGATATTTCAGGAGTACGAAAAGCTGGTCGACTTTTACCTGGATATTCCCGATAACCGCCCCATGACTCTGGATGACATGACGTTTTACCTGGAGTCGGTGTTTGACGGTTTGTGGAGTTATCGATTTCTTCACCGGGATCTGGAATATTTGCTGGACAGGGACCCACGCTTGCGCAACGACTACCGTGAGTTCACCAATCGATGTCTCGCATCTATAAGCTGTATATTCGAGAAGCTGGCCGATGGTGGCATTATAGAGCCGCAGCAGGAATCTCTCCGGTCGGCCATGTCGCTTAATGTCTGGATGGTCATAACCAACTGGATGGCGTACCTGAAAACCGCCCATGTTGCCAAGGCATCTGACAGCTTAACTATCCGGGAATTAAAACAGGGTATTTATCAGGTGCTCACTTTGGAGATTCCTTACCTGATGCCAGCGTATCGTGAGCAGGTTATGGCCCTGCGAGAGCAGTACCGGCCAACAGTGCCAGAGCAGGGTGCAGAGCCAGAAACCACCGTAAGCTGAATGGAGATGGAACCTTCGCCCGCCGTACTTGTCCTAGTTAAAGGCGCTGAAAATTCGGACATTTCTGGCGCCTCCTGAGTGAGTTCTCAGGTTTTAGCACGTTGTAAACCCTGAAGCTTTACCGGCCTGGTGTTTTTACAGGCCGGTTTTTTGTGCCTTCAGGCGTCTTCCGCAGAACTGTCCAGCCAGTCTGTCAGCACCGCCCGGCACTCATCGACGCCGCGCTTGGACGTTGATGAGAACATGATCAGGTGCTCAACACAGGTAAATGCCTTCAACTTTTGAGCGATGCCCAGCATGCTGGTTTTTGCCTGCCCGAACTTCAGTTTGTCGGCCTTGGTGGCCAGGATCGTCAGTGGCAACTTGTTATGCTCGCACCATTCCACCATCATCTGGTCGAACTCGGTGAGGGGGTGGCGAATGTCCATTACCAACACCAGGCCGCGTAAGCACTGGCGGTCGTTCAGGTATTGTCCGAGATGTTTTTGCCATTCATCTTTCATGTCCCTGGATACTTTTGCGTAGCCATACCCGGGAAGGTCTACCAACCGGGCATTTTCACGGTTAAGGGAAAAAAAGTTGATCAGGCGGGTGCGTCCGGGGGTTTTACTGGTGCGTGCCAGTTTGCCATTTGCGGTAATCGCATTCATGGCGCTAGACTTTCCGGCATTCGAACGCCCGGCAAAGGCTACCTCAGCGCCTATGTCTGATGGGCAGTCTTCCAGCCGGGGAGCGCTGATCAGGAAGCGGGCGCTGTTAAAGGAGATGCTTTTTTGAGACAGATCAGAGTCCACGGCGGTTGGCTTTCCTTTGGATTTCAGTTATCAGGGATTAATGTATAATGCTACACCAAATCCGGGCGGTACGCTTGGCGTAACCGCTGTCAGCTTTGGTTTTTAAGCCTGACTGAACAGCGCCTGCCGGCTGCAAACAAAGAATATTATCGAGATGAGAGAGGCGGAGCGAGCATGAAGAAACTGATCGCAGGGGTTATTCTCGGCGTTGGCCTTACAGCTATGGCGCACGGGGCAGGGGATCCTGACGCAGGCAAGCAGAACGCAGCAGCCTGTCAGGCGTGTCATGGGGAAGCTGGGGCGAAACCGATTATGGGAACCTACCCAAAGCTTTCCGGGCTGGGTGAGCGGTATTTGTATAACCAGTTAGTAGCTATTCAGGAAAATGCCCGCTCTATTCCGGAGATGGCTGGACAACTTGATGGCAAATCCGATCAGGATCTTCAGGATCTGGCGGCGTATTTTGCCAAGCAGGATATGGTCGTAGGCCAGGCTGATCCGGATCTGGTAGAAAAAGGTGCTGCGGTATATCGTGGCGGTAATATGGCGTCTGGCGTGCCAGCTTGCGCAGGTTGTCACAACCCTCAGGGTAAGGGGAACGCCCCTGCAGGTTATCCGCACCTTGGCGGGCAAAATTCTGAATATATTGCCAAGCAGTTGGAAGCCTACCGTGAGGGTACTCGGGCTAATGGCTCTAATGCCGCTATTATGATGGATGTTGCGTCCAGGCTGACCGATGCCGAGATAGAAGCCGTTGCCAGCTACATTTCCGGTTTGAACTGATTCAGACGTCTGGCAAGACAAAAAACCCCGCCTAGTGCGGGGTTTTTTGTCTGTTGATCCTGTAATGCGCCAGCGGTGGAACTTTTCAGCTTCCGCGGGTCATAATCCCCTTATAACGACATTCAAAAAAATCTGGAGATCTTTCATGTTTCGATCGCTCAAAGTGGCTGTTCTACTGTTGTCTGCGCTGGCTGTGTTTGGCCAGGCCAATGCAGCCGACTGGAAAGAAGGTACGCATTACAAAAAACTGAACACCCCTGTGCGAACAAATAGTGATGCCGGCATTGAGGTAGCAGAAGTGTTTTGGTACGGCTGTCCGCACTGCTATAACTTCAAGCCGTTGGCAGAGGCTTGGGAAGCCAACGCCCCGGATTATGTAAACTACGTGCGCATTCCTGCAGCCCTGGGCCGCTCCTGGGAGCCACACGCGAAAGCCTTTTACGCACTGGAAGCTATGGGCTCATTAGATAAAGTGCACGATGCTTTGTTTGAGGCGCTCGCAGTTGAGCATCGCTCGCTTGACGACGGCGAGTCACTGGCAAAATTTGTTGCCGGCCACGGCGTGGATGCCGACGAGTTTCTTGAAAATTACAAGGGATTTGGTGTAAATGCCCGCATGCAGCAGGCCCAAGCCAAAATTCGCGGCGCGCGCGTTACGGGTACACCGACTATGCTGATAAACGGCAAGTACACAACCAGTGCCTCCATGGCGGGCAGTCTTGAGGCTTCGCTGGAGGTTGTGGATTACCTGGTAGAAAAAGAGCACGCTGCCGAGCAATAAGCTTGCCGGCTTGTTAAGCCAGTCGTACAGCAGGGTTACTATGCAGAGCTATTATGTATAAGCGCTTCAGAAAGCAGCTGAACGGTGTTCTCAATGCCCGGGGCGAACCGAAAGGCTCGAACTCGGGCCTCGAGCATGTGCCTGCGTTTGAACCCCAGCGCCATCTTCGGTTATTGACGTTCAATATACAGGTGGGCATTAGTACATCCTCCTATCGGCACTACCTGACGAGAAGCTGGCAGCATTTTCTGCCTAATCGTAGCCGTATTCAGAATCTGGATCGCATTGCCTCGTTGCTTAGTAATTACGATGTTGTTGCTTTGCAGGAGTGCGATGGCGGTAGCTTACGCAGTGGGCATATCAACCAGGTGCAATACCTTGCTGAGGCGGCGGGAATTCCCTACTGGCATCAGCAGCTAAACCGTAATATGGGGCAAATTGCCCAGCACAGTAATGGCTTGCTTAGTCGGTTCAGGCCGTTGGATGTGAAGGAGTACAAGCTGCCAGGGCTAATTCCCGGGCGTGGGGCGATTGTTGCCCGGTATGGCACGGAGGAAGACCCTCTGGTGCTTGTGCTGATGCACCTGTCTTTGAGTAAGTCGGCGCAACAGCGCCAGCTGGGCTTTGTTAGTGAGCTGATTTCAAAGTACCGGCATGTGGTTCTAATGGGCGATATGAACAATCACGCCGAGGAACTGCTGACTCGCACGCCACTGAAAGAGACAGACCTGGTGCCGTTGCCGGATACGGCTCACAGCTTTCCGAGCTGGCGCCCTGAAAAAGCGTTGGATCATATTCTGGTGAGTCCAAGCTTGCAGGTAAGTCGGTCAGAGGTTGTGAGCTATCCCATGTCAGACCACTTGCCGATTGCCATGGATATAGCTTTGCCTGAAGGGTATTTGACAACATTCTGAAGCATTCATGATAAGCGTTCACAAAAAAGCCCGACAAATTGCCGGGCTTTTTTGTGAACGCCGGATCAAATCACTTGATCTTGGCTTCCTTGTACGCAACGTGCTTACGGACAACCGGATCATACTTTTTGATCTCGATTTTTTCCGGGGTGTTACGCTTGTTCTTGTTGGTCGTGTAGAAATGACCAGTGCCTGCTGAGGATACCATCCTGATTTTTTCGCGCATGATGCAGCTCCTTATACTTTCTCGCCACGGGCACGAAGATCGGCCAGTACAGCGTCAATACCTTTTTTATCGATGATGCGCATGCCTTTGGTAGACGTGCGTAGCCTCACGAAGCGCTTCTCGGACTCAACCCAAAAGCGCTTGCTTTGCAGGTTAGGCAGAAAGCGACGACGGGTGTGGTTCATCGCGTGGGATACATTGTTACCGGTAACCGGACGCTTACCGGTAACCTGACAAACTCTGGACATACTTGCCTCCGACCTGAGCATTGGTCTTAATAAATATAAAATCGATTTTAATGCGTCTCTGGTTGCCGAGGAACGGTTACGCCCCTGTTTGCGTCTCTAAACCGAACGCTGCTCGCCAGACGCCGCCAGAAAGGGACGCTTTTATACCAGAACCAGCACCCCAACGCAAAATATTGTTGAGAATTTGGCCAACTTTCCCGCATGTTTGGTGGTGGCGACTTACATCAAACCACGCTCCGCAAGAGATATTACCTCACCGTGGCCAATCACCATATGGTCAAGAACCCTGATATCCACTAAACCAAGCGCTTCTTTCAGTCTTTTGGTGAGGGAAATGTCAGCCTGGCTGGGTTCTGCCACCCCGGAGGGATGATTGTGGGCAAAAATAACCGCAGCGGCGTTATCCTCCAGTGCTTGTCGAACCACTTCTCTGGGGTACACCGCCGCACCATCAATGGTGCCACGAAACAGTTCCCGATACTGAATAACCCGGTGCCTGTTGTCCAGAAATAACCCTGCGAAAACTTCGTGGGGATAAGTGCCCAGGCGGCTAGTGAGAAAACGCCGGGTGTCTTCTGGGGAGCGCAGCGGATCGCCCTGGCGTAGCGGCTCATCCATGACCCTTCGGGCCATTTCCATGGCGGCTTGAACCTGGGTGTATTTCGCGGGCCCCAGGCCTTTCACCGCGCAGAACTGCCTGCGGGAGGCAGTAAGAAGCCCTCGCAGCCCCGAGAACTCCTGAATCAGAAAGCGCGAGAGCTCCATGACCGGCATGCCAGCCGTACCTGTGCGTAAAAAAATGGCGAGCAATTCGGCATCGGCAAGGCTCTGGGGGCCGTGGGCGAGTAGTCGTTCACGGGGGCGTTCGTCTGTGGGCCAGGCGTGATTGGTCATATTGGCTTCCTTGCACTGCATTTTGAAGGCTGAATGCGTTCTGCATTCGGGTGGAGAGCGTGGTGTCTGCAACAATTCCATGTTGCCGGCGCTCAAGATACCTGTAGATTACTTTAAAACGTAACAAACGGTAAAACGCGGTGCCATGCAGGCTGCCGGCGTGGCCAGAGCATGCTATCTTATAAGCCTTTCTTTTTAAGCGGATACGGAGCCTTTATGGCGGTCAGAAAAATTCTGCTGGGCGTAACCGGTGGTATTGCAGCTTACAAAAGTGCCGAGCTTGTCCGTCTGCTGAAAAAAGCCGGCCATGAAGTAAGGGTTGTAATGACCCGGGGGGCAGAAGCTTTCGTAACGCCCATGACTTTTCAGGCGCTCAGTGGCGAGCCTGTTCGCACCTCTTTGCTTGATCCGGATGCAGAGGCCGGCATGGGGCATATCGAGTTGGCAAAGTGGGCAGATCAGGTGGTTATTGCCCCGGCCTCTGCAAATTTTATTGCGCGGCTTGCCCAGGGCATGGCCGATGATCTGCTGGCGACAGTTTGCTGTGCGACCGAAGCTTCCATTGCCGTGGTGCCGGCTATGAATCAGGCAATGTGGCGCAACGCCCGCACGCAACGCAACATTGGCTTGCTGAGCGAAGATCCACAGATAGCACTCTGGGGGCCGGACCAGGGCGAGCAGGCCTGTGGCGATACCGGGTCGGGGCGTATGCTCGAGCCTGCAGTGATCGCCGGGCTGGTAGAGGGCGAAGAAGCGGGCTCTGGCGAGCTTGCGGGCAAACGTGTGGTTATTACGGCAGGCCCAACACGCGAATCTATTGATCCGGTGCGTTATATCAGTAACCACAGCTCAGGCAAAATGGGTTATGCGCTGGCTGTCGCAGCCAGAAGGGCCGGCGCCAAGGTTGTTCTGATTAGTGGGCCGGTCACGCTGCCCGTTCCGGCAGGTATCGACATTCGTGATGTTGTCAGTGCAGACGACATGCTGACAGCCTCGACACTGGCCGTTGATGAAGGCTGTGATCTGTTTGTGGCGACCGCCGCGGTGGCAGACTACCGCCCGGAACACCGTGCCAGTGACAAAATAAAGAAATCCAGAGAGGCCATGGCGTTGCCGCTGGTGCGGAATCCAGACACGTTAGCCACAATTGCCGCGCGCCCGGATGCTCCGTATACGGTAGGGTTTGCAGCTGAAACGTCAGACGTTGTCCGGTATGCAAAAGACAAAATGCAGCGCAAAAAATTGCGCATGATTGTGGCCAACGATGTCTCCACTCCTGGCTTGGGATTCAATAGTGACAATAACGCAGTCACCGTCTTCTGGGCGAATGAGCGCGAAACCATAGGGCCAGACAGCAAACAGGTCATTGCCGAGCGCCTCATGGCGCTGCTTGGCGACCACCTGAAGGAAATAGAAAAAACATGAGCAAAAAAAACTTGCAGGTACGCATTCTTGATGACCGGATTGGCAATCAGATTGCCTTTCCGGAATACGCCACCGACGGTTCTGCCGGTCTGGACCTGAGGGCCTGCCTGGATGAGCCGTTAACCTTGCAGCCAGGGGATACGCAGTTGATCCGCACCGGGTTGTCCATACACATTGCCGATCCATCGCTGGCGGCCATGATACTGCCCCGGAGCGGCCTTGGTCATAAGCACGGTATTGTCCTGGGCAACCTGGTGGGCTTGATCGATTCCGACTATCAGGGCGAGTTGATGGTGTCTTGCTGGAACCGCGGCAACACAGCCTTTACCGTGGATACAGGAGAGCGAATAGCTCAGCTGGTGCTGGTGCCGGTGGTGCAGGCAAATTTTGAGGTGGTCACCGAGTTTGATGCCAGCGCACGGGGTGAGGGCGGTTTTGGCTCGACAGGCACCCGATGATCAACAAGCCTGAACGCAGAAAATGGTTGCGGCGTCTATACTTTGCCGGTATGTGCTTGTACAGGACAGAAGAGATAATTGCAGGATGAACTATGAAGCTGGGTAAGAATAAAGCTCCCAAGGCGCCCGCTGATGAACAGCCGGTAGCCAAAGCTGAAAAAAAACAGAAAGCCCGGGCTCCCGCAGGCTCAAAACTGAAACACCTTGGCTCGACGGCGCTAAAGCAGGCTCTGGTCATTATAGTGGCAGGCCTGGCGGCTGTCGCTTTGGTGCAATTCCTGGTTTTGCAGCCGGCGGCTGACAAGCGTTTCAACGCCTGGAAAACCGTTGAGGCCGATGCGGCTGCGCAGCGGGTGAGCCAGTATCTTGAACTGATGCAACAGAGCGTGGACGGCTTGGCAACTCAGCCCCATGTGGTGAATGCGTTGCTGGAACGAGCGGATACCGACGCCGTTCAACAGGAGTTGGCGACCGCATTACCTGGCGTTCAGGGGGCATTTTTATTCCCTTACCGCCAGATACCAAGGACCGGAGACGGTAACGGTATGCTGGGGTTTGCAGGGCTTGAGTTGGCACGCCGTGCTGAAAGTGGCCGAACCCTGCATCCAGATGCCTTCCCCCGTGACGCCCAGTGGTATGTACAGATGGCCGCGCCGGTGCGAAACCCGGCCAGTAAAGCCGTTATAGGCAGCCTTCTGGTGGTGTTTGATGCGTCTGTTTTGCAGCCACTTCTGTCCGTTGTTAACACCCGGATTGGCGGAGAGCTGGCTCTGGTCCAGACCGTCTCGGGAACCTCTCGAAATTTCGTTAGCAAAGGTAGCGGAGTGAGTACAGGCACGCCGGAAACCCGGGCTCTGGCCAACCCTGACTGGACCATTAGCTATACGCCAGGCGCCCCGCCAGCGCCTTCGGGCAATATTCTGCTGGTTGCAGCGTTGGTTGGTGTGCCTGCATTGATAGCCGCCATATTATGTTGGGTATTACTGGTTGGTGCCCAGAAGAGCCTGCGCCAAGAGGTGACCGGCCTGGTTCAGTGGGCCCACAAAGTGTTTGGCGGAGAGCGTCAAAAACTGCCTGGCTTCCAGTGGGATGTCGTCGCCTCGGCCGGTGAAGTGCTTTACAGGCTCTCCCAGGTGGTGGATAAACGCATAGCGAAAGCGGCAGAAACGGCCAGGCCCAAACCCGGGAAAGGCGCAAGGGCCGCAGAGGCGGCAGACGCCGAGCCACTTTTCCAGGATAAAGACCTGCCGGATATCGATATGCTGGACGGCGACGAGGATGTTCTCGGCTTTGGCAGTGATGACGAAGGTTCATTTTTTGCCGGCGGAGAAATGCCAGAGCTTGATGAGTCAGATGAATCGGATGTTGATATTTCACCGGACATTTTCCGGGCCTACGATATTCGGGGCATTGTTGGCGAAACGCTATCACCGGCCATTGTCGAGCGCATTGGTGTGGCCATAGGCTCGGAGGCAATCAGCCGGGGGCTGCCTTCGCTGTGCGTTGCCTATGATGGTCGCCATTCAAGCCCCGGGCTGGCAGATGCTCTGGCGCGGGGTGTGATGGCCACAGGCTGTAACGTTATTCATGTGGGTGCGGTGCCAACGCCCGTGCTGTACTTTGCGACCCATCACCTTGAGAACGGTTCTGGCGTTATGGTCACGGGAAGCCACAACCCGGCTAACTATAACGGCCTTAAGATCATGCTGGGCGGTGAAGCCCTCTCTGGTGATGCTATCCAGGCGCTATTCAAACGGATCCAGACAGGAGACTTTGCGGCTGGTCGGGGAGCCCAGTCTTCCGAGGATGTGCGCAGGGCGTATCTTGATCGCATTGTCGGTGACATTGCGGTTGCCGCCCCGCTCAAGGTTGTGGTCGACGCCGGCAACGGCATTGCAGGCGAGTTGGCTCCCATGCTGATTGAAGAGCTTGGCTGCGAAGTGATTCCGTTGTACTGCACGGTCGACGGAGACTTCCCTAACCATCATCCGGACCCCGGTAATCCCGCCAACCTTGCGGATCTTGTCGAAAGGGTCAAGGCCGAAGGTGCAGATCTTGGCGTCGCGTTCGACGGCGACGGCGACCGGTTAGGTCTGGTGACCAATACCGGTAAGATTATCTGGCCAGATCGCCTGTTGATGCTTTTCGCCCGGGATGTGGTTTCACGAAACCCGGGTGCGGACGTGCTTTACGACGTGAAGTGCAGTCGCCGGCTGGCCGGGGTGATTACCGAAGCTGGGGGCCGCCCCATTATGTGGAAAACCGGCCACTCGCTGATGAAAGCCAAAATGAAGGAAACCGGGGCATTACTTGCGGGCGAGATGAGCGGCCATGTTTTCTTCGCTGAGCGCTGGTACGGGTTTGATGACGGGCTTTATTCAGCGGCAAGATTGTTGGAGATACTGGGCATTGAAGACCGCCACAGTGATGAAGTCTTTGAAGACTTCCCGGAAGACATCAGCACGCCGGAGCTGAATGTGGAAGCGACTGAAAGCAGCAAATTTACCATTGTTGAGCAACTGAGCGAGAAAGGCGACTTTGGTGATGGTAATGTCAGCAGTATAGATGGCATTCGGGTGGATTATGTCGATGGCTGGGGGTTGTGTCGGGCCTCCAATACCACACCCATGCTGGCGCTGCGCTTTGAGGCTGAAACCGACGAGGCTCTGGCGCGCATTAAGGATGTTTTCCGGGTTCAGTTAAAGAAAGTGGCGCCAGATCTGGTAACCGGCTTTTGATTGCTGCCCCGCTGTCCCTCAGAGTCCCGATTTTTAATACTGATTTATGAAGGCAACAAAGATGACGCTGGATCGTGAAACAGCAATGCAAGTGGCGACCGTTCTGAGCCGCGGATTACCCTACATTCAAAGATTTACAGGTAAAACGGTTGTTATCAAGTATGGCGGCAACGCCATGGAGAACGAAGAACTGAAGAGCAGTTTTGCCCGCGATGTGGTGCTTATGAAACTGGTAGGCATTCACCCGATTGTTGTTCATGGTGGCGGCCCCCAGATTGGCGAGTTGCTGCAGCGTTTGAACATCCAGTCCCGCTTTGTGAACGGCATGCGTGTAACCGATGCGGAAACCATGGACGTCGTGGAAATGGTGCTGGGTGGCCAGGTAAACAAGGAAATCGTGTCTTTGATCAATGCCCAGGGCGGCACCGCTATCGGGTTAACCGGTAAGGACGCCAACCTCATCCGTGCCCGCAAGCTGGAAGTGGTAGATCGCTCGCCGGAGCATGAGCGCGCCGAGATTATTGATATTGGCCACGTAGGCGAAGTGGCCAGCGTAAATATGGATGTCATCGACATGCTCACCCGCAGTAACGTGATCCCGGTGATCGCGCCGATTGGCGTTGGGCCAGATGGTGCCTCGTACAATATCAACGCAGATCTGGTCGCTGGTAAAGTCGCAGAGGCCATGAAGGCCGAGAAACTGATGCTGTTGACCAACGTGTCTGGTCTTAAGAGCAAAGATGACAAAGTTCTTACCGGCCTGACAACCCAACAGGTAAGTGAGCTGATTGAAGACGGCACGGTGCATGGTGGCATGTTGCCGAAAATCCGCTGCGCGCTGAGTGCAGTGGAGAATGGTGTGCGCACGTCTCATATCATCGATGGTCGGGTAGCCCATGCGTGCCTGCTGGAAATCTTTACTGATGAGGGTGTTGGTACACTCATTTCCCGTAACTGATGATTGCCAATAACTGACGGCGCTGCCTGAGGATTTTCCAGATGAAACGTCTGCTCACAACTCTGATGCTGGCAGCTTTGCTTGGCTTTGCCGCGTTTAAGGCAGGTGTTTGGTGGCTGGCGGATCAGCGCCTGGCAGAAGCCCGCCAGGCGCTGAGTGAGAACGGTGTACTTGAGCGGGGAAAGGTAGGGTCAGGGGTTGAAGGCCGTTTGGTGTTATCCGGAGCCTACTGGCAGGATTTTGAACTGACTCAACCGTTAATTGTTGATCGTGTTGATTTTGAGGCCGGTTCCCCCATTGCTCTGCTGAAAGCGCTTATCGATCCTTCTGATCTGCCAGCTAGCTGGTCGTTGCAGGCAGAGGGGGTGGCCCTGATGCTTGAGGCCACCATGTTTCGCAACTGGGTAACCGCAGACACGGCCGGGGGTAGTGAACGGGCCGCTTTGTTTGCGCTTGCCTGCGCGCCCGATCCGCGCCAGCAACTTGGCAGTGGTGATCTGTTGCGTATGGGCATTACCCGCCTCGCCGGTGAGTTTATTTTGCGCCAGACTCCCGAGCGTATCCACCTTGAGTTGAATTCTGAAAATACAGGCAGCCTGGAGCTGAATTGGCCGGGCGCTCGTATCAACGTATTGTCGCCCGAAGTAACGCTGGCCAGCTCTGCCCGCCCCCTGGAGTTAACGCTCAGAGACGGCGGCCTGATGCGCCGGGTGGCGGCCTACTGCGCCAGAGAAGCCGGTCTGGAAACCTCTCAATGGGCGAAGCGCGCATTGGAGGCTTTCAAGGCCGGGCTGCAAGCCCGTGGCTGGCGCGGCAGTGATCAGTTGTTGGCGTTGTACCAGCAGTGGTTGCTTGAAGGTGGAGAGATAACCGTGTCTGTGCAGCTGGACTCAGAGACCTTTGGCATCCCCGTGCATTCCGGGGAAGACAGCGCCGACGGTTCTGTTGCCTGGGCGTTGGAATACAATGGCGCCATGGTGCCAGATGTTTTTCTGCAAAAGGCTGAGCCGGTTGTCGTCGCGCCACCAAAAGAAGCGCTTGAACCTGTGGTGCCCCGAGAAAATCCCGCGTTCCCCCGTTGGTACACCGAAGACCTGGAACAGGCAGCAACATGGGATGGGCGCAAGGTTAGGGTCACTCTTTCCAACGGCAATGTTGTTGAGGGGCGCTTGGCCAGCGTTACCGGGCGTGAGCTTGAAGTTACCCGCGCAGTGGCAGGGGGCGAAGTAGCTTACCCAATTGCTGTGCGCGCCATCACAACGTTTGAGGTGTGGCGCCGTGGCCACGCACAATAGGGCAGGACACCCCACGTACTCTGGTGCCCGCATTTAAAAACACGCTGGGAGAGCACTACTTGAAATCAAACGGCTGGCTGCACTCTTTTCGCCATTCATCGCCTTATATCAATGCTCACCGTGGCCGCACGGTGGTGTTGACCATTCCGGGCGATGCGGTTGAACATGAAAACTTTATCAATATTATTCATGATATTGCACTGCTGAGCAGCCTGGGTGTGCGATTGGTGGTTGCTTTTGGCGCGAGGCCGCAGATACAGAACCGTTTGAATAGCGCCGGCATGGACACGTCATTTTCCCATGGGTTGCGGATTACTCAGGAACGGCACTTACCACTGGTTATGGAGGCAACCGGCGGGTTGCGGGCAAATCTTGAGAGCCAGTTGTCCATGGGGCTAGTGAATTCGCCCATGCACAACGCCCGCATTCGGGTGAGTAGCGGTAATTATGTTACCGCCAGACCAGTCGGCGTGTTGGATGGAATCGATTTCGGTTACACGGGTAAGGTCCGGCGAGTGGACGTGGCCGGCATAGAGAAGCTTCTGGAGCAAGGGCATATAGTATTGCTGCCCCCTATGGGCTATTCGCCTACCGGAGATGCCTTTAACTTATCCTATGAAGATGTGGGCAGCCAGGTGTCGGCGGCTTTGCAGGCGGAAAAGCTCATCGTTTATATCGGTGATCAGGGGTTGCTGGAGCAGGATGGCTCGTTGATTCGTGAGCTGTCAGCCCGGCAAGCGCCGGAGCGGTTGGCGGATGGAACCATTACCGGGCACGATGCGAACCTGCTTCGCGCGGCCTGCGATGCGTGCGTGAAGGGCGTAAGGCGGGCGCATATTATCAGCTATGTGACCGATGGCGCTTTATTGGAAGAGCTGTTTACCCGAGACGGTACAGGCACATTGGTCAGTGGAGACAACTACGAACAGATCCGCCAGGCCCGTGCTGAAGATATAGGTGGTGTTCTCGGGCTGATTGAGCCGCTGGAAGAGCAGGGTATTCTGGTGCGCCGGTCACGGGAAATGCTCGAAACCGATATTGAACAGTTTATTGTCGCAGAGCGCGATGGCACCATCGTTGGTTGCGCGGCACTGCACAACTACCCGGATGAAGGCGCTGGCGAGCTCTCCTGCTTTGCAGTGGATTCTGCTTATCGGCGCGCCGGTCGCGGCGACGAGATTCTGCTAAGGGTGGAAAAACACGCCCGTAATCTGGGTATCCAGAAACTGTTCGTGCTCACCACGCAAACCGAGCACTGGTTCCGCGAGCGGGGGTTCTTACCCAGCAGGGTACAGGATTTGCCGGGCCCCAAGCTTGCCGCTTACAACACCCAGCGCAATTCAAAGGTCTTTTTCAAACCGCTCTGATAAATCTTGCAGTGTTTTCTGGCGCTGCTCTTCGGGTTGCCTGGAGAGAGTCTCTGCGGCTTGATAAAACGCCCGGAAGTCATAGCTGGATTGCTTCAGCAGTTGCCTGAAGGCAGGTACGTGTTGATTATACTGGGAGAATAAAGCAATCCGGGCATTGTTGAAGGCCACTTGGGCAGTTCCAGGTGGCTGCTTTTGGTGGGCATCGAGTAGATTTCCATAGGCGATGTTGAGTGCTTCAAAAATGAGCCCTTTGCGCTCCCGAAGGCAGTCTTCAGAAAGCACACCCTGTTGCTGGTATAACTGGCTCAGTTTGGCGCTGGTGTCTGCAACCAGATCGTAAATCTGGCTGCGCTGCTTAAGACGGGCAAGTGCCTGTTGAAAGGCTGAAGGGTCACCTTGGTGTGCTAACCAAAGCCGGAGGCCTTCCAGTTCAACAGCCGTGGCAAAGCTTTCGTTAAAGGTTGTATCCCCGGCCATGTAAAGCACCTGATGAGCCAGCTCGTGGAACATCAGGGCGACCATGCGGTCATCGTCAAGGTTGGTAAAGCCGGAATGCAGGGGGTCGTCAAACCAGCCCAGCGTTGAATAGGCTGTAACGGCGCCGATGAAGGTATCATAGCCTCCAGCGCGAAAGCGTTGTGCTTCTGCCTGGGCGTCTTCCAGGTGAAAATATCCGCGGTAAGCCTGGCAGCCAAGAACCGGATAGCACCATTGATATGGTTTTAGCGAAAACTCCGGCACAGCCACCAGATTAACCACCACCCAGGGATGATCAAGAACCACGTATTCTGTGAATGCGTCTCCGGGGTCCAGCGCCAAACGGCTATCAGCAAAACGCCGGGCCTGGCGCGAAAGCATGAGTTTGTTGCGCAGGTCTGGCCGCGTGTCTTCGCTGGCGATAAAAGCGTCGACCGGTTTGCCCGCCATGGTCAGGGCTAAATGGCCGCGAACTGCCTGGGTGTAGTAGCTAAACGTGGTGCAGCCACTTAACAGTGGTATCAGTAGTAAAACGGTATATATCTGACTAAGCTGTGTCATAGGCTACCAGGTTTTGGCGCGGCTGTGATTGTGCCTGTAAGTGGTCGCTATAGTACACTTGAAGCTGTCGTTGTACGCACCGTCTTTTCTCATAACGGCAGATGGTATGCCGCTTTTTTCAGGGACGTTAGTCACCAGCAGGCAGAACCCCCGGCCCGCCCGACTTTGCGCAATAACAGGTAGTTCATGGATCCGAGAGAACGTCGAAGTAGCCCCCGCAAACCCATCAAACTTGCAGCCCAGATTGACCTTGGCACGGGTGAGTCCTGGCCATGCCAGATTGCAGATTTTTGTGCCGAAGGCCTGTTTGTTCGCTACTCCGGTGAAACATCCCGAAAACTTGATCGGGCGCTTGCGGCAACCAAATCGCCTAATCTGATTATTCGTTTTCGGGGTGCTGATGGAAAACGCCGATACGAGCTACACGTGAGCATTGTCCGACACATAGACGACGCCATGGGCGTTAACTTTACGCGCACAAACCCGGAAGCTATTGCGGCAATGCTGCAACAGTGTGGTGGCGCAGGTGATCAGGAGCGTGCTTCTTTGCGGGCGCCGACTGAGCGGGTGCAGTTTGTTCTGCACCAGTGTGCGCGCGCGGTTATCCACCACATAGAGCCGCTTATGGATGCCTGCTTTGTGCAAATGGCAGGGGCGCTAAAAAACGCCGCGCAAAAGGCGACGAACGACCAGCAGGCTAACGAATTTATGGATTTTTCGGGTCAGATCAAGGCCCGGCAGCGAGTTATCTGGCACCAAATTGCCCGTAGTCTCGAATCCCCACTCAAACCTGCCCCCAAAGGCTTCCCGGGTTCAGAGCTTTCCGTGGTAGACAAAGGAGAATTCGAAGACTGGCTGACCATCCGTGTCATGGTTACAAAAGCTGATACCCAGTACCGCAAAGAGCTGCTGCAGTTGAAACTCCGTTTGGACAAACTGGGCATTGCCAACGCGACCGGGCACCACAACCCGCTTGGGCCATCGCTTGTGTGCGAATTGTTTCATGCCGGGCTGAACCAGCTTAAAGTGACCAGAGATGTCGAGAAGGTCTGCCTGAAAGTTTTTGAACGGTCGGTTTTGCATCAGCTGGGCCCACTCTACAAAGAGCTGAACGACATACTTATTCGTCACGGGGTGCTGCCGGAGCTGGATCTTAGCAAATATCTGAGTGAGCAGGTCCCGGGTAGTGCAGAGAAAAAGCCGAAGCCGGAGCAGAAACCATTTGAGAACCCGGCAGTTGATGCTGCAGGCACGATGCAACAAAGTAGCCGTGGCGAGTTCTCGGCAAAGCCGTCAATGAGGCACGATGAAACGACTGGGAAAACTCGCCTGAGCAATGAGTTCCGGGGGTACGCCCAGTCTGCGCAGTCTTCGTTTGCAACCGTAAAAAACCTGCTTGGAACGCTCGCCGTGAATCGCGCAACACGGGGTGATGCCCAGCCTGCGCCGTTTCCTGTCAACGCCAGCCCCCTGTCGTCTGGTGAGCTTCAGCGTGAGCTGCAACAGCTTCAGGCTGAACCGGTTGAGGCCAGCAGCAATGTTATCCCGCTGCGAGAGCGAGTGGTTGGGAAAGTTCGCGACAGTGGCGCTAAAAAGCTGGACGACGAGCAACAAGGCACGCTGGATGTGGTTGATCAATTTTTCCACTCCATTACAGAAAGCCCAAAACTGAGCAAATACACCCAACAGCGGATGCGCCAACTTGAGGTGCCAGTGCTTAAGGTAGTGATGCGTGATCCGGCATTTTTCGATGACAAGAACAGCCCTGTCAGAGGCGTAATGAATCGCCTGGCTCAACTTGGTGTCAAAGGTGGCCGTTTAAATCCGGTGGTTCAGCGCCGCATTGACGAACTCATCCAGCGCATTACGCTCGAGTTTGAGCAGGATACGGGGGTTTTCGAGCAGGCGATTCAGGAACTTGATAGTTTGATTGATCGTCAGAATCTGGTGTACCGGCGTAATGTTGAGCGGGTAACGGCTGCCGCAGAGGGTGCTCAGAAAGTGGCCGAGTCCAAGGCCGCGGTTGCAGAGGTGCTGGATCGGAAGCTGGCGGGGCGTAAGGTTCCGAAAGCTGTGCTGAGTTTGCTTGATAGTGGTTGGCGGGACTTGCTGTCACTGACCTGGATTCGTCAGGGGGCAAGCAGCCAAACCTGGCAGGATTATCTCGCTGTGATTGATTCGTTGCTGGCGTTTTCGCAAGACAGCAACAGTCAGGTGAACCTGGCCGAACTTCTCCGGGTTATTCAGGGGGGATTGGCGTCTATTTCCAGTAACCATCTGCCCTCTTCGCAAATCCGTGAAGAATTGAAGCAATTTCTGGTGCGCAGTCCTGTGACTCCCCCCGAAATGGTCGAAATGCCTCAGGCGCCGCCGGTAAAAGACCTCAAGCAATCGCTTTCGGAGCGAGAGCAGCGCAGTTTGCAGCGCTGGATGAACCGTGCGCAGAGACTGCGAACCGGTGATTGGCTGCGGGACCAGGAAAAGCCGGACGAACCGCAGTATGTTCGGCTGGTTTGGGTGGCGCGCGGGTTTAGCCGGTTTGTGTTTGTGAATCACCAGGGTATGCGGGTTGTAGAGCTTGAGTTGGAGGCTCTGGCGCGCCAGATGCGCAAGGGCATTATTGTGCCGGATGAACAATACGAGCGTCCGCTGGTGGACGAGAGCATCGACCGAATGGTGCGCAAGGTGTATGACCAGTTGTCCTGGGCCTCTACCCACGATGAACTAACCGGCCTTCTTGGTCGCCGTGAATTTGAACGCATGCTCGACCAACAGCTTGCCCGGCGCGAAGATGAGCGCTCTTTGCTCAGGCTGGATCTGCGCAAGTTCCGGCTGCTGAATGACACCGCAGGTTATCAGGCGGGTGATGACACGCTTAAGCGTGTGGCAGACTTGCTACGCGAGCATGTAGGTGGCGGAATGCCCCTGGCAAGGCTTGCGGGGAACGGGTTTGGCATACTGGTGCCGGCAGAAAACGCAAACGATGCCGCGCGTAATCTGATTGTTGCCGTAGAGGCGGCTGAATTTTTCTATGGCGGCCGTGGCTATCGCTTGTCTGCCAGTGCAGGGGTTGTGCCTGAGCTGCCAGGCCTTGTTAGTGCAGAGCGCTGGCTTAGGGCGTCTGAAGAAGCTCTGGATCACGCCAGGCAGAAAGGGCACGGTAAAGTGGCCGTATATTCTTTGGGTGCTGATGATCAGACGCGCCAGGAACAGATAGCGGCCAAAGTTGCCAGCCTGGGCGATCTGGACGAAGAGCGCATGCTGTTGCGTTGTCAGAAGATAATACCGCTGCACAGCCGTGCCATCATGCCCCCTCAGTATGAAGTGCTGATTAGCATGTACGATGATGCCGGCGTGCTCATTACCGGCCGGGATTTTGTCCGCATGGCGGAGCGCTATGATCGCATGCAGGCAGTCGACCGCTGGGTGGTAGGGCATATGCTTGACTGGTTGCGTGTGCAGACACCAGACCCGCGTCACTTTGGTGGTGTTTGTATCAATCTGTCCGGCTATTCGCTGAACGATCAATCGCTGCTGGAGTTTATCTACGAAAAACTCAGTGAAAAAGATGCACCTATTGAGCGTATCTGGTTTGAACTGACCGAAGCCTCGGCGATCAGCGATCTTCAGGCGGTTGCAGAATTTATCGTCGAGATGAAAGAACTGGGATGCCGGTTCTGCCTCGGGAATTTTGGTAGTGGTCCCCGTTCATTTGAATTTATGCGCTCACTCCCGGTTGATTTGATCAGAATTGACAGCGCCTTCACCAGTCAGCTAAACACCAGTGAAACCGATCGGGCCATGGTACGATCCATGGTGGATATGGCGCATTATATGAGCCGGGAAGTGATTGCCGGCCAGGTGGAGTCGCGCGATGTTCTGGATACACTGACCCGGTTGGGAGTGGATTACGCCCAGGGGTTTGTAATCGAGAAGCCGCGTTCACTCGACAGTCTTATCTGATTTCTTTCGTTTTTTAACCAACGTCCGGCGCGCCTCAGTTATGTCAAAACGTCACCCTATTATTGCGGTTACCGGTTCTTCCGGTGCTGGCACCAGCACCACCGGGCAGATATTTCGTCGCATGTTCGCCAATGAAGAACTCACTGCCGCCATGGTTAGTGGTGACAGTTTTCACCGATACAACCGGGAACAAATGGCGCGCTTGGCCGCTAAAGGTCAGTTTGGTAAACGCAATCATTTTGCACTGGCAGCGAACCATGTCGATAAACTGGAAGCGTTGTTTTATGACTACGGTCATACTGGCAATGGCCGATACAGGCAGTATGTTCACGATGAAGATCGAGCGCTTCAGGCGGAGGGCCACAAGCCAGGCACATTTACCGCTTGGGGAGCGCTGCATCCGAACACAGATCTGCTGTTTTATGAAGGTCTGCACGGAGCGGTTGTAAGTGAGTCAGTCAACATCGCCCAGTATGTGGATTTGTTGATAGGTGTGGTGCCCATTGTGAATCTGGAATGGATCCAGAAAATACACAGAGACACCCACCAGCGTGGTTACAGTCAGGAAGCGGTGGTCGCAACGATCATTAATCGAATGGACGATTATGTTCACGACATAGTGCCACAGTTCTCAAACACCCATATCAACTTTCAGCGCATCCCTCTGGTGGATACCTCCAACCCGTTTGTTGTTCGGGATGTGCCCACAGAAGATGAAAGCATGATCGTGATTCGGTTTCGGGATGCTTCGGGAGTGGACTTCTCCTATCTGCTACAAGCGATACAAAATAGCACACTGTCTCGCCACGACACTCTGGTTATTCCGGGCACCAAAATGGCGCTGGCCATGGATCTTATTGTAAGACCCATGGTGCAGCGTTTGATAGCACAGAAAACGTTTGTCTGACTTTTCCGGGAGGGTGAACCCGCCTGGGCCCATGTTATTCCATGTTGCGGGAGTAAAAAATCTCCAGTTTCTCGCGCTTCAGACGGTCTTCTATGGACTGTGCTATACCCGGGTCCAGTTCATCGGCATTCACGCCAAACACATGATTATCCAGGTTAAACGCCTTTAGCATCATTTTGGTGTGAAAAAGGTTTTCCTGATAAACGTTGACGTCGATCATCTGGTAAGCATTCTGGGTATCTGCTGTCAGATAGTTCTGGATTGAATTAATGTCGTGATCAATGTAGTGCTTGTTGCCATCCACATCGCGGGTAAAGCCACGCACACGGTAGTCCACCGTGACTACATCCGAATCAAAGCTGTGAATCAGGTAGTTCAGTACTTTCAACGGTGAGATCAAGCCGCAGGTGGACACGTCTATGTCTGCCCGGAAGGTGCTAATACCCTCGTGGGGGTGGCTCTCCGGATAGGTGTGTACCGTCACATGGCTTTTGTCCAGGTGCGCCAGAATGGTGTCTGGTAGCGGTCCCGGTGATTCTTCATTGTTATGTGCTTCGCCGTTGCTAAGCTCATGCTCGGCGATGAGCATGGTGACGGATGCACCGTGGGGCTCATAGTCCTGGCGGGCGATGTTGAGAACATTGGCGCCAATGATCTTAACCACATCGGTTAAGATCTGGGTAAGGCGTTCCGCGTTATACATCTCGTCGATGTAATCAATATAGGCTTCGCGTTGTTCTTCGGTCTGCGCGTAACAGATGTCGTAGATGTTGAAGCTCAAAGATTTGGTCAGGTTGTTGAAACCGTGCAACTGGAGTTTTGGTTCCATGCTCAGCCCCTCCGGTTTATGGAGATGAATGACTGCAGAGCGGCGAATGCTCACTCTTCCCAGGCCGCCACCGACTACTGACCAGGTTGTTTACCTTTTGCGCAGACCGGCGGAGAAAAGGCGGTATTATGCACGCCGCTCCCGGTGTTGGGTAGTGCTGTAGGGCAGGTTATTCCGCTTCACAGGTTTCGTGGCTGTGAGTGATTTCCACACCTGCTTTTTCGAGCATGATAGAAGCCGAACAGTATTTTTCGGCGGACAGGCTCACGGCCCGTTTCACCTGGCTCTCTTTCAGGTTGCGGCCAGTCACCACAAAATGCAGGTGAATCCTGGTGAACACCGACGGCACCGAATCCGCGCGTTCAGCTTCCAGTTCGGTATGGCAAGCGGTGACCTCCTGACGGCCTTTTTTAAGAATATTCATAACATCAAACGATGAACAGCCTCCAAGACCCATTAGCAGCATTTCCATGGGGCGGGGGCCCAGGTTTTCGCCACCGTGATCCGGAGGGCCGTCCAGCTGCACAGAATGTCCGGAGCCGCTATTCGCTCGAAAACTGGCGTTGCCTGTCCAGTCGACGGTTGCTTTCATGAAGGGTGTTCTCCTGTTTACCAAGGGGGCTGACAAGCGAGTCGGCGCAAAAATAGATGAACTGGGCAGGATGCTAGCATAACCCGCGTTCACTGACAGACGGCTGTAGGTGTTGACACCTATTCCAGATACATCCTGTATACTGTTTTCAGTTGCTCGAGGCACGCCTTCTTGCTATAAGTTGCGCTGTTTTGTAGCAAAAACAAACGAACCCGCAGGGAAAGCCGGGTGAACAACAAACATCGGAACCTGCCAGTATTTGAGGAGGCACGACTCGCACCATGGCCACTATCATCAAGCCGGTTGAACAGAAAACCAAGCATCTCGATTATTTTCTTTCACAATGTCATCGTCGCCGGTATCCGGCCAAAAGCACCATTATTTATGCGGGTGATAAGAGCGACTCCCTTTTTTACATCGTTAAAGGTTCGGTCACGGTTATTATTGAAGACGACGATGGCCGCGAGATGATTATGGCCTATCTCAACGCCGGAGACTTCTTTGGCGAGATGGGGTTGTTCGACAACATGGATTCCCGCAGCGCCTGGGTGAAGGCTAAAACCGAGTGTGAGGTGGCTGAGATAAGCTATCCCAAATTCCGGGAAATTGCTCATCAGGATGTTGGGGTACTCTACTTTATCGGCGAGCAGATGGCCTCGCGGCTGCGCCAGACCACCCGTAAAGTCGGTGATTTGGCATTTTTGGACGTAACCGGCCGCGTTGCTCGCACATTGCTGGATTTGTGCAAGGAGCCTGATGCTATGACGCATCCAGACGGCATGCAGATCAAGATCACGCGCCAGGAAATTGGCCGTATTGTAGGCTGTTCCCGCGAGATGGTTGGTCGGGTGCTTAAAACCCTGGAAGAACAGGGGCTTGTAATGGTTAAAGGCAAAACCATGGTGGTTTACGGCACCCGCTAAAACAGCGTAATGCCAGGGTTAATCAACAATTGCGACTGATTTGATCTGCATCCACATCTGTTGGCCGGGTTCAATGGCAAGGGTGTGTACCGACCGTGTGGTGAGCCGTGACAGGAACGGAGTGCGGCCTGCCAGCAGCCTTACCATGGACGTCCCCGGGCTGGTGTCCGGGGCGACCTCGTCAACCGTCGCCAGCAACAGGTTTTGAATGCTCTGGTCCGTGTGTTGACTTGTCGCCAGGCTGATATCCTTTGCCAGTACCTGCAGGCGAACGTTTTGCCCGGTCAACAAGTGGTCATCGGCCCTTAGCCAGAGTTGGCCACCCGCAAAATCAGCACGGCACAGGTGCCACAGGTCATCCCGTTGCGAGATGCGGGCCTCGAGAATCACGCCGGCATCGTCTTCACGCCCGAAGGGCTGATCTGTACGCGCCATGATTTCCTGTAGAGGGCCCTGGGCAACCACCCGCCCCTTGTCCATCATCACAATATGGTCGGCCAACCGGGCCACTTCCGCCGTGGAATGGGATACATACAGCATGGGGATGGCCAGGTTATCCCGCAACGCTTCCAGATAAGGCATTATGTTCTGTTTGCTATTCCGGTCGAGCGCGGACAGGGGCTCATCCATCAGCAAAAGCCTGGGGCTGGTGAGTAGCGCCCGGGCAATTGCAACCCGTTGGCGTTCCCCTCCAGAAAGTTTTGCCGGCATGCGGGTAAGCAGCTGTGAGAGCCCCAGCCATTCCACAGCCTGATCGAATGATATCTGTCGTTCGCTTTGTGGCACGCGCCTGTAGCCGTACATCAGGTTGCGCTTTACCGACAGGTGGGGGAACAGGCTGGTTTCCTGAAATACATAGGCCAGGGGCCGTTGATGAACCGGCCGGCCACCTCCTCTGCCGGCCTGTTCGCCCTGCCATTCGTCTCCGTTAACACGCATGATTCCCTTTGCCGTTTGTAGTCCGGCCATGCATCGCAGCAGGGTTGTTTTGCCGCAGCCTGAATGACCGAAAAGAGCAGTGAGGCCACTGCCGGGCAGGTCCAGATCAACATCCAGCGCAAACTCGCCTACCTTGCAGGCGAAACGTGCCTGTATGCCTGTTGCCGCCATTATTTCACCAGCCCGGATTGTAGCCGGCCATTGAGGGAATAGAGTGTGACCAGCACCACGAAGGAAAACACAACCATACCGGCGGCCAGCCAGTGGGCCTGGGTATATTCAAGGGACTCCACATGGTCGTAGATAGCCACTGAGAGCACTTTGGTTTCACCGGGAATGTTGCCACCAATCATCAGTACCACGCCAAACTCACCGATGGTATGGGCAAAGGTGAGCACGCCGGCGGTGAGAAAGCCGGGGCGGGCAAGGGGGAGCACCACGGAGAAAAAACGATCCCGGGATGACGCCCTAAGCGTGGAGGCCACTTCAAGCAATTGCTGATTAATGGAGGCGAAGGCGTTCTGCAGAGGTTGAACGGTGAATGGCAGGGAGTAGATCACCGAGGCAATCACCAGGCCTTCAAAGGTAAAGGGCAATAAACCCAGCCCAAGTTGTTGAGTGAGTTCGCCCACTACGCCTTTTGGCCCCATGAGTATCAGAAGGTAGAACCCGAGAACGGTGGGAGGCAGCACCAGGGGCAGAGCCACAATGGCCGAAACAGGCTGTCTCGCCCAGTGATTGCTGCGGGCCAGCCACCAGGCAATGGGCGTTCCTACCACCAGCAGCACCGCTGTGGTAAAACCTGCAAGCTTCAGGGTGAGCCACACGGGCTCCCAGTATATGTCCATGGTACCTGCCGGGTGAGGGATCGCGTTTAGTGTTCAGTCTCGTAGCCAAAGTGCTCAATAATAACCCGGGCTTCATCGCCACGCAGGAACTCAAGCCACTGGCGGGCGGCCTCTTTGTTATCACTGCGGTTCAGCAGGATAGCCTGTTGCTTGATAGGGGAATAGTAGCTTTGTGGAATCAACCAGAGCGAGCCGTCTTTTTTATCCCAGGCGCGCACCTGCGAAAGAGCAACAAAGCCGGATTGCGCGTTTGTGGTGGCAACAAACTGAAAGGTCTGGGCAATGGAGTCGCCACGCACCAGGCGATCCTGCAAGGGTTCCCAAAGGCTCAGTTCGGTAAGTACTTCCTGCGCTGCAAAGCCGTAAGGTGCGGTTTTCGGGTTGGCAATGGCCAGCCGGGCGAAGCTGCCAGACTCCAGCCAGGCTTTGGGGTCCTCAAAGGTGTCCGGTTCAGGGCTCCATAGGGCCAGTTTGCCCCGGGCGTAGGTGAAGCGTGTACCTGTTACACCCTGGCCGTTCTCTTCTAAAAGTTCCGGCCGGCGGCTGTCAGCGGCCAGGAAGACATCAAATGGCGCACCGTTGTCTATTTGCGCGTAGAGTTTGCCGGTGGAGCCATAACTTGCAACCGCTTCCAGTCCGGTGGCTTTGGCAAATGCCGAAATAAGATCACGTGTTGTATCGGTAAAGTTGGCGGCCACTGCAACGCGTACATCGGCGGCGCGGGTGAGGCTGCTGAATGCCAGGAGTAAACACAGTGCTGCAAGTTGGAAATGGCGATATGTAAACACGTGCATGGGTCTTTTCCTTATGTTCGGTCGTATATAACGATATGGATAGTATAGTTGGCTGTCGCCGGATACAAGAGCACCCGCGTTTTGCGATTATGTTTAAGGCGTGGGTGTGTCGCGGAGCAGGGCCGACAAACTGGCAAGTTCCGGGCGCTCAGCCACGGCTTTTTCATATTGCCGGTACAGCGAAAGTACCTTTAGCCCCACTGATGAAAGCTCGGCGCCGCCACCTTGAGTGCCCCCTGTGGCAGTCAGCACCAACGGCTGCTCAAAGCAATTATTCATGGTATCCACCAGCAGCCATGCGCGCCGGTAGCTCATCTTCAAGGCCCGGGCAGCGGCGGAAATTGAGTGGTGCTGCTGGATCAGCTCAAGTAGCTGGGCCTTGCCAGGGCCGAGGGCAATGGTGTCGCCGGTTTTCAGTCTTAGCCTGGGCGCCAGGCGGGCATTTTTATCAGGCATCAGGTCTATTCCGTGGGCTAATCAGCGATAACCTATAGTGATGAAATCATGCCACAGGCTTGCCTTGCATTCGAATCCGCATGCAGGGCAAGGCTGTCATCTGTAGTCGCGGTAAACGTTGGCCAGTAACTGTAGTTGCGGCTGCCATTGGCTGAGCCAGGCTTGTATATCCCTTGGCATTCGTACCGCCTTTGGCCAGGGTACAGGGTAGGGTTCGGGTTGAAATAGCGGTGCAAACAGCGCCGCAGCTGCCAGGTCTGCGCGGGAGAAGGTCTCGCCGGCCAGGAACGGTTGCCGGCTATAAGCTTCTGCCAGCTCGCCAAGCAGGGCTTCTATGATTTTTCGTGATTCTTCTGCTGTTTTTTCATTTATTTTCATCCACTTTCGCATGGTTTCGTTTACACGGCTGAACACCAAGCTCAGTAAAAAGCGATTGTAAAAGGGCGTGCCAGCGGTTAGCAATGGTATGACAACTTTCGGGCGTTGTAGAAAGTGGTGATAGGCGTAACAACGCACGGCTGGGCCGGCTTCATTATCCAGACGTTGTTCCCACGACAGTGCTTTGGTTCTTGCAGGTTCATCTGCTGGCGTAAGGAGTTTATCGGGGAAGGCTGCATCCAGGTAGTCCAGTATGTCGGATGATCCTTGAATGATCTCGTCATCATGTACCAGCACAGGTACAGAGGTGCCTGCGCCGCTGGTAAGTGCTTGCACTGTTTTCAGGTGCTGTCCCGGCAGCAGGTTTGTGGTTTCATAGTTGAGTTGCTTGTAATCCAGTGCCCAGCGAATTTTTTCGCAGTAATGGGATATGGCAAATTGGTATAGCCTGAGAGCCATGCAGAGTCTCCTGAGTAATGGGCTACAGCATAGCCTTGGGCTGGCAGGATAAAAAGTTTCATAGCCTATGGGTTGCGTGCCTTTAATGGTGTACCTGTCCCTGTAATTGGTTTTATTCAGGCATATCTTTAATATGCCGGCATTCGTTCACGTTATAGCTATAGGCTTTTCTATGTACTTACAGCGGGTTTTGATGACATCTGTCGTTGTTGCTAGCGGGCTTTTCCTTTCCGCCTGTGCCACCGGGCCGGATACCAGCATGGCGGCCGGCAGTTACCAGTGTGGTCAGCTGAACGTTAATGTTGCCCATTCGGGCGACAGCGATCTGTTGGGTGTGGATTACCAGGGCAAGCGCCTGCTCCTGAAACCAACTGTCAGTGCCTCTGGTGCCTTGTATGTGGCGCCCGGAGATGACAGTACCCGCTTTTGGAGCAAAGGCGAGCGGGCAACGTTCACCGTGAAAGGGCAGGTTTACCCGGAGTGTTTGCAGGCCGGCGCGTTAGAGGTACCGTTTGAGGCCACTGGTAACGAACCTTTCTGGCACGTCCGTGTGGAAGGTGGAAAAATGCAGCTTAACCGCCCATACGAATCTGGCGAGCCAGAAATGATTGCCCTGGAAACTGCCGTCGCTAATCGGCACGGTAGGGAGTTTAGGGGTGAGCTGAATGGGCAGGCATTGACATTCAAGGTTGCCCGCCAATTGTGTGAAGATGACATGTCAGGCGCACAGTTTCCGGCGCAGGCACGTCTGGAGCTGAACGGCGAGGTATTCAAGGGCTGTGGAGGCAATCCAGAGCGTCTGTTCCGGGGAGCTGAGTGGGTTGTCGACGATTTGGCCGGTGCCGGCATTATCGACCGCTCCAGAATGACCGTAGAGTTTTTTGACGAAAACCGCTTGGCCGGCATGGCATCCTGTAATCGCTACGGAGGTCAGTATGAGCGTACCGCCGAGGGTATGAGCTTCGACTATCTGTTTGCGACAAAGATGGCGTGTGCGCCGGCACTGATGAATCAGGAACAACGCTTTTTGGAGCTTATGTCTGACGTGAAGCGAGCGACGATTGGCCGCCAGGGAGAGTTGGTGCTTACAACCTCTGAAGGTGAGGAAATCAAGGCATTTCAGTCCACAGGACAGAAAAGCGACCAGTAATCCCTGAATTGTCTGGAACGGAGCTGAAAATAATGAAAATTTTTGAAACAAAAACTGCCCCGAATCCTCGTCGGGTACGCATGTTTATGGCGGAAAAAGGGTTGCTCGATAAAGCAGAGTTTATCGAAATTGACATACAGAAAGGAGAAAACCTGACGCCTGAGTACGTTGCGCGCAACCCCATGAAAAAAGTACCGGTTATGGAGCTGGATGACGGAACCTGCATTTCCGAAACCATGGCTGTTTGTCGCTTTTTTGAAGAGAATTATCCGGATGCGCCTACGCTTTTAGGGGATACCCCTGTCGAGAAAGCCACAATTGAGCAGTGGGTTCGGTGGATTGAGTTTTACTTTTTTTTGCCTACGGGTATGTGTTTTCAGCATACCAGTGGCTATTTCAAGGACAGAATGAATCCCATCCAGGAGTGGGGTGAAGACTGCGGTAAGGGTGTTGCCAGGTTCATGACGTTCCTTAACGATCACCTGGCGGATAAGGAATACATTTGCTGCAATCGCTTTACGGCAGCTGACATCAATGCATTCACAACGGTCGCCTTCGCCAAGGTGGTAAAAATCCGTATTCTGCCGGAACAAACCCACCTTAAAGCATGGTACGACCGCATTGAAGCTCGCTCATCTGCGAAGGCCTGATTCTCACCATGGCTATAATCCGGATGTCGATTTTTTAATCGTCAGTCAGGGCGATAGTACGAAAAATTCCCTCTGCGAGATAATCATGTCGTACAAGGAGATACAATGAACGAAGCCTCGCTCAAGTGTGCTTTGGATGCGATTGATAGTGCAAACTGTGCGGATCCCAACCTGGAGGTCTTGGCAGGTGAGTCCATAACGAGGGAGTTTGCCTACAGCTTGCACATGACACGTTGGTTGTATGAACTGGATCCAGCGCCCTCCGAGCGACTGCAAATTGCCTGTCGGGCCCAGCACATTGAGCGCTGGAAAATGCCGCGCAGTGACTACCCTGAAGGTCGAAAATCCTACTATGAGTGGCGTCAGGCCTGCGGGCGCATGCATGGTCGCAGGGCGGCAGAAATTATGGCCGAGTGCGGATATCCTGACAGTGAATGTGAACGGGTTGAGGTAATTCTCACCAAGCGAGAGCTACGTAAGGATGCCGATACGCAATTGTTGGAAGACGTGGCCTGTATGGTGTTTCTGGAGAAATACTTTGCGCAGTTTTATGCCGATAATGCGGAATACGATCGCGAGAAGTGGCTGAGGATTGTGCGCCGCACCTGGGGCAAAATGTCGACCCGGGCTCATGAACAGGCTTTGGCGTTGTCGTCGCAATTGCCGGAGCATTTGCAGGCCCTGATGCAGGAAGCGCTGGCGGATTCTGATTGAATCACCAGCGCTGTGCGCGCAGCGCTTCCCCCCTGGTTACTGAGGGAAAAACAATTCCTGTAGTTTCTCGCCCGGGGCGGGAGCACGCATGAAGGATTCACCTACCAGAAACCCGTAAATGCCATGGCCGGCCATGGCTTCTACGTCGGCCCGGGTCATAATACCGCTTTCGGTAATAGCCAGGCGTTCGGCGCCTATGCGCTGGTGCAGGTTGAAGGTGGTATCCAGGGATACATCAAAACTGTGCAGATCGCGGTTGTTGATGCCGATCAGTGGTGTGCTCAGTGTGAGAGCGTCATCCATTTCTTCGCCGTTGTGCACTTCCACCAGTACATCCAGCCCGATTTCATGGCCGATGCCTTCCAGTTCCTGCATCTGATCTTTGGTCAGGCAGGCGGCAATCAGCAATATGCAGTCTGCGCCTATGGCCCGGCTTTCGTACACCTGGTAGGGCGCGACCATGAAGTCTTTGCGAATCACCGGCAGGCTGCAGGCGTTGCGGGCGGCGATCAGGTAGTCTTCGTGGCCCTGGAAGAAGTCGTGGTCGGTGAGCACGGATAAGCAGGCAGCGCCGCCTTGTTCATAGCTTTCGGCGATTCGGGGGGGGTCGAAGGGATCGCGCAGGATGCCTTTGCTGGGGGAGGCTTTTTTGATTTCGGCGATCACCGCCGGGGTGCTGGCGTCGATGCGTTGGCGCAGGGCGTTGGCGAAGCCTCTTGTTTCAGGTTGGTCGCCGGCCCGGGCCTTGAGGTCTTCGAGGGTGTTTTGCCGCTTGCGGGTGTCGATTTCTTGCCACTTTCTTTCTACGATGTTGCGCAGAATGGTGGGGGTTTTGTCGTTTTGCTTAGCCATTTTGTGATTTGATCCGAGTCCGAGCCGGTGCTGTGCCGCTTTCAAAAACACGCCCGTGAATACGTCCATGTAGGGCTTGGCTGCAGCCATCCCTGG
>NZ_JBQDCO010000005.1:0-115234 GCF_052091845.1 Marinobacter sp. | reverse complement strand
TCCCCCTGATGCACGTGGACACCACCTGGAAGTTCCGGGACATGATTGATTTTCGCGATCGCAAGGTCAAGGAATACGGGCTGGATCTGATTGTTCACACCAACCAGGATGGCGTGAATCAGGGCATTGGGCCGTTTTCCCACGGCAGTGCAAAACACACAGACGTGATGAAAACCCAAGCGCTTAAGCAGGCTCTGGACAAGTACGGCTTTGATGCCGCCTTCGGTGGCGCCCGCCGGGATGAAGAGAAA
This sequence comes from Marinobacter sp., assembly GCF_052091845.1. GTDB lineage: Bacteria > Pseudomonadota > Gammaproteobacteria > Pseudomonadales > Oleiphilaceae > Marinobacter. The sequence goes on along the minus strand of NZ_JBQDCO010000005.1, from coordinate 114,983 downwards.
TCCCGGGCCAAGGAACGGGTTTACTCATTTCGTGACGAATATCATCGCTGGGACCCGAAAAACCAGCGCCCGGAACTGTGGAACACCTACAACGGCAAGGTGAACAAAGGCGAGAGCATTCGCGTGTTCCCTCTCTCCAACTGGACCGAGTTGGATATCTGGCAGTACATCTATCTGGAAGGTATCGAAATTGTTCCCTTGTATTACTCAGCGATGCGGCCGGTGGTGGAGCGCGACGGCTCACTGATCATGGTGGATGACGACCGCATGCCACTGGAAGAGGGTGAAAAGCCGATGATGAAATCCATCCGCTTCCGCACCCTCGGGTGCTATCCACTGACCGGTGCCATCGAATCCGAGGCAGACACACTGCCCGAGATCATTCAGGAAATGCTGCTGGCCACCAGCTCAGAACGACAGGGCCGCGTGATAGACCACGATTCGGCCGGCTCCATGGAACAGAAAAAGCGGGAAGGGTACTTCTGATATGTCACACCAATCCGATCTCATCGCCGACGATATTCAGGCTTACCTCAAGCAGCACGAAAACAAGGAACTGTTGCGCCTGCTTACCTGTGGCAGCGTGGACGACGGCAAAAGCACGCTGATTGGCCGCCTGCTACACGACACCAAGATGATCTACGAAGACCATATGGCGAGCCTGAAAACCGACAGCGCCAAAATGGGCACCACCGGCGAAAAGCTCGACCTGGCGCTGCTGGTGGATGGCCTGCAGGCCGAGCGGGAACAGGGCATCACCATCGATGTGGCCTACCGCTACTTTTCCACCGACAAGCGAAAATTCATCATTGCCGATACCCCGGGGCATGAACAATACACCCGCAACATGGCCACCGGTGCATCCACGGCCCAGGTTGCCATTCTGATGATCGACGCCCGCCACGGCGTGCTGACCCAAACCCGGCGGCACTCGTTTATTGCGTCTTTGCTGGGCATCCGGCACATCATTGTGGCAGTGAACAAGATGGATCTGCTGGATTACAGCGAAGACCGCTTCAACGAAATCCGGGAAGAATACCTGGCCTTCGCCGCGCAGCTGGGGCTGAACGATATCCGCTTTGTGCCCATCTCGGCGCTGGAAGGCGATAACGTGGTCAACCGCAGCGAAAACACCCCCTGGTTCAGCGGCCAGCCTTTGATGGACATTCTGGAAACCGTGGAGACGGGTCGCGACAAGAACCTGGAGCATTTCCGCTTCCCGGTGCAGTACGTCACCCGCCCCGACCTCAACTTCCGTGGCTTCTGCGGCACGATCGCCTCCGGCGTGATCCGCCCGGGCGACAAGGTTATGGCCCTGCCCTCACGGCGCACAAGCACCATCAAGGAAGTAGTAACTTTCGATGGCAACCTTGAGGAAGCTTATATTGATCAGGCAGTCACGCTGACGCTGGAAGACGAGATTGATATCAGCCGTGGTGACATGTTGGTGAAACCAGAAGACGAACCCGAGGTGGGCAACCGTTTCAAAGCCAACATTGTATGGATGACGGACGCGCCTCTGCAAACCGGGCGTTTGTATGACATCAAACTTGGCCCCACGTTTACATCGGGTACGGTTCGCAGAATCCATTATCAAACGGATGTAAATACGCTGGAGCAGCATGCCAACCCAGACTTGCTACAAGTAAATGAGATAGGCCTGTGCGACCTCACCCTGAGCCAACCCATCGCGTTTGATGCCTACCAGCGTAATCACGCTACCGGCAGTTTTATTGTGATCGACAGGCTCACCAACGTAACGGTTGGCGCTGGCATGATCGATGGCCTGGCAGATACCGCAGGCACTCTGGAGCCTGTCAGCCCTGAGGAACGTGAGCGCCGGCTGGCGCAAAAGCCGATGATTATCGGCTGCTCCGGTAAGCAGGCTCACGCCCTTGCTCTCGCCGTTGAGCGCGCCCTGTTCGACCAAGGTAAAACGCCGGTGATCCTGAGCGAGGATAATGCCGGTGATGCCGACGACCGTCGTCGCACTGCACAACTGCTAACGGCCTATGGGCTGGTAGCGATTGTTGTGAGCCTTGGTACTGACATTGCCAATGTTTCGATAACGGCTGACAGCACAGAGGAAGTTTCAGGTGTTGCCGCAGCTCTTGTGCAAGAGTTGGTACGCGACAAGCGAGTATAAACCTGAACAAGTATTTATAGCGCCTGACGCATTGATAGAAGCCAGGCAGTCCTCGCATTAATCGTGAATGTATTTGTTGTACGTGGCAGAATCTGTAGCCCTGAAGGTTTCCTTCGGGGCTTTTTTGTTTCTTAATTCGGGAATTCTCTGTTTATGGCCATCAAGCATCTGCGCACCGCGTTTTCCAGTCAGTATCAGCCGGGGCAACCTGCCCGCCTTCAAAGTGGTGAAGCGCTGCAGGAGCCGGGTGGCGATTATGAGGGCCTGCATAAGCAGATGAAGCGACTGTTTAACAGCAAGCCGGGCAAAAAGTACGGGCGGTTTTCAGATGATATTGGCGAGAGTCCGTTTGCAAGCTGGCTGAAGGACTATCTTGAGGACAAGCAGAGTTTTGCGTCTTTCACTGACCGGTTGTTCGGGCAGTGGCAGGAGTTACTAACGGGTTCCCAGGAAGAGTTTCAAGGGCAACTTGTGGTGGTTCACGAGGCGCTGGCAGATTCAGATGTTGTGTATATGCTGATTATGGAAAGCGACGGAGCCCTGCGCTTTGATGGCAATCAGGCACTGGACACAACGGATGTGCTGAGCACATCGCGACTGAATCTGGCTGTACGTGTTGACCTGGATGACTGGCTGGGAGAAAACGCAGCAGAGAATTACCTTACGTTGGTTCATGCTCGTGGCACTGGCGAGCCGGGGGAGCTGTTTATTCGGCTGTGCGGCTTTACCAATCAAGTGGATGTGGAGAAGGAAACCCTCACGTTCCTGGATGCGGTGGAGGCGTTTGCCAAGTCCTCTGAGCCAGAGAAGGCCGGCGAGGTTCGTACCCGGGCTTATGAGTTTTGTAAGGAGCAGCATGCGCTGGGTGAGCCAGTTGCTATTGAGGCGTTGTCTGGTTATTTGGATGAGGACGAGCCGGAGCGTTTTAAGGAGTTTGCGAGTAAATCGGAGGAGATGCCCGAGAGTGGTGTGCTGCACCCGGATCATCGGAAGGTGAAGAAGCTGGTGCGTATTGCCGGGTCTGGCGGGGGTATGAGTGTTTCTTTTTCTTCCGATCTGGTAAATCAGGCGATTTATTATGATCGCGATACCGATGCGCTTACGATTACCCGGTTGCCTAAGGCTTTGCGGGAGCAGTTGGAGCGGTATCTTGAGAATCGGGGGGACTAACTCCCTTCTTGGGCGGGCGGCTCGGGCCTCGTTTGCCTGAGGCTTGTGAGGCAGGCTCCGCGGCGTCGCGAGGCTTTCTTCTGGAAAAAGCAACTCGCTGCGCTCAGACATCTTTTTCCGGCAGAAAGCCTCAGCACACCCCGGGCCGATCTGACGTTTCGGGTTTAACTTGAATTTCATGTATTTTTGGCCTCTTTATTCGTGAATGTATTTGCGGTTCGTGGCATGCTTTTATTCGGCTGCATTGTAAAAAGGGGGAGTTATGCAGAATATCGATCGGATGACTGACCTTGAAAAAGTTCATGCTATGGAACAGCTTTGGGAATCGCTCACGCGCGACGAGAGCCTGCCGGAACCACCGGAGTGGCACCGAGGCGAACTGCAGAGGCGCACGGCCAAGATCCAGGAAGGTAAGGTTAGCTATACAAGTCTGGACGAACTGAAGGAGCGCAGCGCTCAGGGATGAAGCATCGAAAGGTCAGGCTCACGGATGAAGCCTTAGCGGATTTCAACTCTGCCATTCATTTCTACGAAAAGCTTGTTGCTGGCCTGGGGCAATATTTTTCCAGCTCAATTATCACAGATCTTGAAGCTCTCGAGTTTTTCGGTGGCATCCACCAACAAAAGCTGGGGTATTATTGCTGCCCTTCAAAGCGTTTTCCTTTTCTGATTTATTACGACATCAATGAAGAAGAAGTCTCCGTTATCGCGATTCTGGATACGCGGGCTAATCCTGACAAAATGAAAAAGAGACTGCACTCCTAAAGCTCGGGGAAGTGGTTGGGAAGAGGCCTTCCAAAAATGTGGAGCGCCAAGGATGGCGCGACCAAGCCCTACAAGGATGTATTTACGGGCGTTTTTTGGAAGGCCTCTTCCCAACCGCTTCCTGCACCAATTGTAGAAACCCCGAGTGATACAAAAGCAATACTGGCAGTTTACCGAGACAACGCTGGTTACGGAATGATCACGCCGTTATAATACCCAGTTCTTCTTTTCAGTGTGCCCAATTCGGATTGTTCAAAATTCCAGGCACCACATACATCCAGTTGTGTTGAGACCCATGGCCAAAAAGCTATACATCAAAACCCACGGTTGCCAGATGAATGAATACGATTCATCGCGCATGGCCGATTTGTTAAAAACGGGCGAAGCGGTTGAGATGACCGATTCCCCAGACGACGCTGATATTCTGCTGCTGAACACCTGCTCCATCCGAGAAAAAGCTCAGGAAAAAGTGTTCCATCAGTTGGGTCGCTGGAAAAAACTGAAAACCAAAAAACCGGAACTGATCATTGGTGTTGGCGGTTGTGTGGCCAGCCAGGAAGGCGAGGCTATTATCAGCCGTGCGCCCTATGTTGATATGGTTTTCGGCCCGCAAACCCTGCACCGCCTGCCGGATATGATTACCGAAGTGCGTATGAAAGGTAACGGCGTGGGCGTGGTGGATGTGAGCTTTCCGGAAATCGAAAAGTTCGACAACCTGCCAGAGCCAGGTGCCGATGGCCCTTCTGCGTTTGTGTCGATTATGGAAGGCTGCAGCAAGTACTGTACCTTCTGCGTGGTGCCATACACTCGCGGTGAGGAAGTCAGCCGGCCTGCGGACGATGTAATAGCGGAAGTCGCGCACCTTGCCAGCCAGAACGTGCGTGAAGTGAATCTGCTGGGGCAGAATGTGAACGCTTATCAGGGCGAAACCCACGACGGCGATTTCATGGATCTGGCAGAACTGATCACCCTTATTGCCACCATCGACGGCATTGATCGTATTCGCTACACCACTTCGCACCCGGTGGAGTTTACCGATGCAATGATCGAGGTGTATGAGCAGGTTCCTGAATTGGTCAGCCATCTGCACCTGCCTGTACAAAGTGGCTCTGATCGCATTCTGGCGGCCATGAAGCGGGGCCACACGGCGCTGGAGTACAAATCCAAACTCCGCCGCTTGCGCAAGATTCGCCCGGACATCAGCTTTTCTTCAGATTTTATTATCGGCTTTCCCGGTGAAACCGAGAAGGATTTTGAAGATACCATGAAGCTGATCAACGATATCGGTTTCGATATGTCGTTCAGTTTCGTTTACAGCGCTCGCCCGGGTACGCCCGCCTCGGATTTACCAGACGACACCGAGATGGACGTGAAGAAGCAGCGCCTGAAAATCCTGCAGGATCGCATCAACCAGACGGTGATGGATATCAGCCGCAAGATGGTGGGTTCCACCCAGCGAATTCTGGTGACTGGCCTGTCGAAGAAGGACCCAGGTGAGTATTCCGGGCGCACTGAGAACAACCGAATTGTAAATTTCCGGCACGAGAATCCGGAGATTGTCGGCAACTTTATCGACGTGGAGATTGTAGAGGCCTACACGAACTCTCTGCGTGGTTTGCCTGTTGATTTGGAGATGTATTAGGCTTTGGCTCCTATGTGCTTGAGTCTTGGTGTTTGAGAGCGGTGGTGGCTCCCTCCCAAAAACCGCTACGAGCACATCCATGTGCGCTTGTTTCGGGCCATCCATGGCCCTCTACATTTTTGGGAGGGAGCCACCACCGCTCTCGGCAAGCCTAGGCGTAGCATGACAGTAAACAGAACTCACCATCCTCTATCCCACTGATTTATCCGACATCGATTTTAAAAGTAAACACTGCACCGCACTTGTTTTTTATGTCAGCGGCCTGCACATAGTTAGGAAACGGCTGGGGCGGGAAACGCCTCCCAAAAACGTGGAGGGCCAAGGATGGCCCGACCGAGCCCTACATGGACGTATTCACGGGCGCTTTTTGGGAGGCGTTTCCCGCCCCAGCCGTTGCACGACAATCAGCATTGCATACTCCCGTTCCAGATAGTCCGGGAGTATAAACGGAGAAAACTTGGACACCAACGATTCCAGACAATTCGATTTACATCCAGTAGATCAGCGCAGACTGGCCACTCTATGCGGCCAGTTTGACGAGAACCTGAAACACATCGAACGACGCCTGCAGGTCAAAGTTGGCCGCCGCGGCCATCATTTTCGTGTGGAAGGTGAAACCGAACACGTGGCCGCTGCCGTAGAAGTCATCCGGCACCTGTATCGGGAAACCGAAGCCACAGAAGACATTTCACCGGATACCGTTCATCTATACATCCGGGAAACCGGGTTCGAACGACTGCCCGAAGATGTCCCCTTCGATGGCGCCGTCACCACCATCAAAACCCCGAAACTCGTGGCCAAACCCCGCGGGGCGAATCAGCAAAAATATGTACACAGCATTCGCTCCCACGATGTCAATTTTGGCATTGGCCCTGCTGGCACGGGTAAAACCTGGCTGGCCGTTGCCTGTGCGGTGGAAGCTCTGAAAGACGAGCAGGTTAAACGGATTTTGCTGGTACGTCCGGCTGTTGAAGCAGGCGAGAAACTTGGCTTTTTGCCCGGGGATCTGGCGCAAAAAGTAGATCCGTATCTGAGACCGCTATACGACGCCCTTTATGAAATGCTCGGGTTCGACAATGTTACACGGCTAATTGAAAAAAGCGTGATCGAGATTGCGCCTCTGGCCTTCATGCGTGGTCGCACTCTGAATAACTCGTTTATTATTCTGGATGAAAGCCAGAACACCACCCGTGAGCAGATGAAAATGTTCCTCACACGGATCGGCTTTGGCTCCACAGCTGTGATCACCGGCGATACCACACAGGTCGACCTGCCCCGTGGTCAGAATTCGGGGCTGATTCATGCGGCAGGCGTACTCAGCAAGGTGACAGGCATAGGCTTTACCCGCTTTGAAGCCAAAGACGTTGTCCGCCACCCTCTGGTTCAACGGATCGTAGAAGCCTACGACTCCCTTGATGACGGTCACGATAAAGGGAGCGACCGTAAACAGTGAGTGAACTGACGGTTGATCTTCAAAACATGTTTTCCGGACCTGGCCTGCCGGATGAATCCCAGTTTCAAGCGTGGGCTCAAGCAGCCTGGCTGGGGCAAGCCCCCTCTGAGGTAACCATTCGCATTGTCGATATTGAAGAGGGCCAGGCGCTGAATCATCAGTACCGTGGCAAGGATAAACCCACGAATGTGTTGTCCTTCCCATTTGAAGCGCCACCCGGTATAACGGTGGCATTAGCCGGAGATTTGGTTATCTGTGCTCCGGTAGTGGAACGTGAAGCCCGGGAACAACACAAAGAACCCGCAACTCACTGGGCACACATGGTTGTGCACGGCATGCTTCACCTTCAGGGCTATGATCATATTAATAATGAAGACGCAGAGGCCATGGAGGCCCTGGAAATCCGGTTGCTGGCACAGTTTGGGTTCGGCAATCCCTACGCAGCAGAGGAAACGGTAAAAGACTCATGAGCGACGACCAGTCGAGTCACAGTCAGGGCAGCAACAAGTCCTGGCTGGAGCGTATATCACATGCTTTCTCCAGTGGGCCTGAATCTATCGAAGACGTACTGGAAGTTCTGCGAGATTCCGAATCCCGGGCTATTATCGATGTGGATGCCATGAGCATCATCGAAGGTGCCATGCAGGTAGTGGACATGCGGGTGGATGAAATCATGATTCCACGCTCGCAAATGGTCACCGTTCGCGCCTCTCAGGATCCGAAAGAGTACCTGGATGAAATCATCGCCTCTGCCCACAGCCGGTTTCCGGTTATTGGCGACAGCCAGGATGATGTCGTCGGTGTTCTTCTCGCCAAAGATCTTCTACCGTTAGCCCTCGATGATGATATGGACTGGTCACACGTTCGCGAACTGCTGCGCCCGCCTACGTTTGTTCCCGAGAGCAAGCGCCTGAACCAGCTTCTCAAGCAGTTCAAGGAAAACCGTAATCACATGGCCATTGTTGTGGATGAATACGGCGGAACAGCAGGCCTGGTAACCATTGAAGATGTTCTGGAACAGATCGTTGGCGAAATCGAGGATGAACACGATTTCGACGAAGAAACACACATTAAGACTCGAGGCGACGGCTCTTACGCCGTAAAAGCCGTCACACCGGTTGACGATTTTAACGAGTTTTTCAATACCGGGCTGGATGAAGAAGAATTCGACACGGTGGGTGGCGTCGTCCTCAAAGAGTTCGGGCACCTGCCCAGGCGGGGAGAAACAGTTGAATTCGGCGGGTTGTGCTTTACCATTGCCAACGCCGACAACCGTGTCATCCGTCTGTTACAGGTAACCCGTAGTGAGCAGTGACCGTTCAGAACCCCTTATTCCCCCAGTTCACCCGTTTCTCTCCAACCGCTGGTTAAATGCCGCAACCCTTGTGGTAGCCGGCGCGTTGCAGACCCTGACTTTTTCGCCATTCCATGTTTGGTGGCTTGGCCCGGTTTCCATGCTGCTCATTGTGCTGGCCACCCTTCCCCTGGCGGCAAGAAGGCTCTTCCCGGCAGGCTGGTTCACGGGTATGGGGCTGTTTGGCTCGGGGGCAAGCTGGGTTTACATCAGTATTAGTGAATTCGGCAATACGTCGATTCCTGTCTCGATATTGCTCACAGTGCTGTTTGTTGCAGGCCTGGCCTTGTTCCCTGCCCTGGCCTTCTGGTTCTGGGGCAAACTGGCCAGGAACAGCGCGATGCGAAGGCTTATTCTTTTCCCCGCTATCTGGGTCCTCGGGGACTGGCTTCGTGGCTGGCTGCTAACCGGCTTTCCATGGTTGTATCTGGGCACCGCCCACACCGACGGCCCGCTAGCCGGGCTGGCGCCGGTGATGGGTGTGCACGGCCTCACCTTCCTGATCGCTGCCAGCGGTGCTGCCATGTTTGCAGCCGGCTGGCTTGTGTATAAGCAACGCCACGCCAGCGCAGGTATTCTGGCCGTTTTGACACTGGTTCCCTGGCTTCTTTCCCCGGCACTCAACCGCGTTGACTGGACAGATCTCAGCACTGAACCTACTTCGGTCGCAGCTATGCAGGGCAACGTTCCACAGCAAATCAAGTGGGATCCGGAGTTTTTGAAGGATCAGATTGTGGCCTACCTGGGCATGACGGAAACCTATTGGGACACGGATCTGATTCTGTGGCCGGAGACGGCGATTCCTATTCCTCAGGATCAGGCGGGTAAGATCATTGATCATATCAAGGAGACGCTCGGCGACGAGAGCACGCTGATAACGGGCATTCCCTGGTACGGCTACAGTGAGCGGGCCGATGGTTTTACGTTTCACAACAGTATTACCGCGATCGGAAACGGCGAAGGCATGTACCACAAACAGAAGCTGGTCCCTTTTGGGGAGTATGTTCCGCTTGAGGGTATTCTGCGGGGGCTGATCGGCTTTTTTGACTTACCTATGTCGAGCTTTACCCGGGGCCCGGAAAACCAGGGGCCTTTAGAGGCCAATGGCACTCGGGTGATGCCGTTTATTTGTTATGAAGTGGCATACCCGGATTTTCTTGCACGCAACGCGGTGAATACGGATTTGTTACTGACGATCAGCAACGATGGCTGGTTCGGAGATTCTGTGGGGCCGCTGCAACACTTGCAGATTGCCCGTATGCGGGCGTTGGAGACCGGGCGTTATATGATTCGTGGCACCAACAATGGAGTGACGGCGATCATTGATAACAAGGGGCAGATTACGGCGCGCATTCCGCAGTTTGAGCGGGCTGTACTGACGGGTGAAGTGTTCAAGGCGAGTGGCAGTACGCCTTATATGTCGACAGCATCCTGGCCGGTGTTGACGTTGGCGTTGATTTTGATTGTGTTTGTTCGAGAGCGGGTTATTCCTAAGGACTGATTTTCTGCCACTGCCGCTTGGGAGCACACAGCCAAGGTCGGGCAGCTTTTCAAAACACGCCACAAGTACATCCCTGTAGGCTCGGCTCCGCCCTTTAGCGCTTATTGCTCCTGCGTCGCGCTAAAGGTCCTGGGCAAGCCGTCCTTGCTTGCCGGCGGATAAATTCAGCTCTCTTTTCGTGGCCAGTGGCTGGTCACACGCTTGTAGTATTGTGAACCACAAGCGTCACAAGGCTCCAGGTGACTGGTGGATGTGAGGCACAGCATGTGTTCGCAGTTCAGGCACTGGAACATGCCAGCTGTGGCAACCTCACCGGCGATATACTGCCCGGCTTCGTGGCTTTCCAGTTTTTGCCTCAGTGCAAGTGTGTCCACCAGAGTCTGGTCGGCCACCGACAACAAGCGCTCGGTCAGCCGCTGTTCCAGTAGCGACATATCAAGTTGCAACCACTCTGCCAGGCCTTCACCGGTTTCATCCACAAAGTGAATAAGGTGTTCCAGATCCCTTTGGAGGTAGGTACCAAGGAGACTGATTTCATCCTTGGTCATTTCCTCCAGTTCCTGCTCTGCCTCGATGGCGTTATCTACTTCCTCTTCCAGAGTTTCCAGGGTGGTTTCCTGCATGGTGCGCAGGCGGCCCTGTACCTGCTCAAGCATGCGATCATAGGCTTCAAGTGCCTTGCCTGAGAGATGGTTTCGCTCATTGTCTGTCATTGACTGCTCCTCATAGTTTGCCGGCCGGCGGCAGGTGGGGCTCTCCGGGACTGTCTGCAGCAGGGATGCTGCAGTCAAGCCTACTTGGGTGAAGCAAGCGTTTATGAAGCAAAGCTTCATGCGCCGCTGAACGACAGCAATCTATGATTGCTGGCCGGACCCCGCCAGGGGGATTCACGGCGTGTCCCGGAGAGCCCCACCTGCCGCCGGCCTTCACCATAACTCTCATCATGGCACAGTCTAAGCGTTTTGGCAGGCTACCTGTTACGCCCTGTGTGCGTTAGAATGTTTGACCGCTTCGCACATCTTTTTTATACAGGGTAACTTTGGTAATGGCAGGTATGGACGAGCAGTACAATCCCCGCGATGTAGAACACAATGCACGCACGTTCTGGGAAGAGAACAAAACCTTCGAGGTTCGGGAAGAGCCGGGTAAGCCGAAGTACTACTGCCTGTCCATGTTCCCCTACCCCAGTGGCAAACTGCACATGGGGCATGTGCGCAACTACACTATTGGCGATGTAATCTCCCGCTATCAGCGCATGCTGGGCAAAAACGTAATGCAACCCATGGGCTGGGATGCGTTTGGCCTGCCTGCTGAAAACGCAGCCATTGCCAACAAAAGTGCACCAGCAAAGTGGACCCACTCCAACATCGAGTACATGAAAAACCAGCTTAAACAGCTGGGTTTTGGTTACGACTGGAGCCGCGAACTGGCCACCTGCAAGCCGGATTACTATCGCTGGGAACAGTGGTTCTTCGCCCGCCTTTATGAAAAGGGCCTGGTGTATAAAAAAATGGCCACTGTTAACTGGGACCCCGTCGACCAGACGGTTCTGGCAAACGAACAGGTTGTTGACGGCCGCGGATGGCGTTCCGGCGCACTGGTAGAGCAGAAAAAAATCCCTCAGTGGTTTATTCGCATTACCGATTACGCGGAAGAACTGCTGAACGACATGGACGATCTGGATGGCTGGCCGGAACAGGTCAAAACCATGCAGCGTAACTGGATTGGCAAGTCCGTGGGCACTGAACTGACCTTTCCCATGAAGGACAGCGAAGACGGCCTTACAGTTTACACTACTCGCCCGGACACCTTGATGGGCGTGAGCTATATGGCGGTTGCTGCGGAACACCCTCTGGCCAGGGCAGCCGCTGAGCGGCACTCGGATGTTGCAGCGTTTGTTGAAGAGTGCCGCAACAGCAAGGTAGCTGAAGCTGACATGGCGACCATGGAAAAGAAAGGCGTGGATACCGGGTTCATGGCCATCAACCCTCTCAACCAGGAAGAAATTCCGGTTTGGGTCGCCAACTTTGTACTCACCGATTACGGCACCGGCGCACTGATGGCAGTGCCGGGGCACGATGAGCGCGACCATGAGTTTGCGGTGAAGTATCGCTTGCCGGTCAAGCAGGTGATTGCCGCCAGTGATGGCCGCGACATTGATGTGCAGGAAGAGGCGTTTTCCGGAAAAGGCGTGCTGGTTTCCTCGGGCAAATACAGCGGTCTGACCAGCGACGAAGCGTTTGAAGCCATTGCCGACCACCTGGAAGAGACCGGCATTGGCAAGCGCACCGTCAACTACCGCCTGCGTGACTGGGGCGTGTCGCGCCAGCGTTACTGGGGCGCGCCCATTCCGATGATGACCCTGGAAGACGGCACCCAACGCCCCGTACCGGACGACCAGCTACCGGTTCGCTTGCCGGAAGACGTTGAAATGGACGGTGTTCAGTCGCCCTTAAAAGCCAACCCTGAGTGGGCAAGAACGACGTTCGAAGGCCAACCGGCCACTCTGGAAACCGATACCTTCGACACTTTTATGGAGTCTTCCTGGTACTACGCGCGTTTCTGCAGCCCGAATTACGACAAGGGTATGCTTGACCCGGCTGCTGCCAATTACTGGCTGCCAGTGGATCAGTATATCGGTGGCATCGAGCACGCCATACTGCACCTGCTTTACGCCCGTTTCTTCCACAAACTCCTGCGTGATGTGGGCCTGGTAGACAGCCCGGAGCCGTTCAAACAACTTCTGACTCAGGGCATGGTGCTGGCCGAGACCTATTACCGCGAAGATAATAAAGGCGGCACTACCTGGATTGCACCCGCAGATGTAACGGTTGAGCGAGACGAAAAGGGCCAGGTTGTTGGCGCTGTGCACAAGGAAGACGGACAGCCGGTCATGACCGGTGGTGTCACCAAAATGTCCAAATCGAAGAACAACGGCATTGACCCGCAATCGATTATCGACGCCCATGGCGCCGATACAGTGCGCCTGTTCATGATGTTTGCCGCGCCACCGGAACAATCCCTGGAATGGTCAGATAGCGCTGTGGAAGGCGCTCACCGTTTTCTTAAGCGTTTGTGGCGCCTGGTGAGCGAACAGGTAGCCGGTGGCCCTGCCCCCGCACTGGATGCGAGCGCATTAAACGACAAGCAAAAAGATCTTCGTCGTAAAACCCACGAAACCATTACCAAGGTGAGCGACGATGTCAGCCGCCGCCTGACCTTCAACACGGCTATCGCAGCAGTTATGGAGCTGCTGAACGGTGTCAGCAAGCTAAGCGGTGACGAGCCACAAACCCGCGCAGCCCGCCAGGAAGCGCTGGAAACAGCCGTGCTGATGCTGTCGCCGATTGTGCCTCATATCTGCCACACACTTTGGCAAAACCTGGGGCACACAGACCCGGTTGTAGACGCCACCTGGCCAGTCGCCGATGAAACCGCCATGGTTCGCAGCCAGATTCAGGTGGTTCTGCAGGTAAATGGCAAGGTACGCGCCAAGGTGGATGTTCCGGCCGATATCAGCAAAGCGGACCTGGAGGCCCTGGCTCTGGAGAATGAAAACATTGTGCGCTTCACTACAGACGCGACGGTTCGCAAGGTAATCGTTGTGCCCGGCAAGCTGGTGAACGTGGTGGCCAACTAATATGCGCCTCTGCACCCTGTACAAAAATGCAGCCCGACTGATTTCCGTCAGCGCGATGGCCGTTAGTCTGGCGGCCTGTGGGTTTCAGTTACGGGGTGCCCCTCCGGTTTCTTCAGCACTGGAGCCCCTAAACCTGCTTTGCAAGGCCCCTGTGCCTGCAAGCCTTTGCCAATCTGTTCGCGAACAGCTTGAGCTGGGAGGCGTGGAGCTGGCATCCGGCGAAAAGGCGAGCTATCACCTCAAAATCCAGAACTTTGCGCAGGATCGCCGGGCTTCCGCAATAACCGTTCAGGCAGCGGCGGCCGAGTACACACTTCGGCATTCGGTAGATCTTGAACTGATCAGTGCCGACAAGGTTCCGATTATCGCCAGCACTCGTCTCACAGCCAGCGAAAGTTACAGATACGACGAAACCAACGTGCTCGCCAAACAACGGGAAGAAGAAAATCTGCGGCGCCAGCTAAGCGACCGTTTGGCGCAGCAGATCATTTTCCGGCTGGCTCCCATTACACAGGAACGGCTCCAGGACATTCGTGCCAGCCATGAAGCGGCTGGCACCGCGGATAACACGCAAACCGACACTCCATGAAGACAAACCCGGGCCAACTTCCCCAGCTTCTTCGCAAAGGCCTTGCGCCTGTGTATCTGATATCCGGAGATGAACCGCTTCTGGTGCAGGAGTGCTGTGACCTGGTCCGGGGGGCCGCCAAAGACGCCGGCTTTCATGATCGACTCACCTTCCACGCCGATCAACACCTTGACTGGGGTTCTGTTGCAGAAGAATTCAGCGCCATGTCGCTGTTTTCTGACCGGCGCAGGATCGAGATCCGACTACCCACGGGAAAGCTGGGGGATGGCCGTGCCGTGCTGGAACGGGTTCTGCAGCAGCCCCCCGAAGACATTATTGTGCTACTCATCAGCGCCCGGCTGGATGCTGCTGAAACCCGCCGCAAGTGGTACAAAGAGCTGCAGGCCAAAGGTGTTCATATACCTGTATGGCCGGTAGATGCAGATAAATTTCCGGGCTGGCTTCAGCAGCGAGCTAAAAACCAGGGCCTGAGCCTTACCCGCGGCGCACTGACCATGCTAGCCGAACGGCTTGAAGGCAACCTTCTGGCCGCCAGCCAGGAACTGGATCGCTTATCCCTCTTTACCAACGGCAAAACCATTGACGAAGAAGCCGTTGAGCAAGCCGTTCAGGACAGCTCCCGCTTCAATGGTTTTGAGCTGGTCACCGAATTGCTTACCGGCCGGGCAGCCCACGCCGGCAAGGTCATAGGTGTACTGCAACAGGAAGGTGAAAACCCTCTCGGGCTGTTGGCGGTGTTAACCCGGGATTTAAATCTTCTCCTGGAGCTTAAAACGGGCAGCAATAAAAACGAGAGCCCTGCCACATTTTTCAAAAAACGCGGCGTCTTTCAGCCTCAACGCGCCCGGGCACTGGAGCAGGCTGCCCGAAGGCTGAACCCGATGCAGCTGCAGCAGGCTATCAACCTCTGCAGTCAGATTGACCGTGCCGCAAAAGGCTTTGACGAGCTTTCTCCCTGGCATTACCTGCGGGATATGTCCGCCCTGCTCGCAGCCAAACGTTAACCTGCACCGGGCCAAAACCAGAAGAAACAGCACAAAAAAGCAGGCCCCAAGGCCTGCTTTTTTGCTTACACCGACTGCGAAAAAATCAGAATTCGTCGGCGGTCAAAGCCATCATCGAATCACTTCCGCTGCGAATACCTTCCGCCAACGAAACCGTTTTCGGTAACAGGCGATCATAGTAAAAACGCGCGGTTTTCAGCTTGCCACTGTAAAAACCAGAGGTGTCATTACCGGCTTTGGGTGCCGCTGCCTTCACCGTAAGCGCCCACATGTAGCCCAGCGCAGTCAGGCCAAACAGGTCCAGGTAGTCTACGGAAGCCGCACCCACTGCGTCCGGATCCTGGGAGGCCTGCTTGATGACATGCTCGGTAACATCTGACAGGCGCTCGAATGCCGCAGCAAGTGGCTCCAGGTATGGGCGCAGGTTTTCGTCACTGCTGTTTTCTTCAATAAAGCTTGCCACGTCTTCGGCGAACAGCTCGAACAACTTGCCCTGGCTGCCCACCACCTTGCGCCCCATCAGGTCCAGTGCCTGGATACCGTTGGTGCCTTCATAGATCTGGGTAATACGGCAATCACGCACCAACTGCTCCTGGCCCCATTCGCGGATGAAACCGTGGCCACCAAATATTTGCTGCCCCATGATACAGGCATCCAGACCACGGTCGGTCAGGAAGGCCTTGGCAACCGGGGTCAGCAACGCCACCATGCCTTCGGCGTGCTTGCGACGATCTTCTTCCGCCGGGGCTGCGTATTTGGCGATATCCAGCCATTGCGCCACGTAGGTAGAGAAGGTACGACCGCCTTCAACGTAGCCTTTCATGCTCAGTAACATACGTCGCACATCCGGGTGCACCAGGATAGGGTCAGCAGCTTTTTCAGGCTGCTGCGCGCCGGTGGGTGCACGGCTTTGAGTGCGGTCCATGGCGTATTCCCGTGCGCTCTGCAGCGACGCTTCCGCTGCACCAATGCCCTGAATTCCCACGCCCAGGCGCTCATAGTTCATCATGGTGAACATGGCATTCAAGCCTTTGTTCTCTTCACCCACAAGCCAGCCTTTCGCGCCATCAAAGTTCATCACGCAGGTGGCAGAGCCCTTGATGCCCATCTTCTTCTCGAGGGACCCGCACGCGAGGCTGTTACGCTCGCCCAGGGAGCCGTCTTCGTTTACCAGAAACTTGGGAACCAACAGCAGGGAAATACCCTTGGGACCCTTAGGTGCGCCCGGCAGCTTGGCCAGTACCAGGTGGATAATGTTTTCTGCCATGTCATGCTCGCCCCAAGTGATAAAAATCTTGGTGCCAGTGACGTTAAACGAGCCGTCGTCATTGGGCTCGGCTTTGGTCCGAATAATGCCCAGGTCGGTTCCGGCGTGGGGCTCGGTCAGGTCCATCGCCCCGGACCAAACGCCCGAGTACATGTTGGGCAGGTACTTTTCTTTCAGTTCCTGGCTGCCGTGGGCATCGACTGCAAGGCAGGCACCCGCCGTCAGCATAGGCGCAAGGCCAAAGGCCATATTGGCGCCTTGCATCATTTCTTCAAATTGAGCCACGAGTGTTTTAGGCATGCCCATACCGCCAAATTCGGTATTGCCGCCCAACCCGTTCCAGCCACCCTCTACAATCGTTTGATACGCTTCTTTGAAGCCGTCCGGCGTGGCTACTTCGCCCTGATTCCACTTGCAGCCCTGCTCGTCTGCTTCGCGGTTCAATGGTGCCAGTACGCCGCTGGTGATTTTACCCGCTTCCTCAAGAATCGCGTCTGCCGTTTCCGGATCTACGTTCTCTGCAACTTTGGGCAGTGAAGCCCAAAGTGCCGGAGTATCAAAAACTTCGTTCAGTACAAAGCGCATGTCACGTAAGGGTGCCTGGTAATCGGCCATTTAAACTCTCCAAATTCAAAAATCAATCTGTCTGTAAGGGGGCGTTAAAAGGTTAATCCCCATTCGCCTGCCGGCACTGTGTATCCGGTTCTGCTGTTTTTTATGGTGGCTATTCTATCGCAAAACTGCTGATAACTCATGAAAAAAGCCCGGCTCCTGAGAGCTCGGGCTTTGATCTGTTACCGGTCAACTTTCTGCAATTTTCAGGGTCAGAGCCATGATCAAAGTGCGAAAGCTTCTTCTGGCATGTCCAGCAGCGTATCGGCACCCGCCATCATGCTTACTGCGTGCCCTTTGGTGCGCGGCAGCATGCGGGTGAAGTAGAAGCGAGCGGTTTGCACCTTGGCGGTGTAGAACATCTCTTCACTGGTGCCTTCAGCCAGCTTGTCCTGTGCGATTTTGGCCATACGGGCCCACAGGTAAGCAAACACCGCGTAACCGGAGTACATCAGGTAGTCCACAGATGAAGCACCGACTTCTTCGCGGTTCTTCATGGCGGTCATGCCCACTTTCATGGTCAGGTCGCCCCACTCTTTGTTGAGCTCTGCCAACGGCTCAATGAACTGCTTCATCTGCTCGTTATCAGCGTTTTCCTTGCAGAACTTATGCACCTGTTTGGTGAAGCCCTTGAGCGACTCACCCTGGGTCATCAGCACTTTACGGCCAAGCAGGTCCAGCGCCTGAATGCCAGTAGTACCCTCGTAGATCATGCCAATGCGGGCATCACGCACATTCTGCTCCATGCCCCACTCGGAGATGTATCCGTGGCCACCAAAGACCTGCATACCCAGGTTCGCGGCCTCGTAGCCAATCTCGGTCAGGAATGCCTTGGCAATTGGTGTGAGGAAGCCCAATAGATCATCGGCCTCTTTACGCGATTCTTCTGTCTTGCCGCGCTCAATCAGATCCGCCTTTTGTGCAGTCAGATAAATCAGCGCGCGGGCACCTTCTGCTACCGCTTTCTGGGTCAGCAGCATACGGCGGACATCAGGGTGAACAATGATGGGGTCTGCGATACCGTCGGGGTTTTTGGGTCCGCTCAGTGAGCGCATGGCCAGACGGTCTTTGGCGTAAGCCAACGATCCCTGAAAACCCAGCTCGGCGGCGCCCAAACCTTGAATGGCGGTACCAATACGAGCCACGTTCATGAAGGTGAACATGCAGTTCAGGCCCCGGTTCTCCGGCCCGATCAACCAACCTTTGGCACCATCAAAGTTCATTACACAGGTGGCGTTACCGTGAATACCCATTTTGTGCTCGATAGAGCCGCAAGATACCGCGTTGCGATCTCCGGCAGAGCCGTCACTGGCAGGTAGGCACTTGGGTACGATAAACAGGGAAATGCCCTTGGTACCCGACGGTGCACCGGGCAAACGCGCCAACACTATGTGAACAATGTTATCAGTCATGTCGTGCTCACCGGCGGAGATGAAAATCTTGGTGCCGGTAATGCTGTAGGAGCCGTCTGAATTAGGCTCTGCCTTGCTGCGCAGGGTGCCCAGATCCGAGCCACAATGGGCCTCGGTCAAACACATGGTGCCTGTCCACTCACCGCTGATCATTTTGGTGAGATAGGTTTGCTTTTGCTCTTCGGTGCCATGGGCTTCGATGGTGTTGATCGCGCCATGGCTCAACCCTGGGTACATGCCCCAGGACCAGTTAGCCGTGCCATTCAGTTCGCTCATGACAATACCCAGCGAATCCGGCAGGCCCTGACCACCATAGTTGGGGTCGGCCGCCAGTGATGGCCAGCCACCCTCTACAAACTGGTCGTAGGCTTCCTTGAAACCTGTTGGCGTTTTAACGCCGTCTTCACTCCAGGTGCAGCCTTCGTTATCGCCAACCGCGTTCAGCGGAGACAATACCTGTTCAGCAAACTTCGCACCTTCCTGGATAATGGCATCAACCATATCCGGAGTGGCATCTTCTGCGCCTTCCAGACTGGCGTAGTGGGCCTCGCTGTCGAGCAGCTCGTTCATTACGAATTTGATATCACGCAGGGGCGCTTTGTACTCAGGCATGTAAACCACCTCGGTTTTCGGTCTTGGCTGAAAAGGTATAACAGCTTGTGGCCTTGGGGTTGCTCAGAACTGCAACGTTGTACGCTGCAGCATTAATGAAACACTTGTTTGAAACATACGTTTAGAGGCACAGAATTGTCAATAGCCGGCTGAACAATTTGTGTAGGGATTAGTCACTGGCGCACGCTTTAAAGAGGTGCCACACACCCAGGACACATGCATATGAACGCCGTATGATCGGGCCTTGGGCCGTTTTGGGCGAAAGAGGCATTAACAATAATGCAGCTTTGTAGTTAGCAGGCTATCAAATAGTTAAATCAGATGGATATAGATAAAAACCCATCCATCCCGGGGGCGGGTTCTGACCCGAAGTCAGCAATATTCTGGTAGGTATTTCTGGCTTGCTGGCCGGTTCTGGAAGGTTGCTCGCTGTCGCTTTCCTGAAAACGGGCAGAGGAGTCCTGATTGTCGCTTGCAGATACGTTTGCTGCTGGATCTGTGGCGTCTTGCTCCGCTGCAAGCTCAGATTGAGCTTGCAGCATAACCTGCATTGCCTGCGCCGCAACGGCTTGATCCTGGCCGGAGGGTTGTGCCGGTGCCATCGCCGCGGCACGAACGGTTCGCATTTTTTCGATGGTTGCCTGGGGGTTACCATCAACCGACGACATACTGATTGACACCTCGCCACCTACCGCATACTGGGCTCCATCCGGGCCTCTCTGATAGGTAAGCGACATGGCACCTGCGTGTGGGCCACCGGTTGCCTGATGTGCAGCCTCATGGGCGCGCACTTCGCGATCTCTGGCTTTAAGTTCGGCGAGCTCCTTTAGCTGGGCCTCATCAAGCCCACCAACCTCTTTGTCAGCATTACGCGATTCGGTAGCAGGGGTTGCAGAGCTGGATCGCGAGCCGGATTGAGAATCGGGCCACTCTCTGGATTTAGGACTAGATGCCGGATCAGATATCGAGTTAGCTGAGGCGCTACCCGAACCCACTCCAGAGGAGTATGGGGATATGGCAGGAAGTGACGATAGTGGGCTCACAAACTTAAGACTCAGACCATAATATCTAAAAGCGAGCCAAGGGTTTCGTCGGCCGTCTTCACCACCTGTGCGGAGGCCTCCACACTGCGCGCGTAAAGCTTGAGATCGACTATTGGCTCAAGAAGGCTGCTTCCGGTTTCGGCACTGCCTTGGGGGCCATCGGTGCCGGCGTGGGCAATTTTTCGGGCGGCATTCTCCATGCCGTACATGCCATCCTGAACGCCTTGAACACCTACTGCGAGGGTATTATTGATCATGACTGCAGCTTCCCGTGACCATTAATTAACGCTATTAGGCCACACTGTTGGTCAATTTTCAAACAACCCATCCAGCCTGAGATTACCACTTAACGTTTCTGGCCGCGCGCCCTTTGCCCAGGGCAACACGCCGAGACAGGGGGCTGGAATGTGCGCTAAAAGGTAATCCAGGGTTTCCTGCTCGCAGTTCATGGCCTCAGGCTCAGCATGGTTGGCCACCCAGCCAGCCAAAGCCAGGCCATCGTTACAAATTGCCTCCACAGTGAGCAGTGCCTGATTTATACAACCGAGCCTGAGCGCAACCACTAAAATGACCGGCACACCAAGTTGTTGCGGCACGGCTGAGTAGGTTTCGCGATCATTCAGCGGAACCCGCCAACCACCTGCACCTTCAATTAACAAGAGGTCTGCCGGGCGTATTTGCATACCACGGCAAAACCCTACCAGGCGGTCCGCAGAAATAACGCGCCCCGCCTGCGCAGCCGCAGTGTGGGGGGCAATGGCAGGAGCCAGGGCAACGGGATTTACAAGATCATAAGTTATGGTTTCACTGGCCGACTGTTGAAGAATAAGTGCATCCTCATTGCGCAATCCCTCTGGTGTGCTTTCACAGCCAGAGGCAATCGGTTTCATTCCCAATGTGCGCTTACCAGCCGCATTGGCAGCTTCCAGAATTGCAGCAGATACCATGGTTTTGCCAACCCCGGTGTCTGTGCCTGTTACAAAAAACGTTTTTTTAGCCATACAAACCGGTCTACACTCTTCTCTTATTCGTTTATGTCTTGTCGTTTGATTCACGACAGGTCCAATAAACCCATGCAGCCTCATAGCTGGCCATCACGCCACTCTCAGGTTCTGTGGGGCTGCTTTCATGTTTGGGATAATACTGGCACATGGCTCGTAAACGACTCGGCGCTGTCAGGGTTCGACGCCTGCCAGCATGTTTGTATCCTGCACCCAATTGCTTGAGCTCCGCAGCCAAAGCCAGCGGCGAGGCATAAGGTAGCCGCAGGTTTCGGGTTTCTATTTCAGCGCCCGGTAACTCACGGGATACGGCTTCCCGGAACACGGCTTCCGGCTCAAACCGGTTTATATGGGTCTGACCTGGGTCCGCTAGCCGCCAGGCCTGATCCAGTTCCCTTAACGTGCCTTCGAGCAGGGTGGACACGGCCAGCCTGCCTCCTGGCTTAAGGACACGCCGGCACTCTCGCAAAACCTCAACCGGGTTTGCGCACCACTGAATCATGAGGTTGCTGAATATCAGATCACAACTCTGGTTCGGCAGGGGAATCGCCTCGGCATCTGCAGTAACCCAAGCAATGTCTGGTGAGGCATTTGCGCCAGCATGCGCAACCATGTCGGGCGAAAGATCCATACCCATCACAAAAAAAGCCGGCCCATTCTCAGCCAGCTTGCGAGTATACCAGCCGGTTCCACAACCAAGATCCAAAACACGGCCCGAACACCCACTTTGGCGCGTCTGGCTCTGCACAATTTCGAGCATGGTATTGCCCATCAGACGCTGCAACCGGGACGCGCCCTCATAGGTAGCCCGCGCGTTGCCAAAGCCACGGGCAATGTCCGCTTTACTGGCCAATTGCGGCGACATTGCAGAACCTGCGCTCATAAAGCGTCTCCGGCCAACGACTGCAAAAAAGCGTTGATCGCAATACGACAGTCTGATGCAGATACTCCACCTGGCCAATGGGCCATGCCCGGTATACTGACTGCAAGTGTTGAGGGCGGCGTTTCCAGATCATCTGTCCACATGGACACAATCTGATCGCGCTCGCCGCGAACATGCAGTGCAGGAATATCTATACGAGACCACAGCGAGCGTTGGTCTGTATGCCTAAGCCACTCCAGGCTTTTAGCCAGGTTATCCGATGATACCCCTGGCCCTTTATCGAGCCAGCCTTTAAGCCGCTGGCGCTCAACACGCCCTTCGGCGGCACCGCTAATCATCAGCCGCAAAAAACGCAGCCAAGAGCGCTCACTCTCTTTAACCTGTCCGCGGCGAAACGTTTCAAACTGGTCGGCTGACATACCGTGCGGCCAACGCTCATCTGCAAGAAACCTGGGGAAACCGGCGAGGGTAACCACTGCAGAAACCGCGTATGTATTCTGACAAGCTGCCTCCATAACAACCTGAGCCCCCAAGGACCAACCCACCCAGACCGACGGCTCGGTATACCGCGACAGCAACTGATCTGCCACTGCACAAACCGAGTCACAACAGGAAACAAGCGTGTCATCCAGCGATATCAGCTCAACTGGCCCAGGCCAGAACTCATAAACGTCTGCCAGCATTTCCACGGGTACGCCCCAGCCACCAACCACAACAAGACGCCTGTCCCCTGGTGCAACACTCACGAAGCAACGCCCTTTTTATTCAACAAGTGCCGGCAATCAGACAACGCCTGCATCAGGCAATCCAGTTGTTCATCGGAATGAGCCGCACTAAACGTAACCCGCAAACGCGCCTCACCAGCCGGCACCGTGGGTGGCCGAATGGCGGTCACCAACAATCCACGCGCCTCAAGGGCCTGGCTTAGCGCCAAGGCAGTCCGGTTATTGCCGACCATTATTGGTTGAATAGGCGTGCGCGAAGGCATCAACTCGTAACCCAATGCGATAGCCTCTCGCCGAAACCGGTCGATCAAGCCTTGCAGATGCGAACGCCGCTCATCACCCTGTTCAATCACGTCAAGACTGGCACGCGTAGCTAGCGCCAACGCCGGGGGCATCGCCGTGGTATAAATATAAGTGCGGGCCTTTTGCACCAAATAATCCATCAGTATCTCTGGCCCAGCCACAAAGGCACCGCTTGTGCCAGCAGCCTTGCCTAACGTTCCTACCAGAATCGGCACATCGGCTTCTGATAACCCAAGCTCCGCCACAGCCCCCCGACCTTGCGGACCAAGAACCCCAAAGCCATGAGCGTCATCCACCACCAGCAAGGCATTGTGATCCCGACACACCTGCGCTAACTCTTTCAGGGGTGCAACATCACCATCCATACTGAATACACCGTCTGTAATCACCAGCTTATGGCCCGATGTCTCCGCCAGCATGGCCGCCAGCGCAGCCACATCCCCATGAGCATAGCGACGCACTTTCGCCCGGCTGAGAATACAACCATCGATAATAGAAGCATGATTTAATCGATCTGAAAACACCGTATCGCCACGACCCGCCAATGCAGAAATCACACCCAGGTTGGCCATATAACCGGTGGAGAAAAACAACGCCGAACTGCGCCCGGTAAACGCGGCAAGACGCTCTTCCAAGCGATGATGTGCCTCATGATGCCCACAGATCAGATGGGATGATGCACCTCCGAGCCCGGTTTCAGGCAAGGCACACCGGAGGGCTTCAATAGTCTCTGGGTGGTTGGCTAAACCAAGGTAATCGTTGCTGCAAAAAGACAACAACAGCTTACCGTCGGTGGTTATAGCCGGCTGTTGGGGGCCGGAAACCTGTCGGCGAGCCCGGTAGAGGCCAGCCTGTTTCCGTTGCTCCAATTCTGAGATGAAATCACGCAAGATTAAGTATCCAGAGAAATAACCAGCTTTATATTTGCCAGTGCCAGAACCTAAGCAGATTCCCGGGTAGCGTCATAAAACATGTGCCGATTGGCCTCATGTTCCAAATCGCCAGCAATCGCCTCTTGCTCCTGCTCCTCGGTTGCACACTGCTGCCGCTGCTCTGGCCGAATACCCAGGCGGCGGAACAATGCCATATCTGCATCCGCCTCCGGATTCGAAGTGGTCAGCAACTTCTCGCCGTAGAAGATAGAATTCGCTCCCGCGAAAAAGCACAGCGCCTGCATCTGCTCATTCATCATTTCCCGACCCGCAGAAAGCCGCACATGAGAAGCCGGCATCATAATCCGCGCCACCGCAAGCACACGGATAAACTCGAACGGATCCAGATCTTCCACATTCTCCATGGGTGTGCCCTTTACCTTCACCAGCATATTCACCGGCACACTCTCCGGATGGTGTGGCAAATTTGCCAATTGGGTCAGCAGCCCCACCCGGTCATCTTCATCCTCACCCATACCCATAATGCCGCCACAGCAGACCTTCATTCCGGCCTGACGCACGTTATCCAGCGTGTCCAAGCGGTCCTGATACGTGCGGGTGGTGATAATGTGGCTGTAATACTTCTCAGAGGTATCCAGATTGTGGTTGTAGTAGTCCAGCCCGGCACCGGCCAACTCTGCCGCCTGCTCCGGCTTTAACATGCCCAGCGTCATGCAGGTTTCCAGGCCCAGGGATTTCACCTGCTGAATCATATCCAGCACATAGGGCATATCCTTTGCCGCCGGGCTGCGCCATGCAGCCCCCATGCAAAAACGCGACGCGCCTTTTTCCCGGGCGGCACGGGCTTCGGCCACCACATTCTCGATTTCCAGCAGCTTTTCTTTTTCCAGGCCCGTGTTGTAGTGGCCGCTCTGGGGGCAATACTTGCAGTCTTCCGGGCAGGCACCTGTTTTGATCGACAACAAGGTGCTTACCTGCACTTCATTGGGATCAAAGTGCTCCCTGTGTATGGATTGGGCCCGGAACAACAAATCGTTAAAAGGCAAGTTGAAAAGTGACCTGGCTTCCTGAAGTGTCCAGTCGTGGCGTAGTGCTGTGGCAGTCATACAGAAGTCCTGTTAACCTTTGTCGGTATCTTGGTTTACGGATGAATCAGATGATAAAGGGATCAGCCTGGCTGTCAACCTTAATGACAGACAGAGTTAACAGAGAAAAAGCCAAAGGACTGTGCGTTGGCTGCCTTTGTGCTAACGCTATCAACGGTTTATGCAGCCAGTGCCTGGCGGACCTGCCGGTTAACCGATGGCACTGCCAATGCTGCGCCTTGCCTTTAGCTTATTCAGGCAACGGCTACACTTGCGGTGACTGCCTGAAATTACCACCGCCTTTTAATCGTTCGTTCATACCCTGGCGCTACCAGTACCCGATCGACAACATGATTAGTCGCTACAAATATAACCGGCAGCATAAGTTTGCCCGGCCACTGATTGAAGGCTTTGCAAGCTATCTTGAATCTGCCTTTCAGGATTGCAGAGATGAGAAACCACAGATCCTGATCCCCTCACCCATGCTCCCGGCGCGGCGGCGCTCGCGGGGTTTTAATCAGGCCCAGGACATGGCTGAGAAAATAGGCAAGAGGCTGAATATTCCTGTCGATGCGGGCGTTGTTAGCAGGGTGCGCAAGGTTAAGGCCCAGCGCGGGCTAAGCCGGGAAGCCAGGCTGGCAAACCTGCAGGGCGTGTTCGAAATGCGCGCCAGCGTGCCTGAACGGGTTGCCATTGTGGATGATGTGGTTACGACAGGCGCAACCGTGCGGGCGCTTGCATCGACCCTTCGACAGGCAGGTGCCAGAGATATCCAGATCTGGGCACTGGCCCGAACACCCGGTTAGTCACAGCCGCGTTACGTGAGCGTGGCCAAGCAGGTATACTTGGGCCCACATTTATCACCCGGCCTCGTATTATGACCCACGTATCCGCACACCCTTACGATGCCCTGACACCAGATGCAATACTGGATGCCATGGAGGATGCCGGTTTTGCTGTGAGTGGGCGCTTATTTGCCCTGAACAGTTATGAAAACCGCGTTTACCAAGTAGGACTGGATGACGCCCCCCCGGTGATCGCCAAGTTTTACCGCCCAGGGCGTTGGACCGACGAACAGGTTCGCGAGGAACACGAGTTCACCCGGGAGTTGCTGGACGCCGATATTCCGGTGGTTGCGCCCTTGGTGATGCCATCGGGCAAAACCCTCGGAAAACATGGCGACTTTTTGTTTGCCGCCTTCAACCAGCGTGGTGGCCAAGCGCCGGATACGAGCATTACCGACACGCTATACAGGCTAGGGCAATGGCTCGGCCAGATTCACAACATTGGCGCACTGAAGCCATTCCAGCATCGCTCAACCCTGTCACTTGTAGATGGTATAGAAGCCAGCAACGCTCTGCTGCTGGAGGGCGACTGGATTCCGGCGGATCTTCGCCCCGCCTGGGACAGCCTGATACCGGACCTGTTAACCCACTGTCGCGCCCGCATAGAAGACACCGGCCCGCTAGACACACTGCGACTGCATGGCGACTGCCATGCGGGTAACATACTGTGCCGGGATGAGCAGATGCTTTTTGTAGACCTGGACGACTGCCGTACCGGCCCCGCCATACAGGATATGTGGCTGCTGCTGAACGGCGACGATAGTGAGCGCGGTGCGCAACTGGGTGAGCTATTGGAAGGCTATGAAACCTTCAGGGATTTTAACCGCCGCGAACGACACTTGATTGAACCCTTGCGTTGCTACCGACAGATCAGTCACTGCGCCTGGCTGGCAAAGCGCTGGGACGACCCGGCTTTTCCGCGCTTTTTCCCCTGGTTCGCCCAGCCCAGATTCTGGTCGGATCAGGTGCTATCCCTGAGAGAGCAGCTGGCAGCCTTGCAAGCGCCCTCTATTACTCTTCCCGGTCAATACTGATTATTTACTCACATTCAACATGAGGTAAGCATGAGCCAGAACGAGGCCAGTTACACCATCCGCAGTCTTTTTGTGACCGCCTTGGTCGCTATCGTGGGCACAGTCGTTGTGCTGGAATTAAGCGGTCGCATCGACCATTCGGATAACAAGGATCACGTACCGGTTGGGGACTTCCAGGCGATCCATATTACCGAGGGTGAAACCTTCCGCATGTCGCCAAAGGCCTCTGAGCTACACGCAGTCTGCGAAAACGGCTACATGGCTATTGCGGCAGATGTAGACCCATCTTTCCGTGGCATTCTTGTGGATTACAAAAACCGCGGCGTGCGCTGCTACCGACCCTCGCCGACTGCGCCAGCAGCAATACCCGAGCCTGATGCTGATGCGCCTGTGCAACCAAAAGAGCCCGCCGGCGATGAGTAAAAAAGCCCGCTCACCTGAGCAGCAAACAGACCGCTTGTTTGCTACCGAACGACAGCCCGACGATTTTCGTTTTGATGCAGCTGTGGCCCGGGTATTCCCGGACATGATCCGGCGCTCCGTACCCGGCTATACCACGATCATTCCGATGATTGAGGTCATTACCGAGCAATACGCCCAACCCGGATCCAACTGCTACGATCTCGGCTGTTCACTCGGCGCCTCCACCCTGGCTATGCGCCACGGCATTGCGTTCGAAGATTGCCTGCTGGTTGGCGTTGATAATTCCAAAGCCATGGTGGAGCGTTGCGAACACTACATAGCACTGGACGACCACCCACTGCCGGTAAGCCTGCGCTGTGAAGACATACAGCAAACCGAGTTGGTGAACGCGTCGGTCACCACCCTGAACTTCACTTTGCAATTTGTTCCACCAGCGCAACGTAGCAACCTGTTGAGCAACATTGCCAGGGCCACCCTGCCCGGCGGCGTCTTGATCCT
The DNA here is from genome assembly GCF_052091845.1 of Marinobacter sp. Classification (GTDB taxonomy): domain Bacteria; phylum Pseudomonadota; class Gammaproteobacteria; order Pseudomonadales; family Oleiphilaceae; genus Marinobacter. The sequence continues at coordinate 87,083 of NZ_JBQDCO010000005.1, read as the reverse complement.
TTCGGAAAAAATCCGCTTCGATTCGGAAGATGAGCAGGCAATCCAGACCCGTCTTCACCATGAATTCAAGCGTGCGAACGGCTACTCTGACCTGGAAATAAGCCAGAAGCGCAGCGCGATCGAGCAGGTACTGATTCCGGAAACCCTGGACGCCCACAAACAACGCTTGAAAGACGCAGGCTTTAACCGGGTGCTGGTCTGGTACCAGTGCTTCAACTTCGTATCCATGCTGGCTATCAAGGCTGATTAACTCCATACGAACCGCGAGCAAACCATGGCAAATTTCGACTGGCGACGCTACTTTGAGCAACTGTTAGCCGAGCTGGACAATACCAGTCAGAGTAAATGGGCAGACGCCATCCGGGCCCAGCTAATCCGCCGCTTTGACACCAACCCGCACGGCGATCTGAAACGCTGGCAGGCGGCAATGGACAGTCTGCCGGAGATACCCGATGCAACCTCAGAGCTCAACGCGTCGGCCATCACCCTTCGCTCGCCCCATGCTTTGAGCGTGAGCCAGCAAGATTCCCTTGAAAGCGGGCTTCGAGGTCTCATGCCCTGGCGCAAGGGGCCCTTCGAGTTCTTTGGCACGCACATTGACACCGAATGGCGCTCAGACTGGAAGTGGGATCGTGTATCGCCCTACCTTTCAGACCTTTCGGGCAGACGCATTCTGGACGTGGGCTGTGGTTCAGGGTATCACTGCTGGCGCATGCTGGGGGAAGGTGCGTCGCGGGTTGTGGGAATTGACCCCGGGTTGTTGTTCATGTTCCAGTTTCTCAGCGTAAAGCGTTATCTGGGCAATGTACCAGTGGACTTGCTACCGATACGCATGGAGGACTTACCCGACGGGCTTGAAGCTTTTGACACTACCTTTTCCATGGGCGTGCTCTATCACCGGCGGTCACCTCTCGACCACCTTCTGGAGCTCAAGGGTACGTTACGCCGGGGAGGAGAACTGGTTCTGGAAACGCTTGTGGTAGACGGTCCGGAGGGCTATAGCCTGATGCCGGAGGACCGGTATGGTCAGATGCGTAACGTGTGGTTTCTACCCAGCTGTGACACGCTGCTGCGCTGGCTTGACCGCACGGGCTTTCGTAACGCCCGGGTTGTGGATGTCTCGGAAACCACAACCGGTGAACAGCGCCGTACAGACTGGATGCGTTTTAATTCCCTTCAGGATTTCCTGGATCCGGAAGACCCCTCCAAAACCATAGAGGGTTATCCCGGCCCGCTTCGGGCAACCGTCATCGCCGAGAAGCCCTGACCATAAAAGAGCACAAAAAAACCGCCGTGCCTGACGGCAGGGCGGTTTTTTAAGACTGACCAACTAGCCACCAAACGGGTGCCGCAGGGTAATCGTCTCCACCCGATCAGGGCCGGTAGAAATAATATCAATCGGCGCTTCAATCTGCTCTTCCAGAAAGTGGATGTACGCTTTTGCGTTCTCCGGCAGCTGCTCCAGTGTGGTCAAACCAAATGTGGTTTCATTCCAGCCCGGCAACTCTACGTATATTGGCTCGATATCCTTATAGCTGTCACAGCCAATTGGCGGGCGGTTAATCTCGCCGTTAGGCGTTTTGTAGCCCACGCACACTTTTACTGTTTCCAGTCCGTCCAGAACATCCAGTTTTGTCAGGCAAATACCAGACACACTGTTGATCTGAATGGCGTGGCGCAAGGCAACGGCATCGAACCAGCCACAACGACGGGACCGACCGGTCGTGGTGCCTACCTCGTTGCCTTTAATAGCCAGGTGCTCGCCCATTTCGTCAAACAGCTCAGTGGGGAAAGGACCGGCACCAACACGGGTGGTATAGGCTTTGGTAATACCCAACACATAGTCGAGATACAGAGGGCCAAAACCAGAACCTGTTGCCGTACCACCAGCCGTCGTATTGGAGGAGGTTACATACGGGTAGGTACCCAGATCTATATCCAGCAAGGAACCCTGGGCACCTTCGAACATGATATCGTCGCCACGCTTGCGATAGTCATGGAGCAAGTCTGTCACGTCGGCTGCCATGGGCAGGATTTCATCGCCCATTTGCCTCAGCTCTTCTAGTGCTGCATCTACGTCTTCGGCCTCTTCCTTGAAGTATTCGGTCAGCACAAAGTTGTGATACGACATGATTTCCCGCAACTTCACCTCGAAATCTGCCATGTTGTGCAGATCGCCAAGACGCACGCCGCGGCGAGACACTTTATCTTCATACGCTGGGCCGATACCCCGGCCGGTCGTACCGATTTTGTCGTTGCCTTTGGCATGCTCACGAGCCTGATCAATTCGCACATGGGTGCGCAGAATAAGCGGGCAAGCCAGACTGATGCGAAGCCGATCGCGAACCGCTACGCCGGACGCTTCCAACCCACGAACTTCTTTAAGCAGCGCTTCTGGCGACAGAACAACACCATTGCCAATCAAGCACTGAACGTTCTGCCGCAGAATACCGGAGGGAATCAGGTGCAACGCTGTTGTTTTACCATCGATAACCAGGGTGTGGCCCGCATTGTGGCCGCCCTGAAAACGCACCACCGCCGCGACTTTTTCTGTCAGCAAGTCGACGATTTTCCCCTTACCTTCATCACCCCATTGGGTGCCCAGCACAACAACGTTTTTACCCATGATTCTCTCTCAATGCGCACACGGTAGGCGTGCGTCTTGCAAATGTAGCAAATATACCTGAATGAGTTAACCGCAACCCGCTGGCGTTACGCCAGCGTTAGCCTAATTTCTGAACCACCCAGTGACCACCCTGCTTTACCAGCTTTCGGTCGCAGCCACGGGCTGAGGGATCGACCCCTTTGTCTTCCGGTAAAGCCCGGATAACGGTGTCGGTCACCCGAAGCTCAGAAATGGAACGTTCCAGTTCTTCATCGTTCACCGCAGGCGCCCATACTGCTTTCCTGGCACTGACAGAATGATCACCCAGTGTAACGAGGGCTCTTATATCGAGGCTGAAACCTGTGGCAGGTCGAGCTCGGCCAAAATCGCCACCGATGGCGTCGTATCGACCGCCCTTGGCAACGGCGTCGCCGTGACCCGGCGCATAAGCCGCGAAAACCAGGCCTGTGTGGTAGTTGTATCCCCGTAGCTCACAAAAATCGAAGCCAAAACTGACCTCCGGAAAGTCTCTGGTCAGCATCTCGGCAACCTGGTCCAGCTGATCGAGAGCCGCACCCAGATCCTCAGACGCGCCGCTTAGCACTTTGCGCGCCTCAGCCACCGCCTCCGGGCCGCCGCTAATACGGGCAAGTTCGCGCAAACGTGCGCCCGCAGAGCCTGCAGCACAATCACCTAACAGCTGATCCAGTTCAGGGACAGATTTTCGCGCCATCGCGTCGAAAATCCTGGCGTTTGTGTCCCGGTCAAACCCGGCCTCACCAATCAGGCTTTCATAAATAGACACATGGGCCAGATCCAGATGAACGTTGCGCAACCCGGCCACGCGTAACGTAGCAAGCATCAGGCTGATCACTTCCAGATCAGCCGCCTGGGAAGCGCTGCCAAACAACTCACAACCTGCCTGAATGGGCGTGCGCCCGGTTAGCATGTGCTTTGGCCGGGTATGGAGTACGTGCCCGGCATAGCACAATCGTGTGACCCCTTCCTGCCTCAACGTGTGTGCATCGATACGCGCAGCCTGAGGCGTCATATCGGCACGAACACCCATCATGCGGCCTGTCAACTGATCGGTCAGTTTGAAGGTCTGCAGCTCCAGGTCGTGCCCGGTTCCGGTGAAAAGGGATTCGAGATATTCAATTAGCGGTGGAATTACCAGTTGGTAGCCCCAGCGCTGGCAGGTGTCCATTACATCCCGGCGCAGGGACTCTATCTGCCCGGCCAGTGGCGGCAAGATATCCTCCACCCCGTCCGGCAGCAACCAGCGATCAGATACTGTCATGAGATTCCGTTGTCCATCCTGCCCGCCACGCTCTGTTTCGCCGAGGCAGCCCGCAGGTTTTTAGGGTGACATTCGGGGCAGAAAAACCCGAACCAAAACCTGAGGGATTTTACACTGTTGGCAGACACAAAAAAACCGGAATACCTGGGTATTCCGGTTTTTCGATCCACAGGGCGAGTTTTAGCTGCCGCCCTTTGAATCCTTCAGGAATTTCATAAATTCGCTATTGGAATCGATAACCATAAGGTCATCTTTGTTAGCGAAGGTATTCCGATAAGCCTGAAGGCTGCGGTAGAAGCTATAGAAGTCTGCATTGGAGCCATAGGCGTCTGCGTATATGCGTGCAGCCTCACCGTCACCTTCACCCCGGGTTTCCTCGGAAGAAGCAAAAGCCTCTGCCAGGGTAACGGTTTTTTGGCGATCTGCGTCCGCGCGAATCCCTTCTGCCAACTCACGTCCACGGGAGCGGAATTCCTGAGCAAGCTTTTCACGCTCAGCCGCCATCCGGCGATACACGTTTTCACTCACCTGCCCGGGCAGTTCAATAGCTTTCACACGGATATCCCGAACTTCGATACCGAACTCTTTTACAGAAGTTTCGTTCACTCGGTCACGCAGAGTGTGCATGAGCTCGTCACGCTGACCAGATACCACCTCGTGCATGGTGCGAACACCAAACTCATTACGCAGCCCGTTGTCCACCCGGGACAAGAGCAGCGACTGGGCGCGAAACTCATCGCCGCCTGTCGCCCGGTAGAACTGATCCACGTCACGGATCTTCCAGACAATGTAAGAGTCCACATCCAGCGGTTTCTTTTCAACTGTCAGATACTGTCGCGAAGGCAGGTCCATGGTCAGCACGCGGATATCAAATTCCCGAACCTGATCAATGACCGGTACCTTGAAGTGAATGCCGGCCTCGATGTCGGTTTCAACCAACTCACCAAACCTCAACATAACCCCGCGGTGGGTTTCCGGAATAATAAACACGCTCGACAGTACCAGCAGGACGACAATCAGGGCGCCTGCAAGGCCCACTACACCTTTAGGTCCCATGATTATCTGCTCCTCCGTACATTAGTGTCCTGCCTGGTTCGCAATTCCTTGATAACCTGATCAGTCAGGGTCTGAACGTTAACCTGCCCGTCGCTGCTGGAAGAACCGCCTCCGCTTCGCGACGACGACCCCTGAGTCAAGCGATCCAGTGGCAGATACATCATATTGTCGCTGCTCTCCGTATCCACAAGAATCTTGCTGCTGTTCGAGAAGACTGTTTCCAGTGTCTGCAGATACATACGCTCCCGGGTAACCGTTGGCGCCATTTGATACACGGCAAGCAGCTCCAGGAAGCGAGAGCTTTCACCACGGGCACGTTCGACGACTTCCTGCTTGTAAGCGCTGGCTTCTTCGATCATGCGCTGGGCCTGACCACGAGCCTCAGGCACCACCTTGTTGCGGTAGGTTTCTGCCTCTTCTTTCACTCGCTGCTCATCTTCGCGGGCACGCTGAACTTCACGGAAGGCTTCCTGTACCGCCGAGGGTGGCTGAGTGCTCTCAACGTTAACCCGCACAATTTCAAGACCGGTTCCATATTCTTTCAGGAAACTCTGAAGGCGCTGTTCAACGTTAACAGCCAGCTCTACACGCCCCTCTGTAAGCACGTCATTGAGCGACGAACTACCCACCTCGTGACGCAGCGCACTGTCGGTTGCAAACGCCAGAGCCTGGTTGGAATCGCGAACATTCAGCACGTAAGCGCGCGCCTCACCGACGCGATACTGCACTTGCAGGTCGACCTTAACCAGGTTTGAATCCTGAGTCAGCATCTGGCCGCTTGATTTGGCGGTTCTTACGTTGGTCACACCAACCTTGGTTACGTCATCAATCAGCGGCACTTTGAACCTTAGGCCAGGGCTTTCAGTTTTGGCGTATTCGCCAAACCGTAAAACCACCGCGCGCTCCTGCTCATCCACCGTATAAAACGACTGGAAGATGACATAGCCCACGACAAGAATGCCGGCCAGTGCGAGGATGGCGCCAAAACCGCCACTCCCGCCAGAACTGGAGCTACCGCCATTGCCGCCCGATTTCTTGCCTTTACCGCCCAACATCTTATTGAGCTTGTCCAGACCTTTTTTCAGCGCCTCATCAAGGTCTGGTGGCCCCTGATCATTACCGCGACGACCACCGCCACTTCCCCAGGGGTCATTGTCGTTACGGTTTCCACCCGGTTCATTCCAGGCCATAATGCTCTCCGTTCCTAACTTATCGAATGGCTGCAGATACTAGGGATTTATCATCGCCCCGGCAATAGCTCTTATGGTTTCAAGTACGCTCGGTGTCCAACCGTACCGACTCTTCACTCTTACCAGCGCGGCTCAGAAGCTGCAGCCAGTCACGTTGCTGAAGCCGGGTTTCAAGTACCGTTTCCCCGGTTTCCCGGTGTTCTTCACTGAGTACTGAGCCCGCCTCGTGCAACAGCGCCCGAAGCTTGCCATCGGCAGGCCCAAGCAAGACAAAATAGTGTACAACATCTTCAGCCAAACGTTCGACGATCGCATCGTAAAGGCCGTCCAGGCCCTCACCGGATACAGCCGACACCCAGGCTCTTACTGGCACACCCTCCTCATTACGCTCTACCCGGGGGGTGAAGTTGTCCAGCAAATCGATTTTATTGAATACCTGAAGCACAGGTATTTCTTCGGCGCGAATCTCGAGCAGTACATCTTCCACCTGGCTGATATTTTCATCGCGACGGTCATCGTGGCTGTCAACAATGTGCAGCAGAAGCGATGCTTCAGTCGTTTCCTGCAAGGTTGCCCGAAATGCCTCCACCAACTTGTGCGGCAGGTGGCGAATGAACCCTACAGTGTCTGCCATAACAACCGGCCCGATATCCGGAAGTTCCAGTCGCCGGAGCGTAGGGTCCAGCGTTGCGAACAGCTGGTCAGCAGCATACACCGAAGAACGGGTAATGCTGTTGAACAAAGTCGATTTGCCCGCGTTAGTATAGCCAACCAGAGACACCGTCGGAATATCTGCACGTTTACGTGCCCGGCGCCCCTGATCACGCTGGCGACGAACTTTGCTGAGCCGCTTGTGAATAGACTTGATGCGCTCGCGCAACAGCCGGCGGTCTGTTTCAAGCTGGGTCTCGCCAGGGCCGCGCAGGCCAATACCACCCCCTTGCCGCTCAAGGTGCGTCCACCCGCGTATCAGGCGCGTAGACATGTGGTCAAGCTGGGCCAATTCTACCTGCAGCTTACCTTCGTGAGTTCGGGCCCTTTGTGCAAATATATCCAGAATAACGCCGGTTCTGTCCAGCACGCGGCATTTTAGCTCACGCTCAATATTTCGCTCCTGGCTCGGGCTGAGGGCATGATTGAACAACACCACATCTGCTCCGTGCAGCGCTACCGCATCGCTGATTTCCTCAAGTTTACCTTCACCCACAAACAATCTTGGGCTGGGCTGTTTGCGAGTACCGGTTACCGTTCCCACCGCTTCAACGCCAGCAGAGGACACAAGCTCCCGGAATTCACCCGGGTCTTCAGAGCCCTCGTGGGACGAAAAATCGATGTGTACGAGTATCGCTCGCTCACCTACATCCGGGCGTTCAAACAATGGGCATCAACTCCGCAACCTTCGGTTTATCAGCTTTATAAAAACAAACACCCGCGACCATAGGAGCCAAAGGGCTCGTCTGGAACACGGGTGGTAATATCGGAAATCCGGGTAAATCAGTCTTCAGGCTCATCCTCTCCTGCCGGGTTCTGCTGCGGGATGCGAACATTCCGGGAAGGTACAACAGTGGAAATGGCATGCTTGTAGACCATCTGGCTGACGGTATTTTTCAGCAAAATCACAAATTGGTCAAAAGACTCTACCTGCCCTTGCAGTTTGATGCCGTTAACCAGAAAGATGGATACCGGAATGCGTTCCTTGCGTAAGGCATTGAGGTAAGGGTCTTGTAACGAGTGCCCTTTTGACATGTGTGTTCTCCTGTTTTTTAGTAAATGCAGATCGTCAATATTCAGAGCTAAATGTGGTGCGAAGTCTGACTTTTTTCAAGGCTGCCTCAGCGATAAACCTGTCCTCGCTGTTCAGCCAATTCAAGTCGGACCACTTTCTAAGCCATGTGAGCTGGCGCTTGGCCAACTGTCGGGTGGCCGCAACGCCTTTGCTTACAAATGTGTCATAATCATCAACACCGGCCAGATGATTCCAGGCCTGGCGATAACCGACACAACGCATAGAAGGGAGATCAGGGTACAAATCGCCTCTACCCATCAAGGTCCGGACTTCATCCAGAAACCCCGCCTCCAGCATGTTCAGAAAACGCTGGTGTATCCTATCGTGAAGCACTCGCCTCTCGGGCGGCACCATAGCAAGCTGCGTGACAGTATACGGAAGCTCTGAAGCTTCGTCTGCCTGCCATTGGGTAAAATAAGTGTAATCCTCGATGCCATGCTGGCCCGCCTCTTGCGCTGATGAGGGCGGGCCATTTGCCTCCCAGTAAGCAGAAATCGGGCGACCGGTCAGGCGAATGACTTCCAGCGCCCGTATCAGTCGCTGACGGTTATTCGGGTGTATCAGCTTTGCCGCCACCGGGTCTGCAGCCTGCAACTCCTGGTAAAGAGTAGACCATCCAAGGCGTTCTGCCTCGGTTTCCAGGGTCTTACGCAGTTCGGGACTGGCAGCCGGCAGCCCGGACATGCCATGCAGCAGCGCCTTGAAATACATCATGGTTCCGCCTACCAGCAATGGAATACGACCGGCACCGGAAATCCGATCCATTTCCGCCAGCGCATCCCGGCGAAAATCGGCGGCTGAATAGATATCAGCCGGATCGCAAATGTCGATCAACCGATGCGGTGCCCGGGCCAGCTCCTCCGGCGAGGGTGTGGCTGTGCCTATGTCCATGCCGCGATAAATCATTGCTGAGTCAACGCTGATGATATCGCAAGGCAGCTGATCGCAAAGCGCCATGGCCAGATCTGTCTTGCCCGAGGCGGTAGGCCCCATCAGGAAGATGGCAGGCGGACGTGATGGCGTTTTTATGGCCACCCTAGCGCCCCCGCAGAAACAGTTTATCCAGCTCTGCCAACGTAACGAGCGTCCAGGTAGGCCGACCATGATTACATTGACCACTGCGCTCAGTGGCTTCCATATCCCGCAGCAGGGAATTCATTTCCGGTATGGTTAACTGGCGATTAGCCCGCACTGAGCCATGGCAGGCCATGGTACCCAAAAGCTCATGGGTAACGGCTTCAACCCGGTCACTCTGGCCGTGCTCAATCAAATCAGACAGGACATCCCGCACAAGCTGTTCGGCATCAGCGCCCCGCAGCAGCGCTGGCACCTGGCGAATAGCCAGCATCTCAGGCCCCAGGCGCTCAATCTGCAACCCAAGCTGCTGCAAATTTGCTCCGTGGCTTTCCGCCAGTGCCGCCTCCTTCTGGCTGACGGCAAGCGACAGAGGCACCAGCAATGGCTGGCTTTTAAGATCTTGCTCAGCCAATGCGCGCTTCATTCGTTCGTAGGTGATCCGTTCGTGGGCGGCATGCATATCCACCACGATCATCCCGGCACTGCCCTGAGCCAGTACATAGATACCGTGCAACTGGGCAATGGCGTAGCCCAGGGGCGGCTCTTCACCACCATCGGGACTGACCGCCTGCTCTAGCGGCATAGCCGCGGTACCTTCAAACGACGCGGGTTCTTGCGGAGTACTTACACCACCGCCACTGAGAGACTGATAAAAGGCCATCTGATCGCTGGCTCGCCAATCCTGTTGAGGCGCCGCTTGCCCCCCGAGCCCTGTTGCCGGAGTCTGGGAACCATAGGAGGGGCCAACAGGCTGGCCACCCCGGGCCTGCCAGGCTGGCGCTGCGTCACCGGCCAACGGCTCCCCCTGCCCGGCGATCTCGCGGCCGAAAGACTGGGCTACCGCACCCCGAAAATGATCGTCGGGCCGCACATCCGCCAGTGCCTTATGTAGCGTTCGGAAAATGAAATCGTGCACCAGCCGACCATCCCGAAAGCGCACTTCATGCTTGGTTGGGTGTACATTCACATCAACCGATGCAGGATCAACTTCAAGATAAAGCACAAACGCGGGATGACGGTTATTAAACAACACGTCACGGTAGGCCTGGCGCACCGCATGGGCAACCAGTCGATCGCGGATCACCCGGCCGTTAACAAAGAAATACTGCAAATCAGCCTGGCTGCGGGAGAAGGTGGGCAACGCCACCCAACCCCAAAGGCGCAAACCTGTGGCCTCGGCATCGATCACCACCGCATTGTCGATAAATTTTTGCCCGCACAGGGAACCGACACGGCGCTCCCGGTCCAGCATGGACTCGGCCGGCCTGAGGTTTTGTACCACACGCTGATTGTGGCGCAGGGTAAATCCCGCATCAAACCGGCTGAGCGCCTGGCGCCGCACACATTCTTCTACGTGGTTAAATTCGGTTTTTTCGGTGCGCATGAACTTGCGCCGTGCCGGGGTATTAAAAAACAGATCCCGGACTTCAACGGTGGTGCCCACGGGGTGCGCCGCCGGTGAGATGTGCGCGTCCATATCGCGCCCTTCTACTTCCACACGGGAGGCAGCTTCCTGGCCTTGGGTGCGAGAGGTCAGCGTGAGGCGCGACACAGAACTGATACTGGCCAGGGCTTCGCCCCGGAACCCGAGGGAGGCGACTGATTCCAGATCATCAAGGCTGACAATCTTGCTAGTGGCATGGCGGCTCAGCGCCAGAGGCAGATCGGCTTCGGCAATACCACCGCCGTCATCACGCACCCGGATAAGCTTTACGCCGCCCTGCTCCATTTCAATATCAACACGGTCAGCGCCAGCATCAAGCGCGTTTTCAACCAGTTCCTTGACAACAGATGCAGGGCGCTCAACTACCTCGCCCGCGGCAATCTGGTTTGCCAGCCGCGGCGAGAGCAATCGGATGGAGGGCATGTTTCGGGGCTACCTCTTGGTCAATGACGTTATTCAGGATGAGGGGATACGAATGGTTTGCCCTACCATAACACGGTCATCCCTCAGGCCGTTAAACTGCATCAACTCGCTAACGGTTGTCTGGTTTTTGCGAGCCACCCCGGACAGGGTGTCGCCCCGTTGAACCTTGTACCGACTAATGCGCCCACCAGCCTGGCGACTCTGCTTTTGCCATGCCAGCAAGGTGCCCGGCGGAGGTGTTTTCTGGAAGTACTCATCGATACCTTTCATGATGGCACCGGAAAGTTTACTGCGATACCAGTCCGTAGACAGATTCCTCTCTTCCTGCGGGTTGGATATAAAGCCCGCCTCGACAAGAATGGAAGGGATATCCGGCGATTTCAAAACCGCAAACGCTGCCTGTTCCACGCCAGGCTTGTGCAGATGCGCCACGCCACTCAGCTTGCCCAGAATGGAGCTGCCTACACCCAGGCTGGCATTAATACTGGCTGTCATGGACAGGTCGAGCAGCACACCGGCCAGCATGTCGTCGCGCCCGTCCAAAGACACACCACCGGTGCCGCCAATCAGGTCAGACCGGTTTTCGCTTTTGGCCAGCCAGCGCGCCGTTTCACTGGTCGCGCCACGCTGGGAGAGCGCAAACACAGAGGCACCCTTCGGCCGGGGCGTACGGAACGCATCCGCATGCACCGAGACGAACAGGTCGGCGCTGTACTTGCGCGCCAGAATGGTACGATTTCTCAGGCCTATGTAATAATCGCCGGTGCGGGTGAGCTTGGCGGTGTAGCCTGGTTGCTTGTTAATCATATCCGCCAGGGTGTGTGACATTTTCAGGACCACATCTTTTTCCCGGGTGCCCCGCGGGCCCGTGGCTCCAGGGTCTTCGCCGCCGTGGCCAGCGTCAATAACAACAATCACGTCACGCTTGCCAGCAGAGTTATGGGTTACCGTTGGCTTGGTCGCTTTCTCCAAACGGCTGCCACTCTCGTCAATCAGATCTACAACCAGCCGATGCCCATACTGCTGGTTAGGGTCGAGCTGAAAGCTCCGGGGTTTGATGTCACTGGTCAGATCCAGAACCACTCGCAAATCTGTGCCATTACGCGGCGCACTGCGAATGCGGCGCACCGGGCTGCCAGACAGATCCAGTTTGTCAAAATCTGTTTTCAGCCGGGTGTTTTTCAGATCAATGACCAGCCGCGATGGATTGCTCAGCGCAAACATGTTGTGGCTGACCTTGCCTTCGGTATCCAGGACCAGACGCGTGTGATCCGGCGCCGGCCAAATACGGATACCCTCTACGTTTGTGGCCGCCTGTGCCTGCATGGATACTGCCAGTAGCCACACGGACACCAGCATCGTCAGAGTTTTCATTGTCAGCTTGTGCTTATTCATACAACTTGCCTGCTTATTCGGCTCAAGCCTGTTAATCGCTCAGCCCGATCAGTTCCAGTTCATTCAAAAGTGATGCACCCAGTTCAGACCCTGCCCGGACAGTTGCCGCGCGCCCTTCCCCCTGATGCTCAAGATAAATCTCGAGATCCGGCCGTGGCAGCAACCCTTCGCCGCGCTCCGGCCACTCGATAAGACACAGACTCTCACCGTTGAAATAATCCCGAATACCCATGTATTCCAACTCTTCCGGGTCACCCAACCTGTAAAGATCAAAGTGGTAAGCCGGAGGTACCAAGTTTTCGTAAGGCTCAACCAGTGTGTAAGTCGGGCTTTTAACCGAGCCCTTGTGCCCAAGCCCTCTTATCACGCCCCGGCTGAGGGTTGTTTTACCCATACCCAGGTCGCCTTCGAGAAACACGGTTAACCCCTGTCCCGAATTTTTCGCTAAACGGGCTAACTCACCACCCAGCTTCTCTGTTTCGGCTTCGCCTTCCAGAAACACTCTGCGCTGGCTTCTGAAAACACTCATCCTTCGCCCCTGCTGCGGTAACTGGCGGGCTCTGCCTGTCGCAAAACCTGCGGTAAGCCGTCAATCACATCTGTGGGTATCAATCCCATATAGCCCTTCTTTACTGAGGCCTGGCTGGCAGCTTCAATGTGTACGACTGCGCCCAGCACGGCCGCAGGACCCGGTGATTCGACCATCTGGGCATAGAACGCTCCGGAAATTCCAGACAACACATCGCCCATACCGCCAGTCGCCATTCCCGGGTTACTGCCCGCGGCAATATCCACTACGCCCAGAGCGGACGCAATAACTGTTCCCGCGCCCTTAAGCAAAATCACGCCGCCGTATAACGACTGCAACTTTGTTGCGGCAGCCACCCGATCGGCCTCCACCTCAGCAACCGTGCAATGCAGCAGCCTGGCTGCCTCACCCGGGTGCGGTGTCAGAATCTGATTACCAACAGGTTTTGGCGTACGCGAAGAAAGCAGGTTTAAAGCATCGGCATCCAGAACGCGAGGCTTATCACTCTCAAGCACCTGTTGCAGCATTTGCTGACCCCAGGCGTTCTGGCCTATTCCCGGCCCACACACCACAACCGTTGCGGCATCCAGCAACGCTGGCAATTCAGCCCCATGAGTCACGCCGTGGGCCATGACCGACGGGCACCGCGCCAAGGCAGCGGTTACATGACCCGGCTGCGTCGCTAATGACACCAACCCGGCTCCGGAGCGTGTCGCTGCCTCGGCTGCCAACAGGCCGGCACCGCCAAAGCCTCTTTCTCCAGCCACCACCAACACATGGCCAAACCGCCCCTTGTGGGCGTTAGCAGGGCGTTCAGGCAGCCAATTCCGAACAGACTCCCAGCGCCTGAGCACAGCTACAGGGCTCTCCCCGCTTTCAGCGACACCCGCACCTGCATTCAATGCTTCAAACATCACATCGCCGCACACCGCAGCGCCTTGCCCGGTATACAGCCCGGCTTTACTGCCAATGAATGTGACGGTCATGGCTGCCCGAACAACCTCGCCCCTGGCCGCGCCCGTTGTCGCGTCAAGACCGGAGGGTATGTCTACGGCCAGCACCGGCAGCCGGGAGCGGTTGCAGCGTGAAATCATACCTGCAAAAGGTTCTCTCGGCGCGCCGGATACGCCGGTACCGAGCATGGCATCGACAACCAGCCCCACCCGCTCGAATAAAGAAACCAGCTCCGGCTCGGGTATACCTGTCAGCTCCCGAACCTCTACGCCATCGGCAACCGCACTCTGCCACGCTTTGCGGGCATCACCGCTCAGCTTTTCAGTTGGTGCCACGGCAATACAATGCACAGCCAGCCCATGGCGCGCCGCATTCGCCGCCATCAAGTATCCATCGCCACCATTATTACCTGCACCACAAAGAACCAGTAAGGGTTCCAGGCCTGGCCAGCGCACCACTAATCGGCGAAAGGCTGCCCGAGCTGCCGATTGCATCAGGTCGAAACCATCAACACCCTGCTGCTTGATGACATATTGATCAATGCGACGCACAGAATCGGCGGAAAACAGTGCATCTGATAAACTGTCTCCAGCAAGCTGTGGCATGGGCCTTGGCTCCCGTTACAGAATCCGGTTTAAGAAAATTGGCCAGTTAGCTGTAAAGCATAGCAAAACTGCAGAAAAGGTCATAACTTAATCAAATTAAATATCCGTACTCCCATTCTCTGAAAGGCGGATACAACCGTGGTGTTTATGAGCACGACAGAAACTGCTACATCTCCCAAACCAGAACTGACTGATTTACCAGCACTTATCCGGCAATGGGCCAGAGAGCACGGCTTTTCCGATGCCGGCATCACCACTGCAGATACCGGTGAGCACGCCCAGCATTTGCAAGACTGGCTGGATGAAGGCTACCAGGGCACCATGGATTATATGGGGCACCATGGAGACAAGCGCTACACTCCCAGCTCCCTGGTACCAGGCACAACGCGGGTAATCTCTGTGCGCATGGACTACATGCCGACGCCTGACAGCCCTAAAGAAGCACTTACTAACCGGGAGAATGCCTATATCACCCGCTACGCCCTGGGTCGCGATTACCACAAGCTCATCCGTAAGCGGTTGGCGTCCCTGGCAAAAAAGATTGATGAAGCAGTGAGCGGCTACAACTACCGGGCTTTTGTGGACAGTGCTCCAGTGCTTGAGCGGGCGCTTGCACAAAGGGCCGGGCTGGGCTGGATCGGCAAAAATAACATGCTGATCCATCCAAAAGCCGGGTCGTTCTTTTTTCTGGGCGAGATTTTTACCAGCGCGCCCTTACCGGTAGACCCCGGCTTTAACACCGATCATTGCGGCAGCTGCTCCTATTGTCTGGACAAGTGCCCAACAGATGCATTTGTGGGGCCGCACAAACTGGATGCCCGGCGCTGCATCAGCTACCTCACTATTGAGCTGAAAGACAGCATTCCGGAGGAATTGCGTTCGCTGATGGGTAACCGGGTGTTCGGTTGCGACGACTGTCAGCTTGTATGCCCCTGGCAAAAATTCAAAAAACCGACCCAAGAGGATGATTTCCAGCCCAGGCATGGCCTGGATAACAGCTCGCTGGCTGAGTTGTTTATGTGGACGGAGGAGCAGTTTTTGAAGCGTACGGAGGGCTCGGCTATCCGCCGAACCGGCTATGAGGGCTGGTTGCGTAATCTCGCGGTGGGGCTGGGCAATGCACCTTCAACCATTCCTGTAATTGAGGCGCTTAAACAGCGCGCGGACCATCCTTCGGATATGGTCCGCGAGCATGTTCAATGGGCCTTGGCGCAGCACGGTTTATAGCTTGAAGAAGTGCTCGCGGTAGTGGCGCAATTCATTGATGGAGTCGCGAATGTCGTCCAGGGCCAGGTGGCTGCCTTTCTTTTTAACGCCGTTCAGCACATCCGGGCGCCAGCGGCGGGCCAGTTCCTTGATGGTGGAAACGTCCAGGTTGCGATAGTGGAAGAAGTCTTCCAGTTCGGGCATGTATTTCACGAGAAAGCGACGGTCCTGGCCGATGCTGTTACCGCACAGGGGGGATTTGCCCTTTTCCATGTATTCCTTGAGGAAGGCGATGGTTTGCTGCTCGGCTTCGGCTGCGGTAATTTTGCTTTCCTGAACGCGCTTGGTCAGGCCGCTTTCACCGTGGGTTCTGGTGCACCATTCGTCCATGGCATCCAGCAGACTGTCGGGTTGGTTAATTGCAATAACCGGCCCTTCTGCCACCAGGTTCAATTCTGAATCGGTGATGATGGTCGCCATCTCGATGATGCGTTCTTTTTCCGGATCCAGGCCGGTCATTTCCAGATCAATCCAGACCAGGTAGTTGCCTGCTGACATTCTTTTTTCCTCTAAACTCTCAGACTTAGGTGAAAGGCGTGCCTACTTCTTGCTGTCCGGGAACCGCTACGAGCACATCCATGTGCGCTTGTCGTCGGCCATCCTTGGCCGCCGGCATTCCCGGACAGCAAGAAGCAGCCCCACCCCGTAGTTCAGTGATATATCCCGCCTGGCTTAAGTATTTTAGAAAAGCGAAGCTCCGCCCCGTAATTCAGCGTTATACCGTGAACAGCTAATGATGCAGTATGATGGCACAGCTACTACACCACTTTCATCCGTGTTAACTGAGACCCTATGGCAAAACGGCAACTGAACAAGCAACAGCAATTCCGGATCAAGAAGGTTCAGGAGGAACGGGCGGCCCGCGCGGCTCGTAAGGAGAAGTCGGTTCAGGCGCAGGCCGAGGCCGGTGAATTAGGGCCGGAGCAGGAGGGGCTGATTATTGCCCATTATGGGCAGCAGCTTGATGTGGAGGCCCTGGAGGGTGAACAAACCGGTGAGGTTGTGCGCTGCTTTGTTCGTGCGAATATCGATAGTTTGGTGACGGGCGATCGGGTTATCTGGCGACCCGGCAAAAGTGAAACCGGGGTGATTGTTGCCCGCTGCGAGCGTGATAATTTGCTGCAGCGACCGGATAATTTTGGTGCTGTAAAGCCGGTGGCAGCGAACATTGATCATATTATTCTGGTGATCGCGCCGGAGCCGGAACCCCATGACAATTTGATTGACCGCTATCTGGTAGCTTCCGAGACCACAGATATTCCGGCAGTGATTCTTCTGAACAAGACGGATTTGATCACGGATCAGAATCGTGAGCAGATTGATGCCCTGCTGGCACGCTATGCGGCGTTGGGCTATGAGGTGGTTTGCACGTCGGCAGTGCAATTCGACGGCGGGCCTTCGCCGGAGGTTGAGGCGTTGGTGAAGGGCAAAACCAGTGCATTTGTGGGCCAGTCGGGGGTTGGTAAGTCGTCGATTATCCAGACGTTGATGCCAGATGAGGCCATTCGGGTAGGTGCGGTCTCTGAAAGCACCGGCAAAGGCATTCATACCACCACCACTGCGAAGCTCTTCCACTTGCCCATGGGTGGCGATTTGATTGACTCACCGGGTATTCGGGAGTTTGGGCTCTGGCATATGACGCCGCAGGAAATCGAGTACGGGTTTCGCGAGATTCGTGGCGTTATCGGCGATTGCAGGTTTCGTAACTGCAGGCACATGGGCGATCCTGGCTGTGCCATTGATGCGGCAGCCGTAGCGGGCATTCTCAGCCAGGAGCGGTTGCGCAGCTTTCATCGTATTCTTCAGGATATGGCAGAGCAGAACCAGCGTGGGCTTAAAGCCAACCAGGATAACAACGCCCGGTGAGCTACCAGCTTAGCTCGCCGGGTGCGGGTTCTGGCTTGTCTTTAAGCCACTCGCCGCTCTCCAGCTGTTCCATGGCTTCTGTTTGCTCTTCCTCGGTAGGGGCTGTCAGGTCAATCAGCGGGGCGCCTTTCGCACTGGCACTGCTGTGGATGCTGTTCTCGGTTTTTTTATTCAGAACAATGATAGAAATGCGGCGGTTGACCGGTGCATTCGGCTTTTTCTTGTCAAATAACACTGAATCACTCAACCCCACTACTCTGGCAATCTGCTGCGCGCGCACTCCGCCGGCAACCAATGCGCGCCTTGCTGTGTTGGCGCGATCAGCAGAAAGCTCCCAGTTGGTATAACCGGGCCGACCGCCAAACGGTTTGGCGTCTGTGTGGCCGGTCAGGCTGAGCTTGTTATCCACCGAGCCGAGGGTTTTGGCCAGCTCGAACAAAATTTCCTGGGAATAGTATTTCAGCTCTGCTTTCCCGCTATCAAACATGGGGCGGCCAGAGCGATCTACTATCTGGATTCGCAGCCCTTCATCGGTGATATCAATCAGAAGTTGGTCTTTGAAGGCCTGCAGGGTTTGATTTTCTTCAATTCGCTGCTTTAACTCTTGAAACAGCTCTTCCATGCGACGCTGTTCAAGCGTATCAGACAGGGTATCCACCACGTCGTCGCTAATAACCATCGGGTCTGATTCAATATCCTGGCCGGCTTCGCTAACAACAGAGGCACTGCCTTCAAGATCCACCGGGTTGGGTGACCCGCCTTCGGTGAACCCCACAGGATCGCGAAAGTAGCCTTCCACGGCTTTTATCTGCTCGGGCGAGGCGGTTGCCGTGAGCCAGAGCACAAGGAAAAAGGCCATCATCGCCGTTGCGAAGTCGGCAAAAGCCACTTTCCACGAGCCACCGTGATGGCCCGCGGCAATGACCTTTTTTCGCTTGATGATTATTGGCTGCTGTTCCACGCGTCTACTCCGGGTTCAGGTTGCGCTATTTCGAGCGCACGTGGTCGTTCAGTTCCTGAAAACCAGGCCGCTTGTCTGTGGGTAGCGCCTTGCGGCCAAACTCGATGGCCATTTGCGGGGCCTGCCCTGAAACCGTTGCCACAATGGCAGATTTAACGCACTCGTAGGCTTTAAGCTCGTACTTTGCAGCATGCTCCATGGCAATGGAGGTGGGGCCCACAAAACCATAACCCATCCAGATGCCGAGGAACGTGCCCACCAAGGCCGCGGCCACACTCAGGCCTATGCGCTCGGGCCCCTCACTCAGGAAGTTCATGGTGATCACAATACCCAGAACCGCAGCAACAATGCCCAGCCCCGGCAACGCATCCGCAATCTTGTTAACGGCGTGTGCCGGCTCTTCAAGCTCATGCTGGCGGCTGTCGATTTCAGCTTCCATCATACCGTCCAGCTCGTGGGTGGCCATATTGCCCGCACTGATAATGCGCAAATAGTCTGTAATAAAATCCAGCAGTTTGTTCGATTTCATCACCGCAGGATAACGAACAAAAATCTCGCTGGATTCCGGGTTATCAATGTCTTCTTCGATGGACATCACGCCCTGCTTGCGGGATTTATCAAAAATTTCGTAGAGAAGGCTTAGCAAATCCATATAGTAGGATTTATTAAACGGAGAACCCGTTAACAGGCGCAAAATGCCCGAGAACACCTCTTTAACGGTGTGCAGTGGGTTGGCAATAATAAACGAGCCAAGGGCGGCACCAAAGATGATGAGAAGTTCGGTGGGCTGCCACAGCACCATGAGCTGCCCGCCATGAAGCATGTAGCCACCCAAAACGCTGGCAACAACAATAACGGCGCCAATAATAAGTAACATGGGGAGTATATAAGCCTTTACATTGAGGTTATCGGTCGGTACCGAACCTGGTCACAGGATTTTTCAGCACTGATCATAGCAAGGCGCTGCGACATGCGCGAAGCTGTGAAACAATTTCTATACATAGCAACACATGCGCAACATTCTTACCGCGCCATTTGGTAGACTTGGCGCCTTTGAGTACAAAGGACCCCAGTCAATGTTCGACAAGCTGTTTATTCTGAGTCAGTACGTCACTCCGCAGCTTGCGGTTTCCCGTGCTGCTGGTCGTTTGGCAGACAACGACCGCGCCCCTGCCCTGAAAAATCGGGTAGTAAAGTGGTTTGTGAAGCGCTATGGCGTTGATATGAATGAAGCGGCAGAGTCAGATCCAACCGCCTACCCCAGCTTTAATGCTTTTTTTACCCGGGCGCTCAAACCAGGCATTCGCCCACTTGCCGAGGGAGAGGACACCCTGGTTAGCCCGGTAGATGGCGTCATAAGCCAGCTAGGCCAGGTTACCGGGAACCGGGTATTCCAGGCTAAGGGGCAGTCGTTTAGTTTGTTAGAGCTTCTTGGTGGCGATACGGGCAGAGCAGAAGCGTTTTCAGAGGGTGAATTTTCTACGATTTATCTGTCGCCCAAGGATTATCACCGCATTCATATGCCCATGGCAGGTACGCTCAGGGAGATGGTTTACGTTCCAGGCAAGTTGTTTTCAGTAAACCCCACCACTGCCGAGAATGTGCCTAACCTGTTTGCTCGCAATGAGCGGGTTGTGTGCATCTTTGATACAGCGGCCGGGCCCATGGCGCTGGTTCTTGTCGGTGCGATGATTGTGGGCAGCGTTGAAACAACCTGGGCAGGTGTTGTGGCACCAGGTAACGGTGGTGTTACGGCTGTTTCTTATGAGGGGGAGAGCGCTATTTCATTTGCCAAGGGCGAGGAGATGGGGCGTTTCCGCCTGGGCTCTACGGTCGTGATGGTGATGCCTCAGGGTAGCGTTCGCTGGAATGCGGATCAGGTTGCAGGTAAGCAGGTTCGCCTTGGGGAGGCTTTTGGTCAAACCGGGGCTTGATTAAAACCGAGTCCGGCGTTGCCGGGAACCCCGCAATGTTTATATAGCCTTCAGGCTCGCTCCCATGGGAACGCCAATACGTCTGCAATGTCGCGGGTTCCCGTTTTCAGCATCAGCAGTCGATCAAGACCCAAGGCGACACCGGCGCAGTCAGGCAGGCCGTGCTCTATGGCGGCTAGGAAGGCCTCGTCAACGGCCATTTCAGGTTTTCCGGTGGCGTTGCGCAGGCGATTGTCTGCGTCGAAGCGAGCCCGCTGTTCGTCGGAGCAGGTAAGCTCCCAGTAACCGTTACATAATTCCAGGCCGTCGATGTAGAGCTCGAACCTGTGTGCGACGTCGAAGCCGTCAACGTGAGAGATTCTGGCCAGGGAAGCCTGGGATGCCGGGTACTGGGTGATAAAAACCGGAACACGGGTTCCCAGGTTGGGTTCGACGGCAAAGCTCATCAGCAAGTCCAGGCAGTCGTTGCGGCTGAGGTCCTGTAACTGCTCAGGTTCCAGCCACTGCCGGCAGGCCTGGTGAAGTTCCTCTTCGGGGATTACGAACGGGTCTATGCCCGCCCAGTCGATCATTGCCTGACGATAGCTTGTGACCTGTGGCCTGGGGCAGTTGAGCCAGCCGCAGACCAGGTCGGACACTTCTGCCATCAGGGCGGTATCGTCAAAACCGGTGCGATACCACTCCACCATGGAAAACTCCGGATTGTGGCGGCGGCCGCGTTCGCCATTGCGAAAGACTTTTGCTATTTGATAGATAGCGCCGGAGCCGGCCGCCAGCAGGCGCTTCATGTGGTATTCCGGAGAGGTTTGCAGCCAGCCGCCTTCAACGCCCAGGGCGCTCACCTGCGCGGGTATGCCATCAAGATTAGGATCGGTGACGCCGCAGCGGCCCAGCATGGGCGTTTCGACTTCCAATACATCGCGCTGGGCAAAAAAGCCGCGCACAAAATTTGATTGTTGTGCGCGGCTTTTCAGGGCTGCCCGGGTGACAGTTGGCTGCCAGTCAGGCTGTTTTCTCATCTTGATATCAGCTGCTCTTCACCCGGCTTACGTATTCGCCAGAGCGGGTGTCTACCTTGAGCACTTCACCAATGGTGATAAATAGAGGTACGCTTACAACTGCGCCGGTAGACAGGGTTGCGGGCTTGGAGCCGCCCTGGGCTGTGTCGCCTTTCATGCCAGGGTCGGTCTCAACCACTTCCAGCTCAACAAAGTTGGGCGGCGTGATAATTAGCGGCGCGCCGTTGTACAGGGTTACAGTGTAAATGTCTTGCTCTTTCAGCCACTTGAGTGCGTCACTAACGGCTTTTTCATCGGCCGGGTACTGCTCGAAAGAGCCGTCGGTTACCATGAAATACCAGAACTCCCCGTCGGTATACAGGTATTCCATGTCCTGCTCGACAACGTCTGCTGCCTCCAGGCTCTCGCCGGATTTGAAGGTGCGTTCCCACTGACGGTTGCTCATCAGGTTACGCAGCTTAACGCGGTTAAACGCCTGGCCTTTACCTGGTTTTACGAATTCATTCTCAAGCATGATACAAGGGTCGCCATCGAGCAGAACCTTGAGACCGCCGCGAAATTCGTTGGTAGAATATGAAGCCATGAAATGTCCACCTGCCAAAATGCTATTTAAAATTCAAAGGCGGCTATGATACAGCGAAGCCCTACCTATATAGAAGCCCGGCTTTCAGACGATGATAACCGGAGCTGGCAACAACTGCTTTCCAATTCGATAACCTCGCCAACAGAATTGCTGGAGCGACTGAACCTGCCTGCCGATCAGTGGTTGGCCGGAGCCGAGGCGGGGCACCGGTTGTTTCAGATCCGGGTTCCAGAGCCTTTTTTGGCACGCATGGAAAAAGGTAACCCGGCAGATCCTCTGCTGCGCCAAGTGCTACCCTTGAGCCTTGAAACCAACACTGTCGAAGGGTTTGTAACAGACCCCCTGGAGGAAGACGGCGCAATTCAAACCACCGGGCTCATTCGCAAATACCGCAGCCGCGCCTTGCTTATGGTTACGGGCCAGTGTGCAATTAACTGCCGTTACTGCTTCCGTCGGCACTTTCCCTACGATGAACAGCGCCTGAGCCCGGCAGACCGGCAAAAGGTGCTGGACACACTCGCGGCAAGTCCGGAAATCAATGAAGTGATTTTCAGCGGCGGCGACCCCCTGGCAGTCAACGACAGGCGGCTGTCCCACTGGGCCACCGCCATTAGTAGCATCTCCCACATTCGCCGCATACGGCTGCATACCCGTCTTCCGGTAGTAATTCCACAGCGAGTGTGTGATGCGCTGCTCAGGTGGATTAAGCACACACCCGTGCAGGTTGTGATAGTACTGCACATCAACCACCCGGCGGAAATTGACAAGCCAACCCGCCATGCCCTGAACCAACTCCGTTCTGTGGGCGTAACTCTCCTCAACCAGAGTGTCATTTTACGAGGTGTTAATGACGACGCAGATGTGCTGGAAAATCTGAGTGAGTCACTTTTTGACGCGGGCGTGCTCCCCTACTATCTTCATGCATTTGATCCGGTTGCTGGCGCTCAGCACTTTGATGTTGCGGATGAAAAAGCCAAGGGTCTGGTTCGGGAACTGCTTTCCAGACTGCCTGGCTTTCTGGTTCCCCGGCTGGTTAGAGAGGTGCCAGGAGAGCCTGCAAAAACGCCAATCGATCTTTTTTCAACAAGCTTATAGAAGAATTCAAGCGAAGCTGGCATGACATCATATGTCAAACATTGTTAACAGATGACTTTCTGGCTTTCTTGTACTGGCTTGCTATTTTAAAGTCGAGCACCGTCTATTTTGTAAAGATATGTATTTACGGTGCTTTCCTGATCAACCTGCATATTCAAACAGTCCCTACTGTGTTAGGTGAGAAAGCCCGGAATGCGAAACGTTCGTCCTGATATTGGCGCATATTCATGGAAGGCACGACTCTAAAACCCGATCTCCGTGTTCCAGAGCAGAAAACGGCCAGCCTGTCCTTCTGCGACACAACGCCAAAGGCGTTTAAGTTATGGACTCGCCAACTTCCCATGGCCAACATTGGTGAGGTATCTCGTCAGCTCTATCACGCCATCATCGAGCTTAACCAACTGTTTCTTGCGCCCCAGAACCGGCTACAGTTTCTTGATCTCATTCGCGAAAAGATTCATTTCGTTTGCAGTGAGCTCGCACGTCATTATTTGGGGCTTGCGGTTGCCTTACCTGAAAAGCAACGCAAAATTGCCAACCTGTCACAGGCACTTCAATTACATCTTGCCAGCGGCTACAAGCTATGCCTGCTGGAGGGCCTGGACGATGGCGGGTTGGACAAAAATCGCAAGCTGATTGCAACCTCTGTTCATCGGGCAACGTCTGAACTTGCGTCAACGGTTCTGCGCTCTCATCAGCTTTATTGCCCCAGCCCGGCGCACAGCTGGCTCGAATGTCACCGCATGTTCCGGTTTGCTCACCGCAACAAGCTGTCCGGAATAGTTGTTGAAGACACTAATCTGAAGCAAAAAAAGGCAAGTACCGTTGCCGATAGCTACAAACGGTTGCTCATGCTTGGCTGTGCAAGGCCCAATCAGCTTCGGCAAGCTGAACTACTGCAGGCATATGAGCTGTTTGAATCCTGGACAGAGTACTCCCGCTGTGGGCCAAACACCGGGGAAGACAGCCTTTTTGTTGTAAACCTTGAGAGCGACAATTCTCCAGTGTACACAAGCCTGCTGGAGAATAAGCCCGGCAATGAGAGTTTCGGGTTCGAGACCAGGGAGTTGGCCACCATGATTACCGAGAGCATGGAAGCACGGGGCCGCCAGCAACCACCACCCAACGACCTTATAATACCGGGAAATGTCAGCGACACTCTGCTCACTCACTTAAGCCAGGCACTTGGTGTTCTGGCAAAGAGGAATTTCAACCGGATTGCCAGCCAGGGCTCGCTTGAGATCTGTGTTGGATTAACCGCTGCGCACTATTTTATTGCGGGCGAAAAATCATTCACTGAATTCGTCACTGGCAACGATACTGGTGCCGAAGACGACGAGAATGTGTTTATTCGGGCTTCTCGCAAGAAAGAAGATGCCTGGAGCGGTGCCCATGATGCCGCACCGAGCGGTGAGCACCTTTACGCTGCAGACACGCCGATTAACTTTCGCGGCAGCTACGGTAATACGGCCACGCCTGCCAACGAAAAAAACCGGCCGAAATCACATTCCGCGCTGCTGGTAAACACCAGCCCCGGCGGCTACTGCGTTTCATGGGAAGCAAGCGTCCCCCCCACCATGCAAACTGGAGAGATACTGGGTGTGCGCGAACAACGCACGCACCCCTGGAGCATTGCGGTTGTTCGCTGGATTCGGCAAATCCGAAACCAGAGCACGCAAATTGGCATTGAATTACTGGCACCGAGTGGCTCCCCCTGCGGTGTTCGCCTTTTACAAAAAGTTGGCAACAGTAGCGAGTACCTGCGTGGCCTTTTGCTTCCCGAGATCAGCGTGATTAACCAGGCTGCCACTCTGGTTACGCCCCGGATGCCTTTTCAGCCAGGCAGCCGAATCTCGATGCTGCACGCCGGCCGAGAGGACCAGGGCCAACTCACAAAAAAGGTGTCGTCAACCGGCAGTATCAGCCAGTTTGAGCTGAAACTGCAGAATAATACCTCAGCCCCGGCTCCTACCAGTATTGCATCGCCGGCCGGCGCCAGTGAGGATGATTTTGATTCACTGTGGCCCTCCCTCTAAACACCGCCGGCGGATGGCCCGTATATCCGCCGGAGGCTTGTTATTAAGCCTCAACCCCTGCATTATTCAGCGATAGTGACAGTCCGGTCTCGCAGCACCCGTTCACAGTTTCCAGCAAGGTACTGTATCTAAAGCAGAACGCTTCTCTGCCGTGGCCGGCCCAGCCAACCTGTTTTACGAGACGTCTTTGGAATGCAGAAACAGAACGCGACCGTGCACCTCCTCATTCTTGACCCTTCACAAAATGATGCTGAATCCCTGATAAGTCTGCTCAGAAATGCCGGCAAAGCCACAAGGGCTCATCGCATCACATCTGAAGAAGACCTGGAAGAGGCTCTGAAAAGCAGCAACTGGGATCTGTTATTGGCTCGTGATATCGAGCAGGAATTCACAGCCGACCAGGCCCTCGCCATGATTCGGCGCATGGATAAAGACATTCCATGCCTGTTCCTCACTGAGGAAGAAAACCGGGACAGAACCGTGGCCGTAATGAAAGCCGGTGCTCAGGGCACCGTGCAATCCGATCACAATGACCTGGTGATACTGAAAACAAAACGCGAACTGGCAGCACTTGAGGATCGCCGCCGCCGGCGCGCGCTGGAGTCCCACCTGCGTGAAGCGGAACAGCGTTGCCAGTTGCTGCTGGAAAGCTCAAAAGATGCCATTGCTTACATCAACGATGGCATGCACATCTACGCTAACCAGTCCTACATGGAGTTTCTCGGCTACGACGACATTGACGACCTGATCTGTATTCCGGTTCTCGATACGCTTACGCCTGAAAGCCAGAATGACTACAAAATGTTTATGAAGTCGTTCGCCGAAAAAGGCGAAGATGGCATGACAATGAACTGCACAACGAAGCGCAGCGACAATCATGAACTGAATGTAACCATGTCCGTCTCTGCTGCCACCTACGATGGCGAAACCTGCACGCAAATCGTGCTTCAGCCAGAGCACAGCGATGCAGAACTGGAAGAGAAGCTTCGGGAGATCAGCAGCCAGGATCTGCTTACCGGGCTGTATAACCGCCAGTACCTGATGACCGAACTCGAACAGGCCATTGCCAGGGCCGGCAGAGATAACGAAACCGGCGCGCTGGCTTATATCGCACTCGACAGCTTTATGGCCATGAAGGGCCAGGTAGGCATTTCTGGCGCAGACTTGCTACTGGGGGATTTGGCCAGCCTTCTGAAACAGGAAGCGGGTGATGATCTGATGCTGGCGCGCCTGAGTGATGACGCATTCGGATTACTGTGCCTGCCCTGCGATGAGAAATCCCTTACCAGCCGGTGTGAACAGGTTCGCAAAACGGTGGATGAGCATCTGTTCGAAATCAACGGCCGCACCGTTCCATTGACCGTTAGCATTGGTGTTGCATCAATTACTGAAAACTCGCCAAAAGCGGAAGAGCTTCTGGCACGGGCGCACATTGCATCTTCCGAGGTACGCAAGCAGGAAGACCAGCCTCAAGGCAATGGTATCCGCGTATACAATCCGGCGGATTACGAAACCATGGATGAGAGCAACTCCATTGAGGCGATACTGAAGGCACTGGATAACGATCGTTTCCGGCTGTTGTTCCAGCCTATTATCAACCTTCGTGGTGACGGTGAAGAACATTACGAAGCATTCGTAAGAATGCTCGATAAAGATGAAAACGAGGTTTCACCTTACGACTTCCTGCCTCCCATGGGGCCCAGCGATACCGCGATCAAGATCGACCGCTGGGTTATTCTGCAAACGATAAAACAGCTGTCCAGCCATCGCTCCCAAGGCAACGATACCCGCATGTTCCTCAATGTGACGGCGGAAACCATACAGGACAAAACCTTCACATCCTGGCTCAGCGTGGCGTTGAAAGCCGCTCGCCTACCGGGTGACTCGCTGGTATTCCAGATCCGGGAGGGCGACGCAAATAATTACATGAAGCAGGCCAAAGAGTTTACTAAAGCTCTGCACCAACTGCACTGCAAAGTGTCAATTGCCCAATTCGGGTGTGCGCTAAATCCGTTCAATACACTCAAGCACATAGACACAGATTACGTGAAGATCGACGGCTCCTTTACGGAAGAGATTCAAAAGAATGAAGAGGCCAAGGAGCAGATAAAAGAAATGGTCAAGAGCCTGCAAAGTGCTGGCAAGCTCACGATTATCCCACTGGTAGAAAGTGCCGGGGTTCTGGCAACACTCTGGCAGGCCGGCGTGAACTACATCCAGGGTTACTATCTGCAGGCTCCGGTACCACAGATGAATTACGACTTTGGCGACAACTAAACCGGTTCAAATTGAAAGCCGCCGGCTCAGAAACCGGCGTTTTCCAACCCCTGATTTGTTTCGCTTTCACGGAAGCCTATCAGATACAGAATGGCGTCCAGACCAAGTGTCGATATAGCGTGGCGGGCAGATTCTTTAACAAGAGGTTTTGCCCGGAATGCAACCCCTAAGCCTGCCTGGCTCAGCATAGGCAGATCGTTCGCCCCATCACCCACTGCTATCACCTGCTCCCGGGCAATGTGTTCCTTCTCGGCAATTTCCAGCAACAGTTCTGCTTTACGCTTGCCGTCGACTATCTGGCCAGACACCTCTCCCGTCACCTTGCCATCCCGGATTTCCAGCTCGTTGGCGTAGACATAATCAATACCCAGCTTGGCTTGCAGGTGCCGGGCAAAGTACGTGAAGCCCCCTGAAAGAATAGCGGTGCGGTAACCCAATGCCTTCAGACTGCGGATAAGGCGCTCAGCTCCTTCGGTCATTTTCAGGCGATCAGCAACCCTCTCCAACACTGACTCATCCAGGCCTTTAAGCAGCGACAGGCGCTCAGCAAAGCTTTGGCTAAAATCCAGCTCTCCCAGCATTGCGCGCTCAGTAATCTCCGCAACCTGATCGCCAACACCCGCCTCAAGGGCAAGTTCATCAATGACTTCAGCCTCAATCAGAGTGGAATCCATATCAAATACCACCAGCCTGCGGTTGCGCCGAAAAATAGAATCTTTCTGGAAGGCGATATCCACGTTCATCTCACCTGCAATGTGCAGAAAATCGGCCCTCAACTGCTCAAGGTCCAGCGGCGTGCCGCGCACGGAGAACTCCAAACAGGCAGTTCCGCCGCCGGAGGCATTAAGCGAGGGCCTGGCAGACAGCCTGGATATATTGTCGATATTCAGTCCGTGGCGAGCGGTAATAGCAGATACGCAGGCAATTTGTTCAGCCTTAATATCACGGGATAGCAATGTGACAATGTAACAGGCGCGGTTACGGCCCTCGGCCCAGGTTTGATAGTCCTCAATGGTGATCGGGGCAAACCGCACCTGAAGGTCCAGGGCGTGAAAACGGAACAACAAATCACGGATCACCGGCGAGGATTTCGACTCATCGGGGATTTCAACAAGAATGCCCCAGGTCAAATGGTCGTGAATAACCGCCTGACCTATATCGAGAATCCGTACATCATACCGCCCCATGATGCCGGTAATCTCGGAGGTGAGCCCGGGCTTGTCGCGCCCGGATACATTAATCAGTACAAGCTCACTCACTGTCGCTGCTCCCCATCTTCAGAACTATCCTCTTCTTTTGCCCGGGCGGCGGAAGGAATAACCTCAATCGCATCGACTCTCTGCAAACCGCGAGGGAGTTTGTGTCCACGTCGACCGCGGTCGCCAATATAGTGTTCCAGATCGGCAAACTGCAGCCCCATTTTGCGCTTACCCGCACGGATTTCCAGTTGATCATCCTCGGCAAACACCGCTATGGCTACAACATATTCCTCACGGTTTTGTACCCGTGCAGAAGGAATGCTGATAATTTTGTTGCCCTTGCCTTTGCTTAGCTCCGGCAACTCGCTGAGCGGGAAAACAAGCATTCTGCCTTCATTGGAAACCGCCCCTAAATAGAGCGTATTCCCGGTATTGGGAATGGCCAACGGCGGCATTATTTTTGCGCCTTTCGGCACACTGACCACCGCCTTTCCGTTCCGGTTTTTGCTGATCATATCGTTCAGCGATGCCACAAAACCGTACCCGCCGTCAGTCACCAACAGCGTTTTGCGCTCAGGATCGCCCATTAGAACCCCTGCAAAGCTCGCCCCGGAAGGTGGGTTGATCCGGCCGGTCAGCGGTTCTCCCTGGCCTCTCGCCGAGGGTAGGCTGTGAGCCATAAGGGAATAGGCCCGGCCGGTGGAATCCAGAAAGATTGTTTGCTGATTGTTACGGCCGCGGGCAGCTAATGAAAAGCGATCGCCCGCCTTGTAGCTCAGCCCATCAGGGTCTATGTCGTGGCCTTTGGCAGCGCGCACCCACCCTTTATCGGACAAAACAACGGTCACAGGATCGCTGGAAACCAGGTCGTTCTCACTGAACGCCCGGGCTTCCCCACGTTCAACAATGGGAGAGCGGCGGTCATCGCCGTATGTTTCTGCATCTTCCAGCAATTCGTTTTTAATCAACTCCCGCAAACGATCTTCAGACCCCAGAATGGCCTGAAGCTCGTCTCGTTCTATGGCCAGCTCATCCTGTTCACCGCGGATTTTCATTTCCTCAAGCTTGGCCAGATGCCGTAACTTCAGCTCAAGGATGGATTCGGCCTGCTCTGCAGACAGCCCGAACCGCTCCATAAAGACCGCTTTCGGCTTGTCTTCTGTGCGGATAATATGGATGACTTCATCAATATTCAGGTAAGCAATCAACAGGCCTTCAAGAATATGCAAACGTGCCAGTACTTTATCCAGCCTGTGTTGCAAACGGCGGGTAACTGTTTCACGCCGGAACAGCAACCACTCTGAGAGCATCTGGTGCAGGCCCTTAACGCCCGGGCGGCCATCGTTACCGATGACGTTGATGTTTACCCGGTAGGTTTTCTCAAGGTCTGTGCTGGCGAACAAATGGGCCATCAGCCCTTCAAGATCTACCCGGTTAGAGCGCGGCACAATCACGAGCCGGGTAGGGTTTTCATGATCAGACTCATCGCGAAGATCCGCCACCATGGGCAGTTTCTTGGTTTGCATCTGGTGTGCAATTTGCTCAAGTACCCGGTTACCAGACACCTGGTGCGGCAGATCCGTGACCACAATCTCGCCGGTTTCCCGCACCCAGCGGGCACGCATACGCAGCGAGCCCCGACCGGTTTCATACATTTGGCGCAGACCTTTGCGGGGCGTGATTATCTCGGCATGGGTGGGGAAATCCGGCCCTTTCACATGCTCGCAAAGCTGATCCACGGTTGCCCCGGGATCGTCCAGCAACCGGATACAGGCTGCGGTTATTTCCCGAACGTTATGGGGTGGAATGTCCGTGGCCATGCCCACGGCAATACCGGTGGTGCCATTAAGCAACACATGGGGCAACCTTGCCGGCAGTACCGAAGGCTCATCCATAGTGCCATCAAAGTTAGGAACCCAATCGACCGTGCCCTGCCCGAGCTCGCCAAGCAGTACATCAGAAAAGCGAGCCAATCGCGACTCGGTATATCGCATGGCGGCGAAGGATTTCGGATCATCGGGCGCGCCCCAGTTACCCTGGCCGTCTACAAGCGGGTAACGATAAGAAAATGGCTGCGCCATCAACACCATAGCTTCGTAGCAGGCGCTGTCGCCGTGGGGGTGGAACTTACCCAGAACATCGCCCACCGTACGGGCCGATTTCTTGTATTTGGACGTAGACTTCAGGCCCAACTCTGACATGGCGTAAATAATGCGCCGTTGAACCGGCTTTAGTCCGTCCCCGACATTGGGAAGTGCGCGGTCAAGAATGACGTACATGGAATAATCGAGATACGCTTTTTCCGTGTAGTCTCTGAGTGAAACCCGCTCAAAGCCTTCATCCGTCGTCTGAAACTCTGGCATGGATGCCTCTTTGCCTGTATTGCCTGATTTTAAAGGAGTCCGTGATGCTACCCTGTGCGCCCGGAATAATCACGGGGCCGGTGCAGTCGGACATTATATTGAGCACCGGACAGATACACCAACAACCTGCAGATTTATCGGCTAAAAATGCCCGGCATTGCTCGCAGTCATCAATTCCAATAGCGGAATTCCCGCATGGAGAGTCGGTAAGGTGCGTCGTATGCTCAACGCCAGTGATGAATAGAAGACCGTTTTCCTTTCAAACAAGCGGAACACTATGAAACCCAATCTCAAAGCCTGCGGGCAAGCCATGGTTACGGCCATGGTGAATGCGGCACTAGCCGTCGCGCTGATGCTGCTTGTGGAGTTTGCTGTCAGCGGCAGCTTTCAGGTTCCTGCAACGTATCTCTGGGCAGGTCTGCTGATATGGCTGGTTATTTTTGCGGCTCAGTTCTGGCGCCAACGGCACCTTTGCCGCGCCTGTGATACAGCCCGGGGAACAGGCACACACCACCACAACCTTCATTCCGACGCATAGCGCCGAGCAAACCCAACTCTACATACCAAAATTTTCTGACATCTGGCCCTGCCAGGCTTTCACAAAAGCATAAACGCAATCAGACCAGAACAATCAACAAGTACGTGCAGGAGCTGGAAAACTGGCAGGCAGGCTCCGGACATAACCCCGGAACCTGTGATTGCAGAACGCCAGATTTACTGACGGATACCTTCAACAGAGATAATAATCTCTACCGTTTCGGACGCCTTACCAAGGTTCATCGGGATACCAAAATCTTCAAGGCGCAACTCCGTCTCTGCTTCAAACCCCATGCGATAGCCACCCCAGGGATCTTTGCCGTGACCGATCATTTCTGCATCCAGGGTTACCTCGCGGGTTACACCGCGCAGTGTGAGATCACCAATAATGTCTGCCTCGCCTTCGTCATCAAGCTCAACACGCTTACTCTTGAAGCTGGCTTCCGGATACTCGCCCGCATGCAGTAGATCTTTGGTGCGCAAGTGTTTGTCCCGCTCCGCGTGATTAGTATCCACGCTGGCCGTATCAATGGTTACGTTTACCGAGTTGTTTTGAGGGTTTTCAGCATCGTAAACAAACTGCCCATCAAACTCATTAAAGCGACCATAAACCCAGCTATAACCCAGGTGGGAAATTTTGAAGGTAATAAACTGGTGGTCTTTTTCATTATCAAAATCATAGGTGCCGCTTTCTTCATTGGCATGGACACCCCCGACAAGTGCCATGGAAACAGCCGATGCAAGCAGTAACTTTTTCATACTTTCTCCTTTAAAAAAGAAAAGCGGTGCTCCGTTCAGAGCAACACTGTGCAAATTACGTGTCCTCACGCCCCGGCACAAGCATCCGGCGCAGCGTGTTATCCCGGTCGATAAAATGATGCTTCAACGCGGCCGCGGAATGGAGCAGCGCAAGGGCAACCAAAGCCCATGTGCTCCAGTAATGCACCAACCCTGCGGTATCCTCAAGGCGTTTAACCTGGCCTGTGACAGAAGGTACATCGAACCAGCCAAACACACTCACAGATGAGCCGTCAGCCGTTGAAATCAGAAACCCGCTTACGATTGCGACAAAGATCAGAGCGTACATGAAGCCGTGAGCAATCAGGGCGCTGACAACTTCCCAGCGTTTATGCCCCGCCAGCGGCCTGGGGGACGTGCACACCCACCGCCAAAGCAGGCGAAACACCATCAGGCCGAACAATAAAACACCAACACTGCGGTGGATATCCGGAGCACGCTGGTACCACTCACTGTAGTAGGTCAGATCGACCATCCAGAATCCCAGGGCAAACAGGCCGAACACTGCCACAGCAGCAACCCAGTGAATAACAATGGTCATCAGGCCAAAGCCGGCAGATGTATTGCTTACTTGCATGGCAACCAAGACCCCGCATCTCTTAAATGTTACGTACACGCTGAAGTATAAGGAGTCGTATTCTCAAAAGAAATCTCTGCGTCTAACCTCTTACCGTCCAGATACATACCCACGTGGCACAAACGGCCCGAGCTATTAGGCTTTGGTTGTATACGGGTTGTACGGATTGTCGAAATTTATGGTTCCGATAGACTTTTACCATTCTTAACTGCTCCGACAGGAGCCTCATTGAACGAGAGGAAAAGACGTGGAACTTGAATTCGACGAATCTGTTGCCATTCCAAGCAATAACTGAGTATTTGGCCCCCTCTGAGGGGCCTCCATGATCAGCCAAACCCAACCCCGTATACCAGGGCAATCACCCCTACCGAGATCAGGCCAATAAACACATTCATTGGCAAACCAACTCGTACAAAATCCCCGAACCGGTACCCACCCGGGCCGAATACCATCGTATTGGTTTGATAGCCAAGAGGCGTCGCAAAGCTTGCCGATGCAGCCATCATTACCGCAATTACAAACGGTTCAGTGGCAACGTCCAGAGTATTGGTCATAGACAGTACAACCGGAATAACCAGAATGGCTGCAGCGTTGTTGGTAATAACTTCGGTGAGCGCTGAAACTGAAAAATAAACCATGAACAGAGCCAGCAAAACGTGCCCTTTGCTTAGCCCCAGAATGGCACCTGCCACATAGCTTGCAGCCCCGGTTTGCTGCAAGGCGGCGCCCAAAGCGAACGACGCTGCAATCGTAAGTACCACAGGCATATCAACGGATTTCTGTGCCTGCCCTACCGAACAACAACCGCTCAGGATCATCAATGCCGCTCCTATCAGTGCTGCGTTCAGCATGCTGAGAACACCGCAAGCAGCTAATCCAACCAGCACAACCAGAATACCCCAGGACAACCAGGCACGATCATGCCTCGGGGCTTCGCTTTCCAGGTCGTTTATAAGTAAAAAATCATTGTTGTAGCGTTGGCGACTAACAAACGCGGGCCGGGCTTCCAGAAGCAGCACATCGCCGGGTTTCAGGCGAATGTTACCCAGATTTCCTGATACTCGCGCGCCACCCCGGGCGACGGCCAAAACAACAGCGCCATAGCGTTCACGAAAACGAGCATCCCGGATTGTCAGGCCCAACACCTCCGACTGAGGAGACAACGCTGCTTCCATCAGGCAGCGCTCTGCACGATCCTGGCTCAGGCTGGGCTCTTCGGCATGCACTGAAGGCACAACGCCATTTATCCGCAGCAGATCGGAAATCGCCTGGGTATCACCTGCAAAGACTAACCGGTCGCCACCGCAGAGGCGCTCCTCAGAAGGCACTGCCGTCACTACGCTGCCATCGCGTTCAATCTCTACCAGGTAGAGGTGCTCCAGCTCTCGCAGGCCTGCCTGGCCCACGGTCTTGCCAACCAGTGGCCCACCCGGAGCAATCGCCACTTCCAGAGTAAACTCCCTCATGGAACCAAACTTATGCCTGTCTTCCCGATTTGGCAGTGCCCTGGGCAAAAACAGTAAAATGGCAGCGATACCAAGCATAGCCACGGGCAAGCCAACGGCAGTGATGGAAAAAATGGAAAGCCCCGGCTCGCCGGTCAACTGCTGGTATTGGCCGTTAACAACCAGGTTGGTACTGGTACCAATCATCGTCAGTGTGCCGCCTAAAATAGCCGAATAGCTGAGGGGGATCATAAGCTTGGATGGCGCTATGCCAATTTTCCGGGACCATGCATGAATGGCGGGAATCATGGTTGCAACAACAGGCGTGTTGTTAAGAAAGCCACTTAGCAGGGCAACCGGAAGGGTAATCCGCGCCTGGGCCGAGCGCACGGTTTCGGGGTTTCGGAGCAGATGCCTGACCAGTAAATCCACTCCGCCAGAATGGTGAATACCTGCAGCCACTACAAACAGGGCGACAACGGTAATCAGCCCGGTGTTGCTGAATCCCATCAGCGCCTGGTCGGCCGAGATAATGCCGCTGGCACTGAGCACAACAAGCACCCCCATCATCACCAGGTGGGGTGCATAGCGTCCTGAACTCATGAGTATCAGCGCCACGCCCGCCAGACCCAACGCAAACCAGCCTTGCCACTCCATTTACAATGCTTCCCGATCAGAAAACGGGAAGCGTAACGAGTTTCATGAATACTTAAAAAGAATAACGAATTATTTTTATAAGCTCAAAAAGAATAACAAGTTAACCTGCTATATCTGCCATATTGCCATAGGCCTCGAGCCAGGACCTGCGGTCAGAGGCCCGCTTTTTACCCAGGAGCATATCCATCTGGCTATCGGTGTCGTCTCCCTCCTCTATAGTCAGCATAACCAGGCGGCGTGTGTCCGGGGCCATGGTGGTCTCGCGCAGCTGAAGCGGGTTCATCTCGCCCAGGCCTTTAAAACGTGTAACAGACACCTTACCCCTGCGATTTTCTGCTTCAATACGGTCAAGAATGCCCTGTTTTTCGTGTTCGTCGAGGGCGTAGAAGGTTTCCTTACCCAGATCCACACGGTAAAGCGGTGGCATGGCAACAAACACATGGCCTGCGGCAACTACGGGGCGAAAATGTTTCAGGAACAGCGCGCAAAGCAGCGTCGCAATGTGCAGGCCGTCTGAGTCGGCATCGGCAAGGATGCAAATTTTGTTATACCGCAGGCTGTCGAGCTTGTCCGAACTGGGGTCCACACCTATAGCCACGGCAATGTCATGAATTTCCTGGGAGGCCAGAATCTCACTGGAATCCACTTCCCAGGTGTTCAGGATTTTGCCCCGCAATGGCATGACAGCCTGAAATTCCCGGTCCCGGGCCTGTTTGGCAGAACCACCAGCCGAATCCCCTTCCACCAGAAACAACTCAGAGCGGGCGCTATCACTGCCGGAGCAGTCGGCCAGCTTGCCAGGCAGAGCCGGGCCGGATGTCACCCTTTTACGCGCCACCTTTTTGCTGGCCTTGAGCCTGCGCTGGGCATTGCTGATAAACAATTCTGCCAGTGCTTCGGCTACATCTGTGTGCTGGTTCAGCCATAAGCTGAAGGCGTCTTTGACCACACCGGAAATAAACCCTGCCGCCTCCCGGGAAGACAAACGCTCTTTGGTTTGCCCGGAAAACTGGGGCTCCTGCATTTTGAACGACAGAACATAGGCCGCTCGCTCCCAGATATCATCCGGGGAAAGCTTTACACCTCTGGGTAGCAGGCTGCGAAACTCACAAAACTCCCGCATGGCCTCCAGCAAACCGGTACGCAGGCCATTCACGTGGGTACCGCCCTGCACCGTAGGGATCAGGTTAACGTAACTCTCCATGACCGCCTCGCCGCCTTCCGGAAGCCATTGAATAGCCCAGTCAACCGCTTCGTTGTTGCCCGAAAAACTTCCCGTAAAGGGTTCCAGGGGCATGGCCTCAATACCTTCAAGAGCGGAGCTCAGGTAATCCCTCAAGCCTTCTTCATAAAGCCACTCATCTTTTTCACCGGTTTTTTCCTGTTTGAAAGTCACAGTTAAACCGGGACAAAGCACAGCCTTGGCACGCAAATTATGACGCAGGCGGCTCACGGAAAAATTAGGGCTGTCGAAATAGGTGGTATCCGGTGTGAACTTGATACGCGTGCCGGTGTTACGCTTACCCACGGTATCGACCACTTCCAGTTCCGAGGCCTTATCGCCGTTAGCAAACGTCATGCGGTGGAGTTGGCTGTTGCGCTTGATGGTTATCTCAAGGTGTTTGGACAGTGCGTTCACAACAGACACGCCGACACCATGCAAGCCGCCGGAAAAATTATAATTGCCCTGGGAGAATTTGCCGCCAGCGTGCAGCCGGGTCAGAATCAGTTCAACGCCGGGCAGTCCTTCCTCTTTATGCAGATCCACCGGCATCCCCCGGCCATCATCTTCCACACTCAACGATCCATCAGCATAAAGCACCACATCAATTCGGCGGGCATGACCGGCCAGAGCTTCATCCACACTGTTATCAATCACCTCCTGGGCCAGGTGATTCGGGCGACTGGTGTCTGTGTACATGCCTGGGCGTTTACGCACCGGGTCCAAACCGCTCAGTACTTCAATGGCATCGGCGTTGTATTGTTGCTCGCTCATAGGCAGGAAGAAGCTCCGCAGGAAGTAAAATCGTGTCCCATAGCTTAGGGATTCGCCGCCAAAGATCAACGGCTGATTGCCTCTGGCGCTAACGCCGCGTGGGTTTTATAAATTCGAATTTACGCTAAATGTATAATCAAAAGTAATAAAAATTTTGGCCGTACGGTTGTAAGTTGATATTTCTCAATTAAAGTAAGGCCCGGATTCGATAAAACTAACAAAACGTTCACAATTAAAGTAAGGGCGCCATTATGGGTAAGCAGCCTGCTGCCACAGCAGAGACTGGCCAGAACGACCTCAAAATCAGTAAAGCACAGGAGTGGTGGACTGTTGGCCTGGTCACGTTTGTTATATTGCCCGCCACCGCGGTAGCCGTTGTAGGCGGCTACGGATTTGCGGTCTGGATCTCGCAAATGTTCTTTGGCCCGCCGGGGCATGGCGGCTAAGCCACACTCAAGCTTATTACACCACCCTCCCCTACACACCTGACCCAGGCAGAACTCCATGTTCAAACGCTTAAAAACCTTTTGGCGAATCCTCAGTCGCCCGTCCGTGCACATCAGTCTGGGGGTGCTTGTCATCGCGGGCTTTGTGGCGGGCATTATTTTCTGGGGCGGTTTCAACACAGCTATGGAAGTCACAAACACAGAGGCTTTCTGCACTAGCTGCCATGAAATGCGTGATAACGTTTATCAGGAACTGCAGGAAACAGTGCACTGGGAAAACCGGACCGGCGTGCGTGCCATCTGCTCTGACTGTCACGTACCCCACAACTGGACCGATAAAATCGCGCGCAAGATGCAGGCGAGTAAAGAGGTCTGGGGTGCCATTTTCGGCACCATTGATACCCGGGAGAAATTTGAGGCCAAACGCCTTGAACTTGCCCAGCATGAGTGGGCGCGCTTCTCGGCAAACAACTCCCAGGAATGCCGCAACTGCCATAATTACGACAGCATGGATTGGGACAAGATGTCTGATGAAGCCCGCCGCTTCATGATGCCCGCAGCGGAGCGCAACCAGAGCTGCATCGACTGCCACAAGGGCATTGCCCATAACCTGCCGGCAGAGATGAACACAGCCATGGACCCGGCTCTTGCCAGGCTTCTAAGTCAGGCGGAAGGGGTCAACGTTGAGGCAGGACAAACCTATTTCACCGCGCAATCTATCGATATGTATACGGACTCTACCCTGGAACAACAGGCAGGTTGGCTGGAACCGGCTTCCGGCGTCACTGTTGTGGCAACCCGCGACGACAGCGTTGAGATAGAAGTATCCGCATGGCGTAAGCAGAAAGGCTTTGGCCGGGTAATGTATGAAGACTTTGGCCTGAACGTCACCAGCGCCGTACTGGAAAAAGAGATTGCAACCAACGATGCGTTGTTCAGCGCGAGTGAAAGCAAAACCGATGAGCTTACCGGGCTCGACTGGCAACAGGCAGATATCACTCTCTGGGTAAAAAAGGGCAAGCTTCTGGCTGACCGGGAAGACCTCTGGGCCTATGCCGGTGAAACCTATTCCAACGGTTGCAGCGTGTGCCACGGTGAACCAGACCCGGCGCATTTTGACGCGAACACTTGGCCTGCAATGTTCTCGGGCATGGTCGGCTTTACCAACATGAATGCCGAAACTCAGGCTTTGGTACTGAAATACCTGCAGATGCATTCATCTGACTTCGCTGAAAACTCACACTGACCACTGGGACAAAACATGGCCATTACACGCAGACAATTTATGCAGGGCCTGGCTTCGGTATCTGCCGGCGCCATGCTTGGGCCCGGCTTGCTGATGCGGGCGGCCGATGCAGCCGTCTCTGCCGAGGGCACCTGGAAAACAACGGGCTCCCACTGGGGCGCGTTCAAGGCCCTGGTTAAAGGCGGTAAAGTTGCTGAAATCAAGCCATTCGAGCATGACGAGTATCCCACGGACATGATCAACGGTGTGATGGGCGTTATCTATAACCCCTCGCGCATTCGTTACCCCATGGCGCGCCTGGATTGGCTTAAAAACCGGGAAAACAGCGATCGTACCCAGCGCGGTGACAATCGCTTTGTGCGCCTGACCTGGGATGAAGCCCTGGATTTATTTTACGAGGAGTTGGAGCGGGTACAAGACGAACATGGCCCTTCCGGACTCTATGCCGGGGCGACTGGCTGGCGCCAGACCGGACAGGTTCACAGCTGTGGCAATCACATGGAGCGGGCGATCGGCCTCCATGGCAACTCTATCTCGAAAATTGGCGATTACTCCACAGGTGCCGCTCAAGGCATTATGCCTTATGTTCTTGGCTCCACTGAGGTATACAGCCAGGGAACGTCGTGGCCGCTCATTCTCGAGAACAGCAAAACCATCGTGCTCTGGGCCAACGATCCGAACAAAAACCTTCAGGTTGGCTGGAACTGCGAAACCCACCAATCCTACGCCTACCTTGAGCAGCTTAAAGAAAAAGTGGCCGACGGCAGTATTCGCGTAATCAGTGTCGACCCGGTGCGCAGCAAGACCCAGAACTATCTCAACTGCGAGCAGCTCTACGTTAACCCGATGACCGACGTGGCGATGATGCTGGGCATGGCACATACGCTCTACACCGAAAACCTGTACGACAAAAAGTTTATTGAGACCTACGCTCTGGGCTTTGACAGCTTTCGCGAATACCTCATGGGCGAATCTGAAGACATGGTGGAAAAAAACCCAGGCTGGGCTTCAGGGATCTGCGGCGTAGAGGAAGAGCAGATTCGTGAATTCGCACGCTTGCTGGCCTCCGACCGAACCCAGATTATATTCGGCTGGGCCATTCAGCGTCAGCAGCACGGCGAACAGCCCTACTGGATGGGTGCCGTTCTGGCTACCATGCTTGGCCAGATAGGTTTGCCCGGGGGCGGTATAAGCTATGCCCACCACTATAGCGGCATAGGCGTACCTGCCACAGGTGCCAACGCACCGGGAGCCTTCCCGCGCAACATAGATGCGGGCAAAAGCCCAAAACACACCAGTACAGACTACAAAGGCACCAGCAGCACCATTCCCGTGGCACGCTGGATTGATTGCCTGCTAGAGCCAGGTGGCAAAATTCAATACAACGGCGCCGAAGTCACCTATCCCGACATTCGCATGTGTGTGTTCAGTGGCTGCAACCCCTGGCACCACCACCAGGACCACAACCGGATGAAGAAGGCGTTCCGCAAGTTGGAAACCGTGGTTACCGTCGATTTTGCCTGGAACGCCACCTGCCGCTTTTCGGACCTGGTGCTACCGGCTTGCACCCAGTTCGAACGCAACGATATTGATATTTACGGCGGATACAGCAGCAAAGGCCTGATTGCCATGCACAAGTTAGTGGATCCCTTGTTCCACTCACGCACGGATTTCGAGATATTTACAGAATTGTGCCGCCGCTTTGACCGTCACGATGAATATCGTCGAAATATGGACGAGCGCCAGTGGCTCGAGCATCTTTACAATGAATGTCGTCGGGACAACAGCAGCAATGCTGAAATGTCTGCAGATAAAAACGGCTTCGCCATGCCGGAGTTTGAAGCATTCTGGGAGGCAGGTTACGTCGATTTCGGCAAAGGGAAATCCTGGGTGCGCCACGCTGATTTCCGCCAGGATCCAGAGTTGAATGCGCTGGGTACACCCTCCGGTTTCATTGAGATAAGCAGCCGGAAAATTGCCCGTTACGGCTACGACGACTGCAAGGCTTTCCCCACCTGGATAGAAAAAACCGAGCGCTCCCACGGTGGACCAGGGTCAGATAAATTCCCGCTGTGGTTACAATCTGCCCACCCGGACCAACGCCTGCACTCGCAGATGTGCGAATCTGAAGAATACCGTGCAACCTACACAGTTCAAGGCCGCGAGCCTGTGTACATCAGCCCGCAGGATGCCAAAGCCCGAGGTATTGCCGATGGTGATCTGGTACGTGTGTTCAACGATCGGGGCCAGTTGCTGGCCGGTGCCCGGGTGTCTGAGAATTACCCAACCGGCGTTATCCGCATCCACGAAGGCGCCTGGTACGGACCTCAGGATGCCAGCATCGGCGCGCTGGACACCTATGGCGACCCCAACACCCTGACCATCGATGTGGGCACCTCTAAACTGTCTCAATCCACCAGTGCCAACACCTGTCTGGCAGAGATCGAGAAGTTTACAGGTGAGGCGCCTGCGGTTACCGCCTTTGGTGGCCCTATCGAGGTTGAGGTATGAGCGCAGGGGCAAAAACAGAGGTGGCACCAGACTGGCGCCACCCCGCCCTCTGCCAATGGTTTGCCAGCCTTTTTGCCGCAGAACTGACCGACGCGCAATTGCTGGCTTATCAGCGAGGTGAAGGCGATGCCGTGCTGTCTTCATTGGCAGAGTTACCGGGTCTTGCCGAAAATGTTACGCGGTTACGCAATGCCTTTAATGGCCTGACTCTTCTGGCGCATCCCAGGCTGGAACTGGCGGCGGATTTTGCGGCCATGTTTCTGCTTGATGGCGCAAGTAGCGCGCCACCCTATGCGTCCGTGTATCACTCTGGTGGCGGCCGTTTTTTCGCGGAACCCCAGGAGCGCATGCAAGAGCGCCTGGCGGCCAGCCAACAGCAAGTCTCAACCGATTTTCGCGAGCCATCAGATCATTTATCGGTCATGCTTGAGTATTTGGGCGAAGGACTGGAGGCGATAGTCGACGGGGCAGAGCAGCCAGACTCCGGGCCGACTCTGACGGAAATAAACACCTTTGTGAACACAGAACTGTTGAGCTGGCTGCCTGCGTTTACAGCCCGCTGCGAGCAGGTAAGCACTGTGAGCGACGTTTATCCTGCCCTGGCACAACTGCTGCTGAACTTCTGCAAAACCCTGTCGTTGCCGAAAGAGCGCTCAAGCCAGGCTTAATGCTTGACAACAATGTCGTGATCACGAATACCTGAGACCCGGATTTCCGGCCAATTTTTAGCCGGAACCGCCACCACCGCACAGGGCGAGGTAATCGCCTGCGTCACCATCGTTCCGGGCGCGGGCGACCGCACAGTCATGGAAAGGTGCAAGGTATTTTCCAGGTTTTCCGCCGAAGCCAAACTGATGCTGTAACCGCCTGTAGGCTTCTCCCCCAGCGTCACAAACAGCAGGTGCTCCTGTTCGAGATTCACCTGTCGCAACTGCTGAACTGCCATATTCTGGGTGGGCAACTCCAACAGTTTTTGCAAACGCTCGGGGGTTTGAACATAAGCCAGCCCCGGGCCTGTCAGCCCACAATGTGCAGACTGAATAACCTGGCGTACCAAAGGTTCCCGCGGGGGTTCTTTTGCCGTGTCTGGAGCGGCGCAACCAATCAGCAAAGCGCTCCCGGCCAACAGTGAAATCAAAGGCAAGCTTGCCAAACCTTTATTGCCTACTGCCATCAGCGTTCTACTCCGATCGTTTTGGGCGGGGCGTCACTTCCTGGCTCAAAACCTTCCTCCAGGCTTTGCTGCATCAGCTTATAGCCTTTAAATCCGGGGCGGGGCAAGAGGCCGGGTGTGGCCGCCGATATGGCGGGCCGGGAATAACTGGTTGTCATTCGAATGCCTGTGACTGATTCATTCTGCCGGATTGTAATTTCTTCTCGAAGCCCTGCTACCGGGTACTCCGCGCAAGCCTCACCAGCATGACAAATCAGCCCGTCGTTATCCAGATCAGACCCGGCAACAAGAATGTAATCGCCGGGCGGAACTTCATTCAGCTGTTTTGGCTCAACTCCGTCATCAGGTATAAATGAAAACTGATATCGCCCATTTTTAGCCGTGGCACTGGTCTGAGCAACCGTTGTGTACACATCGCCCCTGGACTCAGGGTCCACCAACAGAACGAAATGCTGGCCTGCATCGCGAGCCTGCTGATCTGTCACCCGCTGGCCGATAACAGGAATTTCAAGCTTGCGAGATTTGTCACCCCTGTATTTAACAACAATTGTTGTTCGCTCCGACAGGCCAGCATCGAGAGCACCCGGTAGCAGTGTGACACGGATATCGAAATTCGTGCCAGAGTCGCCATTCACCGGAGCAGAATCCAGTCGTAACCATGGCGCGGCAGCAGATACGGACTCAATGGTGATGCCTCCAGACTCACTGCCATACACACTCAGATTAATACTCGCAGAGTGTTTCCCTTCCGTTGAAAGGCTCACAACCGAGGGCGACGCCGTTAAAAAGTCCGATACTGTGACTGAAGACGCCGCCAAAACCGACCTGCCCGCATCCAGAAGCCCCCAGCCCAACTCGGCCGACCTTGAGCATCTTCCGCTGCCGCAGGTCAGTTCCCCATTCATCAGCATATTATTCAGCGTTTCATAATTGAGTGCCGGGTTAACACTCTTCATCAACGCGAACACCGCCGACACATGGGGTGCGGCCATGGAGGTTCCCTGTAAACCAATATAGGTTTCCTGAACCGTGCCATTTATCACAGCGGCACTGGTACTGCTGATCACATCGCTTCGGCCATCAGCGTTGCCATCCCGGCTGGCATCGCCGCCCGGAGCAGCCACGTCAATCCAGTCGCCATAGTTTGAGTAAGACGCCAATGCGCCCGCGCCATCAACAGCACTGACGGAAAACACTTTGTCATAGGCTGCAGGATAGGAGGCACGGGACGTAGCAGCGTTGCCTGCCGCCGCGACAAATACAATGCCCTGGTCTGTTCCATAATTTATGGCATCCTTCACCTGGGGCTGAAAAGGCAGGCCACCAAGGCTCAGGTTAACAATATCCGCCTGAGGGTCACGCCCCCCGGAACCGGCCACCCACCTCAGCGCCGCCAAAAGGTCCGCCGATGAGCCAATGCCGCCCTCACCCAGAACTCGCACCGGCCTCAGTGAAGACTGGTAAGCAATACCGGCCCCACCCGCACCGTTCACTGCAGCCGCAATAGTGCCAGCCACATGCGTACCATGAAACACGCCGCTACCCACTGCGTTTCCGGGGTCTGCGGGGTTGCTGTCAGGGCCTGGCACCCCATCATTATCAAACTCTGCCGATACAAAATCCCGACCACCGACAACGTTGGCATTCAGTTCGCTGTGCCAGTTGCCCGGCGCCCCGTATAAGCCTGTATCCATCACCGCCAGGGTCACGTCCGCCCCACCGTTACCGGCTATTTGCCACGCAACCGGGGCATTCAGCAACTCGTAGTGCCATTGCTGACCTACAGTGGGATTATTATAGAGCGGCTCATCCAGCGGAGTGTTCATAGCCTGCATTATGTAATTGGGTGTAGCGGAGGCAATTTCGGGGCGCTTTTCCAGGGTCCGGATCCACTCTAACGTTGATTCGTTTGGCTGTGCTTGCGAGCTTCGGGCCATCTGAAGCGGCACTTTCATCAACCAGACACCGGGGGCCAGTTCCTTTTTCGGCTCCATAGCGGCCTGCGACAGTGTTGAACGCATCGAGGCCCGATCCGCGTGGGGCGTGAACATAACAATGGCTTCAGACTCGACAAAGCGATGGTCCGGCCACTCAAACACCACTGCCCTGGTACTGTCGGCCGTGGATGTGGAAAGGGTATAAAGCATGGGAGCAGAGCCGGCAGCCTCAACCCGCAGCGTATATGTGCCTGCCGGTTCGGTATCCGGT
This sequence comes from Marinobacter sp., assembly GCF_052091845.1. Classification (GTDB taxonomy): domain Bacteria; phylum Pseudomonadota; class Gammaproteobacteria; order Pseudomonadales; family Oleiphilaceae; genus Marinobacter. Next base: position 42,525 of record NZ_JBQDCO010000005.1, on the reverse strand, counting down.
AGTGAAACCCGAATCTGATCCGGCCGGTTCAGGGAGGAAGTGGTTTCTATAACAGCACCCCCTCTCAACAGCGATAACGTTAGCGCCGAGGATCGCTCACTGGCTGAGAACGGCTGGAGATAAACACTCTGGCCCGGGCGCAGGGTCATTGAATAGGTATCAACAGGATCGGTGGTATAGCTCAATTCGTTCAAATCGGCGTACGTACCGTTGCTCCGACTGACATAACCCGCCAGGATGAATTCCCGGGGTAGTCGCTGGGGGCGGGAAAGTGGCTTTGGATTCAGAGCCAGTACAGCCGCATTGTCTGCATCTACTCGCGTGCCGGTTTCAATGTCGATAGTGCCCGAGAGCGCAACATCGGCAGATGCCGGCTCATTTCCGCCAGAACCGCCCCCACACCCCGGTAATGCGGTTATTAGCCCTGCCAGTATGTAATACCTGAAAAGCGTCGTTGCCTGTAAGTTAGCCGGCATCCATGGTAGCCCCTGTATTTTTTGTACAAGTTAACACTATACGCCACAGGTTTTCGAGCAGATGCCGCAAGCAGGGCCGGGCGTGGTCGCCAATTGCCTTCGGTTTTGCACACAATGAAAGAGAACAGAGTGGCTTGATCCTGCGCGTCGAGCAAAAAGTGGCTCTCAAGGGGGGGGCTACCCCCTCCCCGAGAGCACAGGCAAACCCAGCATAGCAATCACCTGATCCGTTAACCCCTCAGAGGTCAAACCACCGCGTTCCGGCCGATACCAGGTCACTGTCCAGCTCAGTGCGCCTGTTAACAGGCGTCGTACTACAAAGGGGTCGGCGAGCAGGGAACCATCTTCCTTGAGCGCATTCAATACATCCAGCCACAAAGCTTCGTAGATATCGCGAAGAATCAGAACTTCTGCCTGAGATGCCTCAGACAAACTTCGCCACTCAAAAATCAAAACCGCCATCGCCTCGCCAGTTTGGCCGTTAATGGACTCCAACTCTGCGCGAACCAACGCCTTCAGTTTTTCGCGATTGGAATCGGCTGCGTTTTTTGCCGCCTGCATGACGGCCGTATTCAGCCTTATTGTCTCAACCATGACCGCCTTCAGTATTTCTTCTTTTGTACGGAAATGATGAAACAAGCTTCCGGATTGAATGCCCACAGCCGCTGCCAGATCCCTGACTGTTGTTCGCTCATAGCCTTTGTCGCGGAACAACCCCGCTGCTTTACGTAGCAGACGACCACGAGCGCTATCAGGGTCTGAAACCAGGTTGTCGGCAATGAGTGACTGTAAAATTTTCTCTTGATTCACGAGCATATCCAGTGGCTTTAACAAAACACATATTATACCTGACATTTACCTGTTTACATACCAAGCGCTTGCTTGGTATGGTCTGTTCAGTGGTTCAATTTACAACCTCCATCAGGCACCAAGCTCAGGCCAACATAGAAACAGGATGCACTTACATGGCTGACTCCCCAAAAACTGTTCGTATCGGTTGTTCCTCGGCATTCTGGGGAGACACCGAGACCGCTGCCGCACAGCTGGTTCATAAGGGCAACATTGACTATCTGGTTGCCGACTACCTGGCCGAAGTCACCATGTCGATCATGGCTGGCCAAAAGATGAAAGACCCGAGCCAGGGCTACGCCCGCGATTTTGTTGAAACCGTTATGGGCCCCTTGCTTGGCGACATTAAAGAGAAAGGCATTCGTGTGCTGGCCAACGCCGGCGGTGTAAACCCGGTGGCTTGTCGTGACGCTCTGCAAGCGCTGTGCGAAAAGGCTGGCGTAGAAATGAAAATCGCCCTGGTGCTGGGTGACGACCTGCTTCCGAAAAAACAAGCGCTGAGCGAAGCCGGCATAACCGAAATGGCCACCGGCGCACCCATGCCGCCAATGATGGTGAGCCTGAACGCCTACCTTGGCGCGCCTGGCTTGGTAGAAGCTCTGGATCAGGGCGCTGACATTGTTCTGACCGGCCGTGTGGTAGACAGCGCTTTGATACTCGCGCCTCTGGTTCACGAGTTTGGCTGGGACTGGAAAGATTACGACAAACTGGCCCAAGGCAGTCTTGCCGGCCACTTGCTGGAATGTGGTGCACAATCAACGGGCGGCAACTTTACCGATTGGGAAGAGATTGCCAACGGTTTTGCCGATATGGGCTTCCCCATTGCCGAAGTTAGTGCAAATGGTGAATTTGTGATGACCAAGCCGGAAGACACCGGTGGCCAGGTAAGCCGCGGCACTGTGGCTGAGCAACTGGTTTATGAAATTGGCGACCCCCGCGCTTATCTGCTGCCAGACGTTGTCTGCGACTTCACCAACGTAGAGTTGGAAGAAAGCGGGAAAGACCGCGTAACCGTTCGCGGCTCCCGTGGCTTAGCCCCTACAGACAGCTACAAGGTTTCCGGTACCTGGCCTGATGGCTTCAAGTGCACGGCCACCTTCCTGCTCGCTGGCATGGATGCGCCCAAAAAGGCACAAGCGGTTGCTGAAGCCATTCTCACCAAAACATCACGGCTCTTTGAAGAGCGCGGTCTGGCCGATTACACGGAAACCAGCATTGAACTGCTGGGTACCGAAACCACTTATGGCAAGCAGGGCCGTGGCCAAGACAGCCGGGAAGTGATTGTAAAAATCAGTACGGCCCATGCGAAGAAAGGCGCACTGGTGCTTTTCTCCCGGGAGATTGCCCAGGCAGCGACCGGCATGGCGCCAGGGCTGACTGGTATTGTCGGTGGGCGCCCAAGCGTTATGCCGAAAATCCGTTTGTATTCCTGCCTGGTTGCCAAGCGTGAAGTAGATGTATCGGTTGACCTTAACGGCGAGGTGACCTCTGCTCATGTAGAGGCTTCCGGTGGCTTTCAGCCAGGGCAAATCACTGAGCAGTCTCCGGGTGAGCCAGCCTCCGCCACCGACACCACTGTGCGCCTGGTCGACCTGGCCTGGGCCCGCAGCGGCGACAAAGGCGATCACAGCAACATTGGTGTGATTGCCCGCAATCCCGAATTTGTTCCATTTATTGAAGCTGCGCTGACAGATGAGGCCGTGGCCGAGTGGATGGCACACACTCTGGACGCCAAAACCGGCAGGGTGACTCGCTGGGCGCTGCCCGGGTTCCACGCATTCAACTTTCTTCTGGAGCACAGCCTGGGTGGCGGTGGCATAGCCAGCCTGCGCATTGACCCCCAAGGCAAAGCATTCGCCCAACAGTTGCTCGAGTTTCCAGTGCCAGTGCCTACCGGGCTGGTTCGCGTCTGAACGTTGAATAAGGTCTTATAAATATGAGCTATCAATCAATTTTTCACCCTGAGCTATTCAAAGGTCAGACAATTATCGTAACCGGCGGCGGTTCAGGTATCGGCCGCTGCACCGCCCACGAACTCGCAGCCCTTGGTGCCCGGATTGCGCTGGTAGGTCGTAAGATCGAGAAAGTGGAAGCTGTAAAAGCAGAAATCACTGAAGACGGCGGCATTGCCTCGGCCCATTCTTGTGATATCCGTGAGGAAGAGTCTGTAAAAGCCACCGTTAAGGCGATCATTGCAGAACACGGCGGCCTGAATGGTGTGGTGAACAATGCCGGTGGCCAGTTCCCTTCCCCTCTCGCGGGCATTAACCAGAAAGGCTGGGAAACCGTGGTTCGCACCAACCTTACGGGTGGTTTCCTGATCGCCAGAGAGGCTTATACCCAGGCTCTCGCCAAAACAGGCGGCGCCATCGTAAACATTGTGGCAGATATGTGGGGCGGCATGCCTGGCATGGGTCACTCAGGCGCCGCACGAGCTGGCATGGTGAACTTCACCCAGACCGCCGCTGTGGAATGGGGCACCTCCGGTGTTCGCGTAAACGCCGTTGCACCCGGCTGGATTGCGTCTAGCGGTATGGATAATTACCCGGCGCACATGAAGCAATGGATTCGCGGCCTTGCCGACAATGTGCCCATCAAGCGTTTAGGCACGGAATCTGAAATCAGTGCAGCGATTTGCTTCCTGCTCAGCCCGGGCGCTGCCTTTGTTAGCGGTGACTGCCTGCGTATCGATGGTGCTGCGTCGCAGGGCACCCGTATGTGGCCGCTACCCAAAGCGAAGAATAACGAGCCCTTCAACGGCTTCCATCGGGCAATCACACCCAAAGTACTCAGTGAGGATTGAGGCGACTCTTATGCAAACACTGGAAAGCAGCGTGAACCCGCAATCCGAAGAGTTTCAAGGCAACACCGATGCGATGAGCGAGCACGTTCAGGCCTTCCGTGATGTGGAACAGAAGGTTCTTGATCTGGCGGAAGCAGCACGGGAAAAATTCACCGAACGCGGCAAACTCCTGCCCCGGGATCGCATCAACCGCTTGCTGGATCGTGGTACCCCGTTCCTGGAGCTCTGCTCTCTGGCCGGCTACAAAATGCACGACGACAAAGACGGCAGCATGGCAGGCGGCAACATCATTGCCGGCATAGGTACCGTCAGTGGTATTCGCTGCCTGGTTATCGCCAGCAACAGTGCCATCAAGGGCGGCACCATTACACCCGCTGGTCTGGACAAAACCTTACGGCTGCAGCAAATCGCCAAAGAGAATAAGCTGCCGGTTGTGTCGCTTTCCGAGAGTGGCGGAGCCAACCTGAATTACGCCACGGATATTTTTGTTCAGGGTGCGCGTGGCTTTGCCAATCAGGCAAGAATGTCTGCCGCCGGAATTCCACAGGTTACCGTCGTTCACGGCAACGCCACCGCCGGTGGTGCCTACCAGCCCGGGCTGTCGGATTACGTGGTTGCCATTCGTGGCAAGACAAAAATGTTCCTGGCCGGCCCACCATTGCTAAAAGCTGCAACAGGCGAAATAGCGGATGACGAAGAACTCGGCGGCGCCGAAATGCACGCCCAGGTGGCCGGCACCACCGAATACCTGGCCGAAGACGATGCAGACGGCATTCGCCAGGCCAGAAACATCATGGAAGCCCTGCCCTGGAACGAGCAGCTGCCAGTCCAGCGCGAGCTGAAATGGGATGAGCCGGCTCACCCTCCAGAAGAGCTGTTGGGGGTCATCCCCTCAGACTCAAAAAAGCCTTATGACGTTCGAGAAATTCTGGCACGCATCGCCGACGGCTCAAAGTTCATGGACTTCAAAGACGAGTTCGATAACCAGACCGTGTGCGGCACCATCCGCATTGAAGGGCATTCTGTGGGCATCATCGGCAACAACGGCCCTATCACCCCGGCCGGCAGTGCCAAGGCAGCGCAGTTTATCCAGCTGTGCGACCAGGCCGGCACACCGCTTTTGTTCCTGCACAACACGACAGGCTTCATGGTAGGCACGCACAGCGAGCAGAACGGCATCATCAAACACGGCTCTAAAATGCTGCAGGCCGTTGCCAACTGCCGGGTACCGAAGATTGCCATTGTGATTGGCGGCTCATACGGCGCAGGCAACTACGCCATGTGTGGCCGTGGCCTGGACCCGAGATTCATCTTTGCCTGGCCAAACAGCCGCACCGCCGTGATGGGCCCAGCCCAGGCTGGCAAAGTGATGCGCATTGTGGCTGAGGACAAACAGCGCCGCAGCGGCATAGACCCAGACCCCAAAACCCTGGATTTTCTGGAGCAGGCTACAGCCAAAAAACTGGAAGACGGCTCTACAGCCCTGTTCGGCACAGCCCGGCTGTGGGATGACGGCTTGATTGATCCAAGGGACACGAGGCGCGTCGTCGCCTTAGTACTGGAGGTGTGCCGCGAAGCCGGGATTCGTCAGCTGCGGCCCAATACATTTGGCGTGGCCCGCCTCTAGTGTCCCGTCTGGCTAATTCGTGAGCCTACTGTTTGGCACTGAGGGGTCTGGCCAAGGCGTCAGTCTGCCGATGTGGTCATTCCACATCAAAGACTGACAACACAGGTCCAGAGCCCTCAGGGACAAGCCCTTCGGGAGCTTCTGAGAATCCGAATAGCGTCGTTGCGATGTCTCGATTTGGAACCACCAAATCTTCACCACCGCGCCTAGCTCTTCGGATTCTCAGAAGCTCAGTAGACTCACGAATTAGCCAGACGGGACACTAGGGTTTTAGATAATGGCGAATGAAACCGGAAACTATTAACAGATAGCCGTGCAGTTGCAGACATAAGCGGCCGCACCAACAGGTGCATGCAGGAACCAAACAGCAGGAGAACAAACAGTGAAATTCACAGCCGAACACGAAGCCCTGAAAAAGACAGTCCGCGATTTTGTACAAAAAGAAATCAACCCTTATTGCGACGAGTGGGAAGAAGCCGGCCAATTCCCTATTCACGAGCTATTCAAAAAAATGGGTGATCTGGGCCTGCTGGGCATTCAAAAGCCAGAAGAGTACGGCGGCATGGGGCTGGATTACAGCTACAATCTGGTAGCAGCTGAAGAACTGGGCATGGCCGCCTGTGGCGGCGTGCCTCTAGCCATTGGCGTGCAAACCGACATGTGCACACCCGCCATTGCCCGCTTTGGCTCTGACGAACTGAAACGCAGTTTTCTGGCACCGGCCATTGCTGGCGACATGGTTGGTTGTATTGGCGTAAGTGAAGTAGGCGCTGGCTCCGACGTAGCAGGGTTGAAAACCACCGCCAAAAAAGACGGCGACGACTACATTATAAACGGCTCCAAGATGTGGATCACCAACAGCCCAAGTGCCGATTTTATCTGTCTGCTGGCCAATACCAGCGACGATAAACCCCACAAAAACAAATCCTTGATCGTTGTACCCATGAGCTCACCAGGCATCAGCTTCAGCCCGCACCTGAACAAGCTGGGCATGCGCTCTTCCGAGACGGCTCAGGTATTCTTTGACGATGTTCGTGTACCCCAGCGCAACCGCATTGGCGCCGAGGGGACCGGGTTCATGATGCAAATGCTGCAATTCCAGGAAGAGCGCCTGTGGGCGGCTGCCAACTCTGTTAAAGGCCTGGAAAACTGCATCAACCAGACCATTGAATACTGCCGCGAGCGCCAGACCTTTGGTCAGCCGCTGATCAACAATCAGGTGATTCATTTCCGCCTGGCGGAGCTGATGTCTGAAGTGGAAGCCCTGCGCGCCCTCACCTATCAGGCGTGTGAGCTGCATATTGAGGGTAAGGACGTGACCAAGCTGGCCTCCATGGCCAAGCTGAAAGCGGGCCGCCTGGGCCGGGAGGTGACGGACGCCTGCCTGCAGTACTGGGGCGGCAACGGGTATATGTGGGACAACCCGGTTTCCCGCGCTTACCGGGATGTTCGGCTGGGGTCTATCGGCGGCGGTGCCGACGAAATCATGCTGGGCATTATTTGCAAGTTTATGGGGACGCTTCCGGGCAAGGCCTGATCCAACTCAGAGCCAGGCCGCCAGTCCGGCTCACTGCTTCAGGACACGCCCGCGAGTACGTCCATGTAGGGCTCGATCGGGCCATCCTTGGCCCTCAACGGTCCTGAAGCAGTGAGCCGGACTGACGCCCCAAACAATGTTCTTGGAGTCTATTTATGGAAACCTTACCCCACTGCGAAACATTGCTGGTTGAGAAACAGGGGCCAGCCCTGCACGTCACCCTCAACCGGCCAGAAAGCCGCAACGCCATGAGCCTGCAGATGGTGGCGGAGCTGTCCACGATTTTTACCGAGGTGGAAAACGATTCCAGCATACGCGCCGTGGTGATCCGTGGAGCCGGCGGGCACTTCTGCGCCGGTGGCGACATCAAGGACATGGCCGGCGCCCGCAATCAGGAGGCCGGAGAAGGCGAAGCCGATCCGTTTTACCGGTTAAACCGGGCCTTCGGGCAGATGCTTCAGCAGGTAAATGAATCATCGAAAGTGGTCATTGCCGTAACGGAAGGCGCCGTCATGGGCGGTGGTTTTGGCCTGGCCTGTATCTCAGACGTCGCCATTGCCGGGCCGACCGCGAAATTCGGCATGCCCGAAACCTCCCTCGGCATCATCCCGGCCCAGATCGCGCCGTTTGTAGTGGAGCGCATAGGTCTGACCCAGGCTCGCCGGCTCGCACTGCTTGGCTTGCGAATTGGAGCTGCAGAAGCCTGCGCACTGGGTATTGTTCACCAGGCAGCCGCGTCGGATGAAGAAGTAGACGACATGTTAACCAAGGCCCTGGACCGCATCCGTCAATGCGCACCAAGCGCCACCGCGCAAACCAAAGCCCTGTTGCACCGGGTTGGCAACGAGCCCATGAGCGGATTGCTCGACAGTGCGGCAGACATGTTCGCAAAAGCCGTCAGAGGCAACGAAGGCGCTGAAGGCACCATGGCGTTCATGCAAAAACGCCCAGCAGCCTGGGCAGGCACGAAGGAATAACGAAGGAGCGATTGGGCATGGAGCGCTTCCAGAAAATGTAGAGGACCAAGGACGGCCCGAAACAAGCGCACATGGATGTGCTTGTAGCGGTTTTCCGGAAGCGCTCCATGCTCAATTGCGGACTGGTACAAAGTTACAAGATTCCGCTCCCAATTGCGGACTGCACAAATTTACGGGATCAGCAAAATGCTAAAAAAACTACTCATAGCGAACCGGGGCGAAATCGCAGTCCGCATTATTCGCACCGCAAAAGCCCTCGGATATCGCACGGTTGCCGTCTATTCCGAGGCAGACGCCAACGCCATGCACACAGAAATCGCCGATGAAGCCGTTTGCATAGGCCCGGCGCAAGTTGCCGCCTCTTACCTCAATGCCGAGGCGATACTCGAAGCCGCACGCAAAACCGGCGCTGACTGCATTCACCCGGGCTACGGCTTTCTCTCAGAAAATGCAGACTTCTCCAAGGCTTGCAAAGAAGCTGGCATCGTATTCGTAGGCCCGCCAGCCAGCGCCATCGAACTTATGGGCAGCAAGCGCCGCTCCAAGATCGCCATGCAAAAAGCCGGCGTGCCCGTGGTTCCGGGCTTCGAAGGCGACAACGCCAGCGACGACCAGCTCAGCGCAGCCGCAGCTGACCTCAACTACCCCCTGATGATCAAAGCCTCCGCCGGTGGCGGTGGTCGAGGCATGCGCCTGGTAGAGAGTGAGGCTGACCTGGCCGACCATATCAAACGCGCCAGATCCGAATCCAAACAAGCCTTTGGCGACGACGAACTGATTCTCGAAAAAGCCGTGGTCGAACCGCGCCACGTAGAAATCCAGGTCTTCGCCGACCAACACGGCAATGCCGTTTACCTGGGCGAACGGGATTGCTCCGTACAGCGTCGCCATCAGAAAGTTGTGGAAGAAGCGCCCTCCCCCTTCGTAACGCCCGCACTCCGTGTGGCCATGGGCGAAGCCGCCGTCAAGGCAGCACTTGCCTGCAACTACCAGGGCGCCGGCACCGTAGAGTTTCTTGTAGACAAAGACCGCAACTTCTACTTCCTGGAAATGAACACCCGCCTGCAGGTAGAACACCCGGTGACCGAACTCATAACCGGCCAGGATCTCGTGTCCTGGCAGATGACCGTTGCAGAAGGCCTGCCGCTACCCTTGGCGCAGGATGATATTGAACTGAAGGGCCACGCCATCGAAGTACGGTTATACGCCGAAGACCCTTCCCGGGGATTTACGCCACAAACCGGCCCGCTGCACATTTTCAAACCCGCAGAAGGCGAAGGCCTGCGTTTTGACACAGGTGTCCGTTCCGGTGACGAAGTGACACCGCATTATGACCCTATGCTTGCCAAGGTCATTGCCTGGGGTGAAAACCGGGATGAAGCCCGTCGACGCCTGATCCGTGCCCTGGAAGACACCACCGTGTTTGGTGTAACCACCAATCGCTACTTCCTCAGCCGTATTATTGCAGATAAAAAGTTCGGCGCTGGCCAGGCAACCACCGCCTTCTTGCAGCAAGAATTCAGTGAAGACCCCTCACTACAACCGGCTAAGCCAGACATTCGCAAACTCACCCTTGCCGCCTGTGTGTTGGTCCATGGCACAGTGAACGAACAAGCCTGGAGCAACGCGCCAACAACCATAACCCCCATGAAGCTGGACACGGGTGACTCTACCGTCGAATTGCTGGTACATAACAGGAACAACGTACTGTTTTGCAGGCAGGGGGAACAGCAGCATGAAATGATGATCGCAAGTATTGAAGAAAATGTTGTATGCATTATCGACAACGGTATTCGTCAACGTTGCCAATACCATCGCGATGGAGAATCCCTATATTTACAGGCATTCGGTGAATCCTGGAGCGTGACCGACCTTACCCACCAACCCGCCTCGGGCAGCAATGGTGCTGGCAGCGGGCGCATCCAGGCTTCAATGGACGGTGCCATTATCGACGTATTGGCTGAACCAGGCCAAACCGTTCGCCAAGGCGACACACTGGTTGTATTGGAAGCCATGAAAATGGAGCATCCAGTTAAGGCCGATTGCGACGGAGTTGTTAGCGAAATCCTGACCCGAAAAGGCGATCAGGTAAAACGTAAGCAGTTGCTCGTGGAAATCCCCACCCACTAATACCCGAACAGGAAAACAATAATGAACACACTGGATCAGAAAACTGTTTTTATTACTGGCGCCAGTCGCGGTATAGGTCGCGCAATTGCTCTTGCGTGCGGCCGCCAGGGCGCGAATGTGGTTATCGCTGCCAAGTCAGATACGCCACACCCAAAGTTGCCCGGTACCATTCACACAGTAGCCGAGGAAGTCCGCGAAGCGGGTGGCCAGGCTCTGGCATTGGTCCTGGATGTAAGGGACGAAGATCAGATTAAGCAACGAATTGACGAAGCTGCCGAGCATTTTGGCGGCATTGATGCCCTCATCAATAACGCCGGAGCGATACGCCTGAGCGGGGTCGAAAAGCTGAAGGTCAGCCGCTTTGACCTGTTACACCAGGTAAATGCCCGCGCAGTGATGGCCTGCAGCCAGGCGGCATTGCCCTGGCTTAAAAAATCCAACCACGGCCACATTCTGAGCATGTCGCCACCACTGAATCTTGATCCAAAGTGGTTCGCACACTTCGGGCCTTACACGTCTACCAAATACGCGATGACCATGATCAGCAACGGTATGGCGCAAGAGTTTAAACGCTACGGCATAGCCGTGAACACCTTGTGGCCCAAAACCGTCATAGCTACAGCCGCTATTCAGCATGAAGCAGGTGGTGAGCAATTGATGGACCAAGGCCGGACGCCAAACATTATGGCAGATGCTGCAGTAAGCATTCTGAACCGGTCCATCGACGAAATGACTGGTCAAAACGTGATCGACGAAGACGTACTGCGCCAGGATGGCGTGACAGACTTTGAAGGGTATCGCTACAAAGCCGACGGCAAGTCCCTGTTGCCGGATCTTTACCTGGATTAGCCTCGAGGCGAGGTTATTCCGGGGCTATAAACCAACTACAAAAAAACACCTGACGGAAAGACCATGAATCAAGACAATGTTACGGCAATGGACATCGCACGCAGCCTACCGGGGATTCTCAAACGGTTCCCGACGATTGCTAAAGGTTACTATTACTACTCAATCAGGGATGTGAACAAACCTCTTACCCTCGGAACCCTGATTGAAAGCAACGCCGAACGGCACTGTGATCGACCTGCGATCCTGTTTGAGAATCGCAGTATCACTTGGGGTGACTTCAACTCATGGTCTAACCGTATTGCCGGCTATTTTCAGTCTCAGGGATTAAAAAAGGGTGACACCATTGCCCTGTTCATGGAAAACCGCCCGGAATTTCTGGCCGTGCTGGCGGGCGCAGCCAAAATCGGCGTTGCCTGCGCCATGCTGAACACCTCCCAGAAAGGCAAGGTGCTGGAGCACAGCGCCAATCTGGTTGACCCGAAAATGATCGTGGTTGGTGAGGAGTTAGTGGCTGCCTTTGATGATATAAAAGGCAGCCTTCACCTCGACCACCCAACGCCATTTCTGTTTCTGGCCGACACAAACACCCTTGGCACCTTCGGCGAAGCGCCCTCTGGCTACGCCAATATGGCGCAACCGGTCAGCACATTTGCCAGCGCCAATCCGGTATTGAGTGATCCACCCAGAGCAGGCGATACAGCCATTTATTTGTTCACCTCTGGCACCACTGGCTTGCCCAAAGCAGCCCCCGGGTCTCACACCAAGTTTTTGAAAGCATACGGCGGCTTTGGTTTGATGTCTTTGTCCATGAAGCCAGACGACGTTTTCTACTGCACCCTACCGCTCTACCACGGCACAGGCCTTGTAGTATGTTGGGGTGCAGTATTGGCCGGCGGTTCGGCTTTTGCCCTGCGCCGTAAATTCTCCGCCAGCGCATTCTGGAGCGATGTGCGCCACTATGATGCGACCGTTTTCGGTTACATCGGCGAACTCTGCCGATACTTGCTGAACCAACCGGCGAGCGATCAGGATCGCAACCACCGGCTAACCAGAATGCTCGGAAACGGCCTGCGTCCCTCTATATGGGCTGAGTTCAAAAACCGTTTCGGAATTGCAACCATCTCCGAGCTCTATGCGTCCAGCGAGGGCAACATTGGCTTCAGCAACTTTCTCAACCAGGATAATACAGTTGGCCTGTCCACTGCGCCCTACAAGCTTGTGAAGTTTCATGACGGTACCCGCGACCCCATCCGCGATGACCAGGGTTTCATGCAAAAAGTTCAGAAGGGCGATCCGGGGCTACTTATTGGCGAGATCACTAAAAAGTGGTCTTTCGAGGGTTACACCCAAAAGGACGCCACAGAAAAATCCATTCTTCGGGATGCGTTCAAAAATGGGGATGCCTGGTTCAACACGGGCGATGTTCTGAAGGAAATCGGCTTCCGCCATCTGCAATTCGTGGACAGAATGGGTGACACCTTCCGCTGGAAAGGCGAAAACGTGTCTACCAACGAGGTGGAGAACATCATTGATGGTTCCGGGGTGGTGGAAGAAGCCATTGTATACGGCGTCGAGATTCCGAAAACCAACGGCAAGGCGGGCATGGTAACGCTGGTGCCGAACAGCGATAGTTTTGATATCAACAAGCTGTTGACTTACATGCAGGAGAACCTGCCGGCCTATGCGGTTCCGGTGTTTGTGCGGATAACCAATGCCATCGAGAAAACGGGTACCTTCAAGTACCGCAAGGTGGATATCCAGAAAGCGGGCTATAGCCTGGACCGCTACGGTGAGGACGTGTTCGCCTGGTTGCCAAAAACCAAGGAGTACACCCTACTGACTCCGGAGTTGGTCTCCGATATTGATTCCGGGGAGTTTCGGTTCTGACTTTTGTGTTTGGGACCGGCTGTGACCCTAGCCTTTTAGATTGGGGCTAGCCATGCAGGGCAGGTCGTCCCAAAAACCGCTACGAGCACATCCATGTGCGCTTGTTTCGGGCCGTCCCTGGCCCTCTACATTTTTGGGACGACCTGCCCTGCATGACTTTCAGAGTCTGGAGTAATAGTCCCTAAAACTGAAGCAGCTCAGGAGCCAACCTGAAGCACCACCTTGCCGGTAGCCCGGCGCTCAGTCAGAGCACCCAACGCCTTGACGTAATCCTCAAATTCGAACACTTCGCTCACTTGCGGATCAATTTTGCCTTCCGCGTACAGCTTCATTAACTCCATCATGTTCTGGGCGCTTGTCTCTGGCTCACGCTGGGTAAAGCTGCCCCAGAACACACCAATCACAGAACAGCCTTTCAGCAACGCAATGTTTGCCGGGATTTTTGGGATATCCCCTGCCGCAAATCCGACAATCAAGTGGCGACCGTTCCATGCCATGGCACGCAGAGCCTGCTCGGTGAAATCGCCACCGACAGGATCGTAGACTACATCCACACCTTTGCTGTGGGTCAGGCGTTTTACCGCGTCTTTCAAAGGCTCTTCAGTGTAATTGATCAGTTCATCTGCACCCGCAGCTTTGGCCACCTCAAGCTTCTCAGCGGAACTGGCCGCGGCGATAACGTGAGCGCCCATAGCTTTGCCCAGCTCTACAGTGGCCAGGCCGACACCGCCACTGGCACCCAGAACCAGAAGACTTTCACCCGGCTGGATATTGGCGCGCTGTTTAAGGGCGTAATAGGACGTGGCGTACACCATGGTAAAGGCAGCACCTTTTTCGTCACTCATACCCTCCGGTATAGGCAGCAGGTTGTGTTCGGGCACGATCACTTCTTCGGCAAAGGCTCCATACCCGGTTAAACCTGCAACCCGATCACCGACTTTGAAACGGGTTACCTTGTCGCCCACTGCAATGATCTCACCCGCCATTTCGCCGCCCGGGGAGAACGGCATGGTTGGCTTTAGCTGATACTTGCCCTCAATAATAAGCGTGTCAGGAAAGTTCAGGCCCGCCGCTTTTACCCGAACCTTAACACCGCGGCCTTTGGCCTCGGGGCTGGGGACATCCTCAATCACCAGTGTTTCAGCTGGGCCATATTCTTTACAGAGAATTGCTTTCATGGGGGGGCTCCTTTTCATAAAACTCTATTGTTGTGGAATAACGCCAAGCTAAACAGACTCCTCCCATGAAGCAAATAAAAACCCTTTATCTATATGAATAAATAACGCTTATACCCTGGTCCTATTGCAACATGCTCAAAGATGAATCAGGGGCTCTTTTCCGTTATCCTTCGCGCTCCTGATTCCAACTGCTCAAAAGTTACTCGCCTTTCCTCCAGGGCTTATTATGTTCGACATTGTTTACTTGCTTGAAATGATTGGAATTGTGGCCTTCGCCATATCAGGTATGATGGTGGCTCACTCCAAGAATATGGACCCGGTCGGTGTCTTTACCATTGCCTTTATCACTGCACTTGGCGGCGGTACCCTTCGAGATCTCATCATGGCGAATCACCCCATATACTGGATCCGCCATGAAGAACAGCCCATCCTGATTCTCGCCATAGCGGTTGTATTCAGTTACTGGAAGCACTCCAAACGTATCCGCGAGTCCTGGATTGTGTTTCCAGACGCCATAGGCTTGGGCACCTTCTCGATATTGGGAGCACAACTGGCTTTGGACATGGGCCATTCTTTTTTTATCGCCTCGTTGCTGGGCGTAATGACGGGCACATTCGGCGGGGCCGTTCGCGATACCATCTGTAACGAAGTACCGTTTATTTTCCGCAAGGATCAGATCTATGCCTCCATTTCATTTGCCGGCTGCTGGCTCTATTTTCTGAGCAGATGGGCCCTGGAAAGTGAAACTCTGGCGCTGACGATCGGGCTTCTGTTTATCGTTATTGTCCGCATGGCCGCGGTGCGGTTTGATATCCGTTTGCAGCGGGATCCCACCTAGGGCGGGCGATGTTCATACGGGAATTCACCTTTGTACAGGCAGCGTATGCTGCGCAAACATGAGAGCCTATTTTTTATGGATTATTTTTCTCAAAGCATCAAGCAAGCCATTCGCACAGTACCCGACTGGCCCAAGCCTGGTGTTGCGTTCCGTGATATCACCACGGTTCTGCAGGACAAAACCGCTTTCAGAAAACTGATTGATGCGTTTGTTCATCGCTACCACGGCCACAAAATTGATGCCGTGGCCGCGGTAGATGCCCGGGGGTTTATCATAGGCTCGCCCCTTGCGTATGAGCTCAACGCGTCGCTGGTGCTGGTTCGCAAGAAGGGGAAACTGCCATTTGATACGCTGGTTGAAGACTATGAGCTGGAATACGGCACAGCCTCTGTAGAACTGCACCAGGATGCGTTCAAGCCAAGGGACAAGGTCGTGCTGGTGGACGACCTGATTGCAACGGGTGGCACCATGCTGGCGGCTAGCCGGTTGATTCGTCGTATTGGCGCTGAAATTATAGAAGTGGCTGCCATGATTGATCTGCCAGATCTTGGCGGGTCTGCGAAGCTGCAGGCAGAGGGTCTGAAGGTCTATACTGTATGCTCGTTCGAGGGCGATTGAGACCAGAGCGCCAGCGCCCTCGCAACCTGTCTGAAGCGCACCGGGAGATCAACCATGACTCATTATCAACACCACTGGAAAGATAGCACTCCTGTACATCTGCCATTGGGAAAGATCGTTTGCGTTGGCCGAAACTACGCCGAACACGCCAAAGAGCTCGATAATCCGGTGCCCTCAGAACCTCTGCTATTCATTAAACCGGCAACGTCTGCGGTGCACGTAACACGCCCTCTGGAGTCCCCGGCCAGTCAGGGCCAGGTGCATTTCGAAACCGAATTAGCGGTATTGATCGGCAAACCCTTAACCGATGCATCGGCCAGTGAGGCCCAGGCCGCCATTCTCGGCTATGGCTTGGCACTGGATCTTACTTTGCGGGATCTGCAGGGCCAGTTGAAAGAAAAGGGGCATCCCTGGGAACGGGCCAAAGCCTTTGATGGCGCCTGCCCTTTGTCACCCTTTGTGGCGGCGGACCGCCTGCCGAACGACCACATTACCTTCAGCCTGGATATCAACGGGCAAAGACAGCAAAGCGGTGATACCCGGGACATGCTCTTCCCGATCATTCCACTTCTGGCCCATATAAGCAGCCACTTTACATTACTGCCCGGCGATGTCGTGCTTACCGGCACCCCAAAGGGTGTTGGCCCATTGCACTCAGGGCAAATCCTGACATTGCAACTGGAGGATGAGTTGTCGGTCTCCACCAAAGTGGTTTAACTTGTGCTGACACAATCTTTCTTTTCAGAGAACACGTATAGTCTGGCATGGCAAAAAAACCGGTTACCTCACGCAGTGGTCGTTTCTTCAAGCTCGCTGGCATGACTGCCTCCGTGGCGGGGCAATATGCCGGCCAGAGAGCTCGCAACCTGCTTGGCAGCGAAAACGACGACGGCGCCCGCAGCGAAAGCTACACCCGCATGGCCAGCCGCATTTCCGACACCCTGGGTGAAATGAAGGGTGCGGCCATGAAGGTTGGCCAAATTGCGTCTCAAACCCAGGATTTTCTGCCCAGGGAATTTTCCGATGCGCTCGAGAAGCTGCAAAAAGAAGCGCCGCCCATGCCGTTCGGGATTATTCTTGAGCAGATAGAAACCGAGCTGGGCAAACCGGTTGGCGAGTTGTTCGAGTACCTTCAGGAAACGCCCTACGCCGCGGCATCTATTGGCCAGGTCCATCGCGCAAGATTGCACAATGGCACAAATGTGATCGTAAAGGTGCAGTACCCGGGCGTAGATGAATCCTGCGATTCCGACCTGAAACAACTGCGCCTGGCTCTGAAGCTTGGCGGTTTGCTGAAGATGCCTAAAGAGTCTGTGGACCAGCTGTTTGCGGAAATCCGGGAGCGCCTGCAGGAAGAACTGGATTACGAGAATGAGGCCCGTAATGTTGAGCAGTTCATGGCGTTCCACAAAGATGACCCCTGGGTGGTTATCCCGGCGGTGATTCACAGCCACTCTACCCGCCATGTGCTCACAATGGTGCTTGAAGAAGGCGACCATGTAAGTGGCGTTACCCCGGAGCATTATGATCAGGCCACCATTAATCTGATTGGCCGCCGTATATTTACCACCATGGCGGATCAGCTGTTTCGTTTTCAGTGTATTCATGGCGACCCTCACGCGGGTAATTTTGCGTTCCGGCCGGATGGCAGTCTTGTGATGTACGATTTCGGCTGCGTGAAAAAGTTGAAGCCGGCGATTGTTGAGGCTTACCGCAATGCGGTGACTTCGGCGCTGGCTGAGGATTATAAGGCGCTGGATGCGTATTTAATTGATCTGGGTGCCCGGGTGGGCAGTCAGCCTGCCATCGACGAGGCTTATTATGCCATGTGGCGGGATATTTTGATTGTGCCGTTTAATTCAGAGCAGCCTTATGATTTTGGCGAATCGAGTATTCATAAGGATGTGGCGGCCAAGACGAGCACGGTGTTCAAGTATCTGGATTCATTTAAACCGCCGGTTGAGAGTATTTTTATTGACCGGATGATTGCCGGGCACTATTGGATACTGAAGCGGTTGGGGGTTCAGGCGGCTTTTGGCGAGGAGCTTCGTCGGTACCTTGCTGAGTCGCCTTAGTCTCTGGCTTTGGAGCTGACGGCCTTGGCCAGGTAGTTTGCCGCCCACTCGGCAATTCCTTCACTTGCACCTTTCTGAATGACTCTGGCACGGGAAACGCCGGCCGGTTCACCCGGGTCTATTACCGTTATCGGCACACCCATATCCACTTCGTGAACCAGTCCGGCTGCCGGGTAAACCTGAAGTGACGTGCCTACGATTAAAAGGTCGTCTGCGGTGCGCACCAGGTCGGCGGCCGTTTGCATCAAGGGGACTTCTTCGCCAAACCAGACGATGTGTGGGCGTAGTTGCTGGCCCTGTTCGCATTGATCGCCCAGCTTGATGTCGCGGTAACCTATGTCGTAGATCAGTTCCGGGTTCACAGAGCTTCTGGCTTTGGTGAGTTCGCCGTGCAGGTGGATTACGTTACTGGAGCCGCCGCGTTCGTGCAGGTCGTCTACGTTTTGGGTGATGATGGTTACCCGGTGCTGCTTTTCCAGTTCGCCAAGTAGCTGGTGGGCGCGGTTTGGCTGGGCCGAGGCGAGTTGTTGTCTGCGCTCGTTATAAAAACGCAGCACCAGTTCCTGGTTGCGATCAAAGGCTTCAGGGGTAGCCACGTCGTATACGCTGTGCTGCTCCCAGAGGCCACCGTTATCGCGGAAGGTGGACAAACCGCTTTCGGCGCTGATGCCGGCGCCGGTGAGTATGACTATGTGCCGTTGCATTAATCGAATATCTTGCCTGGGTTGATGATGCCGTTGGGGTCGAAGACGTGCTTGATCCCTCTCAGGTAAGCGATTTCTGCTTCGCTGCGGGTGTACTGAAGGTACGGCTTTTTGGTCATGCCCACACCGTGCTCAGCGGAGATGCTGCCCTGATATCTTTCGACGATTTCAAACACCCATTTGTTGACCTGCTGGCACTTCTCGAAGAAGTCTTCCTTTACCATGTCTTCGGGCTTCAGGATGTTGAGGTGCAGGTTGCCATCGCCTATGTGGCCAAACCAGATGATTTCAAAATCCGGGTATTGCTTAGCCACCAGTTCGTCGATTTCCTGCAGGAACTGCGGCACTTTCGAAACCACGACGGAGATGTCGTTCTTGTAGGGGGTGCGCGGCGCGATGGACTCCGAGATGCGTTCGCGCAGTTGCCACAGGCTGTTGGCCTGGGTTTCGCTCTGGCTGATAACGCCATCGAGCACCCAACCGTTTTCCATGCACTGCTCGAACAAGCTCATGGCGCTGTCCATGACCTGATCCGACGTGGCCTCAAACTCCAGCAGTGCATAATAAGGCGCTTCGGTTTCAAACGGCGCCTGTACCTGACCGTGTGCCAGTACGTGTCCCATGGCTTCGTGGGAGAAGAACTCATAGGCAGTGAGATCAAGACCACTTTGAAAGGTTTTAAGTACGTCCATGGTGTTGCCAAGGTCGTTCAGCCCGAGCACCAACACGGTCAGGTTATCTGGCTGGCGTGTCAGTTTCATGGTGGCTTCGGTAATAAAACCCAGGGTGCCTTCAGCGCCGATGAACAGGTGACGCAGGTCATAGCCGGTGTTGTTTTTTTCCAGATCCTTGTTCAGCTCCAGAATGTCCCCTTTGCCGGTCACCACTTTAAGGCCGGCGACCCAGTCGCGGCTCATGCCGTACCGAATCACTTTGATGCCGCCGGCGTTGGTGGAAATGTTACCGCCTAGCTGGCTTGAGCCTGCAGAAGCAAAATCTACCGGATAATACAGGTGGTTCTCTTCGGCAAAGCCCTGCAATTGTTCGGTAATCACGCCGGCCTGGCAGCGCACTACACGGTCGCTGGCGCTAAACTCGAGAATCTGATTCATATTGTCTAACGCAACAACCACTTCGCCATGTGCCGCTACAGCCCCTGCGCTCAAACCGGTACGGCCACCGGAGGGAACCAGTGCCACCTGATTCTGGTTGGCAAACTTTACCAGTGCCTGAACCTGCTCCGTGGTTTTCGGAAGCGCGATGGCCAGAGGGTTGGGAGCGTATATTCGAGTCCAATCCTTACCGTAATTTTCGAGATCAGCCGGGTCGGTCAGTATCTTTCCGGGCGCATCACCGGTGGCTACCAGCTCTTTGAGGGAGGCAATGATCTGTTCGGAGTTCATGTGTGTAGCGGTCTCGTCAGGGTTGGGCCGGCGGTTTCGGAAGTGAGTGTTACATTCAATTGATCCACGCGAACCGGCGCACTGTGAAAAGTTGCTTTTATGGTATCATACCGCTTCTGTTCTGTGAGCCAGCCCCGACAATCACTGGCTGCAGGTGATTTCATGCCACGAAAGGTTCGGAAGCAAAGCCAATGTCAACGACGACGTCCCTCGAAAAGAGCAAAATCCGGATTCTGCTGCTGGAAGGCGTGCATCAATCCGCGCTGGATACCCTGAATGCTGCAGGCTACACCAACATTGAGTACCTCA
Organism: Marinobacter sp.; assembly: GCF_052091845.1. Taxonomy (GTDB): domain Bacteria; phylum Pseudomonadota; class Gammaproteobacteria; order Pseudomonadales; family Oleiphilaceae; genus Marinobacter. The sequence continues at coordinate 22,265 of NZ_JBQDCO010000005.1, read as the reverse complement.
GTCACTCCCTGACCGAGGAAGACCTTATCGAGAAGATCGCCGATGCGCACTTTGTCGGTCTTCGCTCGCGCACTCAGTTGACCGAGAAGGTATTCGAGGGCGCGAAAAAACTGGTTGCCGTGGGCTGCTTCTGTATTGGCACCAACCAGGTTGATCTGCAGGCGGCAACCCGCCGCGGCATCGCCGTGTTCAACGCTCCATTTTCCAACACTCGCAGTGTTGCGGAGCTCGTATTGGCCCAGGCTATTCTGCTGTTGCGTGGCGTTCCCGAGAAGAGCGCCAAAGCGCACCGTGGCGAATGGCAAAAATCGGCCAAGGACAGCTACGAAATTCGTGGCAAGAAGCTTGGCATCATTGGCTACGGCAACATAGGTACCCAATTCAGTGTTCTGGCTGAGAGCCTGGGCATGGATGTGTACTTCTACGATGTGGTGTCCAAGCTGCCTATTGGTAACGCGACACAAGTAGGCTCGCTGCAAGAGCTTCTTAATCTGTCAGATGTGGTGAGTTTGCACGTACCAGAAACGCCCGCCACCAAGTACATGTTCAAAGCAGAACAGCTGGCGCAGATGAAGCCTGGCTCAATCCTGATGAACGCATCACGGGGCACAGTTGTTGATATCGAAGCTCTGGCAGAAACCCTCAAGAGCGGCAAACTGCTGGGTGCGGCGATTGATGTATTCCCGGTTGAACCCAAGTCCAACAAAGAAGAGTTTGTGTCTCCCTTGCGGGAATTCGACAACGTGATTCTGACGCCACACGTGGGCGGCTCTACCATTGAAGCTCAGGAGAACATCGGGCGTGAAGTAGCCGAAAAGCTAACCATGTACAGCGACAATGGCACCTCGGTATCCTCTGTGAACTTTCCGGAAGTGGCGCTGCCTGCGCACCCGGATCAGCACCGCATTCTGCATATTCACGAGAACGTGCCGGGTGTGATGTCCGAGATTAACCAGGTGTTCTCCGAGAATGGCATCAACGTTTGCGGACAATACCTGCAAACCAAGCAGGATATTGGCTACGTCGTGATTGATGTAGACAAAGCCTATAGTGAGCTTGCCCTGGAGAAACTGCTCAAGGTAAAAGGCACCATCCGCGCTCGCGTGCTTTTTTAAGACGCTATTATTCGCATAAAAAAACCGGTGCTGTTATGCAGCTCCGGTTTTTTTATGCCTGGGTAAACCTGGCGTTCACATGGAAACCGGCTTACTCGGTAGGTACCAGCGTTAGCTCAACCCGACGGTTCTGCTCACGGCCACCGGCACTGTCGTTAGAGGCAATAGGATAACGCTCACCGTAGCCCACAGCCCGGGTGCGCTTGGGCTCGATGCCCTGGTTAAGCAGGAAGTCCCGAACCGTGCCTGCACGACGCTCACTCAGCAACTGGTTATAGCTATCCGCGCCGGAGCTGTCAGTATGACCTTCTATCTGTATAGCGGTTTTATCGAACTCTTTTACCACCAGCGCGACCGATTCCAGAGTATCTGTAAAGCCCGGACGGATAGAGGTTTGGTCCAGCTCGAAGGTGATGTTGCCGGGCATAACAAGCTCTATTTCATTGCCGTTACGAACAACACGGACACCTGTGCCTTTAAGCTTGTGTCTCAACTCTGCTTCCTGACGATCCATATAATAGCCGATGCCGCCGCCGACAGCTGCGCCACCTGCCGCACCGATCAGGGCACCTTTACCCCGGTCGCTTTTGCTTGAGGTTGCAGCACCTATAGCTGCACCACCAATCGCGCCAACAATGCTACCTTTGGTAGCGCTCGACGTTTTTTCTTCATCGGTGTATGGGTCGTAGGTCATACAACCGGCAAGGCTCATGGTCGTCACTGCTACTGCAAGCATCGTTTTCTTCACAGAGTTCTCCTGTGGTTGGTTTTTTCTGCAGGCGCCTTTCAAGCTTCGAGCCTCAATATCCTGACCCTTTCCATCATGGCGTCAGGAGTCTTCAGGGGCGTCTGCGGTTGTGTCTTCGAATGTATTAATAATGGTATTGAATACAGTTGCCTGTAGATCTCTGGCTTCATTCACCAAATGATGCCGGCCATCGGCGATTCTCACTTCTTTCACCGCTGCAAACTTGTTACGGAGAATTCTCAGATTATGCTGCCAGTCAACCGTTTGATCTTTTTCACCCTGAACAACCGTAATCGGGAAATTAACGGGACGGGCAGATTCAATGTGCGGAATCCATGTACGAAGCGCGCTCACCCAGTCCACATGAACCGCTCTTGCCTGCAGCGGATCATGCTCGCGCAGGAAGCGCAAAAAACGTGTGTTGCCACTGTTCGCTGAGAACGCTCTCTGCCACCGGGTAAGAAATGGCTTTGCCAAAGTATGCAATACCTTGGCCCCTAACCAGCCAGCTGGTCGCACCAGAGGTGCAAGCAATACTACTTTGCGAAAATCCGAGGTTTCCTGTGAGTGGTGGTTCGACAGCAGGTAGTCAATTAATATGCCCCCTCCTGTACTCTGGCCAACCGCAAACCATGGCCCCCGGATTTTGTTGCGGACGTGAGTCAGCACTTCTGACAACACGCCCTGATATTCCAGAAAACTGCCAATCGCAGCGGGTGTTCCGCTGGATAGCCCATGGCCGGGCTGATCATACGCCAAAACATCAAAACCAGCCGTCAGGCAACGGTCAATCAACTGGCTATATAGGCCCACATGATCAAAATACCCGTGCATGATAAGCACCGTGCCGCGCTGCATACGGGGCTCCGGAAGCCGGAAATAATGCACCATGACATTATGCTGGTCCGCCGTTACATAGCCTTGATGGTATTCAACTTCCGGGTGTTCCACCCAGAGATCAAGGCCATAAAAATGGCAGTAGGCCACCATTTCCTCACTGAGCTTTCTTCGCTCTTGCGGATCAAATGGTTCAAGCCTGTCCAGCAGGGATCCACGATTCCAATCCGGTATTTCTATGGTATCTGTTTTCCAGTACACGTAGAGTTAAACGCCTGTCATGAATAGATAATACGAATATTGATGCACAATCCTAACCCATAGCGGGGGCATAACACAGATGTTGCAACATCTTCTTGAAACCACACTTCGCCAGACCATGAATCGTCTGGTGAGGCCGGCTCTTCACCCGGTAATACCGGTTTCAGTTCAACGCACACTCATTAGCCAGGCTTACCGGAGTTCAGTTGCGCCCCGAGGCTGCCGGTTTCAGGCTGGAACACTGGCAGGCAGGCCAGTTATCAAGAGTTCGTTTGGCCAGGCCACGCGAGGCGTAGTGCTGTACCTGCACGGCGGCGGCTATATTATCGGCTCTGCCGCCACCCATAAAGGTCTTTCGGGACACCTGGCCAAAACAAGCGGCTGCCTGGTGGCAACACTGGACTACCGCCTTGCGCCTGAACACCCTTTTCCAGCCGCACTAGACGACGCAGAAGCGGCCTGGCAGGCGCTGATTGATGAAGGGTTCGCACCCGAACACATTGCCATTGCCGGCGATTCGGCTGGCGGCGGCCTGGCCATTGCCCTGGCCATGCGCCTGCGCGATACCCATCAACCAATGCCATCTTCCCTTACGGTTTTTTCACCCTGGACAGATCTGACCCAGCAAACCCTGTATTCACCGGCGTGCGAACCGGTGCTGCAAGCGCGCTGGACCGCCAAAGCTGCCACACTGTACGCCGGTGATGAATCCTTGCGCAATCCCCTGCTTTCACCGGTGTTCGGCAATTTCCAGGGCTTACCACCGATGCTGGTTCAGGTGGGAAGCCAGGAGATCTTACTTAACGACGCGGAGCGACTTGCGAGCGCGGCTCGTGCGGCCGGTGTGAAAACGCAACTGGAAGTGTTTAACAACCTTTGGCACGTATTCCAGGTTCATAGCGGGCAATTAGACAGGGCGACGGCGGCTGTGGCAACCGCGGGCCTGCATATCAGAGAGCATCTGGCAGACTGAGTTTGCCCAATACAAGCGCTTCTTTGCGCTGCCTTGGCCATTGTTTAATGTGCCACTCCAGCTTTGATGCACGGCTACGGTCACCTGCCGCTGAATAAAACACCAGCTCCAGCGGGCCCTTACCTCTCAGGCTTCGCGCCCCCTTGGGGGCGCCGGCCTGATGCTCACCAAAACGGCGGGATACATCGGTGGTAATACCCGTATAAAGCGCGCCATTGGCCGTGCGAACCATGTAAACAAACCAGTTATTGGCCAAGCTCCAGCTCCCGTTCACGTGTCTGCGTCTTTTTCTGCTGCAACCAGAGCCCGATCATTATCAGCACCAAACCAATATAGGTCGATGGCAGAATCTGCTCGCCAAGGATAAAGTAGATGAACACCAGCGACAGAAACGGCGAAATGAAAATCAGGTTGCTTACTTTGGACGTGTTTTCCGCCTTCTTCATGGCATAAGACCAGAACACAAAAGCTATGCCCATCTCGAATACACCTACGTACACCGCCGCCACTAACGACCCCGTTGCCGGCAACGCCACCCCCTCGGTCCACCAGCAAATCAGCACAATCACCGGCAGGCCAAACAGAAAGTTGAGAAACAGTCCAACCACCGGGTCGCGGGTATCGCGGGTAGCAATGATCCAGTAAGAAGCCCACACCAGCGTGCTGCCGATGGCCAGCGCGACGCCCAGCGGGTCTGAAAAACTCAGTGAAGTGACAGCACCCCGAGTAGCAATGACAACAACCCCGGCGTAACACACCAAACCTGCCAGAATATCGAGTTTGCGCAGCCGATGTCCCAAAAAAGGCACCGACAGATAAGCCAGAACCAGTGCCCAGGTATAATTTAACGGCTGAGCTTCCTGGGCTGGCAGCCGGTCAAAGGCGCCGAACAGCAAAAAATAGTAGAGGCACGGGTTTATCAGCCCCATGGCAAAAGACTGCACATATTGTTTTTTGTGCAGGGAAAACACCAGATGCCAGCGTTTTTGCAGTACCAGAATAATAGCCATAACCACCACAGACGCGGTACAGGCAACCAGCAGCATTTGCACCGGTGCCAGGTCTGCCAGCGCCAGCTTGAAGGCTGTTGCAACCGTGGACCAGAGTAAAACCGTGCCCAGCCCGAATAGCATGGCCGTTTTCTGATTTTTCATTCCGCTGCTCCCGGCTGTTCCCGTGCCATAGTACTTTTAGAATACTCTTCGTCGCTGGCCTCTTCAGCCGGTTCACTGGCAGCCAGCCAGCGATACAGGGTGCGCCGGTTAATGCCCATAATCTGTGCCGCTCGACGCTTGTTGCCGCTGACCGCCTGCATTACCTCTCGCACGTACTCCTGCTGCAGGTTCTCCAGTGTGGGCCATTCAGAGATGTTGTCATTCGCCCGGATAGCCGGGGTATTGGTAGTACTGCTTTGACGTTTTCGAATGCGTTCAGGCAGGTGCTCTGGCTGAATGGTGTCGCCCTCACAGAAGGTAACTGCCCGTTCAATGGCACTTCCCAATTCGCGGACGTTTCCCGGAAACGGGTAGTCCACCAGGGTGCGGGAGCTGACCTCGCTGAGCTTCAAAAATCCGCGTTGGTGGCGCCGCGTCGCCTCTCTTACAAAATGCATGGCAAGCAGGTCAATATCTTCCCCCCGCTCACGAAGTGGCGGAATGCGCAGGCTCAGGGTTTCCAGCCGGTAGTATAGATCTTCGCGGAAGCTTCCCTCTCGCACAGCCTTCAGCAAGTCGACATGGGTTGCGGCCAGAATTCGCACGTCTACCGGTTCTTCATGATCCGAGCCAACCGGCTTCACCATGCCTTCTTGCAATACCCTGAGCAGCTTGGCTTGCAAACCCAGGGGCATTTCGCCAATCTCGTCCAGCAACAACGTGCCACCATGAGCTTCTGCAAAAAGGCCCTTGCGGGCCTGACGGGCACCAGTGAATGCCCCTGCCTCATGGCCAAAAAACTCGCTTTCCATCAGTTCTCCGGGAATCCCGGCACAATTAACGGCCACAAACGGCCTGGCATCGCGCCCGCTGGCACGGTGAATTGCCCGGGCCACCAATTCTTTACCTGTGCCGCTTTCACCACACACCAATACCGCCGCCTCGCTGCGGGCAATCTGGCGAATCTCTGTGCGCAGCCGAACCATGCTTTCATGCTCACCAATCAGACCAAGCGAGTCGTCGGTGCCATTGTGAGCAAGAAACTGCTGCAGCTGCCGGGAGAGATCCGCCTGAGTCAGCAAGCGGCGTATTTTCAGACGCAAGTGATCGGTAGACAGGGGCTTGGTCAGAAAATCATCTGCACCGGCTTTCAGGGCCTCAACCGCCTGGTCCACAGTTCCGAACGCGGTAATAATAATGAATGGCAGGCTATGCCCGTCTGTTTGAGTTGCTTTGAGCAGCTCCAACCCATCGCCGTCCGGCAGGCGCAGATCTGAAACAACCAGATTCGGTGTTTCTGTGGCGAGCAGCTGGCAACCCTCGCTTACCGTAGCGGCGCGGGTTACGCGGTAACCATCCAGCTCAAGCTCTTCGCTTAGCAACAGTCCCAGGCTGGCATCGTCTTCCAGCAGCAGTATGGTCGCTTTATACTCGCTCATGTCGTCACCTCCACCGGCCAAAACAGGCTCATTCTGCAGCCCCCTGAATCGTTGGCTCCAATCTCGATTCGGCCACCATGTTCTTTCAATACACTGCTAACCACCGCTAACCCAAGGCCAGTACCTTCTCCAGCCGGCCTTGTGCTGTAAAACGGTTCAAACACAGCTTCCCGATTTTCGGCCGCTATGCCGGGACCGTCGTCGTCAATCCGCACTTCCCATTCACCCTGGTTACGGTGCAGCGACAACATGACCTCAGAGAGTGCCGCCTGGCAGGCATTTCGCACCACGTTAAGACACGCCAACTCCAATCTCACCGGCTCTGCCCTAACCCGGGCATTAGCCTCCAGCCCTGCGCTCAACAAGCGCTTTCCGCGACATTTTCTATCCTCTGCGGCACGGTCCAGCACGTTTGCGAGAACAGCATCGAGACTGACCGGCCGCCTTGAATCCGGCACATGCCGGAAACAGTCCAAAAGCTGCTGGATAATGGTGGTCATGCGACCTACCTGGTAGCCAATGTCATCGAGTTGTCGGCGCTGCTCTGCCGTGAGCTCATGACGTGCCAGTATGTTTGCGCGCCCCTGAATCACGTTCAACGGCGCGCCGAGCTCGTGAGCCACGCCCCCTGCCACACGGCCGATCATCGCTATTTTTTCCTGATATTCCAGGCGTTCCGCAAGTTGGCGTTCTTTTTCCACACGCTGTTTTATTTCTTCTTCGGCATGGGCCATGCGCTCGCCCATGTCCCGTACGCCACCGTATATCTTTCGCAGTTCACGGGGGCCGGATGGTTTGGCATCAAGTCGCCAATGCCCGGGCGCCAGCGCATCCATAGTGCTCAGCAACCGGCTCACATGGCGGCCAACCACGCCATAATGCCCAAGTACCACCACCAAAATGACGGTTATCGCCAACGCCGACCAAATAGACACCGCCCACAAACGGCTTGAAGCCAGCAGTTCGTGAAAATCACTGCGCCTCCGGGTGATTTGCAACAGCCCTTGTATCCGCCCGTCGTTAGCCACCAGAGGCGTAAAATGGGAGAAGACAGACTGGCCGTCGACTCTGCGAAAGGCCCCTCCAAGCTCACCACTATTGATAACCTGCTCAGCACTGGCGCTGTTTCCCACATCTGTGTCGGCAAGCCCCAGACTGGCAATCCTGTCGCCATCTTTATCGAATACGGATGCGCCGGAAACGCGACCAATTCGAAAAATTGATTTCAGAGAGTCGCCAACCACCAGTTCGTCTTTGTCCTGCATGGCGCGGGAAAGTGGCCCACTGGCGGCCCTGGCCACCAGCTCCAGGTCTTCCTGCAAGCGATCATTCAACGCGCGTTCGACAGCCCCAAAACCCAAATATATGGCAAACCCACTGATAACCAGCAACGGAACAACAATACTCAGTACCAGGGTGAGCTGTATCGACCCGATAACTTGCCCTGCGTTTCTCAAAGAAGGTTTCATTCTGCCTCCAGCAGCATAAATGCCACACTCTTTTGCCACATGTGGCATTTCGCCTCAACCCTCATTACTTGAGATTAACCGATAAAAATCTCAACCTTTTGTTTTTGTTGATAAAAACAAAAAAGTCAAACTTGGCACAGCACTTGAAAGCTACTTGTTGACTGAAAATGAAACAGGAGAGAATGATTATGAACAAGCTACTTGTATCTATCACTGCATCCATTGCCCTGCTTGCCGCTGCCCCAGCCATGGCGCAACAGAATCAACAGAGCCCGGCGACCACCGGCGATAGCAGCGGGTACTCCAACCCGGCCGCAGCAGGCACCCAAAATACCAACTATTCCGACGCCGAGCTGAAACAGTTCATCAGCGCTCAGGAAGGCATCGCAGAGGTGCGGGAAGAATACATTGAAAAAATTGAGGGGGCTGACTCTCAGGAAAAGGCGCAGGAACTGCAGATGAAAGCCAACGATGAGATGGTGTCAGTGATCGAGGATGAAAAAATGGACATCCCGACCTACAACGCTATTGCCACCGCCTACAGCAGCGAGCCAAAGGTGCGTAACCGCATTGATGCGTTGATGTAATCTGCTTCAAGTTACAGGCAGAGTAAATACAAACCCCGCTAATGCGGGGTTTGTTCTTTATAACCTTCTCTACTCAGGCGTTAGACACTGGAACCGGTAACGTCTTTTAATGCGGGCTCCCTCCAACCCCTTCCCGGCCATGGGCAGTGGTAAAATCCTGAATTGGCCCCACGGGAATTATTCCGGTGGGATTGATCATAAGGTGACTGGCATAATAGTGCGTCTTGATATGTTCAAAGCTGACAGTGTCAGCCACGCCTGGCACCTGGTACAACTCACGTACATAACCACTAATGGCGGGATAGTCAGCCAATAACTGACGATTGGTTTTAAAGTGGCCAAAATAGACAGCATCGAAACGGATCAAGGTGGTAAACAGGCGCCAGTCAGCTTCCGTCATTTGGTTCCCCGCCAGGTAGCGCTGCCGGGATAGTATGCTCTCGACCCAGTCCAGCGAATCGAACAGGCTATGGTAGGCCTTTTCATAAGCCTCTTGAGTGGTGGCGAAACCGGCCCGGTAGACGCCATTGTTAATGGTGTCGTAAATACGGTCATTCAGGGCATCGATCTGCCCGCGTAACGCATCAGGGTAGTAATCTGTGGTGTTGCCCGTTAAATGATTAAACGCCGTATTGAACATACGGATAATCTCTGAAGACTCATTGCTGACAATGGTCTGTGTTTGCTTGTCCCATAATGCCGGCACCGTTACACGGCCCTCGTATCCAGGATCCGCTTTTAAATACAGCTGATAAAGAAAGTCCAGACCGTAAAGCGGATCGCTCATCTCCCAGCCATTTTCCAGCATCACCGGGTCGACCACGGTGACATCGATATAATCCTGCAGTTGCTTTATCTTTCGAAAAATCAGCGCGCGGTGTGCCCAGGGACAGGCCAGGGAAACATACAAATGGTAGCGGCCTTTCTCGGCCTTGAAGCCGGGTTCGCCATTTGGACCAGCGCTGCCACCGGGTGTCAGCCAACTTCTGAACCGACTGCTCTGCCGTTGAAACTCACCGCCGCTTTTGCCGGTGTCGTACCATTGATCCACCCACTTCCCGTTTTGTAACAAACCCATTATGCGACTCCTGTAGTCTCGTTGGCCGAAAATGCCGAAAAACGCTACCGGCCCATTGTGCCAGTGTGGCTGGAATCCCAAAGTTGTAAATGGGCACAGCCAACTTCGGATCAGTTCACCGCGACCGGCGCCGACACAAACCTCACATTCTGGCGAGCCAGTTCGGTGGAACCACGAGCCGTCAGCTCGGAAATAAACTGAAACTGCTCCTTGGGGTCAAACGGATAAGCCTTCAGTCGATAGTGCATGCCCCATGGCTTGTTAAACACAATCACCACCACAGGCTGCCAGGTTTTTGTGCGCGGGCTGGTAAACGCCACATCCCGAAGCAGTTCCCTGACCTGGCCAACATCGTGATTTGCCTCGAGATGAAAATCGACCACACACATAAGGTTGTCAGTGCCATCGTTATCGTTGGCAATCAACGAGTTCCACAACTTATTGTGGGGGATAATCACAACTGTGTCATCGGGCGTAACAATCTCGGCCGCACGGGCGTCTATTGCTCTCACCTCGCCATACTGGCCATCCACCTCAATCCAGTCACCAGGTCTGTAGGGCATTTCGTAAAGGGTAACAATGCCCGCGATCAGGCTATTGGCGTAATCCTTGAAAGCAAACCCCAAAGCCAAAGCCAGGGCGCCGAATATGGCCACCATGTTCTCGAACGAAGGCTCGACCAATATTGGTACCACAGCCACAATGGTGCCCAAAATAATCAGCAGGCGAAGCAAAGGGACAGAGGCCAGTAAATACAACCGAGGCTTGCCACCCAGTTTTTCTGCAAACCGGGGAAACACTTTCTGAATAACCACAGTGACCAACGAGGCAATGACAATAACAAGCAGCGCCTTCAGCAGCGCCTGCCCCGTGATAGAAGCAAAGGCCTCCTTAACGCCAAGATCATCCATCATAGCTGGCTCCTAAAATTGATCTACCGGGAATCCCCAGCTCTGCAGGTGACGTCTGACCGTGGGGTAACCAATAGCGGTTACCTGCCAGCGTTCATCAGACTGATCATAAACCACCAGCTCGGCGCGCTGCAGGCGAGACAACACATGGCTTAACTGGTGATAGCAAACACCGGTGACAGCCTCCAACAAGGCTGCATCAAGACCGTTGTGCAATAACAATCCGTGAAGCACAAAACCTGTAATGCTTTCCTGACTCTGGGGCATGGTCGGCAGGTTCAATTGCTCCAGGGGCACAACCCAGCAATCTGCCGTTCGGCTCTGCCTTTTTGCTTTTTCGTCTGCTTCATCCACGCTGGCGTCATCATCTGGCCGCGCCCGCAAAGCTCTTTGCCAGATAGCCAACGCCACGCCGGGGTTACCACGGGAAGTGGCAGCCAAATCGCGCAAGAAGGTGCTGTGTTTACGTTTCCTGGTACCCTGCTCTTTTTTCGCATCCGCTGTTTCGGGTAACGGCAATACGTAAGAGCCATCAACCGCCATTCTGGCGACCAAAGAGACCCCATCACTACCCGACGCAAGGTGTGTAAACCAGGCCCCCAGCCGCTCCGACTCCATGGGTGCTGGTGTCATGGGCGACATCTGGGCATTCTCAAGGTAGTGTCCCCAGTATTGCCAGCACCAGCTAGAGCACCCCACAATTCCTGCACCTGCCTCGCCACTTGCGATCCGGCGAAACAACTCTTTAACCAATGCCAGGCCCGAAATATGCCGAAGCCAAAAATTCGAAAGCTCGGGAATCACCCATGGCAGAGACAAGTCCTGCTTATCCCACCATTCACTCGCTGCCCGGGCGTCAAGCAATAGGGTATCCGGCGGCCGAATGCGCCGCCATGCTTCGCCGCCAGCTTCTCTCACACTTTGCTGACCGGATTGCGAAAAGTGAGCGAGCGCCTGTTCCACGCCCGAAAAAGGTGGGGCCACCAGGCAGGCAACTTCCCGGATGAGCACTCCCTCAGAGCGTGCGGTATTCAAGCTGTATGCAATGGCTGCAGCCCGGCCAGAGTGGTCGGGTTCCGGCACCAGCCGCTTCTTCTGGATAGTAGATAGCTCTGGCAGTTGATCCATGCTTTCAAAAGGCTCTTCAGCCTGGGACACCCCTGCACGCAACTGCTTGAGAACGTGACCAATGGCATCCTTGAGTGATCGATGCACGGATGTTTGCGGCAACGCCCATTGCTCAACCGGCAACAGTCCGCCCGGAAGACAGGGATCCGCCTCATGTTCGTTAGTCTTATTTTTCATTCTGGTATCAACCAGCCATGTTCGTGCGAGAAGCCCAGCACTTGCTCTGTGGCAATGTCTTCCATCATAGTGGCAAAGCGGTCATCAAACCCCCATGGAGGGTTGACCACTAACATTCCTGAACCTGTCATACCTCTTTCCGGAGGTGTGTCCAGGTGTACTTCACTACACCACACTTTGCGCAGGGGGCTTTCCTTTAACGCCTGCTTCAAAGTGTCTTGCACGCCGCTTGTCAGGATGGGGTACCAAACAAGGTAAACTCCGTGGCGACACTTTTGCCAGGCTTTCTGCAAGGTTTGGGCAACATCAAGATATTCCGTTTTAACCTCATAGGAGGGATCAATCAGCGCCATCAGCCTGGGCTGCCTGGGCGGCAGCTGCTTCAAAAAACCCTTCAGACCGTCTTCGTGCTTTACACGCACTGTTTGTTCTTTTGCCCAATCGACCAGTTGATTATTCTCAGCTGGGTGTAACTCAAAGGCTGTCAACGAATCACCCGGGCGTAAACATTGACCAATCCAGGCAGGAGAACCGGGATAAACCGACAGCGGCCCTTCACCGGCGTTAAACTGCGACAACAACTGAATAACGGCCTGCCAGTCCCTGGAATGCAAGCCGCTCCGGTGCGCCCACAGCTTTTGAATGCCCGCGTCCGCTTCAGCGGTTTTCCGGGCACGCTCGCTATCGAGATTGTAAATCGCGCTACCGGCGTGGGTATCAAAACAGGCAATGGCTGATGGCTTTGCCCGCATCATGGAAAGAGCAAGCGTTAGCGCTGCATGTTTCTGAACATCAGCGAAATTTCCAGCATGGAAAGCATGGAGGTAACTCAGCATAAATTGGCTCCCTGGCAACAGGAACCATTAAGCCCGAGCGAGCCCTTTCAGTGCAAGAGATCAAGCCTTCACGGCCAGCATCAATGAGAACAGCCACCTGAGGATGATGGCTGGTTGACGTTCTTATTCTCGTTACTCCCGCCACATACATTGTTTTTCTCAGCCGATTTACGAAGTGACTGCCAAGCCGAGAAGACAGTTTTTGAAGAGCCTGCAAGCCGAACCACCGATTCACTCATACGCCTTTCCCCGAATTTAAAATAACTCAGAGCGAAATTTAGCATTACATTTGGCATTTGCAAATGATTCTCATTATTAAATATAATGACGCCCGGTTAATGCAGGCAGGTGTGCGCCATCGCGCTATGCATTCTTGCATTGGAGCTCTTTAGCCAACATAATTACGAATGATAATACATCCCATTACTATAATCGCTTCCTGATTTCCGGAGTTCTCAATGAAAGCAATGTTTCGACCGGCCCCTCTGGCACTCACTGTCGCCGCTGCCATGAGCGCTGGCTGTGCCAACACTAACCCGTCAGACTCAGCCACCTCACAACCCGCCACCAAAGCAGCGGTTGTCGCTCATTATGCCGACCTGGCCCACGCCGGTTATGAGGACGCACTGATCACCGCACAGGCTCTGAATGAAGCCACAGACCGCCTGCTGGCCAGTCCAACAGAGGCCAACCTGAAGGCCGCCAAAGAAGCCTGGCTTGCAGCGCGTGTGCCCTATCAGCAAACAGAAGTGTTTCGCTTTGGTAACGCCATTGTGGACGACTGGGAAGGCCAGTTGAACGCCTGGCCGCTGGATGAGGGCCTGATCGATTACGTGCAAGCGGATGACTACCAATACGAACTGGGTAACGCAGGCGCAACCGCAAACATCGTTGGCAGCAAAAGCGTTAACGTGGGCGGCGAGACGATTGATGTTACCAGCCTGAGCCCGGAACTGCTGGCCAACCTGAACGAAATTGGCGGCTCGGAAGCAAACGTAGCCACCGGTTACCACGCGGTCGAGTTTTTGCTCTGGGGTCAGGATCTGCACGGCTTTGAACAGGGCAACGGCGAGCGCCCGGTAACCGACTATGCCACCGGCACCGACTGCACCAATGGCAACTGCGATCGCCGGGCGGACTACCTTGATGCCGTCACCGACCTGCTGGTAACCGACCTGGAATGGATGGTTGACCAATGGGCAGCTGATAACTCTGACAACTATCGTAGCCAACTGGTGAGTGCCAGTGCCGACGAAGGTGTGCAGAAGATGCTGTTTGGCATGGGCTCCCTGTCGCTGGGCGAGCTGGCCGGCGAGCGTATGAAAGTGGCTCTGGAAGCCAACTCCTACGAAGACGAGCACGACTGCTTCAGTGACAATACTCACAACTCGCATTACTACAACGGCCAGGGCATTCAGAACATCTATACCGGTACCTACCGCCGTGTCGATGGCAGCCTGGTATCCGGTCCTTCACTGTCGGACCTGGTGGCACAGAAGAATCCTGAGCTGGATGCCAACCTGAATGCGCAGCTGGATGCATCCATGGAAGCTCTGGGCGTGATGCAAAGCAAGGCAGAATCAAGGCAGAACCCCGTGCCTTTTGATATGATGATTGCACCGGGCAACGCAGAAGGCGCAACCATCGTAAATGGCGCGATTATGGCCCTGGTTGAGCAAACAGGCTCCATCGAGAAAGCCGCCCGTCAGTTGGGCCTCGAGGCCCTGTCTCCAGACGATGCCGGTCACGCTTTCTGATAGCACGTTAGAGACAGACAATTCCCGGGGAGCTGAGGCTCCCCGGTGTTAATGGAATAAGAAAAAGCCATGGAAAGCCTGCTTTGAAAAGAGCGGATTTTCCATGGCTTATTCATTTTTGTGGTAAGAATTCATGACCCCAAAACGACTCATGGCAGCGCTGTTGCCACTGCTTCTTTGTGGTGGCTTGCAAGTTCACGCTGAGACCCATGCCGGCTTTCCGCTGCAGGACACACCTGATACCGGAGGCGATGGCACAGTTGAGCAACCGAACACCAACGCTTACTCTCTGCCCCAGGGCAACCTTTCGATGACCAAACGCCTGGATTTCAGCGTGGGTAACAGTTTTTTCCGCAACCCCTGGGTTGAGGCGCCCGCCAGCACTACAGCACGGGACGGCCTGGGCCCACTGTTCAACACCAATTCTTGCCAGGGTTGCCATATTAAAGATGGTCGCGGACACCCGCCCAGCGATGTTGAACGGCCAGTATCGCTATTCTTGCGCTTGGCCGTTCCGGCGGACCCGGACGCAGACGCGGAGATTCTGCGCACCCACGGTTTCAAGCCCGCCCCGGTATATGGTAGTCAGCTGCAAACCGCTGCACTGCCCGCCGCCAAGCCAGAAGCCGACCTGGTGCTGACATGGAAAACCGTGACCAAAACCTATGCAAACGGCAACAAGGTAGAGTTGCGCGAGCCTGTATACCGCATCGAGAACCCGAACTACGGCCCTCTACCCGACAACCTTCTGATTTCGCCCCGGGTCGCGCCACCGATGATAGGCGTAGGACTGCTGGAGACAATCCCGATTGCCGACCTCGAAGCAGTGGCCGATCCGCAAGACACAAATAATGATGGCGTTTCCGGAAAACTCAATCAGGTTTGGGACATGGCGACTCAGCAACCAGCACCCGGTCGTTTTGGCTGGAAGGCGGTAGAACCTAACGTGCGGCAACAAAGCATGGGCGCATTTGCCGGCGACATGGGGCTCACATCCAGCCTGCACCCCACCACCGACTGTACGCCGGAACAAAAATGCAACCAGTTCCCGGAGGGTGGCGACCCTGAGATTAGTGATAAAATTGCGAACTTTGTCACCTTCTACTCTAAAAGTCTCGCCGTTCCGGCAAGGCGCGACATGAATGCTCCGCCGGTGCAAAAAGGTGCCCGATTGTTTAATGAAACCGGTTGCGCCGCGTGCCATACACCCAGACACGTCACCGGAAGCGACGAGGATCGCCCGGACCTGAGCAACCAGACCATCTGGCCTTACACCGATCTGCTGTTGCACGATATGGGGCCGGCCCTGGCTGATGGTCGTGACGAGTTTTTGGCCAATGGCAACGAGTGGCGCACCGCACCGCTTTGGGGTATTGGCCTGACGCAAACCGTTAACCCGCAAGCCGGCTTTTTGCATGACGGCCGGGCACGCACTCTGGAGGAAGCCATTCTCTGGCACGGTGGCGAAGCCGCTCCTGCGGTGGCTCGCTTTAGCCAATTCGGTGCCGACAACCGCCAGGCCCTGCTCGACTTCCTGAACTCACTTTAACGGACCTCTATATGCAGCGACTGACACTTTCTATCTGCCTGGCCTCATCACTGGCTGCGTCTCCCCTGATGGCAGCCGACGTTAATAACGCTGACTATCGGGCACGCTGGCATAGCGACATTCAAACCGGTTATCAGGCTCTGGCCAGCCAAACCCGAACACTGGCAAGCCAGGCCGGGGCATATTGTGATACACCCTCTGCTGAGGGGCTTGAACAGACGAAGCAAGCGTGGCTGGATGCATTCCTCGCCTGGCAGAAGGTCCGTTTTGTAGATTTTGGTCCGGTTGAACAAGCAAACAGGGCCTGGCAGTTCCAGTTCTGGCCTGACCCCAAAAATCTGGTAGCACGCAAAGCCGCTTACTTGCTTAAAGATGAAGGGGCGATAACCGCCGAAAAAATCAACGAATCCGGCGTAGCGGTTCAGGGCTTTCCCATGGTGGAATACCTGCTGCACGATCAGGCATTTGGCGAAGGGGGCAGAGCCCTGCCGGCTGACCGCAGTTGTCAGCTATTGGTAAGCGTGACAAACCACATTGCTGATAACGCTGAGGCTCTGACCAATGACTGGAGCGAGTTTAAAAGCGCCTATGTAGACAATGATCAATACACAGATACTACTGTGCGTGCGGCAATGACCGGACTGGAACTTCTTGAAGAACGCCGTCTTGCGACGCCCATGGGCCTGCGGGGCAACAGCAAACGCAATGTATACCGCGCGGATGCCTGGCGTAGCGGCGCCAGCCTGGCGGCGGCGAATGCGACCGTGCAAGGATTTCAACAGCAGTTTTTTCCGGCTTTTTCCAAACTGCTCACCGATAATGGCCAGAATGACCTTGCAGCTCGTATAAAAGAGCAAGTTGAAGACGTGCGCGCCAAGTTCCCTGAACTCAATCGCCCAATGGCGCCTCTACTGGCAGATGACAGCAAGTTCCGAATGCTGCAAAGCCTTTATGTGCATGTTTCGCAACTGACAGCACTGGTCAATGACCGGGCTGCTGTTGAACTGGGCGTGGTGCGCGGTTTTAATTCCAGTGATGGAGATTGAGGAACAGGCCCATGCCCGAGCTGACTCGCAGAAGCCTCATCAAAGCAGCCCTGGCCGGCAGTGCAGCGGCCACGCTCACCGGGTGCAGCATGCTGCCCCGCAAAGCCGGTAGCGATGGCCTGCAGCAATATACCGGCGCCATTGGCCTGCCCGGTGACCGCTTTGGGGTGGGCGCCATTGCGCCAGACGGTAAAATGCTATGGCAATCGCCGGTCGACACTCGTTGCCACAGTGGCTGCAATCGACCGGGTACGGCCGAAGTGCTTTTCTTTGAACGCAGGCCTGGCTGGTCGTTCTACGTGCTCAACAGCGAAACCGGCGAGCGCCTGTATCGCATAAAGGCTGCAGACGGTGAGCACTTTGTTGGCCATGGCGTGTTCTCACCGGACGGCCGGTTTCTTTATGCCACGGCCAGTCGCTACGAACCGGGAGAAGGTATTATTGCGGTTTACGACAGCCACAACCTTTACCAGCGAGTAAACACCTTTGAGCTGAACGGCGTAGGGCCGCACCAACTCACGCTGCACCCGGATGGCCAAACCCTGATCGTCGGCCTGGGGGGCATCCTCACCCACCCGGATTACGATCGCATCAAGCTCAACCTGGATACCATGAAACCTGCACTGGTTCTTGTGGACAGGCTGTCGGGTGAGGCTCTCGGCCAATTCCGCCCCTCCCATCACCAACTCAGTACCCGGCATGTGGACGTTTCACCCGATGGCACCATTTATGCGGCCTACCAATACCAGGGGCCGGCCCATGAACGGCCGCCGCTGGTTGCGCGCTATCGCAACGGGCACTACGAAGAGATCGATCTTGGTGAGCCTGTGCACCGGGAACTGGGCAATTATATCGCCAGCATTATCGCCCACCCGGAAAACGATCTGGTTGCCATTGCCTCACCTGTTGGCGGCACCGCACTGATCTTCAACAGTCGCTCTGGGAAAGTGGTTGAAAAAGCTTCTATAGCGGACTGTGCCGGGGTAGAAGCTTTGGCTGGTGGAGACTTTCTAGTGTCATCCGGGCGGGGTCGACTGGTTCGCCTGGGTAGAGGGCAGCCCGCCACCGAAATCGCCAACATGCCCGTGCAATGGGATCACCACCTTGTCTGAAAAACATATCGATGCACAAACCGGCACGCTCGGGCGCTCGGCTGACCGGCTCTACAGCCTGATTGCCAACGAAGAAGATGCCAGGGTTTGCAAAGATATCCCTGCAGACGCCTGCCAGGTGGTACCGCGAAATTTCTTTCTGATCCTTGCAGCCAACGTACTCACCAAGCTGGGCGACCTTCTGATCAGCCCGAAAACCGTGCTGGCATGGCTGATGAGCGCCATAGGAGCACCGGCCCTGGTGGCCTGGCTTGTCCCCATTCGGGAATCCGGCTCCATGGTGCCGCAGATGGTGATCGCAGCCTGGGTTCGCCGCAAACCGGTACGCAAATGGTTCTGGACCTTGGGTAGTTTTGGCCAGGCTGTGAGTGTGGCTGCCATGGCAGCATGCGTCTGGTTTTTGGAAGGCTATAGCGCGGGTGGTGGCCTCATTGGTGCTCTGATCTTGTTTTCCCTGTCACGGGGTTTTTGTTCTGTGGCCATGAAAGACGTACAGGGAAAATGCGTGCCAAAGACTCGCCGGGGCAGACTCTCTGGCCTTGCATCCACCATTGGCGGCACCGCCACGGTGGCCCTGACGGTTTTGCTGTTCTGGAATCGCGGTGAGCCCACTCTCGCCTTTTACAGCCTGTTGCTTCTGTTGGCGGCTGCACTCTGGGTTATTGCCGGTTTCCTGTTTGCAGGCGTAAAGGAGTATGAGGGCGAAACCGGGGGTGGTGGCAATGCCATGACAGAAGCCTTCAAAAGCCTGTCATTACTCCGTGATGACGCGCCATTTCGCAACTTCGTGATCACCCGCGCATTGCTGCTTTGTTCTGCTCTGGCCTCGCCTTATTTTGTGGTTTTGGCACAAAAGGAGTCGGATGCCAGCTGGATGTTGGGGGTGTTTCTACTGGCAAGTAGCCTGGCCAGCTCAGTGTCTGCCAGTGTGTGGGGTTGGATGGCCGATGTATCCAGCCGCCGGGTAATGATTCGTGGCGCAGCTATTGCCAGCGGTGTGTGCCTGGTTATAGGGCTTACGGCACTCTTTGCCGGTGCGGGCATTGGTAATGGCTGGTTTTATCCGCTGGCGTTTTTTGTGCTGAGCATTGCCCATGCGGGCGTAAGGCTTGGCCGCAAAACGTATCTGGTTGATATGGCAGGCGGCAATAAACGAACAGACTATACTGCGGTTAGTAATACGGTGATCGGTTTTCTGCTTCTTGCTACCGGGGGCTTCACGGCCCTGATATCCCTGATATCAGACGCCGCTGTTATTCTGGTACTCGGTTTGATGGGAATGGCCGGCATGTTCAGCGCCCTCCGGCTAAAAGAAGTCACCGAAGACTGACACGCCAGTCCTCGGACAAATATGTCAGATAGGTGCCTTGCCATCATTCAGTGCCAGGGCACCTTTTACAATACGGTAGATCAACCAGATCGCGATGCCCAGAAGAATGAACCACCCAATAATCAGAAAGGTGGTCACAACACCGATAACCGTCCATAACAGCCCAATCCAGAAGGTGCGGATCTGCCAACGAAAGTGCGGCTCAACCCAGGTGCCGCGAACATCGTCCTGCTTTACGTAATTGATAATCACGCCAACCAACCCGGTTATGCCTCCCAGGAAAAACGATAACCCCTGAAGGATATAAACCACCACCGCCAAGTTGCGGGCGGAATCGGAGCGGTGTGACACCTCATTCGCTTTCGCGTCGGCGGGAATGAATTCCGAGTCAGCCAAGGCACATCTCCTTTTTCAGTGTGAACTAGAAGTTTAACACAGGCCTTTGCGTTAATTTCCCGCTAGCACGATCAGGAATTGTCCGGACGGTACCCTAGCCTGAACCACCCCAATGCCTGCCATTTACATAAACCGGAACGGAAAGATCGTGCATTATTTCGCCCGTGTCACGTCGGTAAGTTTGCAACAACATGTCTTCTGTATGGCTTCCGCAGCGGATTCCCGTGCGATCATTAAAGAGTCGCTTACTGCGGCTGCGCACCAGGTCCGTCTGAGAATCGCCGGTAGGCAGGTGAGCAAACTCCTGATTGTGCGTCGGAATATATCCATCTGGGGCCGCCACAATGGCAAACACCAGAGACGGATGCGAACTCTTCACCTTTTCCTGAACCACAGGCAAACACTGATCAGTAAACGAATCAAAACTGCTTGAATACTTAGCTGGTTGGGTATTGGGGATAGGCTTTCGTGATTTATCGAACAAGGCATTTTCATTCAGCTTGCCATCCCGAATGGCCTGACCAAAAACCTGACCAATCTGTTCTGCACCAGCGCGAGCCTGATCGTAGAAGAATCGGTGATAACTGGAACCACTATTCAACGCGAACGCCGCATTGGCCACTTCCGCAAGCTCCATGAGGGTGGCCGCCTGCTCTGCCAGCGAAACAACACTGGTATCGCTTTCGGAGATATGGTCGCGCACGGTCTCAATAGCAGAAAACACATGGGCCAGGCTAAGCTCGTTATTCTGATCAATCTCGGCAATACGGGCAACCTGCTGTTGAACACGGTCGGACTGATCCCGTATCTGATCCAGTCGTTCGCCAACGGTTTCTACCGAGGCAAGCCCTTCCTCAACACTGCGTGCAAGGTCTTCAATACGAGTCACAATCAACGCGGTATCCGAACGAATCTCCTGCAGCGTTTCGGCCACTTCGCCAGTCGCCTGAGCGGTGCGCCCAGCCAGTTGCCGCACTTCATCCGCAACCACCGCAAAACCACGCCCTTGATCACCTGCACGGGCAGCTTCAATGGCCGCATTGAGCGCCAACAGATTGGTTTGCTCCGCAATGCTTTGAATGGTGGTGGTTACACCCTGAATTTTGTTGGACTTATCGTTAAGTTCTTGGATCAAACGCAGGTTTTCACCGGATTGCTGGTGCACCACGCGAATGCTATCAATCGCGGTGGTAAGCGCTTGGCGCCCCTCGATACTCGCTTGCCGGTTTTGCAAGGCCATGTCTCTTGCACTTGTAGATCCAGCTGCAGCTTGAGCTGATCTGCAGCAAAAGAAACCTGCGCGGCAGATATAGCATTTTTATCAGCACTGCCAGAAAGCGCCTTTACCAGCGCCCGGCCCGATTGGGCATCTGCAAGCAACTGCTCACACCGAAATCGCAGAGGGTTGTTTGGCTCAAACGTGCCATCGTTTAGCCCATCAAGCCCACGTTCAACAGGCTCCAAAACTCTCACAATTAAAAACGTGCCTGCAGCAACGAGGCCAATAATCAATCCGACTAAGAAAGATGCTGAATCGAGGCCTAACAACGGCGCCACCAGCACGCTGGCAACCGCAAGAACAGTCGCGATTGCGGCCTCCCAAACTATCGTTACACGGTTAAGCAACCCCATAAACACCTCATCGTTGTTATCATTTTTGCTCGTAGTTTTTATTATGTCTGGTAGCTACACGGTTATACCGCCAAGGTAGAGACTAAAGAATTGAACCGGTTTAATAGCTCATACTTTAGTTAACTTACTAAACGTAACGGCCAGATTAAGCGCTTCTTAAACAAAAAAAACCGCAAACCCGGCAGACTGTTCTGATCAGGCCTGCAGGTTTACGGTTTTCTGAGTAGCCAGGCTTTCGCTTAGGCGCCAATCACGCCATTGTCGTCACGGGTAACGATAACGGTTGCATCCCGAGGGTGATCACCCTCGTTGCCAAAAGGCCAGTCTTTAGCCGGGTGTTGAATATTCACAAACATGGTTGTCACATCAGGAGTGGTAACCACGCCTGTCACCTCACACCCCTGTGGCCCCACGAAGAATCGCCTGATATCCCGGGTTTCGGGGTTGGCCGCGAGCATCATGTTGTTCTGATACGGTGGTGCATCAGAGCCATCTGTCTGGATCCAGAGGCGGCCATTGTAATCAAACCATAGGCCATCCGGGCTGTTGAAGATGTTGTCGTCAGTCAAAGACACAACAACCGCGCCATCCGCGACCGTTTCTGTGCCCTGCTCCCCGGCAAACACAAAAATATCCCATTGAAACGCCGTGGCGGCATAGTCATTTTCTGACTCGCTCCAGCGAATAATGTGGCCAGTGCGGTTTTCTGCATTGGGGTTGGCCGCATCAA